>NZ_JBPDIH010000014.1:0-95483 GCF_052030545.1 Thalassotalea sp. PLHSN55 | reverse complement strand
CTAGAAACGCTGCCCTTGGGGTTCAACTAAACGCTATTTCTTCATCGTTGTTCACAACTTACATGGAACAACCATGCGGTGTTGTTCACGCCTTGAACAAAAAGCGTTTACGTTGAACAAAATTCAACCTCGAAAGATCAACAGACCCTAGTAAGAGCTATTTAACAACTGCTCGTTATCATCCTGTTTTTATTAAAATAATTTTCCTTTATTATTTTTTAGTTTTTAGTTTTTAGTTTTTAGTTTTTAGTAATTGGGCAAATCAACACCTTGTACATCGCGTTAATTTGCCTAGATTCAGTCACTCGATTAATGGGCATTTTTATTAATTGGCTTAGCGACCACCGTATTGTTTGGAAAATCAGCCGCGTTATCGCCGGCACGTTTTGAATAGCGTAAATTGCGGAATTGACCTGCTGGCTTATTCATCGGTATTTCCATGCCACCTTCGTCGCTTAACATCGCGTATAAACGATTTTCCATGGTGTTAATCACCTCTTGGTATTGCGGCTGCGCAATTAAGTTTGTAGTTTCACCGGGATCATTTGCTAAATCGTACAATTCGTCGGTATCCCATAACCCGTAGTAAGTAATGTATTTGTATCTATCCCCTCTTAGTGCAAATACAGTTGGTGATTGAGGAAAGTTTTTCTCCCAGTAATAAACGTATAAAAAGTAATCTCGCCATTGAATTTTTTTATTTTGTGCTAAGGCAATAAAACTTTTTCCGTCCATATGCTCAGGCGTTTTCACTCCTGCCGCTTCTAAAATCGTCGGACCAATATCAATATTTGCGACCACTTGTTCGACCGTTTTGCCGCCTTCAAAAAGCTCAGGACATTGCATTAACATCGGCACACGGATAGACGTTTCATAAGCCACGCGTTTATCTATCAAGCCATGCTCACCAAACATAAAACCGTTATCACCCATATAGATAATTAAGGTTTCATCATAAATGCCCATCTTCTTCAGCTGGGCTTTAACCCGACCTATGCTGTCATCAACCGCGGCAAATGCTTCGGTATAATTTTGATAATATTGTTTAATATCGACTTCGCTATGGTAGGGAAAGTCAACGCCATGCCAGCTATTTCGCTGATCACGTAGCCAACGTGGGGTATTTTTTTGATAATCTTGTTGTTTATGCACTACCGGCAAAGAGACTAAATTGTCATACATGCCCTGATGGCGCTTGGCAGGGGTAAAGTTTGCATGCACCGCTTTATGCGACAAATACAGCATAAAGGGCTTGTCTGTTTTGCTTTGTTGCTCCATCCAATCAATCGCGTAATCGGTTAATTCATCGGTGATATAACCTTTTTGTGTGACACGTTTGCCGTTCACATTTAAGGTGTACTCTGGGCTAGGTGGTAAATAATGACCTTGACCGGCAAAACTTACCCAATGATCAAAGCCTTGTCGTTTTTCATCACTGTGGCGTCCCATATGCCATTTGCCAATAAAACCGGTGCTGTAACCTTGTTGCTGCAAATATTGTGGAAAATAGACAGTGCCTTTTTGTTCAAGGCGATTATTGTCGATCACTCGATGTTTATGGGTATAAAGCCCGGTTAGGATTGAGGCGCGACTAGGTGAGCATAACGAGGTAGTAACAAACGCATTTTTTAAATAAACCCCTTCATTGGCTATCGTATCAAGGTGTGGCGTTTTCATAAATGGATGACCAGTAAAACCCATGGCATCGTATCTATGATCATCGGTTAAGATAAAAACAATATTCCTTTTTTTAGCGCCTTCAATATTTTGGGCGTTTATTTCACTTGGAAATACCGATGCGATGACAAAATTGGCGCAAAATACATTCACCAATAAAGCGATAAATAAAATTTTAAATAGTAGTTTTAATTGGGTCATTGTTGCTCTCGTATTGTGTGTTAAATCAAGCAATAAAAAAGCAGTGCCCTTATTAACTAGATTTAGCTAACGGGTCACTGCTTATTGTTGATTATTCGGCGCTTTTGGCATCACCGTTTTTCTTTCTTTTTTTACCGCCTGTTTTCCAGCGTTTTCCTTTTTTTAATTTGGCGTCTTTCCAAGTCGCATAATCGGGCTCTTCGTATAAAGTCATCAACCGAGTAAGCTCTGCCTTCATCCGCACAACTTCTTGCTTATATTCGGGATTATTAATGGCGTTGTTCATTTCACTTGGATCTTTTTCTAAATCATAAAATTCCCATTGGTCGATATCGTTGTAAAAATGAATCAACTTAAAGCGTTGATCTCTCACGCCAAAGTGACGTTTTACTGAGTGAAAACCCGGATATTCATAATAATGGTAATAAAGTGATTGTCGCCAATTCTCAACCGGTTTGCCTTGTAAAATAGGCAATAGAGATTCACCTTGAATATCGCTCGGAATGTCTAAGCCTGCATAAGCTAGAAATGTCGGGGCAAAGTCAATATTTTGTACTAATTCTTCAGATACAGAGCCTGCTGGAATTTTGCCAGGAAATTGCATCAATAATGGCGTACGCATCGACTCTTCATACATAAAGCGTTTATCAAACCAACCATGTTCGCCTAAGTAGAACCCCTGATCTGAGGTATACACCACTAAGGTATTATCTGATAAGCCATTGGCTTCTAAATAATTAAGCACTTCACCAATGCTTTCATCAACCGCTGATATGGTGGCAAGGTAGTCTTGCATGTAGCGCTGGTATTTCCATAACGCCATTTCCTTATCGTTGAAATTGGCATTATTCATATCGTCATTACGTTTTTTATAAGCAGCGTTCCAAGTGTCGCGTTGCGCTTTTGTTAATCGAGCAAAGTGATCTGGCCAGCGGTCGTAACGTAGTTCGTTTGAATTTGCCGACTTGGTCATTTTTAAATCGTGACCTTCGTACATATCGCGATAAATATTAAGTTTTTGCTGCGCTGCAGCCGGTCGACCTTGGTAATCGTCAAAGTAGTTATCTGGCACTGGGAAATGCGTATTTTCGTATTGAGTTAAATGACGCAGTGCCGGCATCCAGTTACGGTGAGGCGCTTTATGATGCATTAATAAAGCAAAAGGTTTGCTTTTATCACGCTGCTTATCAAGCCACTGAATGCTGTACTCTGTAACCAAGTCGGTGGCATAACCTTCCACCTTTTTCTCAACGCCGGTTTGCGTAATAAAATCGGGATTGTAATACTCCCCTTGATCATTAAGCACTTTCCAATAATCAAACTCTAAGCCTTTTGGTGTTTTACCGATATGCCATTTGCCGATCACCGCCGTTTGATAACCCGACTGCTTTAGCATTTTTGGCCATGTTGGCTGACTTCCATCAAATTTTTGACCGTTATAAGAAAAGCCATTTTTATGACCAAACTTACCGGTTAACATCGCCGCACGGCTTGGACCGCACAATGAATTAGTGACAAAACCTTTATTAAAACGCATACCATTTTGAGCAATGCGATCTAAGTTAGGTGTCGGCGCTAGTTTAGATACTGGGTGACCATAAGCACTAAGCGCTTGAAATGCATGATCATCAGACATAATAAACAGAATATTAGGCTGCTGTTTTACTTCAGTATCTGTGTTATTTATTGCTACGTTTGCTTGGCTTGCGCTACTAAACGCACATAACGCACAAAACGCAATTAAGGGTTTAACCATTATTTTTTTCATTTATTTTCCTTTATTTATAACGCGTTAAATGCAAACTTTAGTCAGCGGTATTCGTTGTCTTTTTTATATAGGTTGTTTTAGTTGTACTAGTTGACTTAATTGATCGTGCTTTATTGCGTTTTTTCTTATCAGGCTGTGCAACAATATGCGGACCACCAAAGCGCTTTTGCCAGCTCCATTGCGGTTTTATCATGCTCGCAGACCAGGTTTGATATTGCTGAGTTAATTTTTTCGCCACTAATGGATATTGCTGATACACGTCTTTTTTCTCTGACATGTCTGTTGCTAAATGATAAAGCTTGGGCTGTTTAACGCCTTTAAGCTTAACTAGCTTCCACTCTTCATCCCTAATCGCCCACTGGTATAAAAAGCGCCAATATAAATATCTCGCTTTTGGCGTTTTACTTGTATTAGCTGTGTTAGCGGTATCAGTCGTTTTGGTTAAATAAGGCAATAAATTAATGCCATCAAGCGTATTAGTCGGCTTAACTTCATCATCGACAGCAGCAAGTACGGTTGGAAAAATATCAATTGCCGCCACCGGAAAATCCACTTGTTTATTTTTTGCAATTTTCTCAGGCCAATGCATTAAAAACGGCACGCGAATGCCCCCTTCCATTAAAGTGCCTTTAGTGCCATTAAGCGGCGTATTTAACGAAGCATTACCGGCAGTGCCTTTGATAGGTTTTCCGCCATTGTCGCTGTAAAAAACAATCAAGGTATTTTCTAATAACTGGTTTTGCTCGAGCGTGCTATAAACCTCGCCAATAGCGCGATCCATAGCGTAATTCATCGCTAACATAATGCGGCGTTTTTCTTCTTTAATATCGGCAAAACGTTTTAAGTCATCCGGTTTCGCTTGCAGCGGACCGTGTACGGCATTAAAAGGCAAATACAAGAAAAATGGTTGTTGTGTATTGTTTTGAATAAAAGCGACAGCTTCACGGGCAAACGCATCGGTTAAGTATTCTTTTTCAAGCACAGGTTGTTTATTTTTTTGCAAGATCTGCACTTTACTTTTTTCTGCGTAATAGCTGGCTGCGCCATTAATAAAACCAAAGAAATGATCAAAGCCGCGATTGTTAGGGTGAAATTCATCTTCTTTACCTTGATGATCTTTACCTATCCACGCCGTAACATAGCCTTGTTTTTTTAACTGCTCGCCAAGGTTTACTTCTGATGCTGGAATACCCGGTTTAACTGTGGAATTTTGCCTAAAAGCGCCCCCCGGGTTATCTTCAAAGCCAAAGCGGTTTTGATAACGCCCAGTAAGTAAACCTGCTCGCGATGGACCACATACCGGAGCCATAGCATAACCATTGCTAAAATAAGTGCCATTAGTGGCAAGGCGGTCAATATTGGGCGTTACTACGCCAATATCTTTAATGCCGTGATAACCAACATCGGCATAGCCCAAATCATCCGCTAAAATAACAATAATATTAGGTTTATTGGCCGCGTTTGTTTTGGAATTGTCCTTGCCGTGAGACGGCGCAACAAACATCGCAATAAACGTCGCAGACAGTAAACAAAGTCGTAATAATTTACTCATTTACTAACTTCCTGTTAGGCTAAACGAAGCCGACTGTGTGTTGTCTGAAGCGGTGCCGATATAAAGTTTAAATTCACCTGCCTCTGCGCCGTAGCTCATGTCTCGTCTGTAAAAAGCCAAGTCGTCTGCGCTAATGGTAAAGCTAACTTCTTTCGTTTCGCCTTTTTTGATCATCAGTTTTTCAAAGCCTTTAAGCTCTTTAACTGGACGTGTTACCGAGCCAACCAAATCTTGAATATAAAGCTGTACCACTTCTTCACCGTCATAATTGCCGCTGTTGGTCACCTTAACTTTGGCCTCAATAGTGCTTGTTTCTGTCATGGTATCGCTTGAAAGTTCAATATCGCTGTAGTCAAACTGGGTATAACTTAAACCATGACCAAAAGCATAAAGTGGCGTGTTTTCAAGGTTTTCATAACGCGAGCTGTAATTTCTAGCACCACCGGTTAAATCTTCACTAAAAGGTCTGCCGGTATTTTTCATGCTGTGATAAACCGGAATTTGGCCAACATTACGTGGGAATGACATAGGCAGTTTGCCTGATGGGTTGTAATCGCCTACCAATACATCAGCAATTGCATGTCCGCCCATGGTGCCGGCATACCAAGTTTCTAAAATGGCATCGGCTTTTTCATCTGCCCAATTAAGATTTAACGGACGACCGTTCATTAACACCAAGACGATAGGTTTACGAAGCTTTTTAAGTTCACGTAATAATGCCAATTGATTGCCCGGTAAGGTTAACGAGGTTCGGCTCGAAGCTTCGCCAGTCATTTTTTCACTTTCACCCATTACAGCAACAATCACGTCAGATTTTTTAGCAGCAACCATAGCCGCGCCAAAGCCTTTATTGGTATTGCCTTTGTAGTTATAACTCGCCCCTTTAGCGTAATTAATTTTAACCTTGTCACCAAGCTTAGCTTGCAAGCCTTCTAGTACAGTAACCGGTTGTTTTTTTCTGTCGCCTCGCCCCGCCCAAGAGCCAATCATGTCGGCTTTACTGTCAGCTAACGGTCCAATTAATGCGATTGACGTTAAATCTGCGGCTAAAGGTAAGGTTTGATTGTCGTTTTTAAGTAAAACCATCGATTTTCTCGCCACATCACGCGCAGCGGCTAGGTTTTCTTTGCTTAAGGTTTCACGTTTTTCGTTTGCTTCATTTGAGTAGCGATAAGGGTCTTCAAATAACCCTAATCGATATTTCATTGCTAAAATACGTCGTACTGACTTATCGATAGTCTCAATTGATACCTTGCCTTCTTTAACTGAAGCTTCTAAATGTTTGAAATAGTTTTGCCCTACCATATCCATATCTGCGCCAGCGTTTAGTGCAAGTTCGGCCGCGTGTTTGCTGTCTTTAGCAAAACCGTGATCAACCATTTCTTCCACCGCGGTATAATCAGTAACCACAAAACCTTCAAAGCCCCATTCATCGCGCAAAATATCATTTAGTAAATAATCATTTCCTGTCGCAGGCACGCCATTAAGATCGTTAAATGCAGTCATAATGGTAGCAACACCGGCATCAACTAAGGCTTTAAATGGCGGCAAATATAAACTGCGTAAACTACGCTCAGACACGTCGGTAGAATTGTAATCACGCCCACCTTCTGCTGCGCCATAAACAGCAAAATGTTTCGCTGTTGCCATTACCGTGTCAGGTTTTGATAAGTCATCACCTTGAAAACCTTTAACACGAGCAAGAGCGACTTGATTACCTAGATAAACATCTTCGCCAGCGCCTTCAGAAATTCGACCCCAGCGCGGATCACGTGAAATATCGACCATAGGCGCAAACGTCCAATGTAGCCCTGCTGCTGCCGACTCTCTTGCCGATACGCGGGCACTTTTTTCTATAGCTTCCAGATCCCAAGAAGCCGCTTCACCTAACGACAATGGAAAGATGGTTTTAAAACCATGAATGGTGTCGTAGCCGAATAATAACGGAATGCCTAAACGAGTTTCTTCTACGGCAATTTCTTGCAGCATTCGAGTTTGCTTAGCGCCGGTGGTATTAAAAATTGCCCCTAAATGACCTGCTTTAATTTGTTTCGCATAGTTTTTATTACGGTATGAACCGGTTAGCTGCCCTTTGCCGGCTTGTAAATCGAGTTGCCCTATTTTTTCTTTTAGGGTCATTTTTGCCATTAATTCATTGATGAAGGTATCCATGGCTTGACGATCGTCTTGCCATATCTCTTTGGAAACTGATGAAGAATTTGAAGTGTTGCTGAGCGCAGGTTTAGCGACACTTAACCCAGAGGTTAATGAACTTGCTAATACACATGAGATAACTAAAGGAAGTAATTTTTTTTTCATTGCTAACCGATTCTTTTATTTAAGCGTTATTAATAAAGAGCGCTTAGCAATGAAAACCCGTAATGATAATTTAAATTTTGTCTGTTTTAATTAAACCTTATCAATGCATTAGTCTGACAAATTAATTTATAGTGAGGTATTTCATAGCTGCTGTATAAAAAACTACTTAATAACCGCTTCACCGTCTTGCCAATAATATTTTTTGCCACCATTAAACTGCCGTAAATTACGCTTACACGGCCAATTTGCTTTTACCGGCTTGCCAATAATTCGCTCACCCGGTACGCCAATCGCAGTTTCCTTTTGCCAGTTATCGCCCGCTTTTGTCATGGTAGCGATTAACGCTTGATATTGGCTAAGCTTGGCTAAGTTGTTTTTTTCATTAGGATCGTTTGCCAAGTTAAACAGCTCGTTGCCCGCTTTAGTGCGAATCAGTTTCATATCACCCCGTCGCATGACTAGTCGCTCTCGGTGCATCCAAAACAAATCACGCTGCGCGAGCTTTTCGCCCTTTAATAAAAGGTTGGCAAGGCTAACCCCGTCAAACGTCTGCTTTCCACTGTAATCAATGTTAGCCACATCTAAAATCGTCGGCAGTAAGTCCATGGTTAACATCGGCTGAGTTTCTTCTCGCCCCCCAATAAGTTTGCCTTGCCAATACACTAACGTCGGTACTTTAAGGCCGCCTTCATACATGGTAACTTTATGTCCGCGAAGGTCGCCATTAACCTTGCCGTGTTTTACCCCCATGGGCTCGCCACCGTTATCAGAGGTAAAAATAACCAAGGTATTGTCTTCAATATTGTGTTTTTTTAAAGTCGCCATAATACGACCTACCCCTTGGTCCATCGACGTTAACATATCTGCATAACGGCGCATGTATTCTGCTTTTGGTAATTTGTTATCTACTTTGTAGGTGTAAAAATCATCAGTTCTTAACGGCGCATCGTTAGGGCCTTGCATTGGCACATGAACTGCCGCTTGAGAAAAATAGACAAAAAATGGTTTATCATGTGCTTTATCGATAAATTCAACCACCGCATCATTAAGTAGTTCCGTTACATAGCCTTTGTCATTATTGGGTTGATGATGTTTGTACCAGTCCACGTCACTTTCAGTATTGTGTTTTGAAATAAAGTCGATATTGCCATCTAAAAAACCAGTAAACTCATCAAAACCATGTGCTTTGGGTTGAAATTTTTCACTAGCACCAAGGTGCCACTTACCAAATATACCTGTGGTGTAACCAGCATTTTTAAGTATTTTTGCCATGGTGGGATTAGTTTGTGCGTCAAAACCTTTATCGGCTTCACAATGAAAATAGATATGATCTAAGCCAACCCGTTGTTGGTAACGCCCAGATAAAAGTGCGGTGCGTGTAGGCGAGCACACTGTGCTATTGGCGTAAAAGTTGGTCAATTTTATGCCTTGCTCGGCAAGTTTATCTAGCTCTGGTGTGGCGATGCCTTGCCCGCCAAAACTGCTTAAACCGGCATAACCTAAATCGTCTGCCAAAATAACAATAATATTGGGTTTCTGCTTGAGTTGCTGCTTTGCTTGCTGCTTTGTTTGCTGATAATTTTCTGCTTTTACGCCGAATGTGACCAAGATAAACGCCAACAAAAAACTGGCATTGACTAAAATTTTATTCATGAATAATGCTCTAGTTAACTTCAATAACAAAACGACTAACCACCTAAATGACTAGCCGTTTTATTGCTTCATTGCTTGCTTAAACTGCCAATTGAAATAAAGAAAATCCTTTATCAATATTTCAACTTAGCAGCGCTCAAACTATTTTATAAACGACCAGTGATAGACAACGACACCGTGCGCCCAGAGTCACTAATCGACTTAGTTAAGCCGTGTAAGTAGTAATCTCTATTTGGCTCATCCGTAATGTTGGATATACCTAAATTAATATTTAGGTATTGTACCGGTTTGTAGCTAAAGCTCGCATTTAAGGTGCTCGACGGTCGTACCCATTGATCGGGTACATTTTCAATACCAATATTACGAGCACGTTCGCCGCGGTAGGCATAACTTAAACGCGCATCAAACAAATCGGCATCGTAATACAAGGTGGCTGATAAGTTATCTTTAGAGACGTTTTTCATCAGATCTGGGCGAGAATTATCGATATAGGTATAGTTAACTTTCACACCGGTATCTTTTAGGAACGACGGTAAGTATTCAAACGGCTGCTCAAAACCAACCGTTGCCCCTTGTAAAATCGAACCGGTTGAGTCTGACTTTCTATAATAAACCGCTTCAGGATCGGTATAGGTTGTGCCTGACTCTAAATGTAAAATATTATCTTCTTGCTCTGTGGTGACTTTAGTTTGCGTTAAGGTGGCAATATCTTTGTAGAAAAGCGCCAGCGTTAGCGCTGATGATTTGTCAAAATACCACTCAACACTGACGTCGACATTTTCAGAAATAAAGGCGTTTAAATCTGGTGAAGGCTGGGTAATTTTAGCATGATCATCATTAGTGCCCACCTTGTCGAGAATGCGTAAATCTTGACGCAGCGGTCTGCTCATAGTTTGGCTCCAAGCACCACGCAATACCACATCTTCTGTTGCCATATAACGTAAGTTTAAGCTGGGTAAGTAATTATAATAGTTACGCTCTTCAGTCACTAAGCCAGGCACATAACGAGCGCCAAATTTAGGTGTGTAATCTTCATCAGCGTAGTCACCTTCACCTGCGTCAACCACATAATCTAATTTTTGACCGGTGACAAGTTGCTTAGTATGTACGTAGCGCACCCCCACATTACCGGTTAAATCACCGGAGCCATTTTCAAAATTAAGTCGAACGTACGCTGCGCCAATCTCTTCTTCAAGGTCGTCTCGCGCGCCTAAATCATGCTCATCGGTAAGTATCCCAACCTCTCTAAAGGTTTCTTCGGTCCAATTATTTTGTTTGATCATCGCTTCAAGATCCGGGCCCATCCAAGAAAACATCTCGCTGTCGTAATCTCGACCTAATGCGCCGTCAAACCAATCACCTACCGTTGGGCTCACCGAACGATATATCATGTCATCAGCACCCGGTAAAAAACTAATTTGTGTGCCTAGAATTGATTGCGGTTTTAAGGCTAACGATTCATCTTCAGTATAATGAAGACCAAACTGCACATATGTTGGGCTAAGTATGTCATTGCTTATGTCAAAGTCATATTCAACGTCAAAGTCTAATCCCCAAGAATTACTTTCATATTCTGCCCCCACTTGCTGACCATTGATTTTCAAATCAATATAATTTTCAGGTGTTGAAAAGATACTCATGGCAGTTGCAGGGTCGGTAAAAGTAATATCCCAAGTATTATCAATATCACTGCCGTCTAACAAAACATCAATCGAGTTGTTTGGCGTTGTATTGATGGCTTCAACTTGAAACTGTGTCGTTTTAGAACGGGCGATATTGGTACCAAATTTAAATGACCATTGATCTTTAAACCATTCTGCATCAAAAAAAGCGACCACAACGTCACTTTCACGTTCATTGTATTGGTTAGAAATATCAGCATGCATATTGGTTGGGTGCAGCGCAGTTAAATAAGCTCTTTGTTCGTCAAAATGTTCCCCTTGATACCAAACATTTGAACCAATAACACCTTCAGATAAATTGGCAATCGGCTTGAAACGCAATTGCGAGCGATTATTAATGGTGTCGTAGCTACTGTATAATACTTCACCAAAAAGTCTTAAATCGTCGGTTGGTCGCCACTCGAGGTTAGCAAAGGCAGCTGTTCGTTCACGAAAGTTTTGGTCTAAGGCATAATTAATCGACGCGGGTACGAAATACTCTTGACCACTTCCCGTCGGGTTGCCGGCTGCATCAACACCATCATTATCTATGCCATTGCCGTCATAATCTTTACCTGTAGCTTCTTTGATTTTTTTAGTTGGCGCGCCATTTAAACTTTTTTGACTTTCTGTGTTGTATTGCAAATGGTTAACACCAAAAGTAAAACCAACACTTTCATCTAAATACAAATCAGAAAACACCGCCAAAACATCGGTATTAACATCATCAACATTTGACGGGTTACTTAATGTTGCTTTAAAGCGAACCGCTTTTTTACCTACGTCAAACGCGCGCACACTTTTTAAGTTAACTACGCCAGCTAAACCACCTTCAATGTCATTTGCCATCGCAGTTTTGTGTACATCAACACTGGTCATAAATGCGGCAGGAATAATTTGTGAGTCAAAATACCTTTCGGTAGATAACGAGGTGGCAATAACACGTCCATTGTAAAGGGTGCGGTTAAAGTAACCGGGTAAACCGCGAATACTGGTACCGTTAACAACACCATCGTCGCCACGATTTACTTGTACGCCAGCGATACGTTCTAAAACATCACCGATTTCAACATCGGGTAATTTACCAATATCTTCAGCTGAGATAGAATCCATGCCAAATTCAGCATGCCTTTTTCGTGAAAGTGCTCGCGATAAGCTGTCTTTAATACCTGTGACTACAATCACCTCAGTTTCAGCTTTCTCTTTATTTCGTTCGGCTTTCTTTTGTGCAGCCGTTTTCACTTTATTTGCTTGTTGTTCACCATCAATGCTTGGCTCAGCTGCATACGCCGCGCCGACATTCATTCCAATAATTACCGCTAACGCACTTAACTTAAAGGTAGTGTTATTCATCTATAGTCCCCTTTAGAATTCACCTAAATCATTCTTATTTATAATAATTTATATATTTACGAGATATACATATGGCTGTATTGGCAACTTAAGCCACCACAACAACCTGCATAAATTCAATTAACTTTTGCTATCCCGTTACTAAAGAGTGTTCTCTTGTCAATATCCATAATAAAAACTTACATTTCTTTTCACTACCACTATTGTTACCACTAAATTTTCAATAAATATTAATAATAAAATCAGTCAGTTAATAAAATATCGAGCAACTAATAAAATTTTTCTTTACGGATCTTTACATAGCAACACTCTTTATGAGGTAAGAGATGTGGTTGAACAAATCAGTAACTGATGATTCAAATCGAACGCTGAAGTTGTACGAGCGGGGGTAAGTTCAAGCTTCTTTTAGATTGACGATAAACATTATTTAGCGTCATAACACTTTGAAAAGTTGCATATTATAAGTAAAAAAGGAAAAAAGCATGCCAAAAGTTCAAATGGGGAAATTCAAAAAAAATACGTTAACAATGGCGATACTTAGCTCTAGTGTCTTTTTGTCTGCGTGTACGTTAGATGACAGTTCAAACAGTGCGCCGGCTTTTAGTGAAGCGCCGGTAAGCACGACAGTGCTAACGGTTGGAGAGCAATACAACGATCAGCTTATGGCGACTGATGCCGACGGCGATGTTTTACATTTTTCATCACCGGATAAGCCTAAATGGTTAGAAATGGTTCAAACAGGTAAATTATCGTCTGCTGTACTTAAAGATAGCCACATTGGTACCTATAATGTCACCTTTCAAGCGGCAGATAGTGAAGACGCTGCATTTACTACGGTTCAGTATCAAATACTTAATAGTGTGCCAACCGCACCAAAATTAGCCGCTGAATCAACCACCTTATTTACCGATACCAGTTTTAGCGCAAACTTAACCGCTACCGACTCAGGAGAAACACCACTAAGCTTTGAAATTGTTAGCGCAACACTAAACGGTGAAGCAACACAGTGGTTGTCGATTGTCTTAAACCAAGAAAGTGGTCAATATCAATTAATCGGTACACCAACAGAAGCAGATGCCGGTGAAACGGTTGTGGTTGTTGCAGTAACCGATGGTATGGATACAGTAGAGTCTACTTTTATCATTACTGCTGAAGTGCCGCCACCAAATGAAGCGCCAGGTGCGCCAACATTAGATGTAACTACCGCCACAGAAGCTGTTGCCTTTAGTGCTAAAGTTTCAGCAACTGATGCTGAAAATGATATCTTAACTTACACTTTAGATGTCAATAGCCCAGAGTGGCTAACCTTAGATGAAAATACCGGTGACCTTACTGGTACTCCTGGCACTACAGATGTTGGTCAAAATGATATTTTTGTTATTGTTAGCGACGGTATTAATACTAATGCTGCCCAAACAGTTACGGTAACTGTTGCTGGTACCGCGCCCTCAGATTTAGTAATTACGAATAACGATGGCGCAACAGAAGATGCATTATTTAGTGCCAACCTTTCAGCAACCGAAGATACCCTAGACGACTTGTTAACTTACTCAATCGAAGCGGGTCCAGCATGGCTATCGGTAGACGCTGCATCAGGCGACTTATCAGGTACACCAGCACTTGCTGATTTAAATACCAATACTTTTACCGCTCGAGTTACCGATTTAAATGGCAACTTTGTAGAGTTAACGTTTGATATTGAAGTTGCTGCAAAACCTGTCGTTAATGTTGCGCCTGAATTTGTTGCTGACATTATTTTCAAACCTGCTGATGGTCAAGACTCAGACTATGCCTTAGCGACACAAAGCATTGCTACCAGCGCGTCAGATAATAATGGTGACACGCTAACGTTCACCAAAGTTGCAGGTCCGGATTGGTTGCAAATTGCTGCTGATGGCACATTATCGGGTACTGTTGATTTAACGGAGGAAAATAGTTTTACTGTTGAAGTTTCTGACGGTGCGCTAACCGATACAGCAACACTTAATATTACTAAAGCAACCATTAATGCAGAAAAACTAACAACTTCTAGCCAAGCAGTTGGTCGTGCTTTTAGCGCGCAGCTAAATGGTGAAAATGGCTTTGGTAGCCAAGATACCTTGACCTACACTGAAATTGCAGGCGATAGCGCAAACTTATTTGAAATATCACCACAAGGTTTAATTACCAGCGCAGTATTAACAGCAGCTGACATCGGCGCACATGAGGTACAATTTCAAGTGACCAATGGCGTGCAAACTACAGCCACACCGGACCTTGGTGGTAATTTAACCGTGCTCATTAATGTTATGGCTGTTAATGCTGTTACGGGCAATACAGATAGCTTTAGTGATGTCGCTACAACATTTGATGAGTGGGCAAATGAAAGTGGCAAAAGCTTATTACAAGCACCTACAACCGGTGGTAACCCAGGTGGTATGATGCGCATAAAATCAGGCGCTAGAGCAATTAAGTATTATGATACTAGCGGGTTTACTAGCGTAAGCTTATCATTTGATCGCCTACTGGCTAATTTAGTTGACGCAGAAGATGAAATGTACAGCGCTGAGTGGTCAAGTGATGGTGTTAATTGGACTGTTCTTGAAAGCTTAAACAACGATACAGAAGAAAGTGCGAAAAATTGGACTTCTAAATCGTTTACCTTAACCGGAGCAGAAGGCCACGAAATTATCGCGATTCGATTTAATAGCACAGGTATCAATAATGTTAGTCAAGCCCGTATCGATAACGTAAGCATATCTGGTACACCATAATAACTGTCGTTAGAAAAACAATAAGAGGTTAACGACCACGCAAGTAAAAAGCCCATCTCTAGATGGGCTTTTTTATATAGGCTAAAAAGATTTCAAGATCTTTTTCCAGCAGGCTTTAATAATATTTAACAGTAGCTTAACGTTAAAGAATGCCCGTTATGGTAAAGGAGTATACGCGACCAAAATCACTAAAATGATCGCTCATGCCATTGCCATAATATTCACTAATCGACTCTTCACCAATATTGTGAACCCCAAGACTTAAGGTTAAATATTCAACAGGCATATAGTTAATACTGGCATTAATAATATTGGATGAATTGATATATTTAGTCGGTACGGTTGTAGTTGCAAGCTTGCGCATGCGTGGCCCTCGATAGGTATAACTAATTTGTGCGTCAAATAACGCGCTGTCATAATAAAATAAAATCGAGCCGTTATTATTAGATATATCCGTTAGAGATTGAGCTCTCGAATCGTCAATATAAGTAAAATTAGCGGTTACACCCGTTTGCTTTAAAAAACCTGACAAAAAGCTAAACGGTTGCTGATAGCTCAAGGTAGTGCCCTGAACTATGGCAGTGTCACCATTTTGCTTTTCAGCAATATTCACCAGCGTATCATCTAGTGCAATCCCTGTTTCGGCATGAGTAACAGGTAATAATGTTTGATATTGCACAGTGCGTACTAGGTTATCGATATCTTTATAAAACCAAGCAAGATGAAGTGCTGATTCTTTGGCAAAATACCAGCCAAGGCTAAGATCAAGATTGTCAGCAATAAACGGTGCTAATAGAGGATCGGCAGAGCTGATAGTATTTGTTCTTGCGTTATAGCTATCTTGCAATTCTAAATCATGCCTAAGTGGGCGACTCATGGTTTTACTCCAGCCAAAGCGCAATATAAGATCTTCTTTCGCTTTCATCATAATATTTAAACTGGGTAAAATATTATGATAACTGCGTTTTTTACTCATATTGTCATTAATTGGAAGCACTAAACTGGGGTCGTAGTTTGGGTCGAACGGATCACCCTCGCCTTCATCGATTAAACCTTCTTCAATTTGAGCCCCTTGCCCATTTATCATTTCTATAGTGTGGGTATAGCGCACACCCAAATTTCCGCTAATACGTTCAGAGTCGGAGGCAAAATTAAGCTTAAAATAACTGGCAAATATTTGCTCTTGTAAATTTTCGAAAATACCCGGGGTATAAGATTCACTTGCTATTGCAGCAGCTCTTACTGAGTCAGACGTCCAATGCTGCGCGACTGCCATTGCCGAAATATCTGGCACGACCCAAAGCAATGGCGCGCCCGTTTCGTTTTTCTTAAAATCAAACCACTGGCCACTTGCCGGCATAATTTCACGATATGATAGTTCTGCGCCATTAAAGAGATGTTCAGTATTACCGCCAAAGTCAGCTTCAGGTTTTTGAGTCAAAGACTCGTCAACACGGTAATGAAAACCAAACTCGAGTTCATTAATATCCAGATAGTTATTTGCGTACGCCAAATCGTATTGAATACGTAAATCACTTGCCCATGAATTGCTTTCAAACTCTGCGCCAACATGAGTGCCATCGACTGTGAGAGAATGAAATGGCGCTTGTGGATCATTTAATAAGCCCCGCTGACTGTATTGTGGATCGTCAACTGGATTATGAAATGTCACCGCCCAGGCACTCCCCTCATCGGTACCATCTAGGGTAATATCAAAATAATTTCTTTCTGTTAAGTTTTTCGCCAGCATGCTCAGCTGGTGAGTTTTTGACTTGGAGAGATTAGCGGAAAAATTAACACTCCAGCGTTGGTATAACCATTCCAAATCAAAAAATGCGAGCCCGGTATCACTTTCTCGCTCATTATATTGATTTGATAATTCGCCATAAATATTTGTTGGCTGATAAACCGTTAAATAATCCCGCGGGCCATTTTCATATAACTCCCCTTGATAGCTGACAGTTTGTGCGCCCTCGCCTGCAGACTTGTTGGCCGGTTTGGGCCTAAACCGCAAATAATTTCGATTATCTAATGTGTCGTAACCGGTGAAAAAAATCTCACCAAAGGCACTAAAATTAGCGCTTGGTCGCCACTCAAGGTTGGCAAAAAAAGCATCTCGTTGACGAGTATTTTGGTTGAGGGAGTAACCAATTGCCTGCGGCACATAAAAAATATCTTTTTCGCTTACGGTGCCGTCGCCATTGTAATCTTTATTCACGCCTTCAGTAAGTTTAATCGTGGGGTTAAACGTAAAGCCTTGTTGGCTTTCCCTATTTGAATTTAAAACATTCACGCCCGCAGTAAAACCTAACGATTCATCCAAATATAAATCTGAATAAATGGCGACGAGTTCACTATTTTTATTATCATCATTAGACGTTGATGTACCTGTTAACTTAACCCTCGCCGCTCGTTCACCAATATCAAAAGCGCGTAAACTTTTTAAATTAATAACCCCCGCCAAACCACCTTCAACCGTATCCGCCACTGAGGTTTTGTGTACTTCAACGCGGTTGAAAAAGGCAGCAGGAATGATTTGCGCATCAAAATATCGTTCGGTTGATAATGAGGTGTTTAATACGCGATCATTATACAAAGTGCGGTTAAAATATCCTGGTAAGCCGCGAATACTCGTACCATTAACAATGCCGTCATCGCCACGGCTCACTTGCACACCCGCAATGCGCTCTAAAACATCGCCTACTTCAACATCAGGTAGTTTGCCAATATCTTCAGCGGAAATAACATCGACTTGATGATCAGCATTTTTTTTAAATGACAGTGATTGGTTTAAGCTTTCTCGATAACCAGTAACAGAGATACTCTCGATGACGTTTTGTAGCTGATCACTAATAACCGTTGATTGTTGCTTATTGATAGGCTCAACGCCAAATAGTGTCGATAATTCAGTAGAATTGAGTTGTTCACGTTTTTTCTTACGATCTCTAACCACAATCACACCCTTTGATGTGATGGTCGCTTGCACTTTTGTTTCTGCCAGTAAAATAGTGAGGGCTTCAACTAGGGTATATTGGCCAACCAAGTGCCGTGAAGTTATGCCATTTAATTTGTTGGCCGGATAAAATAAGTTTTTGCCAGTTTGCTTTGAAAGCGCTTCCAAAGCTGAAGTAGCGCTTGTTGAGGGAATATTAAAGTTAAAGGTTTTATTGGTTAACGTTTCCCTTGCATTTACAGGCAATGAAAGCGTAAAACACAAAAACGAAAGATTTAGTAATAAAACGTTTTTTATCATAATCCCATCAATAAATTCATTTGAATTACAATAACAATCAAGGTTTCATTGTTATTCACAATTCAAGCTATCATCTTTTCAACTAAAAATAAATTTAAAAACGAGATTTTTTTCAGACCTAAACACCTTTCGATTTCTTTTGTTTTTTCTTTCTTTTCTTTTCTTCTATAGCTAATCGTTGCTGCTTAGGGGTCAACTCTGCCTTACTTGGAAATTCCTTTTTCAACAGTTTAGCCATTTTATCGGGCTGTTCTTTCACTTGATAGAGCGCTAACACGGGGTCAGAATTTTTTTCCATCCAGTTAACTAAACGTTTTTGGTACTCTTGTATGATTTTTTGATACTCAGGGTGATTAATTAAGTTATTAACGCTATGGGGATCTTTTTTCAAATCGTAAAATTCTTCCACTACTCGCTCTCTGAACATTTTTAACCGTGCCAGCTGTTCTTTGTTTCCAGAAGCTTTCAATGCTTTGGTGATATCGCCCTCATTTGAATTACGATAATTCGCACCTGCTTTACTCCAAGGGTTGAAAATATAACCAAAGCGCTCATCTTGAACCGCCCTCATTGGCGTTGCTGGACCGCCAATTTTATAATCGACTTGCGTATAGACTTCGTGTCTGTCTGTTTGTTTTTGCCCTTTTAATAATGGCAATATTGAACGACCATCGACTTCATCTGGAATGGGTAAACCAACGGCATCCAGCACGGTTGGGAAAAAGTCTATCGACGATATAAAGTCAGTTTTATTCACGTATTCGGTATTAATTTTGCCCGCTGGCCATTGCACGATCCACGGCGTTTTAGTGCTTGCTAAATAGGTATTGGCTTTGGCAAAAGGAAAGGCCGAGCCATTATCTGATAAAAAGACCACCATGGTATTTTCAGCGAGCCCTGACTCATCAAGGGCTTGAATAACACGAGCGAAGGTATCGTCTAAACGACGCACGGAATTATAATAGTGGCTTAACTCTGTTCTAACCTGCGGTGTATCTGGCAAATATTTAGGCACTATCACCTGATCGGTTGTAAATAGTTTTGATGGTGTTGCCGCTTGTTTTTTCGGGTTCTTTGGATCGTGAAAGCCGCGATGAGGATCATGCGAATTCACCATAAAATAAAACGCTTTATGCTCTTTTTTGCTTAGCTCAAAAAACTCTTTACTGTAGTTGTAATATTTTTCTGGCGAGCGACCTGCTCCTAAATCACCATAATCATGCATATAATCCCATTTATATGCTAAGTCTGGCGTTGAATGACTGACCTTACCTAATACGCCCGTTAAATAACCGTTGTCGGATAAAGTTTGCATGACAGACGCTGAACGCTTTTTCATATGAAAAAAACCCATCATACCGCTAGTAATACCATATCGACCGGTAGCGATGATTGAGCGGCTCGGTTGACAAATGGGCGTATTAACATGGGCATTGGTAAACTGATAACCTTTAGCAGCGTAGCGATCAATATTAGGTGTAAGACTTGGTAAGCCGGCATCTAAGGTAAGTGAGCCAACGGCTTCATAACCTAAATCATCAGCAGTAATTAAAAGTATGTTAGTTTTTCCACTGCCAGCCCATGTCAAATGACTACTCAGCAATAAAATACAGACGACAAAAAGCTTAACTTGACCCATAGGACAACCCTCTAATCTATTTATAATTTTTGTGTATATTCTTGGTGTAATTTAACTATGTTTGGACATGGTATAGCCAAAACAGTAACTCGAAAATTAAGATACTGCTTTGACTAAATATATTGGTTAGTCCCCGCCATAGGTTGACAGGTAAATTTGGTTCTGACTCTTGGAGACATTAATATCAAAGGTGATTTCAATCGCCTCTAATAAAGCTTCGGTTTCACCCACTTGAAAGCGGCCACTGATAGGAATATCTTTTAATTCAGGACTTAAAATCACGATATCGTTGTCTAGATAACGGTTAATTTCGTCTATAACATGCTCAAGCTTTTCTTCATTAAAGACTAAACGTCCATCAAGCCATGAAAGTTGTTCTTCTACTGCCGTTTGTGCAACTTGGGTTTCAGTAAAAGTTGCATCTTCAACGACAAATTCTGCTTGTTGACCTTCATTAAGTAACATCAGTTTCTTTTCAGCTTTTTGGTCACTATTCACTGCTGTCGCGTCGCGTTTTGACAACTCTACCGTACCTTCTGTCACAGTCACCAGAATATTTTCAGAGGAAAGGCGCACAACAAACTTAGTCCCCACCGCTCTTACCGCACTACCGGAGGCGTAAACAATAAAAGGACGCGTCTTATCGTGAGCAACATCAAACAAGACTTCGCCTTTTTGTAACCTTATGATCCGCTGCCCTTTGCTGAACTCCACTTCTATGCGGCTATCTGTATTTAAAAATGCTGTTGACCCGTCACTTAATTGATAACTTTGTTGAGTGCCAACTTTAGTTGCATAAAATGCCGTTTCAGCTTCTTCCATTGACCACTTAGGACCAATAATTACCCCAGACAATACCATGATAAACATTACACTCATGGCCAGTATCATTGGCTTTAATGATAAAGCCTGTTTAAGTCTGGCAAAATAACCAGCGCTAACGTGTTCTGCGGCAAACATTTCTGACGATTCATTGACCACCTCAGTCATTTCATCCCACATGCCCATATGATTTTTTAACGCAATCACATGTTCATCAGATTCATTTAACCAGGCTTTTAATGCGGCGCGATCAGCTTTACTCATATTATCGCCATCTAATTTCGCTAACCAATTGGCAGATTCTCGATTTATCATTTCCTGCGTGCGAAGCGTGACCACTTGAGATTTTGTACTCATGAGTTGTTCTCCTTAACTTGGCTAGTCGACGTATTCATGCCACTGCCCTTCATGCCATATCCTTGTGCAATGAGTATATCTCCACATTGTTTGATCCCTTTGGAAATATATTTTTCAACTGAGCTCACTGAAACACCTAATTTTTGACTTATTTCTTTATGAGACAATCCGTAGTATTTTCTCAACAGTATTGCTCGACGATTTTTCTCTGGTAGCGTCGATAATGCATCGTTAAACGCTTGAAACTTTTGTTTGTTATGTAATTCTATGTCGGTTTGTTTATTGTCATGACCTAACAAGTCATCTTCTATGTCGCTGGCAATTTCTTTTGATTGATGCCTTAAACCTTTATAAATTAAATTTCGAGACACAATAAACAAATAATCTTTTGGCGATCTTATCTGTTTCTTTTTATCTTCATGATAGACGCGGATAAAAGCTTCTTGCAAAATATCATCAACATCTTCCTTTTTTACGCTCATTTTTAAAATATAACGAGCCAAGCTATCTCGACAAGATAAAAAGGTTTTCAGTACAGTATGTTTTTCTGATTTTTCTGTCACAGTTAATCACCAATACATTGTTATTGTAATATTTGATTGTTCAATGAATTAGACATTCCTGACTAAAAACTTCACCAACATATATAAAGAGTGTTGTCTTCGCAAAATCCACAATGGTTCTGATTAAAAAATTAATTAATTTTAAAAGCGAAAAATAAATTGGCGCATAAAAATCATCATTAGAAACCTAGTTACTTGAAATCATTAAAATATTAAGTAATTCAAATTAACCAATATCACAAAAATAGTTTTAGCGTTATACGATAATTATTTCACTATTAATAATTTTAACATGAATATATTTAAAAATTCGCAGACAAGCTTATTAGTACAGCAACAAGTTAACCGTTCAATATTCCATATAACTTTAACTATTGTACAAAAAAGTTACAACCAGCATATTGGGCTAATTTGAGCACGTGACAATTAACTTTATGTTTTAAAAAAGCCTTAAGCACAATGCTATTAGCAGGTTACAAAACATATAGCCCAGATTTATCACATCAAATAGAAAGTAAAAATGAGAAATGAAAAAAGCCGACAACTCATTTCTGAATTGTCGGCTTTATCAATTGTTGGCATCCCTAAGGGGATTCGAACCCCTGTTACCGCCGTGAAAGGGCGGTGTCCTAGGCCTCTAGACGATAGGGACACTAAAACTGTTTAGCAAAATAAAGTTATTTTGCTGTTTTAGTGTTGGTAAGCCTGAACCCGTAAAGGTGCACGGCATAACTCCTACTAAAACGATTAAGGTTAATCACTTCATTAATAACTTAAAGCATGCTTTACGGCCTAAGGTAAAGGTACTTTTGACTAAGTTACTAAGTATTGAAGCAGTCAATCCAAAACTGTCTCATTGCAGCTTGACCTTTCATTCAAACATACAATTTCGGTTAAAGGTGGCATCCCTAAGGGGATTCGAACCCCTGTTACCGCCGTGAAAGGGCGGTGTCCTAGGCCTCTAGACGATAGGGACACAATAAAATCGTGTTTCTACGAAATGAAACCATTAACCGTTTTTTAAAATGAGTGGCATCCCTAAGGGGATTCGAACCCCTGTTACCGCCGTGAAAGGGCGGTGTCCTAGGCCTCTAGACGATAGGGACACTAAAACTGGTTAGCAAAATAAATTTTGCTATTTTAGTGTTGGTAAGCCTGAACCGGTGAAGGCGCGCGGCATTACTTCTACTAAAACTACTTACTAGTGCATTCATTTCTGAAATGCTGAACTCATTTTTAATTTTACTTCCGAAGAAGGTGGCATCCCTAAGGGGATTCGAACCCCTGTTACCGCCGTGAAAGGGCGGTGTCCTAGGCCTCTAGACGATAGGGACACACATTAGCTTATCGAAATTCTCGATAATTAAGTTTACACTATATAAGCTTAAACTTATGCTAAAACTATCTATTACTCAATTGATGAAACAATAATCAAGTAACTAAAATTTTGGTGGAGCTATGCGGGATCGAACCGCAGACCTCTTCGCTGCCAGCGAAGCGCTCTCCCAGCTGAGCTATAGCCCCACATATTTAATTTATAAATGGCCTAATATCTATAAATTAAAACCTACACCCTTCAGCGAGTCGACCTACTTACTCGTTGAAAGCGAGGCGCATTCTAAGCAGCCCCCCTCTTAGTGTCAACACTTATTTTAAATAAAATTGCTTTTTTTTATAAGTTTTATCTCAACTGATTAGATATACATCAAGTTGATTAAATTTTGTATAATCAACCGTTTATCGCGGTACTTAAACGGTGAATTTTTATACTTAAGCAATAACAATGATTTATCACACCCTAAAAAGCGGATAGATGGCACTCAACATTATTTGGTCAGTTTTCTTACACTTCTTTATTTATCTAGCTTGTAGCAAGGTTGCCGGTTCAAATGCCTTTATTTTCTATCTAAATAAGAGTAAAGTTTACTAACTACTCAGTATAAAACGAATAAAATGCAACTAGAAAACTTAAATATCGTTGCTATTGGTGGCGGCCATGGTCTAGGGCGTGTGTTGTCTACCTTGTCTTTTATGGGCGACAAACTCACAGGAATAGTTACCACTACCGATAATGGTGGTTCAACAGGTCGATTAAGACGAAGAAGTAGTACTATTGCTTGGGGCGATTTACGTAACTGTTTAACCGAACTCGTACCTACTGACTCTGTAGGTAGTCAATTATTCAATTTTCGTTTTGACGGCGCCGACGAGCTAGGTGGTCATAACCTAGGTAACTTAATTCTTTATGCGCTAGGCCAAATTCAATCTCGCCCTATTGATTCAATTAAGCTTGTTAGACGTATGTTAAGGGTAAAGACCAAAGTTTACCCTATGTCGGAAACACCAACTGATTTAATGGCCTTTTATCCTAAAGGGCGTTGTCGTGTCGGCGAAATGTCGGTTGATGAAATGCCCGTAATGCCAAAAAGCTTAATGTTGGCACCTTTGGTAAAAGGTGTAGACAGATGTATTGAAACCATAGAAAGTGCCGATATTATTATTTTAGGCCCGGGTAGTTTCTTAACAAGTGTTGTACCTCCCCTACTGGTTCGCGATATTTCCAAAGCGATTGCCAAAAGCAATGCGCAATGTATTTTTATCGATAACTTAGTTAAAGAGAACAGCCCGGCTTCTAACTTAACCTTAGATGAAAAGCTGCAATGGATAAGTGACAACATTAGCTTTCAACCGGTTAATACCGTTATTTGTGAAGATCCCGCAACTACGTCAAAGTTAGTAAAAGTATTGCATCACCCATTAAGCTCTGACAAAACGCCTCATCACCATGATAAAGAGCAATTGATAGCTGCACTTAAAATTGCGATTGGCGAAACTTATATGCCAACTAAAATAACCGTTAACGGTTAGATATATTTTTTGATACGGTATTGAAAAACAAAAAGCCCGAGACTAATTGTAGACATAGCTACTTTTAGTCTCGGGCTTTTTTAATCACGCTAGATTACTGCATTATTTATAACTAGAGCTATAAATAACGCTTAAACGCGATAAAACTTACTTTTTACTTAATTGTATCGTCTTGGCTAATACGACTTGCTACAGCGCCAGTTTGACCTTTATATTTAGCATCATCACGCTTATTGTATGGACGCAATGCACTGTCAGACATAGTTTCAAAGTTGAGTGCGGCTATTTTCATTTTAGGGCGCAGTGCCAGAGGTAGTTTTCCGCTGTTGTAAAACTCTAATACAATTTGCCCAGACCAACCGGGATCAATTCGATGCGCCGTTACATGCACCATTAAGCCTAATCGTGCCAAAGATGAACGTCCGTCTAACCAACCAACGATATTATCAGGGATTGTTACCGACTCGTACGTAACCGCTAATGCTAATTCACCAGGATGCAAGAAAAAGGCTTCACCGTCTGGAATAAAGATTTCATCGCTCATCACAGAGTCCATGGCTTTATTCATTTCCGCTTTAGGACCGCTTAAGTCAATGTAAGGCGCAGTATGATCTTGGAAAACACGAAACTCATTACCTAATCGAATATCAACACTTACCCCTGAGATCATCGAACTATCAGGCATCGGCTCTATTACTAAATGCCCATCTAAAAGGCTTTGTTCTATATCTTTATCACACAATCTCATAACGTTTCTTCTTAATGTCCAGTATCACTATTTTTCTCATCACTTTACTTTTTAGAACATACGTTTTTAAAACACACGCTATCAAATAAAAGTGAAGAGAAATTGTTTGGCGCCAAATAAAATTCTTATTCAACAATTACTTTGGCGTTTTGCTTGCTGCGCATATCAAGTTGACTATAAAGTTCAGCGGCAACATTTTGCGCTATTTTACGATAACTTACTGAGATATCACTATGACTATTTGCAGCAATTAGTGATTTTCCGTTATCGGCATTAACGCGAATATCGATATTAAGCGGTAATTGCCCTAATAATTTGGTATGAAATTCACTGGCAATGTTTTCTCCGCCACCTTGACCAAAAAGGTGCGACTGATGACCACAGTTCTCACATAAGTGATAACTCATGTTCTCAACTATGCCTAATACAGGCACATTAACCTGCTCAAACATAGCAATGCCTTTCACCGCGTCAATTAAAGCAATATCTTGTGGTGTTGTAACAACGACAGAAGCAGCAACCGGCACACTTTGCGCAAGCGTTAATTGAATATCACCCGTACCTGGTGGCATATCAATAATAAGGTAATCTAACGCTGGCCATGAGGTTTCATTTAATAATTGACCAAATGCGCGACTGGCCATTGGTCCTCGCCATACGGTAGCTTCGGCATCATCAACTAAAAAACCAATAGACATAGCAGTAATACCGTCTTTATCTAACGGGGTAAGTAGCTTACCGTCAGCCGATGTTGGTTTTTGATCTTTAAGTCCAAGTAACGTTGGAATTGAAGGGCCGTAAATATCAGCATCTAATAAGCCAACTTTTGCCCCTTCTGCTTGCAAGGCATAGGCTAAATTAACTGAGGTGGTCGACTTACCTACGCCACCTTTTCCAGAGGCAACCGCAATAATATTTTTAATGCCAGGAATTTCATGCTCTCGTACAGATAAAATATCGTAACTTACGGCAAACTTTACCGTTTGCTCACACAGTTTAGATAATTGCTCGGCTAATACTGATAACGCTAATGCACACGGAAAAGGTAAAGTAATGGCAATAACAATATCATCTTTATGTTGTGAAATTTCAATCGACGCATTAAGTGAAAAAAGCCCGTCTTTAAAAACATCACAGCGGTAGCTTTCAATAAATTGAGAAATGGCTTCTTGGGTTTCTTGTGGCACGGTTTTCGTGTCAGATTTTGACGAAAATAACTTACTAAACAAAATGAACAACCTAAATCTGCAATTTATTAACCAAATCACAGTAATTATTAATGAAAATCGGAGCTAAATTCTGTACCATTCTGTGCATTATTACCATCAAAAATATTGTTATTATCAATGTCTCTACAAAAACGTAAAATTTTAGCCACTTGTGCACTACCATATGCCAACGGTTCTATCCATTTAGGTCACCTTCTTGAACACATCCAAACTGACATTTGGGTGCGTTTTCAACGTATGCGTGGTCATGAAATTTATTTTGTTTGTGCTGATGATGCCCACGGCACACCCATTATGCTTAAAGCCCAAGAGCTTGGTGTTTCACCAGAAGATATGATCGCCGGTGTTCGTGAAGAGCATATGGCCGATTTTGCTGATTTTCATATTAGCTTTGATAACTACCATTCAACTCATAGTGAAGAAAACCAAGCCTTCGCTAGTGAAATTTATAACCGTTTACACGCTAAAGGGCATATAAAAACACGCACTATCTCTCAGTTATACGATCCTGAAAAAGGCATGTTTTTACCTGACCGCTTTGTTAAAGGCACTTGCCCTAGCTGTAAAAGTGAAGATCAAAACGGTGACAGCTGCGACAATTGTGGCGCAACCTATTCACCAACTGAAGTACTTAACCCACGTTCAGTAGTCTCGGGCGCAACACCTGTTCTGCGCGATTCAGAGCATTACTTCTTTGACTTACCTGCCTTTGGCGACATGTTGCAAGAGTGGACCCGTAGCGGTTCATTGCAAGACGAAATGGCCAACAAACTTGCTGAGTGGTTTGAACAAGGTTTACAGCAATGGGATATTAGCCGTGATGCGCCCTATTTTGGTTTTGAAATTCCAAATGCACCGGGTAAATACTTCTACGTATGGTTAGATGCGCCTATCGGTTACATGGGCAGCTTTAAAAACTACTGTGACAAGACAGGCGTAGATTTTGACCAATTTTGGCAAAAAGATTCAGACACTGAACTTTACCATTTCATCGGCAAAGACATTATTTACTTCCACAGCCTATTTTGGCCTGCAATGTTAGAAGGTGCCGATTACCGCAAACCAACCTCAGTTTACGCACACGGTTTTGTGACGGTTAATGGCGCTAAAATGTCTAAATCAAAAGGCACCTTTATTAAGGGCCGTACGTATTTAGAGCATTTAAACCCTGAGTATTTACGTTATTACTACGCCGCTAAGTTAACCAACCGCATTGACGACTTAGATCTTAACCTTGAAGATTTTGCTCAACGAGTAAACTCTGACTTAGTCGGCAAAGTGGTTAACATCGCGTCACGCTGTGCCAGTTTCATCACCAAACGTTTTGATGGCATGTTATCAAGCACCATTGAAAACCAAGCCCTTGCTGATGAAGTTACCAGCGCCGGTGATAGCATTGCCGCTCATTACGAAGCGCGTGATTTTGGTAAAGCAATGCGTGAAATTATGGCATTGGCTGACAAAGTCAACGAATACATTGCCGTAAAAGAACCTTGGCAGCTTGTTAAAGATGAAACTAAGCAGCAAGAAGTGCAAGACATTTGCTCGCTTGGCATTAACCTATTTCGCACGCTGATGATTTATTTAAAGCCGGTATTGCCAAAACTGGCTGAAAGTACCGAAGCATTTATGAACGACGAGCTAAACTGGCAAGACCATACTGTTTTGTTAACCGATCATAAAATTAATAAATTTAAAGCCATGCTACAACGTGTTGACATGGACAAAGTTAACGCCATGACCGACGCATCTAAAGAAAGTTTAGCTGGCGGAGAAAAAGCGCCTGAGAAAAAAGCTGAAAAGAAAAAGTCGAAAAAGTCAGCACCGAAAAAAGAGTTAACCGGTAAGCCGTTAGTTGACGATCCGATCAGTGAAGAAATTCAGTTTGATGATTTTGCCAAAATCGATTTACGTATCGCTAAAATTGTTAACGCCGAGCATGTTGAAAAAGCCGACAAACTACTACGTTTAACGCTTTCGCTTGATGAAACAGGCTCAGGCGAAGAGAATACCACTCGCCAAGTATTTGCTGGCATTAAATCAGCGTATCAGCCAGAAGATTTAATTGGTAAGCTCACAGTAATGGTTGCTAACCTTGCGCCACGTAAAATGCGCTTTGGTATGTCAGAAGGCATGGTATTAGCAGCAGGCCCTGGCGGTGAAGATTTATGGATATTAAATCCAGAAGATGGCGCACAACCGGGTATGCGCGTTAAATAGGCATACAACTTATTGCTTCATCGCATGTATAAAAAATGCGTGAGATAAACAAATAAAATAGCGACACTGACATTTTTCAGTCTCGCTATTTTTTTATCTCGTTTTTACGCAAATGTATTAAAAAAAACAGCGCCAGCCTTAGGGCTGTTCGCATCATTTATCGACATTTCCCTTCTAAATTTATCACAATAAACGACGTTTAAAACTCCTCATAAAGAGCGTTACAAAACACCAGAAAAAACGTTTACAAAAGAACACAAAACCAAGATAGCTATTCTGCTGAGATGGGTTTTAAATGCAGCCTAAATCACTTGTTTTTGATTACGAGACTAACCCCGTATGGGTGATTAGTTTAGCTTTGCGCCCCTTTAAAAAATGTGTAATTACATGAAATTGTCTAACATACCTCAATCGGTAAAAGTTTTATTCGCCATGTCAGCTGGCTTTGTCTTTGGCAGCTTTTCAAATAGTGTTATTTTTGGGGTAGACAGCATCGCGAACGCCTTTGTCTTGTTGTTACAAATGACCGCGCTGCCTTATATCTCGTTATCACTTATTTGCGGTTTAGGTGGCTTATCTGTTTTACGCGCAAAAAGTTCAGTTAAACAAACCATTGCGGTATTAGTCGCATTAACGTCGGTGATCCTATTTTTTATCTTGCTCGCACCAATTGCATTTCCAAATTGGAGCAATGCTGACTTTTACAGTGCTAGCACCGAACAGCCAACACCAAAACTCGACTTAGTCAGTTTGTTTATTCCAGCAAACCCTTTTAACGCCTTCGCCAATGCGGTTATTCCTTCAGTTGTTGTTTTTAGCGTATTTGTCGGTATTGGCTTAATGCTGTCGAAAAATAAAAAATATACCTTACTGATTTTATCAACCTTTAAAATGGCCATTGCCAACGTAAGTAGCTTAGTTATGCGCTATGTAGCGCCAATTGGCGTATTTTGCATTGCTTTTCGAGCCGCGGTAACGATAGACCCAAGCGACGTAAATGGCTTAACGGTGTACATCACCACAGCAATTGCGCTAGTACTCTTTTTGTCGTTAGCAGTATTGCCAGCACTGGTGACAATATTTACCCCATTTAGCCATAAACAGGTGATTGAAGTTTCACGAGAAGCTATGGTGACCGCATTTGCTACCGGCAGTTTTATTGTGGTTGTTCCAACCATAGTCGAAAAATTAAAGTTAATGTTAGCCAGCTTAGAGCACCCGAATAAAGATCTACTTAAATTACCTAATATTATTGTGCCAATTACTTTTAGCTTACCTGTTGGCGGCAAACTTTTAGCCTTGTTATTTACCCTATTCGCTGCTTGGTTTTCTGGCGCATACATTTCAGAAACCGACTATATTAATTTAATTGTCTTTGGTATGCCGCAGCTTTTTGGTACGCCAATTATTGCCATGCCGCACTTACTTGAGTTATTCAATGTTTCTAGTGCCATGTTTGATTTTTTTGTACTTTCTGAAAATCTGATTGTAAGCCGCCTAAATGCCCTACTCAGCGTAGCTTTTGCCTGTTCAGCACCTTTGCTTATCGCTGTGACGCTAACAAATAAGGTTACCGTTAATTGGCGTCGATTATCGATTAACTTAATGGTGCTGCCGTTAATGGCGATCATGGTGTTTTTAGGCTTACGTATCACGTTCAGTGAAATTAGTTACCAATATCATGGTTACGATTTATTTATTGAACGCGATTTCATTTATCCAGATATTAAATCGACATACAAAAAATCACCTGCCAAAACTGCCAGTAAAGTACAGCCATTTAGCAATGTATTAACACGGGTTCAGCAACGTGGCTTTTTACGTGTTGGCTATTTTCGTGATGATCTGCCTTACTCTTTTCATAACAAAAATGGAAAGTTAGTCGGTTTTGATATCGAAATAATGAATCAGCTCGCCAAAGATCTGGGCGTTGATATTGAATTTGTGAAAATTTATCATGACCAAGCCAAACCACTACTAGCATCTGGCTATTTAGACATTACTTCAGGCATACCGCTAATTCCTGATAATATGAAAGATTTTACGCTAACCGCCCCTTATAGCAGTCAAGAAATCGCTTTTTTAGTCAAAGATGAACGCCGGGCCGAATTTACCCATTGGGACAAAATTCTTACCCGAGACGACCTGACTATTGGCATTCCTGAAACATTTTTCTATAAAGACGCCATAAACCGAATTTTTACAAAAGGTAATGCATGGGAAATGTCTACGCCTAGGTTATTGTTTAGAGAACAAGCTGAACAAGTAGACGGCCTGTTGTATGGCGCAGCGGCATCTTCAGCGTGGACGTTACTGTATCCTAATTATACGGTGATCGCACCTAAACCTAAATTGCCAGCCTTAACCATGGCATTTCCTATTAATAAAAATGATCATGCATTTGAGTTATTTATGCAAAATTGGCTGAGTATGAAAAAACAAAGTGGTATGCTTGACACTTTATTTTCGTACTGGATTGAAGGCAAGAAAGTCAACTCGACCGCTGTGCCAGTTTTAACCAAAGGTTAAATAACTTATGAAGCATAAATTGCACCTAGCTAGTGCTGCGTTAGTATTCGGGCTATTAAGTGGTTGCGCGCAAAATTACTCAGTATCAACCAATCTTGATAAAGAGAACTTTCGTGACTATTTCAGTCCAAGTAAAGTCGCCATTTATCAACACGAGCGCGAAATAGTAGGTAACTACAAATTATTAGGTTTAGTTGAAGGCGACGATTGCCAAGCTAAAAGTCATTTGGCAGCGCCGGATGAAATTAATGCCCGGACACAAGCTAGAAAAAAAGCCTTTGAACAAGGGGCAAATGGCATTATTTTTACCAGCTGTATTCAGATTGAAAGCAAAAGCTGTGTTGACCAAGTCGTCTGTTATGGTAAAGCGTATCAGATCCAAGTACCTAAAGTGCAAGAGTAGCTATTTTGACTGCTGAGATCCCCCCGGCTAATCAAATAGCCATGCAAGCCATCGGCAAAGTGCACTCTCCCTATAAAGAGAAATTTGCCATTCCGAGACAGCCGGGCTTAGTGAGCGCGGCAAAAGGGAAAATAGAACTTGTTGGCGAGTTTAATCAAGTAGAATTAGTGCGAGACTTAGAAAATTATAGCCACATTTGGGTGGTCTTTATTTTTCATGGCACGCAAGCGCAAGGTTGGAAGCCTTTAGTACGCCCACCTCGACTAGGTGGCAATAAAAAAACCGGTGTGTTAGCAACCCGCTCTACTTTTCGCCCTAACCCTATCGGTATGTCAGTGGTTAAACTTGAAGGTATTGAGCATAAAAACAAAAAAGTTTATTTAACTATTTCAGGTTTAGACTTGCTTGATCAAACGCCAGTTATCGATATTAAACCTTATTTACCTTATGTAGATGCCATTGCTGACGCACAAGCAGGCTTTGCCCAACAAGCACCAGAGAGTAAGCTAACAATAAGTTTTAATGAAAACAGCAAGCAATTTCTTGCTAAAGCACAAGCAAAATTTCCAGAGCTTAGCCAGTTAATTGAACAAGTATTGGCGCAAGATCCTCGCCCTGCTTATAAAAAAAGTAAGCTTGATAACAACGCTTATGCGATGACGCTTTATCATTTTAATATTAATTGGCAAATGACCTCTTTGAGCAGCGTTGAAGTCACCGCGATCACCGAATTATCAACATCGAATTAGAACCAGTAGCTTTGTTATTAAAGCTTTAATAAAAGAAGAACAAAGCTACTGTTAAGCCACTATTAAGTCAGACGCCTGCAATTTATTACTTAACTCTTGCATCGAACAATTATACTGCCAATACATTACGCGACCGTGCGACGAGGTTACTAAAACATAATCTTCACTGATAGATTGAATTCTTTCTATAGAAATAAGCTTTTTTACAAAATTTTCTTCGTTTACATCTTCAATTATTTCTTTATTGTCACTGTCAAAACCGTGAACAATAACAGCTGTTTTGACTTCTAACTCAATAAACTTCATAGGATAATAAACTCCTTAATTAAAAATAATAATTTGGCTACTATCGATACTTTGCCGAAGTGATAAACTCGCCAAAGCTTTCACACCAGACAATAACGGTATTAAATTCAGCCAGTTCAATATCACTGGGCACTTCAACAACAAAATTGTTAAAGGTATTAACCTCGCCTACGACTTTCATTGACGATTTAAATTGCTCAAATTCCGCTTCATTTTCAACAAATTCAGGCGATAGGTATAATTTAAAATCCGGTCCGGGAGAGAGCTTGCCATTAAAGGTAATATGGTTTTCACCTAGAGAAACATCACCTTCTCCCCAGTGAAGAAAATCGCTGCCTTTTAAATCAATTTTAAATTGCGCGCTGTATTGGTTTTGTGCCGACATGGCACTAATTTCAACATCAGTTGGTGCAGGCGGCGCGGTCAGAATAGGCAAAGAAAAAATGCCTATAGCAAAGCCCAATACGCCAATAGTGACATGTGAAAAAGCGAGTAAAACAAAGGTTTTTATTTTCATAATAATCTCAGGTAGTAAAATCACATTTTAATCGTAAGTCATCATGACTATTCGTTTATTAACTAACAGAAGCGGCGACAAACAAGGGTTATTTAGCAATACAGGAATTAATTAGTTTAACAAAGCACCATGACTAAACACTTATTGAAACATACTTGTTGATAGGTAAATTAAGAAACCACCAAAAGCAAATGAAACCATTCCTGCAGATCTAAAGATATTTTTAAATTTATGGGCAGTCCATACCGCAAACTGACGATGTTTAGCTGAACCTGTAACGACAAGCCCAATCCCAACTGCAACTAATATACACCCCATAACCAAAATCAATTGAGGATACAAAGTCGTTTGGCTATAAACGATAAAAACAAATCCTGCAATGACTCTAGTTATTACTTCAAACCAATGAAAATAAGGTTTTTCACTAAATACTATAATTGCATTTGACCAATAACTTGGGCTGACCATCATGATGATGCTCAAGCACATCATCAATAAACCAAATGCGGCAATAAAGTACATCTTACTTTCCTTGGCAAAGAACCACTTAGTTCTAGACAGCTAAGTTCTATACAGCTTAGTTATAGACAGCTTAGTTATAGACAGCGAATTTATAAAAAATAATGAGGTTAGAACCTTGTACTTACTATCCCATATTTTCATTATCTTAGAAACCAACTTAACTATACCAAATAATAATCTATCGCTTTCAAAGTAACGAATTCACGATAATTCGATATTAGACCCAATACTTTACTTTCTATTGGTTACGAAATAGTATAAAAACACACAAATTGAAAGGCTATGAAAGATCGAGTTAGGTTTGGTTTTTAAAATAGCCCTAATAACAATACCGTACCTCGATTGGCTCACCAGTATTATTTAAGTAAAGGAACGTACAAATAATGAATAAAACGCGATTCTATGAAATTGATTTTTTGAGGTTTTTCTCTGCATTTTTTGTCGTGTTCTTCCACTATACCTTTACCGGTTATATGGAAGGTTTTGCGCCAATAGCAGACTTTGAGTCAATTCGTAGCTACAGTCGTTATGCTTACATGGGCATTAATTTTTTCTTTATTATTAGTGGTTTTGTTATTTTCATGAGTATTGAAAATGGTAGTGCCCGTCGCTTTATTCAATCACGATTTGTGCGTTTATTTCCCGCTTATTGGTTTAGTTTGTGCCTTACTACTTTAGTGACTCTATTTCTTGGCAGCGCGGTATTGCTTGACTCTAACGTGCTCACCATGACATGGACAAAGTTTTTAGCCAATATCACCATGCTAAACACTATGTTTGATATTGAACGTGTCGATTGGGCTTACTGGACGCTCTATTTAGAATTAAAATTTTACGCGGTAGTCTTAATATTATTGCTGTTAAAATGGCTGAAATACTGTAAACACGTATTAGCTGCAGTACTTATTAGTTCGACAGTGGCACTTTTCACCCCTTGGGCTAAAGAAGTCGATATGTGGGTGTCTATTTTTCCGCATTGGAGCGGTTACTTTGCCGCAGGCGGCGTATTTTACTTAATTCGACGAGACGGCAATAGCTTTTATCATAGCCTCTTGCTGATACTTTCGTATATTTACATCATCAAACAGTCGACGCTATTTGGATCGTTAATGACAAAATGGTTCGCTATTGATTTTGATTTACTGACCATTGCTCTCATCAACAGTGGCTGTTTTGCATTTTTTTGTATCACGGCCTTTTGTAACCATCACCCGCTACGAAAAAAACAATTTTACTATTTGGGCATTTTAACTTACCCCTTGTATCTCATTCATCAATTTATCGGCTATATGATATTTAATACCTTCGGTAGTGACATTGATATAAATCTGCTTGTACCGGTAACCCTAGTTATCATGCTAGTGCTAGCCTATTTAATTCATATACACATCGAATTAAAGTTTGCACCTATATTTAAGCGCTTTAGCACACAATTATTAAAGATAAAAATTGAAGTGTTACCTAAGCAAGAAAAAATAATAACGAGTAAGGAGTAAGGAGCAAAATTTAAGGCGTTCGCCCAATAAAAAAGCTATATAACACCACTGCTATATAGCTTTAGAAAACAGCATGTAAAAATGCCCGTTAAATTAGTGCTAGTGCTGATGACCACCAACACCGTGCGCATGGCCATGCTCAACTTCTTCATCGGTTGCAGCGCGAACGTCAACCACTTCTAAATCAAACGTTAATACTTTGCCAGCAAGTGGTGGATTAGTATCAACTGTTACCATGAATTTACCTGCTTTGATCACAGTGACTTGGCGTTGACCTTGTTCTGTATTAACTACAGCTGACATGCCTTTTTTCCATTTAGCACTTGGCGTAGGTAAACCTTGTAAATGTTTTACTGGTACACGTTGTTCAGCACCTTCTTGGCGTTCGCCGTAGGCATCTTCAGGCTGTAATGTTACTGAAAATTTATCACCCGCTTCTTTATCGGTTAATGCATTTTCAACACCCACTAACATGTTTTTATAGCCATGCAAGTAAGCTAATGGGTCGCTGCCGTGTGAAGACTCTAATTCTACGCCAGCTTCATCTTTTAAGGTGTAGTGAAACTGAACAACGGTTTTATCAGTAATTTTCATATATTTTCCAATCAATAATTGATAACAAATTTTTAATGGCGGCAGTTTAGCAAAAAGCTAAGCCCAAAGTAACAGGATCAACACACTTGCGAGTATTAATGCCATGCCAACATACTCTTTTAGGGTAATTTTTTCTTTAAAAAATCGATAAGTCAGCAGCAGCGTAATAAAAAACTCAACTTGCCCGAGTGCTTTTACATAGGCTGCCGTTTGATAACTTGCGCCAGTAAACCAACCAATTGACCCTAATACGCTGGTCACACCAACAAAAAGGCAAAGGCGCCATTGGCTGATCATCACAGGGATTTGTTTTTTATTTTGAATATATACATAAACCAGTGAGACAACCGATTGTACGGTGATCATAAATACCAGCGTTACTGCGGCGCTAACCATAAGATCGGTGTTTAACGCTAAGCTCGACTCTCTAATTAATAAGGTGGTGATCGCAAGCCCTAGACCTGAAGCTAAACCAAAGCCTGCACCGGGGTTTTGAAAAACGTCTCGAACGGTAAATTTTACTTTAGAAACAATTAATACTCCAATCACGCCGACAACGACAGAAAACCAACCCCAGGCACTTAAACCTGCTGAAAAGACAAGTGCGCCAACAACAGCCACTTGGATTGCTTCGGTTTTTGCAAGGCTAGTGGCAACGGCAAAGTTTCGGTATTTAAACGCGGCAACAAGACACGCTGTACCGATAATTTGCATCACAGAGGCGGTTAACGCGTATTGCAAAAACTGCGGATTTAACTCAGGAACTGATACTTGCCGATAATCTAACAACCACCATAAATAAGCCCATGCAAATGGCAAGGCATAAACATAGCGCACACTGGTGGTTGCCATGGCATTTAAATGAGCTGATAGCTGCTTTTGCCCTGCGGTTCGCACAGCTTGCATGGTGGCGGCTAATAATGTGAAATAAATCCATATTTCCACTAAATATGTTCCTTGTTTTGTTGACCGTTACAATTAACTAACTTGGGTTTTAGGCAGATATATTATCGTAAATAAGGTGTTAGTCTGATTCTTTCACTGAATAACGATAATTACTGTCAAGTTCACTAACCCCTAGACCGCTGTGCTTATTAACGGCGATTTGCACATCAATTCGGCTTTTTAAGGTATCAATATGACTAATAATACCGATCATTTTGCCACTGGCATTTAAGTTGTCTAAGGCGCTAAGTGCGACTTCCAATGTATCGTTATCTAGCGTGCCAAAACCTTCATCAAGAAACAGCGAGTCAATACTGGTTTTAGCACTGACCAAATCCGATAATGCCAACGCTAAGGCTAAGGAAACCAAAAAGCTTTCACCGCCTGATAAGGTTTGCGTATCACGCAAAGAATCCCCCTGCCAAGTATCTAGGACTTGTAGCGATAAGGAATCATCCGCTTGGCATTGCAGCTGATAGCGTCCATGTAACTTATCTAGCTGTTTATTTGCCAGATAAACCAAATGCGCTAAGGTTAGCCCTTGGGCAAACTTTCTAAATTTAGCGCCATCTTTTGAGCCAATTAAGCCATTTAAATGGGCTAAGTCATCGACTTGTGTTTGTTGGCTAGCAATTTGGGCAAGTAGCTCTTTTTGTTTTTCTTGTTGTGTTTGGTTTTGATTTAAGGCTTGTCTGTACTGACCTTTATCAATTTGCAGCTGTTTAATTTGCTCACTAAGTTGCTGCTGACTTGCTAATAAGGTTTCATCATTGCTGTTAGCATCTATGTTTAGCATTGATTGACTAAATTCGTGATTAAATGACTGACTAACGGGTTGATTAAATAAATGATCTTGTTCAGCTTTAAGTGCGACTAAATGCTCCTCAGCCTGCTTTAGCAATAACTGCGCTTGTTGTTTATCGGTTGCTAATTGCTGGGCAAGCTCACTTAGCTGCTGATGCAGTTCAGGGGTAATAAGTGCACTTAGAAAGTCTTGTTCATTGTCAAAACTGCTTTGCTCAAGTCGCTTTTGCCACGTGGTAACGGCTTGTTCTCGCTGATTTTCACAGTCTTGTAATTGTTGCTCGCTGGCGTGCACCTGCCCTTGCCAGTTTTGCATTTGCATATCGGCATCTTTTATTTGAGCACTTAACGTCGACATTTTTTGTTCAAGCTGCTGTTTATCTTGTTGAAGCTGCTCTCTTGCCTGTGCCACCGTTTGCTGGCCAAATAATTGCTCTCGCGTTTGCATAAGCTGAGTTTTATCCGTGATTAAGCGCTGAGATAAGCGATTGCTTTCATTAATCTCAGTTTCTATACGTTTAAAATTTTCAGTGATTGAGGCAATTGTGTGGTTTATTTCCACGCTATGTTGAGTTAACTTTTGATGCTGTTGCTCGCGCTGGTTAAATGTGGCGACTTGCTGGTTAAGCTCGTTAAACCACGCTTCACACTTGTTATGTTCGGGCACAGTTAAGTTCGCTTGGCTAATGCTTTGCTCAAGCTGCTGTTGTAAGTTATTTATCGTTTGGGCTTGTTGACTAAGCTGCAGATCGAGTTCGCCTAACTGTTTATTGTGCTGGCCTATCGATTGTTCAACTAATGCCTGCTCACTGCGCTTTTGGCTTAATGATTTATCGGCATCGCTAAGCTGCTGATGCAATGCTTGCAAAGACTTATTCAAATGCAAATATTGCTGCTCAATAGCGGTTAACTGTTCTAAGTTATTGCTTTGCTCGACAATATATTCATCTAATTCGGTTAACTGCTCAATGGTAAAGCTTAGCATTAGTGGCTCGCTAATTTGTTGCCACTGAACTAACAAGGATTGCTGCTGTGTATTTTTCTCAGCTAAGGTTTGAGAAAGTGCGCCAATTTTACCTTCAATTTGTGCCAACTGCTGCTTAACACTATTACCTTGTTGCTCAATTGATGCTACCACTTGTGTTATTTCAACTAAACGTTGTTGATGTTCGTTTGGGTTAATCGCTTGATAATTTTCAATCGCCGGATGCTGAGTTGAACCGCACAATGGACACGGCTGTTCAGCTTGTAAATTGGCGCGGTGATCAGACAGTGCCATAATCGTTTGATGCTGAGCAACAATGGTTTCAAGATCACGCTTTTGCTGATTATGTTCGACATATTGCTGTCTGAGTAATTGACGCTGCGCAGTTAATTCTTGATGCGTTTTATTATCGCTTTCTAACTGCTCAGTAGTGGTTGTTATTTCTGCCGTTAATGCATGGAACTGGCGAGCATATTGTTGGGCAACTAGTAGCTGAGTTTGGTTATTTTGCTGCGCTTTAATCTGCGCTGTCATTGCTTTTTCAAACGACGCTGGCTGTTGCGCTCCATTTTCTAGTTCAGTATCAGCCAAAGCTGCAACAAGAGGTAACGCGTAACCTGCAAGCTCTTGTATTTCAGAAGATATTTTCTTTTCTTCTAAGCGAAGGTTATTAAGCGACTCTTCACATTGTTGGCCGGTGATCACTAGGTTTTGCTGCTGTTTTTCTTCAATATCACGCTGATTATTGATAACCTGCTGCTGTTTTTTCAACGCAATCGATGACTGTGTTGTTTCACCTAATTGCGCAAACTGACTTTGCCATAAGGGCAGAAATTGCGGTAGATTTTTTAGGTGTGTTTGCGTTGATAAATAACCAGCAATCTCCGTTATTTCTTGACTCGTATTTTCTAGCAAATGTTGTTGTTGCTTTAACTTAACATCAACGCCTGATAATTGCTCAGCAAGCACATTTTTGCTTTCCTGTTGCTTATTCATAGCAATAGTAACTTGGTCAATTTCATGATCAAGCGGCACTATTTTTTCATTAATCAGTTGCTCGGCTTTTTGCCACCCCTCTTGTGCGTTGTCCTGCTCTTTTGTCGCTGCCGTTAATTGTTTAGCTAATAAGCCTGACTGACTTTGCGCTTGGTTAAATTGCAGCTTGTTTTGTTCGACAATATTTTGTTGTTTAGCATGTTCATTAATCAGGTGTTTTTGCTGCTCGTACGCTATGCGAAGCGCTTCAGCAGGCGCAGCCAAATTAAGCTGAGTTAATTGTGCATTTGCCGCCAATTCTTGTGCTTGATTTTGCTTAAGAAGCTGTTCACCTTTGATTTTCTGTTGAGTGCTTATATGGTTTTGCTCGTGCCATTTAATCACGTGGCTCAGCCAAGTTTGTTGCTCAACCAGTGTTTTTTCTTGTTGCTCATTTTCTTGTAGTTGTTGATTTAAGGTCTCAACTTCGGTTTCCGTTAAAAGCTGCATGCCTTGGCTTTGCGCTAACAACAACTTTAATGCTTCATTAGCCTCTTTATGCTGAGCAAAAATAAACTGCGAGATTTGACCATAAATTTCAGTACCGGTTAATTCTTCTAGCAGCTCAGCACGCTCACTCGCTTTAGCATTTAAAAATGCGGCAAAATCCCCCTGCGATAACAACATAGATTTGGTAAAACGGGAAAAGTCTAAACCGGTTAACTGAGCAATTTCCTGTTTAACCTGTGATAACTTATCGACAATAATTTCACCGTCGAGGGTGGCAAGTTCAGCTTTTGCTGCTTGTAATTTTCCATCAGCCTGTCCTTTTGCGCGGCGCTGACTCCAAAAGGCGCGATAGCCCTTACCTTTTACTTCAAATTCCACTTCCGCTAAACAGCTACTGGTGTGGCGGGTCATTAATTGGTTTTGTTTATCGGAAATAGTCAGCCTTGGGGTGCGATGATATAAGGCTAAACACATCGCATCTAAAATCGTTGTTTTACCAGCACCGGTTGGGCCTGTGATCGCAAACAGACTATTGCCGTTAAAAGGTGCTTGGCTAAAATCAATGAACCAGTGCCCTTTTAAGGCGTTAATATTTTCAAAGCGAAGCGAGATTATTTTCATGCTTGCTCCTCTTTACTTGCTGCAACCATTTGTAAAAACAGCTGCTCTAGGCGCTGTTTTTGTTCACCTTGCTCATCTTGCCATTCTTCTTGTGCTAAACGTGCGTTAAATACGTCCATTAAAGTAAGTTCATTTAAGGTCACTTTTTCTTGTTGCTCTGGCATCGCTTGGCGAGAAGTTTTTGCCCGCCTAACCAATAAAATTTCTACAGGTAGGTTTTCAACTAAAGACGCTATCCGCATTTGCAAGTCTTGTAAGTATTGCGCGCTGCTAATTTCAATGTCTAGCCAAATACGTTGCTCTGGCGCCTGTTGATGGTTTGCTTGATATTGCTCAACCGCTTGGCTGACTTGTTCAACAACATTTTCTAAGCTGGTTTTAACCATGATCAGCGGCTGAAAACATGGAATGGTTAATGGTAATACTTGGCTCAAGCGCTCTTGCTCAAATTCAGCGATCAGCACAGATTTTTCTTGTTTAGCTTCATCAAAACTCAGTGCAATTGGTGAACCGCTATAACGAATATGTTCGCTTTTTGCGACTTTTTGGCTGCGATGAATGTGCCCTAAAGCAATGTAGTTTGCCGGTGGAAAGGCATCTGCAGGGAATGCTTCAAGTGTACCGATATAAATATCTCTAACCGATTCAGATACAGTGACGCCGACCGTGGTTAGATGGCCTGTTGCGAGAATGGGCAATTTGTCATCTGCCAACGTTTTTGCGTGTTGATATAAACGCTGATAATGATCGGCTATGCCTTGTTGCAGCGACAATTGCTTGTCGCGTGCACTTTGCCCTGCCTTACTTGTTAAAACGTCGCGTGGGCGTATATAAGGAATAGCGCAAACAACCGCAAGCGGTTGGTTATTTTTATCAGATAAGGTAAAGACTTGTTGGTTAATATCGTCGCTAACCACAGGCACAACCTGTGTATTTAAGCTTTTTAATAAGCCTTTTGCTTCACTTAACATGGCGACTGAGTCGTGGTTACCTGCTAAGATCACCAATTGACAATCGAGCTTATTCAGTTTTTCAATAAAATCAAAATAGAGTTCGCGGGCATAACTTGGCGGCGTACCGGTATCAAAAATATCGCCAGCAACGATAACAATATCGATATTTTCATCGCTAATAGTGTTTAGTAGCCAATTTAAAAATTGTTGATGTTCATGCGCTCGGCTTTTGCCATAAAAATATTGACCTAAATGCCAATCAGACGTGTGGAGCAAGCGCATAGTTTTAAATCACTCAATTAAAAAGAAAAAATAAGGAAATGATTCTAACCGATTGATACGTGTTTTTCAGCGCTTAAACAGACTTTGTTTTAAATGAATTGTGTTGCTGTGAAATGGTGTTGCTTTGAAACGGTGAAGTTTTACAAAACAAAACGCACCGACCATGTATATGGTCAGTGCGTTTATTATTTATTATTTACTAATTAATTTATTCATTTTAAGCATTCGATTGAGCGTTGGTTTTGGCAAAATTTTGCTTAACTGGCTCAATATTAACGTCGATTTCAGCTAGCTCTTTGTTAATGCTTTGTTCAATTTTAGTCTTAAGTTGCTGTTTATCAATTTCAACGTCTACTGGCTGTGCAACAGGTGTTGCAGCGGCACTAAGTGTAAACAAACCAACAATAGATGCTAATAAATACTTTTTCATGTTAATACCTCACCGACAAATGTTTAAATTAAACGCTATGTGGTTACTATATCGCCAAGCATGTGGTCGAGCTGTAAATCTATTAATACTTCCTGCAACAAAATGTAATCGCACTACATTTAGTGCAATTATCAAGCGATAAAACGGCTAACTATTGCAATATAAAATAACTTTGCCATCGCTTTTATGTTGCGCATAATGATCAATAGCCTCGCCAAAGTCGCTAAAATCAACGACTTTATAAATATCTGTTTTAAAAACACCTTGCGAAAATAATTTTTGCACTTTACGACTTAACCGTAAAACTTGTAAAGGGTTGGCATTTGAAATGTAATTGGCTAGCCAAAAGCCCTCAATATTCATTTCTCTAAAAATAACATCTGCGACCGGAAATTTTCCGCCAACAGGATCGTGCGTTTCCGTTAATCGTCCGTAAACAATTGCCGTTGATTTATTAGGCATTGCCTTTAAGACCTGAGCGGTGTCGATATCAGCAACGGAATCTAGTAGTACAGTTGCGTTATTTTGGGCACAAAGGTTTTTTAATTGCGCTTGATAGTCGTCAGTGGTGGTCAATAAAACGTGGGCGGCGCCAAGTGCTTGCAATGGGGCTATATTGCTATGACTTCTCACGGTGGCGATGGTTTTTATTCCCAACATTTTAGCATAACGAATAACGCCCTTACCCACTTGGCTAGCTGCCGCATTAACCACAATAGCTTTCGCTTTAAGTGTTATTGCGCGTTCAACTAAACAAACAGAGGTGCAAGGATTAACAATTAACGTTGCCGCTTGCTCATCACTAATATCTTTTCGCACCGGTAAGCAATAATTAGCTTTAGTTACCGCATAATTTGCCCACACACCATCTATGCCGGGTTGAGCAGATAACGCAACACGCTTACCGACTAACCATTTGCCATAAAGCCCAGCATTCGCCTCAATAACAATACCGCAGCCTTCAAAGCCAACATAGGCATTATCGTTAGGAGGCAAGCCATATTTACCGAGCAAATAAACAAGATCAGAAGGGTTAACTGGAGCCGTTAACATTTTAACGAGTACTTGACCCGGTTTTAATGCTGGAATTGGTTTTTCTTGTAACGAAATTCGACTTGATGATGCAAGCTCAGCGTTGTCTGAAAGCTTAAGCGCAAAACCTAGATTTAATTTAACTGACGTTGGTTTATTCATATTATTGTGTTCACAGCCAAAAAAATTAGCCTAACACAATCTTTTTATGACCACACATTTAAAGCACAATTAAGCGCTTGGATTTGCAACAAGTTATGATAATCTAAATCCACCTAGTTATTACTTTGTATGTTTTATGCATTATAAAAAAGTTACTGCAGAAAAAACCAAATCGATTGCTCTCGTTGCCCATGACAACATGAAAAAAGACCTTATTTTATGGTGCCAATACTATAAAGAGAAGTTAGCTGAGCATACCCTATACGCTACAGGCACTACCGGTACTTTATTAGCAAAAGAAACGCAATTATCCATCAATAGCCTGATCAGTGGTCCTCTTGGTGGCGACCAACAAATTGGCGCGCTGATCACCGAGCAAAAAATTGATATGCTGATTTTCTTTTGGGATCCGCTTGAAGCGCAGCCGCACGACCCTGATGTGAAAGCGTTATTACGGTTAGCTGCAGTGTGGAATATTCCTGTTGCCTGTAATCAGGCCAGCGCTGACTTTTTAATTAATTCAAGCCTGTTTGATCAAGCTTATCAAAAATCAATTCCTGACTATGATGACTATATCGCTAAGCGTACTTAGTCTGAATTGCTAAACAGAGTTTAACGGATTCTAAATGGGGTCGGTGACATATTTACAAAGCAGACAATTATCCTGCCACCATAATCAAAGTTTTAAATTAATGTCACCGCTCCCGTCGATTACATAATCATGATTCTAAATGGGGTCGGTGACATGCTTGCAAATCGAACACAATAATGCCTGCTTAATCAGAGTGTTAAACTTGATGTCACCGACCCCTTTGTGCCCCGCCGACTGTCAAAAAAATCTAAGAAAGCTGCTTTTGCTCGGTTAACGGCCAGGTTAATACAAAACTCGCGCCACCTAACTCACTATCAGTAACTGTTGCTGCACCTTTATGCCATTCCATAATACGGCCAACAATGGCTAAACCTAAACCAAAACCACCAGTTTCTTTGTTTCGGCTATTGTCTCCGCGTGAAAACGCGTCAAACACCACACTTTGAAATTCTTTAGATACGCCTTTACCATTGTCTTCAACTTTAATCACACATTGGTTATTTTCAGACATGATGGTGACACGAATATGATCTTTACCATACTTAATAGCGTTTGAGATATAGTTGTGCACGGCTCTTTCAATAAAATGATAGTCACAATCTGCGTACAAGCCATTGGCACTTTTAATGACTTCGATTTGGCCCTGGTATTGTTCGTATTTTTTGACTTGCTGATTTACTAAATCGACCATATCTTGTCGTTCTACTTTTAGTTCAGGCATGGTATTTGAAAAACTAGCGTATAACAGCATTTCGTTGATCAGCTCGTCTAGCTCGCCAACATCTGTGGTAATTTGTGCCAGATAACGTTCACGTTTAGCCTCATCTTTAACCGACGACAACATTTGCAAGGCAAACTTTGAACGAGCTAATGGCGTTCTTAATTCGTGAGCAACAGCATTAGTTAACTCTTTATGGGCTTCAATCAAGCTTTTTATACGATCGGCCATCATATTAAAGGCGGTCACCATAGGCTCGATCATATGTGATGTTGCTTTATCCGATTTAATTTCAAAATCGCCTTCACCAAATGCCTTGGTCGTTTTCTGTAATTGATCCAAATCTCGAGAAATTGGCCATAGCCAAAAGAAAATCATCACACCAAGTAAGCCAAAAACAATTAACCGCACTAGCGCTTCAGCACGAGGCCTTGACGGCATGCGTGTTGGACCTAAGGTTAAAATTTGGTCACTGTCTGCAAGCACATGATGCAAAGTGACTTTTTTGTCATAATAAAAAACATGGGTATTGTCTTTTTCAATCTTGTTGTGCTCATGATATTTTTGTTCAGACATTTCAGACTGCGGCATTAGATTCAATGGTAAGTCGTAACGTTTAGACGTTTTTTTAATAATATCGGGCCACTCTTCCTTTGGGTGTTTACTTAAATAATCACCAACGGCCAGTAGCATGGTTTGATAGCCAGTATAAGATTCAATGTCTTGTTCAACATAAGAATTCCAAATCTCATCAACAACCCAAGTAAAACAAATAAACAAAACAATATTAAGAAAATAAAGACTAAAAAAGGAACGACCGAGTCTCATATAACACCCTTTGACAACACATTGGAGGAATAAAGTTTAATATATTTTATTTTATCCCATATACAAAAAAATTAGTCCCCCTAAATTACTCAAGTTACAAGTAATAACAGGTGAACTAATTTTTCTTAAATTATTGAGCGGTAAATTTAGTTCCAAGCATCTGGAACAAATAAATAACCTTGGCCCCAAATAGTTTTAATTCTAAATGGTGTTTCATTACTATCGTGTAATTTTTTACGTAAACGTGAAATACGTACATCAACACTTCTATCCAGTCCGTCGTATTCACGACCAACGACAGCTTTGTAGATAAAGTCGCGGTTTTGAACTTCACCAGCGCGGCTTGCTAATAACCATAACAAGTCAAACTCTTGGCTAGTTAAGTCAATTGAATCTTCATGTAAAGTAACTTGTCTCGAACTACGGTTAACATATAGTTGACCAATTGATAGCTCAGATTTTTCGTTACCGTCTTGAGGTAATTCACCACGGCGTAATAATGCATTAACACGTGCAAGTAATACGCGAGGCTCTACTGGTTTTATAACATAATCGTCAGCACCAATTTCTAAGCCTAAGACTTGGTCAAAGTCGGTACCTTTAGCGGTTAACATTAAGATTGGGCCGTTAAATGTAGGACGAAGTTCTTTACATACTGTGAAACCGTCTTTACCTGGTAACATAATATCTAATAAAATTAAGTCTGGTGAAAACTGCTGTACTTTCTTAGCAACGTTATCACCACGAAATTCTTGTTTAACGTGGTAACCTTCACTTTCTAAAAAATCAGACACTAGATCTGATAATTGGCGATCATCTTCAACAAGTAATATTTTTTTAACTGAAGAATTTTTATTGGTCATTGGACTGCTCCTACAATGTAAACAATTACATAAATTTATATAAAATTACCTGAAACATTCTTCGTTATAATGCACTCAGATAATTACATTTCTTTTTCATCTTTAACGATATGGCTCTAGATTAAACAAGCTACAATTGTTTAACAATATTTATTACATAGTGATACTGTAATAAAACATTTCATTACATTTACCGAACGCCGCAATTTTCAGCATTTTTGTTATATTTTTGAAATTTTTCTCTTGCTTTTATCAGCATTTCGCATTTTTTATCAGCAAAGTTGTTTTGTATTTGTAAAGAAATAAGACGAGCATTAATCGAAAACTAAACCACTTAATGCTTTGGTTAAATTCCGTAATAAAGCATAGTTCAACTTAGCTAAAAAACTATTTATTTTTCTTTTAAATAAAGACATTAACAAACTATTCGCTTTGTTTTATCATGACACACAACAAGCCGATAAAGCACACAGGTATTGCGCTAGCACTACAACGATGTGATTTTACCTTCTCAACTAATTAAGCAAATTTTACCCTATGAAAATAATCTCTTTTAATATAAATGGCTTACGTGCCAGACTTCATCAATTACAGGCTATTATCGACAAACACGCGCCAGACATTATCGGCCTTCAAGAAATTAAAGTTCACGATGAAGCCTTTCCACTAGCTGACGTTGAAGCTATGGGTTATCAGGTTTATTTTCATGGCCAAAAAGCCCACTACGGCGTCGCTATGCTATGTAAAAAGCCGGCAGATAAAGTAATTAAAGGTTTTCCAACTGATAATGAAGATGCACAAAAACGCATGATTATGGTGGAAACTACCAACAGTGCTGGTGAAAAAGTCACGGTATTAAACGGTTATTTCCCACAAGGTGACAATATCGCGCATGAAACAAAATATCCTTACAAGCGTCAGTTTTATAAGGACTTGATGAGTTACTTAAATGATCACCATAGCCCAGAAGAGAATATTGTTGTCATGGGCGATATTAATATTTCGCCAACCGACCTTGATATTGGCATTGGTGAGCCGAACCGAAAACGTTGGTTAAAAACGGGAAAATGTAGTTTTCAACCGGAAGAACGTGAATGGTTAAAAACACTTATGGATTGGGGCTTTAAAGATACTTTTAGAGAATTGCACCCAACGCGTGAAGAGCGCTATTCTTGGTTTGATTATCGTTCAAAAGGCTTTCCTGACAACCGCGGCCTGCGAATAGACGTAATTTTGGCAACAAATACCTTGGCAGGAACTTGTGTCGAGTCTGATGTTGACTATGAATTACGTGGCATTGAAAAGCCGTCTGATCATGCGCCAATTTGGTCCACTTTTGCTGAGTAATATTGAGTAATCATTATGGCTAAAAAACATTATGTGGTCTGGAAAGGCGCTCAAACCGGCGTTTTTGATACCTGGGCAGAAGTACAATCTCATACTCAAGGGCGTGCTGATGCTCAATTTATGGGCTTTAATTCCAAACAAGAAGCTGAGCTTGCTTTTCAATCGACTTATACGCGTGCATTAATGAAACGCTCGCTAGAAAAAGGCCAAGGCAGTAAAAGCACAACAGGCGGCAGCTCAACCAGCACTAGTAAAACATCGAGTAAAAGTTCGAGTTATCATGCCAGTAACGATGCAGACGTTAACATTTATTGTGACGGCGCTTGTTCTCCTAACCCAGGCAAGTCTGGCACCGGTATAGCGATTTACCATAAAAGCGAGCTGAAAGCGCTCTGGTATGGTTTATATAACGCAAATGGTACCAACAATACCGCAGAGCTAAATGGTTTATTAGAAGCGTTTAAATTAGCGCAAAACTACATTAGCCAAGGCTTGAATGTGCAAGTGCTGTCTGATTCAAAATACTCGATTGATTGTGTGACCAAATGGGCAACAGGTTGGCAGAAAAAAGGCTGGAAAAAAGCCAATGGTGAAGCCATTAAAAATCCTGAATTGGTGCAAGCCTGTTTTAACCTTTATCAACAGATAAAAACCAACTTGAAGGTTTCACATGTCAAAGGCCACGCCAATATTGAAGGCAATGAACTCTCTGATCGCATGGCCGTTTACGCACGTAGTCAACACGAAAAGTCGTTTGTTCAATTCCAAGAAAACTTGAATATTAAAGCCATTCTTGCCATGGAATCTGGCTAAGCTAGCAAACACTACCGCGCTTTATTAATGATAATTCGCGGTAGTTAATAGTGTTTAAATACTAATAGCTTTAAATATTAATAACGTTTAAATATTGGCAGGCCTACCAACATCTACTTGTTGATAATCACAAACACCGTCAGGAAATATTTGTTTTAACCTTGCCAAGTACGGCGTTAAATCGAGCTTGCCGTAAATACCTTTTTGAATCGCGCTTTCTATGCTGATTAATTGGCATTTAAATAAATCTCCTGCCCACCGGCTACCTGCTTGAATTCGGCTTGTGCTGTACATTGGAAATAATTGATGGCATTTTCCGTCAGCTTTATTATTCCAGCTACCATTCCAAACGTTGTTACCCTGCGCAATTATCGCACCTGAAGCGTCAAAACAAGCATCATTAAGGTACTCTGGCTTACTCTCAACTGTGTTTTTAGATAACGGCTCAGTTTCTTGGTTTAACGACTGTGAAGCAAGCTGCTGCTTATCTCTTAGGGCAAGTAACCATTCGTCCATGACTTTGAAGGCTAGATGTGCGGGATTATAGTTTTTATCGGCAATCCAAATAACATGATTTATTGCGTGACCGTTTGCTTTTTCAATACGTAAACGGCTATAAAACGAAGCTGAGATATGATGCATGTCGAGTTCATCTTCTAAATAATGCCGCACATCAAGAATAGGCAAGTCGACCTTACCAATAAAGACTTGTCCCCAGCGATAAGCTGCTTGCATCGCGCTAATGGATCCTTGATGACGTGGTGCAACGCCATCATCCCCCTCAGTTATGTTATTGTTTCCCCATAACGATAACCATAATGGAATTTTACGACCAAACGGCGTGAAGATAGACTCTTTTACCATTTGTTGCTGTGGCTTCCAACTGCCTATCTTTTCATTAATATCAAAAAACTCTTCAAAAGAAATGGTATTATTTATCAGGGCCTTTAAACCGTATTGCACGCCAACATTGTCCCACGTACTTAAGCCATAACCTTGCTTGTCAGTACCCAAAATCGCTTTTAAATCTTGCCAATAACTCCATTTAACTTGCTCACTTACCTTAGGGTGAAAAAACTCTCGAATAAAGCCCTGTTTCGGGTTATTGATAAAACTTGATAAACCAAAATAGCCATTAATGCATTCACTATTGCCTTTGGGTAATGAAGGAACAAAACCGGCCATAATTTGATTCATTGGCTGCAGGTAAGCGGCTCGTTGCGGAAAATCGTTAGTGGCATTCATGCCTTCGATTTGACGACGTTTTTGCCAGTCTAACCAAGCTGAGCGCTTATCGGCACGAAAGGTAAAATAATTATTAAGTAAATCACAATCGAGCGCATAAGTCGTTTGGGTGATCATATCTGGGTATGAATAAAGTGGAATGAGACCGTCTAAAATACCGGTGCTGTTTTGCGCAATAAGGTATTGCGCCAAACCACCACCAGAGCCGCCAATGCCAACGGTATATAACGGCTGCCCATATAAACTGGTGAATTGTTTTTTTACTCGTCTGGCAGTATCTTCTGCTAACAACATGTTGTAAGTATAACTGGTGCGATTGCCACTTGAGCTGATAACCGCATAGCCATCGAGCAGTTGCTCAACTTGTCTTTTCAGCACCTTGCTGTGCTTTTGTTTCCCTTGCCGATAGCCAATACCAGAGCCGCCGTTGAATTGATAAATTAAACGTTTATTCCATTGCGATTGCGCTAACCTGTCGCCAACTTCTGATAAGGTAATTGGCATGATCAACGTATAAATAAAGCGATTAATCGTGCCCTGCTCAACCCGAAAGATGCCGAGCAGCTTTTCATCCAAAATGTATTGCTGGGCAATTTCTTTATTGGTTAACTTTTCTTCTATTAACTTAACGATGTTTTTTTGCTCGTTAACACCATAATAGTTTAAGCGAGAATTGGCGCCGCAATCCTTACTGTAACCGATTATTTTATCTTTTGATTCAATCGATTGATAAACAGGTACACCATAACCTAATTGGTTATCAACATTAGGTTGGCCAAGGTCTGTATTTAAGGTCATACAATAAAAAGGGTATTGTAACGGGCCAGAGTACAGACTTTCATTAGGCCCTTGTTGACCAAGCGCAATAGGAAAGTTAAAAGTTTCAGCTGGCCTTATGCTGTTGCTTATGTGGGTATCGACGGTTAATAAATAACTGTCAGACGTTGGGGCTATTGCTTTGACTTGTCTAAAATCAAAACTTGCTTTTTCTTTGTTAAAATACAGTAAGCTTGCGCCAACTAAAACAATAACCAAGGCAACGGTAATTAAAATTATTCGATATAAAATCCTCTTGATCATCATACACTCCTCAACTAAAAAATGAGAAAACGACTGCCATAATTTACTACTAGCAAAACTAAGTTTAGTTGAAAAAAGTACGAGTTACGTAAAGCAGTCGTTCGATATTATGAGATGAAAATAGGCAAAAATTAGCAATTAAACACGCTAAATCTGCAGTGAAAAATTTACGTTAATGGATATCAAACAAGATAAGTTATTGAGGATAGGTTATAAAAAATGCCAGTTCAGACAAACTTTATGTTTGTGCTAACTGGCATTATTTGAATACAAAATTAGATATTTTTAAAATACTAAAATTAAATAGCGTTAACGATGTCGGCAACTAAGTCAGGGCCACCATAAATGAAGCCAGAATATAGCTGAACAACTGAGGCGCCAGCAGCGAGCTTATCTTTTGCATCTTGTGCGCTCATAATACCGCCAACACCAATAATCGGTAACTTGCCACCCAACGCAGACGATAATAGTTTAATCACCTCTGTGCTTTTTTCTGTCACCGGAGCACCACTTAAACCACCTTGTTCATCACCGTGTTGCTGCCCTTCAACCCCTTCACGTGATAAGGTAGTATTGGTTGCAATAACACCATCAATTTCATTATCAATCAGCGATTGAGCAATAGAGTCAATTTCTTCTTTCGACAAATCAGGGGCAATTTTAACAGCAACTGGAATGTACTTACCGTATTGTTGTGCTAATGTTTTTTGTTCCGCTTTTAATGCAGACAATAGTTCGTTTAATGCATCACCGTACTGAAGTGAGCGTAAACCTGGCGTGTTAGGTGAAGAAATATTGACCGTAATATAGCTGGCGAAGTCGTACACTTTACGCATACAGTGAATGTAATCGTCTTTGGCATTTTCTTCTGGGGTATCTTTATTTTTACCAATATTAATACCTAAAACGCCTTTAAAATTGGCTTTTTTAACTTGGTCAACCAAATAGTCGACGCCTTTGTTGTTAAAACCCATGCGGTTGATAATGGCATTTTTTTCAACAATACGGAAAATTCTAGGTTTATCATTACCCGGTTGAGGGCGAGGTGTTACTGTACCCACCTCAACAAAGCCAAAGCCCATTGCAGAAAAGGCATTAATACATTCACCATTTTTATCTAAACCAGCGGCAAGACCTACAGGGTTTGGAAATTCAATGCCCATAACGTTAACGGGCTTTTGCGCTAATTTCTTTTTATAAAATAAATTAAGAGGTGAACTACCCGTCGCTTTTAGTCCTTTAATAGTAATTTCATGAATAGTTTCGGGGTCAAATTGAAAGAGCACCTTTCGAATAGCTGAATAAAACATAATACCTCTGTGGTTAAAATTACAAAATGGACGGTAACGGATAAAAAAAATCCCCGCTTTGCGAGGATTTTATCAGCTTAGTTTATGTCGCGAAAGTTCAGATAACAAACTGATGCAAATAAACTTTGCATTAAGCTATCTAGACGGATCGCAATTTAAACTTAATAGCATTAGTTCACGAAGTGCTACTGAGAATTTCGCAAACTCGTGCGTTTGACCAATTCTAAAGTCAGCTAAAACATGTATCCAACGTGCTAAAGCCGGCTCATTGGTTTCAATCCACTTATCTAATACACCGTCAATTTCAGTTTGATCTGCCGTGCAATGGCAACGCAGAACCACTTGCGTTAGCGAGCGTTGCTGCCAGTCAAGCTCTTCTCTAAATGAAGCTCTTGCTAGTGCTTGCCAATGGTTTGAAACGGCTTGGCCAGTGATTTGATCTAAGAACCAATGTAAGTCTAAACGTACACCGAGTTTAAAGTATAAACCGGCAATAAAGTCTGCATCTCTTTCATCGCTTGCTGCAATATCGGCAATATCCATTACAGGGAATAGCGAACTAAGTTGTGAAATACGCACTGCTACAGTCTTAGGTACACCATTATTGGTAAGGTCTTTTTCAATACGCTCTAATTGCTTAACTTCATCTGCAACTAAGAATTTATTTAACTTCTTAGATAAAGAAACAAAGGTTGGACGATAAAAGTCGATAGTTTGCTGAATATCATGTGCTTTGTTGCGATGTCTGATAAACCAACGGGTAGCACGTCTTACTGTGCGACGTAGTTGGAACAACATTTCCGTTTGAATTAGCGTTGATATTTTGTTGTCTAAGGCTGTAATTTGTTGCCAAACATCTGATAATTCAAACACTTCGCTAGCAATTGTATAACAATTAGCAATTTCAGCAACCGAAGCACCTGTTTCTTCCTGCATACGATTAATGAAATTAAAGCCCATATCGTTACCAATATTATTGGCTAAACGCGTGGCAATTATTTCTGCACGTAGCGGATGCTCTTGCATCTGATCTTGATAATTTTGTTTTAATTGCTCAGGGAATGAATTTATTAATAAACGATCATGGTACGGGTTTTTAGTAATTTCAGCACAAACTAAGTCTTCTTTTAGTACCATTTTGCTATACGCTAATAATACTGAAAGTTCTGGACGAGTTAAGCCTTTGCCTTTAGCCAAACGTTCCGCAATTTCATCATCGTTAGGAATAAATTCTAACGCGCGATCGAGTTTCCCTGTGCGTTCTAATTCATGAATAAAGCGAACTTGTTCATTTAATTGGTTAACGCCACGCATCGCGGTGATCGACAACGAATGCGTTTGACGGTAACAGTCAAGCAATACAATTTCAGACACTTCATCGGTCATATCGTAAAGTAATTTATTACGCTGCTTAACCGTAAGATCGCCGTTTTGTACTAAGCCATTTAATAAAATTTTAATGTTAACTTCATTATCTGAACAATCTACGCCACCAACGTTATCCACTGAGTCAGAGTTTATACGGCCACCATTGGCAGCAAATTCAATGCGACCTAATTGAGTTAAGCCTAGGTTGCCACCTTCACCAACAACTTTCGCTTGTAATTGGTTACCATTGATACGTAGTGAATCGTTTGCACGATCCCCTACTTCTGCATGACTTTCACTAGAGCCTTTAACATAGGTGCCGATACCGCCATTCCACAGCAGGTCAACTTTCATAGTAAGCAGTGCTTGAATTAGCTCATTTGGCGCCATGTTTTGTTTTTGTGTACCCAACATTTTTTTAATTTGCGGAGTCAGTTTAATTGACTTGGCTGAACGATTAAAAATAGCGCCGCCTTCAGAAATCAGCTTTTTATTGTAATCTTCCCAGCTACAGCCCGGTAAATTAAACAAACGCTCACGCTCTTTATAGGTACTTGCGGCATCTGGATCTGGGTCAATGAATATATGCATATGGTTAAACGCAGCTTGTAGACGAATATGTTTAGATAACAACATACCGTTACCAAACACATCACCAGCCATGTCACCGACACCAACACAGGTAAAGTCGGTAGTTTGACAATCGATATCCATTTCACGGAAATGACGTTTCACTGACTCCCATGCGCCTTTTGCGGTTATACCCATGCCTTTGTGGTCGTAACCTACACTGCCGCCTGAGGCAAATGCGTCACCCATCCAAAAGTTATATTCTTCAGAAATAGAGTTTGCAATATCAGAGAATGTTGCCGTGCCTTTATCGGCTGCAACAACTAAATACGGGTCATCTTCGTCGATTCTTACCACATCTTGTGGTGGCACAATTTCGCCATTAACAATATTGTCGGTAATATCGAGCAAACCACGAATAAAAGTGCGGTAACACTCTTTTCCGGCCTCAAATATTTCTTGGTGAGAACCACCTTCCGGTAGTTGTTTACAAACAAAGCCACCTTTTGCACCAACAGGCACGATAACCGTGTTTTTAACTTGTTGCGCTTTCACTAAACCTAAGACTTCGGTGCGGAAGTCTTCTCGGCGATCTGACCAACGTAATCCGCCACGAGCAACTTTGCCGCCACGTAAATGCACACCTTCAATTTGTGGTGAATAAACAAAAATTTCAAATTTTGGTAATGGCAGCGGTACTTCAGAAATATTCTCTGGCAAAATTTTAAATGAAATATAAGGCTTATCACCCTTTTCAGGATCCGGCTGGAAATAATTTGTTCTAATGGTCGCGTGGATCATTTCAACAAAACGTCGAATAATTCTGTCATCATCAAGGTTGGCGACATTGTCTAACGAACTTTCAATTTCTTCATCAAGTTTGCTTTTCGCTTTAGCAGTTGCCTTGCCTTTTGGATCAAAGCGCAAATTAAACACTTTGATCAATAACTTGGCAATATCAGGATAACGTGCAAACGTATCTTCAATATAGCTTTGGCTAAACGTACCACCGATTTGGCGCTCATACTTGGCGAAAGCTCGTAAAATAGACACTTCACGGCCATTAAGTTCAGCACCTAAAATAAGACGGTTAAAGCCGTCATCTTCTAAATCACCTGCCCAGACTTTGGCAAACGCTTCTTGGAACAAACTTTGTACAATTTCCAAGTTAAACTGACCATCACCCGTTAATAGCATCGAGAAATCTAAAATCCAATGAGTTTCACCATCATTAGTTTTCACTGCATATGGGCTTTCACCAATAACGCGTAAACCGAAGTTTTCCAAAATTGGGAGTACATCAGACAAATGCAATGGCTCGCCTGAATGAAATAGTTTTAACTTAACAAAACGGCTGCCCGCTTTTTCTTCTTGCGGTTGGTAAAATAACATTTCTAAATTATTGTTATGATCAATCGCTTCAAGTTTTTCAATATCAACAATTGCAGAACCTGGTAATACTTCATCTTTATAAGCTTGTGGGAAGTTTACGTATTTTCTACTTAAAGCTTTACCTTGTGCTTCACCTTTATGTGAGTTTAATGCGCCGGCAAGTTTATCGTCCCAACTGCGGGCCGCTTCATTTAAATTCTTTTCAATTTCTTTCACATTCACATCTGCTTTTGTTGAATTTACGCGAACAATATAATGAGTACGAGCTTGAACAGATTCAGAGAAGTAAGTGGTAAACTCAACTTCCTTATCACTACCTAGCGCTTCTTGTAATAGCTTTTGCGTTTGAATACGTAGTTCAGTGTTATAACGCTCACGAGGTACATATACCATGCAAGAATAAAAACGATCAAAAGCATCACGGCGAATAAACAGCCCAGTGTAATCGCGCTCTTGCATTTGCAAAATACCTAAAACATTTTGCAATAACTCTTTAACACTGGTTTGTAATATCTCGTCACGAGGATAAGTTTCTAAAATATTAATCAAGGTTTTGTAGGCGTGTACGCCTTCAGCAAAACCTGATGCTTCACATACCGCTTTTACTTTTGCCTTGATCAATGGAATATTTAAGGCGCTGTTAGTGTAATAAGCAGAGCCAAACAAACCAACAAAACGTTCTTCTCCAACAATATTTCCTTCGTTGTCAAAACGCTTGATGCCGATATAGTCTAGGTGTGCAGGACGATGCACGCGCGAGCGCGAGTTAGTTTTGGTTAAAATCAGTAAATTATCGCCCAACGCAATTTCACGCGCCGATTGACTTAACCCTGACATGCGTCGCTCTGACGTACCTTTAGATTGCTTCATCAAACCTAAGCTTGATTTAACATTAGCTTGTAACGCCATGTCGCCTTTTAAGGTTTTTACATCGTATGAACGATAGCCCATTAAAGTGAAATTGTTATTTAAAATCCACTCTAAAAACTCGACTGAGTTTTTCTTTTCACTATCACTACAAGGTAATTTGGCTTTTTTGATATCGCCAATAATATCTTTTAAGCGTTTGCTCATCGGTTGCCAGTCGGAAACCGTTAGCGAAACATCACTAACAACTGACAGTAGTTCTTGAGCAATATTATCAAGCACAGATTGTTCAGATTGACGGTCTATTTCAATAAAAAATACCGTTTCTGCAGACGTGGATTTTATTTTTTTATCCGCGGCCGTCGATAATTGTGAAATTTGCTTATTTTTATCACGAACAATTCTTAGCGGACAATTCAGCATTAAATGCGGAAATAAACCTAAGCGACTTAATGCAATGCGCAGTGAATTCACCAAAAATGGCATATCTTTTACGATAACTTCAATTACCGTATGACTCGATTTCCAACCATGTTTGGCCACTTGCGGGTTAAACACTTTAATCACGGGTTCGTCGTCTTGATGAGCATTGAGGGAATTCCACAAACTTAACGTGGCCCCATACATGTCACTGTCGTTTCGGTGTGAAATATCTACATTTGAGATATTGCGGTAAAGCAAATCTGCAAATTGCTCAACTAATGGAGCGGTATCTGATGGAACTTTTTGCTGTATTAATTGAGCAACGTTTTTGAGTATAACTGAGGGTAAACCGTCTACTAACGCCATGCCGTTTTCCTTTTGGATAAAACGCTTGAAAAATAATTGTATTTTGGATTTAATTTTTTATTTATTTTTACGTCCAACAGTGGTGGTTGTCGTAAAATTTTTATCATTGTCTATCAGGATAGACCATAAAACGGATTTTATTAGTAATTTTAGGCTATTGCGAGCAATATTTTGTTAGAAATAAGTCAAAACAAAGAGTTTAACTGGTAGGACATATAGGTTTATTCACTTCCTTTAAATAGAAAATGGCCTTTCGGCCATTTTCATGTGTAATTATTCATTATCTAAGTGTAAAAATATTTTCATTTATTTTGACTTGGGCCACAAGAAGGCGGCAATTGCTGGTAATACGATGACGGCCGCTAGCATATTCACTAAAAACATGAAGGTTAATAGTATACCCATATCTACTTGGAATTTAAGATCCGAGAAGAACCAAGTCGACACACCTATTGCTAATGTCACCCCTGTAATAAGTACCGCACTGCCACGCTCTTTTAACGCAGATAAGTAGGCTTGCGAAACGTTTTCACCTTGGGTTAATTTTTGACTCATGGTTGATAAAATATAAATACCATAATCAACACCGATACCAACACCTAAAGCAATAACCGGTAATGTCGACACTGTTAAGCCAATATCAAGCACCGTCATTAACCATTGCGCTAATGTAGATACCACATAAAGTGGCACAACAACGGCGATTGTCGCTCTTACGCTCTTGAAGCTGATCAGACACAGTAAAATAACTGCGCCGTATACATATAGCATCATAGGTAGTTGCGCGGCTTCGACTGCTTCGTTGGTTGCTGCCATTACGCCGACAGGGCCAGAAGCTAATTTAAAGGTGAACTTTTCATTGTCAAAACTTAACGCGGCTTCTTTAACAGCATCTACAACACGATTAATCGTTTCAGCTTTGTGATCTTCTAAAAATAAAATCACCGGCATAACGCTACAATCGCTATTGAGTAAACCACTAGAAGAAGGTACTCGCGCTATAGATTGCACTAGCGATTGTTGGTTTCGTGATAACACCCGCCATTTAGGATTACCTTCGTTATAACCCGAGTTCACTATTTTGGCGATTGACGCCAAACTTACCGCAGATTGCACACCTTGCACATTTTCCATTTGCCATTGAAAACGGTCAATTTGTTCCATGGTGTCATAATAAGCACAGGCATTAAGTTCACCTTCAATAATCACTGACATGTAATCTACACTTATTGCGTATTTGTCAGTTATTAAGAAGGTATCTTGGTTATAGCGTGACTGCTCATGTAATGCTGGTGCGCCTGCGTGAAGCTCACCTATTTTTAGATTTTGCGAGTAATAAAAACCAGCTGCATATAACAATGCCGTGATCAGCAAAATTACCGTTGCAGGACCACGAGAGGAAAATGTTGCCATTGCTCGCCAAACTGCTGCAGGTTTATCATCATTTTTATTGACTTTTTTACCTTGTGGGAAGTTGATATATGAAACAAGCACAGGCAATAAGATTAAATTGGTTAAAATGATCATGGCAACACCCATTGAAGCGGTAATTGCAAGTTCACGAATAATACCAATATCTATCGACAATAAGGTTAAAAAGCCGACCGTATCCGATAACAACGCGACACCACCTGGCACCAATAACACCCTAAAGCTCATTTGCGCGGCTTCTTTACTTGAACGCCCTTTATTTACTAGTTTTCCTACCGAATTAATCATCTGTACGCCATGGCTCACACCGATAGCAAAAACTAAGAACGGAATGAGTATCGACATAGGATCTAAGCCAAAGCCTAGCGTTGATAACATCCCCATTTGCCAAATAACTGCGATTAACGAACAGGTGATAGGCAATATGGTGAGTACTATCGATTTACAAAAGAAAAATACCATGATTGCAGTAATGGCAATGGCGACAGCAAAAAACAGCACAACACCTTTTGCCCCTTCGGCAACATCGCCAACCATTTTAGAAAAACCTATAATATGAATACTAATAGAGCCTTTCTCATATTCTTGACGAATTTCTTGTTCTAGTTGGGCTGCAAAATTAATGGTATTAAGTTTTTCACCCGTGTTTGGGTCAATATCTAACAGAGACGCTTTGACCATTGAACAGCTATAGTCATCAGCAACAATACTACCAACAATGCCGGCTTTTTCGATATTGCCTTTAACAATGGCAAGTCCTTGCGCCGTCGGTTGGAAATCAGCTGGGATCACAGGCCCGCCAGCAAAACCATCTTCAACAATCTCAACAAAACGAGTACTTGGCGAATACAACGATTTTACTTGGATACGGTCAACGCCAGGTATGAAAAATAATTTATCGTGTACACCTTTTAAACTGGTGAAAAAATTCTCACTAAAAATATCACTTTCACTGTCACACACTGAAATAAGAATATTATTAGCGCCACCAAAGTTTTGGCGGTGCTTCAAATACGTTTTCATGTACTCATGATTTAGAGGAATATTTTTAGTAAATGATGCATCTAGTTTGATTTGACTAGCTTGAAATAATAAGAAAATGCTGGTGAGGACAAACGCCGAAAGCACCAACATGCGGTGTCGAAAAATGCCAACTTCTAGTCGATTTATTAGGGAATCTATGGTCATATTGTTTACTTCGTTATGGTGATATTTTTAATGCCAACTTCTGAAACAACCACTAATTGATTGTTAAACCATTCTCCGGCAATAAGCGGTTTACCGTCAGGTTGTACTTTTTTGACAAACGATATGCCATCGTCTTCACTGATCAATAAGGTACCGTTGTTCCCTAGCAGAAAAACACGGTCATCATCAGATAATACAATAGAGTTAAGTAACGACGTGGTACCTGTTGCTATTTTTTGCCACGGCGTACCATTTTTTAAACTTCTAAAGACATTGCCTCGTAAACCAACAATAAGTAAATTGCCTTTGGACGTGCGAGAGATATCAAAAAATGACCCTTGATAAATTTCGTCAAACTTTTCCCACGTACGGCCAAAATCATTACTTTTAGCAATTAAACCTATTTCGCCGACTAAATATAGCGTTCTACCGTCCATATAAATTCGATTGAAGTGTGGCAAAATACTCGAGATTTCATCTAAATACGCTTCTTCATCTTCAAGCTTAATTTCTTCTAAATATTCCACATCTTCTGGGGGTAATAGCTCACCGTGAAATTCGAACTGCCAGTGCTTACCACCATCTGTAGTTCTAAATAATTGTCCGTAAGCACCTAAAGCGATGCCATTACGTTCATCTTTAAAAACCACATCAAATAATGGTTTTTCAAGTTCTGGTAAATATTGTTGTAACTGCCATGTCATACCGCCATCAGCAGTATGTAAAATTGTTGCGTCGTGACCAACAACCCAACCAAGCTTTTCATCAAGAAAATAAACGCCGGTTAATGTTGCCTGAACGGGCACTTGTGCTTGTTGCCACTGTGTTGCGTTTGAAGAAATTAATATATGACCATATTGCCCTACTGCAACAAGTTTTTGATCGGCAACGTTGGTGATGTCAAGTAATAGTGAATGCTGAGCTAACGGCGCTATTCTTGAAGGTAAAATATCGCTTGCAGCGTTAGTGTCTGCAGCAAATAGAGGGAAATTTAATACACTTGTTAACAAGAAAGTGAAAAGGTACTTCATATAAATCTCTTACTAGGGGTTAAATAAAAACGGCTGACCAATGCCAGCCGATTTTTACACGTCAGACTGTTATCTTCGCCCTTCACGTCTTAATGCTGATGGCGTAAAGCCTTTGTCATCAAGTTTTGTCGAAAAATCATACATCTTAGTTTCATTATCTAAACCAATAGCAATGTAACGTCTTGATTGTAAATCATGAAATACTTCAAGCGTAGACCATTGTGTTGGAACTTCATAATAATTAATACCATGAGCAACACCAACGCGGTATAACTCATCGCGATTATCATATATGTCAGTTACGGCAATTTGCCAGCTATCTTCATCGATAAAGAATACACGTTTTTTATAAGTATGACGTGTATTTTCTTTTAAGTTAGCTTCAACTACCCAGACACGGTGCTTTTCATAACGAACGTGCTCAGGGTTGATATGACCTGGATGAATAATATCTTTGTACTTCAAGCTATCGCTGTGTAAACGATAATCGTTATAAGGAATTAATAACTCTTGCTTGCCTTTTAGTGTCCAGTTATAACGATCTGGCGCACCATTAAACATATCAAAGTCATCGGTAGTACGTAAACCATCTGACGCTGTACCCGGTGCATCGTACGCTACGTTTGGTGCACGGCGAACACGACGTTGACCCGTATTATAGGTCCACGCTTGACGTGGCGTTTTAATTTGATCCATGGTTTCATGTACTAATAATGCAGTACCGGCTAAACGTGCTGGCTCAGACACTTTTTGTTTGAACTTAAACAAAATGTTGTTCTGTTGTAATTCTGCCGGAGAAGCGCCTTTAGTGCCGTATGGCAGTAACATTTGCTCTTCAAAACCTACATAAGTGAAATTACCGTTCGCAGTAGGTGATGCTTGACCACCATTACGGGTGGCTGATTCGCCACGATAACGCACAATATGGTTCCAAATGGCTTCTAAACCATCAGCAGGTTGAGGAAAAGGTACACCAACAGCTGCGTTGCTAATACCGTTACCATTTTCAACTAATTCACTGCGCGTTGCATTTTCAAATGTCGCTTGATAAACATGCTCTGGGTATGAAGCAGAACGATGCGTTTTATAAACATTCATTTTGAAGGTATCAGGGTAAGTTTCAAATAACTTAACCTGACCAGGTGTTAGCAAACTTTTATACTTATCTAAATTTTGCGCAGTAATTGTGTATTCAACGGCATCACCAGCATATGGATCTGGATGATGGTCACCCGGTTTATAACCTGCTGGCGCTTGCGTAATACCGCCAGTCCACTCAGGAATTGAACCGTCTGCGTTAGCCGCACGAACTGCGCCCAATGGCGTTAATTCATTTTTTAATTTAGCCGCATCTGCTGCGCTAATTTTTGCATATGCGCTGCCACCAGCAAAAGCAAGGGAGACAGCAAGAGATAATAGAGTTATTTTTTTCATTAAACTTTACCTTAAAAGGTTTAAACCTTCGAAAATCGTTAAATTCGTATTAGATTGAGTACTTAATATTGAAAGAAACAAAATCACGATCTTCCAGTTGATTGGTTGTACCTACCCCGTCGAAAAAGCTGTTGTAGTTAAATTCAGCTGACCACTGGCTTTGATAATCGAATGTCAAACCAAGTGCTAACGACTTACGTTTTTCAACAAAAAGGAATAATGGATCTGGCGTTGTACCTTCAACATCATGTGAAAAGACAACACGTGGTGATACGTTAATACCGGCAAATACGTTATTGTAGTCAAGCTTACCAACTAAACGATAACCCCAAGCAAAATCAGTTGGGAACGGGTTGGTTTCAACACCATCTTGTAAAAACAGTTCTAAGCCTTCTTTGCCTTCAATACCGCCATTTCGAGCTGTACCTGGGCCGTTTAAACGTAAAACACTTTCATCAGGCATGTCATTAATATTAATGCCACCCACTTCAAGTAAACCGGTTAATTGGCTAGCACCTAACGATGGGCCAAATAAATGAGTCATCGTCACTTGCGCTTGTACGGTATCAGATAAAATAAAACCATCAGCAGTTTCACCTGAACCATAAACGCTACCGTCTGCTTTTACCATCTGCGAAATACCATCAAGGGCCGCATAATCAGGGTTGCCGGTATTAGCTAATTGCTGAGGCATTGCAGCAAATAGTAATTCAACGTCATCAATTTGCAATGGTTCGTCTTGACGGTAAGAAACTTCACCAGCAACAGACGTTGTACCTACTACGGTATTAAAGCTCATTGCGTAAAGTTTAATATCTTCAGGGTAAGTTAATAATACTTTAGAGAAAGTGTCTAGCTCATGGAAGGTATCTTCTGTAACACCTGTTTTTAAGACTTCTAAATCAGCCAACACGGTTGAAGTATTAAAATCAGCTGTTTGACCAGAGAAAAATGGACGACGACTGTGGTAATTCATGTGGTAGAAACTTAACTCGGTATCGTTAAGCTCAGGCAAGTACCAAGATAAACGTAAACCGTATTGACCGCCGTCTTCAGGTTCAACAATAGCGTTATCACCAGCACCACGTAAGGTAACTTTTGTGCCTAAGCCAATAACTGCTGCAACCGCATCCTCTACAGGCACTAAACCTGCACCATAACCGGCACCTAAATTATTAAGCGTCGCTAGCAAATAATCTAAATCCATATCTGGATTACCAGCAAAACCTAATTGCACTAGGTTATATTGACCACCTGCACCCGCAAAGTCATTGGTTGAAAAGTAACTGCCCGGCGCGGGTAATACGGTTTTTTCCCATTGGTATTGGTAGAACATTTCAACGTTAACGTTTTCAGTAATACCTAATGAGCCCCAAACTGCGCCAAAAGGAATAAATGCTTCTTTTAGCTCTGCACCAGGTGCTTTTAAACGTGATACATCAATAGGGTTTAATTCACTAATACCATGAGAGATAAGCGTACTCTCACCCCAGCTGATCACTTGTTGACCAATACGAACAGAAAATGGCATTTCGCCAATGTCAAAATCACCGTATAAGAATGCATCTAATAAACGAACGTCTGAACAAACATACTCAGCAGCTTCTTTATCACGACATGGATCATTGTAGCCTGACGAAACACCATTAACGGTAGATAGTGGGTTTTTATAAGCGCGACTTTGGTTTTCCATGGCAAAGTCATAAAAATACATACCACGAACAAACAAACCCATGTTGTCTTTTCGAATATCTAATTCATGCACGCCTTTAAAAATTTGAGAGAACGCTTCTCCGGCATCGTAATTTAGGTTACCTAAATCACCATTGGTTGAATAGCTACCTGCCCCGTCCCACACGTCAACATTAGCAGGTACTTGATTGGCTATACTCCACTGACTAAAGTCAATGTTGTTATTAACGTTGTTTGATTTACCAACGTTGGCATCCCAGTTTCTGTTTTCAACACGCCAACTTGAACCTAATGTGAATGTAGAGTCGAAGCTAATATCAAATCCACCTAATTCGAAATTTGCTGCTTGGACGTTACTTGCTGCCAATGTTACTAGCGCTGCACTTACGCATGCCGCTATTGGCTTTTTATAGAACCTATTGCTAAGGCAATGTTTCATCTATTCTCTCCCCAGTCTCGAAACAGAGTTATTTATTATATTTTTTGGTACTCACAAAAGTGAGATAAAACAATAATTGCATCATTTTATCAACTAGGCAAGCGTAAAAAACACTTGTTTAGGGCTTGTATTTTATTGACTTGTAAACAATAAAGCCAACAGTATAAATCACCGTTTAAAACAACTGTTTTAAACTGATAATTTTTTAAACTATTCCCTTAGCAATAAATGAATGTATTCACTGTTATTTAACAGCATAGTAGAAAATTCAAAAAGACAAGTAACTTAGCACGATGGTCTGACCACTGTTTAAAGCAAAAACTCTAACTAAGCGATTTTTGACAAAGATAAAAATTTGTTATTTTCAGTATATAAACAAAAATACCCTTTTATACCGCTATTGCTAAGATGTTTTCTTAAGTGCATCGCGGGAAATTGTATCTTGGTACCCAAATCACTGGTCACCACTATGGAATGAACTTTGCCTTGATAATAAGGTAAGAATTCTTGATAAGTAATGTTTAAATGGAAATGATATTTCATAATTTTTAACAGGTTAAGCAGCACACAAAAACTTTGAATAAAGCACTAACAGTTACAAACTGTTAATGCTTATTGATTAGAGCGTGTTGATCTTTGTGGTATGAATTTTGTCCAATTTAAACGCTTTCTGATCGCGGCACTAACTTGAAGGCATAGTGGCTCTACGTCTAAAGTTAGTAACAAAGAGCAGGAAGCGTTTAAATGGCTCCTTCGGACAGCGTTTGTTTGCCATTTCTACTGCGTTATCACTCATTTATGTAGATAACTACACGACAATCGCTCTGCCTTGTATAAATGGCAAACAATTCGCTGCAAAAACATACACCAAAGGTCAACACGCTCTAGTAATTTACGCTAAGGCGGCATCAAGTTTTTCTTTTAAATCTTTTGATAGGTTAGCTAAGCTCGATAGTTTCTCTAACTGCGCTTTCATTAACGCTTGTCTGGTTTTATCAAAACCTTTGTACTGAATTAAAGGTGTAATAAGGCGAGATGCAACTTGTGGATTGATGTCGTTTAGCTTGATTATTTGCTCTGTTAAGAATTGATAACCCTTGCCACTTTGACAATGAAAGTATTGTGGATTTCGGCTAGCAAATGCGCCAATTAACGATCTCGCCCTATTAGGGTTTTGTAAACTAAACTTCGGATGATTAATCAGTTTAGCCAAACGTTCAAAAATATCATCACTTGATACACTGGCCGCCAAGGTAAACCATTTGTCCATCACAAGCGTGGTATCACTCCATTGCTGTTCGAATACTTGCATTTGCTGATCAAATATTTCAGCGTTATTGGCGGCGCTGCAATCTAATGCGGCAAGTGTATCGGTCATATTATCTGATATTTGATATTGCTGTTTAAGCAAATGTTGATTTTCTTCAACAAGTGTCAAATACGATAAACAGGCATTTTTTAACGAGCGCTTACCAATAGCGTCACCACTATTATTATATTCTTTTGCCATATTGGCTTGATAGGTTTGCCCCAATAGTGCGGCACTGCCCTTCGCTAAGAATAGTTTTACCGATTTTATCGCGTTAACTAGGGCGATAGGATCAACTTCGTCAATTGAATCGGCCAATTCATCAAAGCTTGGCAAGGCAAGTTGCTCCGCTTTAAGTGCGGGATCAATATCAGCAACTAAAATATTGTTAAACGCATCGGTTAAGCTTTGCGGTAATGTTGAATCTGGTGACACCACTAACTGTTTTATATAGGTATTAAAGAGTTTTTGCCCTGCGTCCCAACGGCAAAATTCATTATTAGCTTTGACCATTATTGTTGCTAATGCTTGATCAGACTGTGGAAAATCAACTTTCACCGGCGCGCTAAAATCCCCTAAAAAGGCAACAACGGGCGCGGTATTAAAGCCGTTAAACTGCCAGCTTTGCTCAAGCTCGGTTAGCTCTAATAAATGGGGCTGAACTTTATCACCGTCGATTAATTCAATTTTCACCGGAATATGCATCGCTTGCTCAGTAGTATTTTTATCGCACTTCAAGCTTTGTTTAATGGTTAAGGTAAAGGTATTGCTTTGTGCATCGAAGCTTTCTTTAACCGTTAATAGTGGCGTGCCCGCCTGGCTATACCAAAGTTTGAATTGAGAAAGGTCAATGTTAGACGCATCACTCATTGCTTCAACAAAATCGTCACAAGTAACAGCCATGCCATCAAAGCGCTTAAAGTATAAGTCCATGCCTAGTCTAAATTTGTCTTTTCCTAACAAGGTATGCATCATACGAATAACTTCAGAGCCCTTTTCATAAACCGTTAAGGTATAGAAGTTATTCATTTCAACAACTTTTTCAGGACGTATTGGGTGAGCCATAGGGCCTGCATCTTCAGCAAATTGCAGTGAACGTAATACACGAACATTTTGAATACGGGTTACGGCTGCAGAATGCATGTCAGCACTAAATTGTTGATCGCGAAATACCGTTAAGCCTTCTTTTAAACTCAACTGAAACCAATCTCGACAGGTAACACGGTTACCGGTCCAATTATGAAAATATTCATGGGCAATAACAGCTTGAATATTAAAATAATCAGTGTCAGTTGCGCTATGTTTATCTGCCAACACGTATTTACTGTTAAAAACATTTAAGCCTTTATTTTCCATCGCGCCCATATTAAAAAAGTCGACCGCAACAATCATGTAAATATCTAGATCGTATTCTAAACCAAAGGTTTCTTCGTCCCATTTCATCGAGTCTTTTAACGCTTGCATTGCATGCTGCGCTTTATCGAGATTACCTCTGTCGACAAAAATTTCCAATTGCACGTCACGACCACTTACGGTGGTGTAACTGTCTTGCAATAAATCGAAATCGCCAGCGACAAGGGCAAATAAATAACAAGGTTTTGGAAACGGGTCGTGCCACTTTACAAAATGTTTGCCGTTGTCTAACTGCCCTTTATCGATACTGTTACCGTTTGATAATAAAAATGGGTATTTGTTTTTATCGGCGATGACGGTTGTGGTAAAGACACTCATCACGTCTGGGCGGTCAAAATAATAGGTAATGCGTCTAAACCCTTCCGCTTCACACTGGGTACAAAATGCATCTCCAGATTTAAATAACCCTTCTAACGACGTATTTTCCTGCGGGTTAATTTCTGTGATTACGGTCAGCTCAAATTCAGTTTCATTAACGTTGACTGATAATTGTGTATCTGACACTTGATAATGAGACTCAGCCAATTGCTCGCCGTTAAGCTTTAGCCCAATAAGTGTTAGATGCTCACCACTTAGTATCAAGGGTTCATTAGCGTCATTTAAACGCGTTAACGACAGCACGCTAGTCACTTTAGTACTAGTGTCTTCAAGTTCAAAAGTTAAGTCGATATTATTTACGGCAAACGCTGGAGGAAGATAATCGGCAAGATAACGTGCTTTAAATTCTGTCATTTGAATTCCATACAAAAAATTGGTGATGCTTTACCCTTAGTGGCAAATTAATCACATACATCTGAAAAATAGTCATAAAAAAACCTGTAATAGGTTACAGGTTTTTTTAAAAAGATTAAATGAGCTCAGTCGTAATTATTTAGCAAGTTTTTTAATATTAAAACCGACAAAGCCATAGATAACGGCAAGTACCGGATTAATTAAGTTGAAGAAACAATAGAAAATATAATCAAATGGGTTGATCAATAAAACACTGTACATGTATGCACCACAGGTATTCCAAGGAATAAGCGGCGAGGTAATCGTTGCAGAATCTTCTAATGTTCGACTTAATACCACTGGGTGTAAGTTACGACGTTGAAATTCTTCTTTGTACATACGACCAGGCATCACAATAGCCATATATTGATCAGCAGTCACTAGGTTAGTACCGATACACGTTGTCACTGTACCGGCAATTAAACTGCCGGTAGATTTTAACGACGATACAATAGCATCAACAAATTTACGTAGCATGCCTAAATGTTCTAGCACTGCGCCAAAGCTCATTGCGGTCATAATAAGCCAAATGGTATTAAGCATTTTCGACATACCACCGCCACTTAAGAGCGAGTTTAGCTCTTCATTACCTGTTTCGATCACTACGCCATCAAAAAATGTCGTCCACACCACTTTTAAATTAGCGGTAAAAGCATCAGTACCCTGCTCTGCAACTGACAAGATGAGTTCTTGTTGAAAAACAATCGCCCAAACAGCGCCAACAATTGCGCCAACAGAAACCGCAGGGAAAGCTGGCACTTTTTTCATCGCTAAAAACAATAAAATCGCCACAGGGATCAAGTTAGCAAGGCTTAAATTAAACTGTTGCTCTAATTGCGTGCTCAATAAGGCAATTGACGTATCATTGGCACTGGTGGTTTCATTTAGGCCTAGAATGATAAAAATAACTAACGCCGTTGAAATTGACGGTACGGTTGTCCATAACATGTAACGAATATGTGAAAATAATTCACTACCTGCAACCGCTGGGGCTAAGTTCGTTGTTTCAGATAGCGGTGAAATTTTATCGCCAAAATAAGCACCTGAGATGATCGCACCAGCAGTTATCTCTGGTGACAAGCCTAACCCTTGTGCAATGCCTAATAAAGCGACACCAATAGTTGCCGCTGTTGTCCAAGAACTACCAATACTTAATGCAACGATGCCACAAATTAAACACGTTGCCGCATAAAACCAACTTGGGTTGAGAATTTGCAACCCATAATAAATCATTGTTGGTACGGTACCCGACAATAGCCAAGTACCAATAAGTGCACCAACGGCAAATAAAATGAGAACCGCGCCAAGTGATAGAGAGATGCCTTTAACGATGGCCTGTTCAATCGACTCCCACAAAAATCCGTTCTTAAGGCCGATGACGATTGCAATGCCCATACTTGCCATTAGTGCAATTTGGTTAGGCCCATAAGAAGAATTATCACCAAAATAAATAACACCCGCGGATAACATGATAATCAAACTAACAATGGGAAGTAATGCATCCATTAATGAGGGTGATTTGGTGATCTTGTTTGTTTCTGTTGGTTCTACCATAAAAGAAGTAAACCTTATTATTTGTCTAGTAAAAATAAAATTAGAGGCCGTCTCTAATTTTTGCTGCTAATAAAATGCCCAGTGCTGTAGCTAAGTGCAAGCAATTTATTTTTCAAAAATATTGAATAAAACTATAAGAACATTTTGATGAGCAAATATATATGCATATTTTTTAAATAAACATACACAAAATGTAAACGAGCTGAATTTTTAGTAGTTTTATTCATTGTTCAGTTACTTTAAAAAGCGTTACTGAATTGTGTTTATTTTTTATTCACCCTTAAATGTAGTTAGCCTATAAATACAAATAAAACCCTTTAAATACAATAGCTAGAAATAACAACACATAAATCAGCATCAACCGTGTCAGGGGTATTTATTGCGCGGCAAGTTAAATTTAGAGACAAAAAAGCCGTCTTAATAGACGGCTTTATTTAAGTAAAAATATTCACTATTTTTTGGCGACTTTTCCTAACGAAACTAAGTCGAAAGTAATTTTTGCCGTTTCATCTAAAAACGGATCTAACTCATCCAACTCTTCTGGTAAGTCATCATCGAGGTTATCAATCTTTTCTTTACCCATAGCGACAAGGCGTTCATTAACACGTACTAATTGCTTAGCTTTGCGCTCTTCACGTTTTGCTTTACGTTCTTTAAGGTTTAAAGAAATAGAGTCTTTGTCTTTTTCTTCTTTATAAACCTTAATGTCTTCAAGCAAGTAATTGTATTCTGCGTTGTCTTTGATGCGTTCTTGATGAAGTGCATCTAAGTAAGCGACATCGGCAGATAATTCACCCAATGGCGCATAACGCGCTTTAGGAATTTGGTCCCAAGGTAATGCATTTTCTTCTTTGCTTTCGCCCCACTCTTGCGGGTCAACTGCGGTAGGAAATGCGATATCAGGTAAAACACCACGATGCTGTGTACTGCCGCCGTTAATACGATAAAATTTAGCAATGGTAAATTGAATGCTACCAAATGGTTTTTCATATAAATCGTAGACACGACTTAAACCACGATGTTGTTGAACTGTGCCTTTACCAAAGGTTTGTTCGCCAACAATAACGCCTCGATTATAGTCTTGTATCGCTGCTGAAAAAATTTCAGAAGCAGATGCGCTGTAACGGTCAACCATTACTGTTAATGGCCCGTCATAATAACTGATGCCATCTTTATCGCTGTTTATCGAAATACGGTTTGCACCGTCACGTACTTGAACCACGGGGCCTTTATCAATAAATAAGCCGGTTAATAATGTCGCTTCAGTTAACGAACCACCACCGTTACCACGCAGATCAACAATAATACCTTCAACACCTTGGCTTTTCAGGCTTTCTAGCTCTTTTTTAACATCTCTTGAGAGGTTGTTATAAAAGCTTGGAATATCAATTACGCCAAGTTTTTTACTGTTTTCATCGCCTTCTTTTTCAAAATACACTTCAGATTTTGCAGCGCGGTCTTCAAGTTTTATTTTTTCACGAACTATGGATACAACTTTAATGCTGGCATCGTCTTCGGCATTTTCAGGTAATACTTGCAAACGAACTTCGCTGCCTTTTGGACCTTTAATTAAGTCGACAACATCGTCTAAGCGCCAACCTATTACGTCAACAAATTCGTCTTTACCTTGAGCGACAGCAACAATGCGATCTTTAGGCTTAATATCTTTAGATTTATCCGCCGGCCCACCTGAAACAACACTTTGAATGACGGTATAGTCTTCTTCTGCTCTCAGTACAGCGCCGATACCTTCAAGTGATAAATTCATTTCCATTTGGAAACGTTCAGCGTTTCTTGGGGATAAATAAGAAGTATGAGGCTCAACAACACGGGCAAAGCTGTTCATGACAATTTGGAAAACGTCTTCACTTTCACTTTGCTTTAAACGTTTAATCGCATAACGATAACGTTTACCTAAAATTTCTGCTGTTTTTTCCCAATCTTTACCGGTTAGTTTTAGATTAAGCGCATCGTATTTAACTTTTAAGCGCCAAAGTTCGTTCAATTCGGCAAGATCTTTTGGCCATTCGGCTTCTTCACGGTCGAATAAATATTCTTCGTTTAGGGTAAAATCGAACGGTTTTTCAAGTAAACTTAATGCATATTCATAACGTTCAAGGCGACGTTGTAAATTTAAGTTATACATATCATACGCAGCGTCAAGTTTGCCGCGTGTTACCACACTATCAAAGCTATTACGGTATTTTTCAAAAGACGCTAAATCAGAAACAAGAAATACATTGCGAGAATAATCGAGTTGTTTAATGTAGCGGTCAAACACTTCTGATGACAATGCATCATCAATTTTTACCGCTTTATAATGAGCGCGAGTAAATTGTGCCGTTATCCGTTTACTTGACGTGGCATGTTGGCTCTCAGGAGCCAAGACAGGAAGTGACTCTGGCTGGTCATCAGCTTTTGTCGCTAGGACATTAACGCTACTAAGCGTTAATGTGACGGCAAGTGCAATACGACAAAATTTCATCATACTTACGGCTCCATATTAGTCAGAAAAAATGTTTTTCAGTTGGGTTTTAATCACCATGCCTGAAACTAACTGAACACTAATATCGTCGCCTGAAACTTCAGTAATAGTAGCTGCCATAGGCGCGTTGCCTAATTTAACTTGTACCTTAGCTCCAACAACAACAGTAGCATTATCAACAGGTGTAAGTTTAGCTTCTACTTTAGGTTCTGTCTTTTTCTTTGCTTTAACAGACTTAAATTTGGCCGCCTTACTTTTATCTATAGACTTGTCTTTAGTCGTCTTAGTTCCTTTATAAGGCTTTTTATTTTCTTTGTCTTGTTGCTTTTTGTTACCAAACTTTTCTTGGCTTTCTTGCAGGGTTTTGCTGGCGTAGTCGGCTTGCTCTTGATCGATTTCAGCAACCTGATTGCCGTCAACATCAACACGGTGTTGACCAACTTTAATCGCCTTAAGGTATCTCCAACTACTTGTGTAGTGACGAAGTGCTTGGCGTAAACGTGTTTTACTAACCGTTTCATCATCAGCAAGCTTTTCTGCTAAGTCCTGAAAAATACCCACTTTTAGTGGTTTAGCAGGCCCTTCAATTGAAAAACATGCAGGGAATTTTTCAGTTAAATAACCAATGATTTCTTTGGTGGTAATTCTTTTAGTTTCCATAAATACAACTTTAAATAATATTAATCTTGAAGATATTGTTCACGGTTTTCCAACACATGTCGGCACCAATCATAAATATCATCTGTTTCTACATCAGGCAAAGCGTCTTGCCCAATCCAGGTATCCCACACCAAAGCTAATAAGCTTGTTAAAATCTCTGGTGAAATGTCTTCTTCAGCTAAATCATACAAGGTATGGTAAAGCTCATTTATTTTTTCCGCGACTATTTCTTCTTGCCCTTCCCAGTCACCCACTACGGCTTCTGAAACAAGGTAGTCGTGAATAACTACAAATTCTTTCATGGCTTAGCCAAACTTTTTTCTAACGTTATTGCCACTTGTTCTAAGCCCTTTTGATCATCTTCATCAAAACGGTTATAGCTCATACTATCAATATCAAGCACAGCTATCACCTCGTTATCAACACAAATTGGAATAACTAATTCAGAATTGGTACGGGCATCACAAGCAATATGACCATCAAATTGGTGAACATCAGCAATTCGCTGAGTTACCTTAGTCGTCGCTGCAGCACCACAAACACCTTTCTCCATGGCAATGCGAATACAGGCTACTTTACCTTGAAAAGGTCCTAAAACCAATTCGTTATCAATTTTGCGATAAAAGCCAACCCAATTAATATCAGCTAACTGTTCAAATAACAGGGCACTAATATTTGCCATGTTGGCAATTGTATCACTTTCACCTGAAATAATGGCGGCTATTTGCTCATCTAGCTGCTGATAAAATGTTATTTTATCCATTCAATTTTATCTTAAGTCAAAAATGCGCATAACATACCCCGAACCAAGCTAAATTTAAAGCTTTATCCCGTGTAAAACGCATTTGTTTAGTTAACTAGCGCAAATTTTGCAATTATATGGGCAGAAATTGCTTTTTTTCCAACATTGGGTTGAAATCTTTCATCCGACATTGCTGACATCATACGCGCAGGAGCGCCATACGATTGTTCTTTTAAATACACAATATGACCCAATTTTTTACCGGTATGTTTGGCCATGACTGTCGCTTTTTCGGTAGCGTTAACTATTGCTTGCTCAAGCGCCTGCTGATAAAGCTGCTGCGCTTTACTTATCGACATTTGCAATGGCGATACCCTATTGATACCAATAGATGTTGCTTTATTAAGTAACTTTTCATAAGTATTGATATCAGTCAAATGAACCACAATTACGCGACTAACTTGGTAAACGAGCTTTTTCTTTTGTTGATTATGTTTTCGTTGCAGTTTATTAACATTATCAATTTTTACGTAGCTATTATTCGCTTGTTTCTCAATAATACTTAATTCGGGCAATTCAGTGTCGTTATCAATATAAACAGGCACGATTGTGATGCGCTCTGATTCGATATCTTGATTATCTATTGTTAAGCTTAACGCTTGCTTAACTAACAGTTGGCTTTTTTGATCAACCAAAGCTTTCGCTTTACTGGAGCTGACCGCTCGCTCACTAATCGTAAACACACTGGTGAATACATCAGGAATTGCTGAAATCTCTGCTTTACCGGATACTTCAATACCAACAAAGTCGTCAGCAAAAGTCTGCAACGAAATAGCGCATAAGACCAAACACTTCAATAATGTTTTCATGAGTATTCCTCTTTAATGATTTTGTCTAGCTAAAAGACATAAGTAACAAGTTAAAAGCTACAAGACATAAGCTAGAAGTTAAAAGCTATAAGCTAATATGTGAAAAGCGCAAAACAATAAATGAAAAACTTAACTTAACAGCTCATTCATTTGTTCAGTAAGTTTAGCAACTTGCATCTCTAGCATTTCTACGCGTTGCAATAATGCTTCATCCGTCAAGCCTTGCCCTGTAACCGCCGCCGTTACGGTATTTTCATGCGTTACATCTGCTTGGCTGACTTCGCCTGAAAATAAATGTGCATAGCGCGATTCTCGTTTGCCGGGTTCACGCGCTAGTTTAACAACGTATTGTTGCTCATTTAAGTCATGCAATTGTGTTAATGCCGCTTCGACTGCATCAACATTAGCAAAATCAGCTAAACGATTACTGCGTGTCCTTAGTTCACCCGGTGTTTGCGGACCACGTAGAAACAATAAACAGATGATTGCACGCTGCTGCGCGGTTAATTGCAAATCACCAAATTCAGTATTACAAAAGCGATGTTGATACTTTGCAACTCTGCCACTAAAAGCGCCTTGATCACTAATGAGATTTTGCGACATAAGCTCATCTACCACCTGCTGTACTTCGCTTTCGGTTAACGACAGTACGGGTTCGCGGTTACTTTTTTGATTACAGGCATTGGTTAAACTGTTAAGCGATAGCGGGTATTGATCAGGTGTGGTAATTTCTTTTTCAAGTAAAACACCAATAACGCGGCATTGCATTGGGGATAAATGATTCATTTAGCTTCCTTTTAACTATTCAATGGCCTAAGAATAAACTCAACACTTTATTCAGTTTACTTAAAACTTAATAGCCAATAACAACTCGATAGGTAAATATTTGATTATCATACTAGTATACTTTTTATTTTGCGTGATTAATCTTAAACAATGTCGAAAATTTTCTATTTACCTTGAATGATTGATAGGACTTATATTACATTGATTTAAAAATAAACAGCTTAGTTAAAGCGCAGATGAAACTTATTTTATAGTTTATAAGCAAACTAAAGTTGTTGAATACCACTTTAACTGTAGTCTGGTTGTGTATTTTCGACCAAGTGTAAAAGTAAGGTTTATCATATGACAGTAAAACAACACATATCACGTAGGCGCTTCCTCAAACGCTCATCTTTACTCTCTTTAACAAGTGCAACTACTATAGGCTCATTAGGTTTAGGAGGGCTACTAAATACCTCTTCCGCCTTGGCAGCTACTAGCGATTACAAAGCATTAGTGTTTGTTTTTCTCGCAGGCGGTAACGACTCCTTTAATATGATAGTACCTAAAGGTGATGGGCCGCTAAGAGATCAGTATCAACAAGGTCGACGAACTATTGCCATACCCGCCGAGCAATTACACACGTTAGATTTAGTTACTGCTCCTCAGATATATGGAGGAGAAAATTACGCAGAATTTGGTATGCATCCGGCTTGCGCTGATTTAGCCACCCTGTTTAACGACCAAGAAATGTCGGTTTTGTGTAACATTGGTAACCTTAACGTACCAACAACACGCGAGCAGTTTTTAGATAAGTCAGTATCATTACCTGAGCAACTATTTTCACATTCAGATCAACAACGCCAGTTTCAAAGTGATCCCTCTACTAAATTTACCTTTGGTTGGGGCGGTCGAGCTGCCGAGCTTTTAACCAGTTACAATACTGGCTCGGTATCACCACTGATTTCTGTTTCAGGTTTAAATTCATTTCAAGTCACTAAAAATAGCGTTATTAACCCTTATGTCATGAGCAGTACCGGGCTCACTAAACTAGATGGCTATAATGGCCAGCGACAAACCATGCTTGAAAATGCATTTGACAGTGTCAGTGATAGCGATCATTTAATGGTACAAAAGTATCGCGACGTGTTTAGTTCAGCACGAGGTGCACAAACGATTATCGGCAGTGCTTTTAATCAAGCTGATGCTAACGGCGTTGATTATGATAGCGTTTTTTCTGCGGCTGATAGTAATAACACTAAAACGTCAAAACGACTAAAAACCATCGCCAAAATGATCGCAGGTCGAGAATCTACGGGTAATAATCGTCCGGTGTTTTTTGTTCAAGTTAACGGCTTTGATACCCATCAAAACTTATTGGCAGATCACTCTTTACTGATGAGCGAATTAAATGATGCATTAAAAGGGTTTAGAGACGCACTTGTTGCACAAGGGGATTTTGACAAAGTATTGACCTTTGTTGGCTCTGAATTTGGCCGGACTTTTACCCCAAATGGTGACAGTGCAGAAAGTGGAACTGACCATGCATGGGGTGGACATGCCCTTGTAATGGGCAATATGGTAAACGGTGGGCAATTTTTTGGCACACACCCAGACTTAAAATTAGCACAAGGCCTTGACGCTAGCACTGGTCGTGGTCGCTGGGTTCCCACTACCGCAACATCGCAGTGCGGTGCGGTTATTGCTAAATGGCTTGGGGTGCAAGACAGCGATTTAAATCAACTCTTCCCTTCCCTAGATAACTTCCCTAGCCCCTTTGATGCCTCAGAAAACCTAACGTTTATCAAAGGAGCATAACGATGAATATTACCAGAAAGTTTGTCTTATCTTCTGCAACAATGCTAAGCAGTCTTTTTATGCTCGCCTCATGTGGTGGCAGTGGTGACTCAGACACAACTACCACACCCGATGCACCAAAAGCACAAATAAGCATTAATACTGTCGTAAGCTCTGCCATCGAAAAAAGTAACCAACTTGCTAAATTCACCGTTTTACGTCAAGGCACAACTGCGGCGCTAAATATAAATTATTCACTATCCGGCAATATTGATGCTGCCAAAGGCTCTGCAAGCAGTGAAGACTACCTATTGGTATACAGCGATGGAGGCAACGTCGGAGCGACTATTGAACTAGCTGAAAATCAAAATTCACGTGTCATCGAAGTACATCCGGTGCAAGATGGCATGCATGAAGTTCCCGAGGTTTTAACATTTACCCTAGAGAGCGCTAGCAGCTACGATACTTCCAATGAAAACAAGGTTGAAATTGTTATTACAGACGCAACGAATGCCCCAGAAAATGCCAAGGTATTTCTGGGAATTTTTAGCCCTCAAGATAACGCACAAACATCGGCAACAGGCGTTTTAAGTTTAATATTGCAAGGTGACAACAATCAGGCAAAGCTCAGTTATACGTTTTCAGATTTAACGACGATACAAACCGACCAACATATTCATTTAGCGCCTGCGGGGTCAATGATCAAAGACATAGAATTTACTGGTCCGCAAACCAATTATTTATGGGATTTAGCCCCTGGCGGTATTTTCACCACCGAGCAACAAATGCTTGATACACTTTTTGAAGGCAAATTTTTTGTCAACATTCATACCGCTAACTATCAACAAGGGGAAATTTCTGCTGCCATCACCTATGACGCTAATGTAGAGCCGCCCGTTGATAGCCCATTATCAGAAGAAGATGTTGACCGAGATATTGTGCGTTTCTTAAATCAAGCAACTTTTGGCGCGACTCCTGCTGACTATTCAGTGCTTCGCAGTCAAATTAGCGCAGACGGCGTTAATAGAATGCAAGTATATAGCGCTTGGCTCGAACAACAATTTGCAACGCCACAGACTCATTATCTTGCGTTAACAGATGAAACTATTCCCTTATTTGGTGAAGAAACGGAAAGAAATCTAAGGCGAGATAATTTTTGGCCAATAGCGGTATACGGTAACGATCAACTAAGGCAGCGTATGGCGTTTGCACTCAGTGAAATTTTAGTCGTAGGCGATGCCAATAGCCCGCTAAAAACCGCACACCGAGGTTTAACGCATTATTGGGATCAATTAGCGAGTAATGCCTTTGGTACTTATCGCCAAACTATAGAAGATGTTACTTTACACCCGGTAATGGGCGTTTGGCTTAGCCATTTACGTAATCAAAAAACGGATCTTGAACTCGGTTATTACCCAGATGAAAACTACGCACGAGAGATAATGCAACTGTTTACTTTTGGCCTAGTTCATCGGCAAAAAAATGGTGCTATTAAATTAGGTTCAGATAATTTGCCAATACCAACTTACGACAACCAAGTTATCAAAGAAATGGCCAAAGTATTTACTGGTTTAGGTTTTAGTTATAAGAATAGCGATAGTGATAAAGTTGAAAATAACTATTTCTTTTTAGGAAACGCAACGAACGATTACCAATACCGCTGGACTGAACCGATGAAGTTTTTCACTGCACACCATGAATTTGGTGAAAAAACATTATTTTCAGACAAGGATAACCTAATCACCGTACCAGACAGTTCAGAACAGTCGGTTCAAGCAGCACAGCAAGAGCTTGATTTTGTTTTAGATGCGCTAGTTGCCCATAGCACTACGGCTCCCTTTATAAGTCGTCAGTTAATTCAACGTTTCGTTACCTCAAACCCTAGCGCTGACTATATTGAACGCGTTGCAAATGCCTTTGGCAATACCGGTGATTTGAAAGCCGTTATTCGTGCAATTTTGTTAGATAAAGAGGCACGGAATCCAAACATTAGTAACTCACAAACCTTTGGTAAAGTAAAAGAGCCGTTATTACATATGACAGGAATAATGCGTTTACTCAAAGCACATTCTGACATTCCTTTGGCTGGCGGAAATAACGGTTTAGATTTAGCTGTTGCTGACCAATATGCTAATGATGCAACCTTACTACGTGTCGATTCACTTAATATTGGTCAATATGCACAAGGATCGCTTTCGGTATTTAACTTTTTCTTACCTGATTTTTCGCCGACGGGAAATATTTCCGCCCAGTCGCTCGTTGCACCAGAATTGCAGCTACTCACAGAAACGCAGCTGTTTTTAACATTAAATACCTATCATAAATTATTAACACGTGGCTTTTTACGAAATACAGCTGTTAAGCATTCAAACTTTACTGAAGAGCAGCTTAAGGTTGAGTTAACGCCAAGTATACTTACCAATATTTGGACGACAACCGAAGGTGATGAACAAGTTAAAGCGACTGCTGTGGTGGATTATTTAGATTTTTATCTGACCAGCGGTCAGCTTAAAACCAGTGATAATCAAAATTCGCGTCAAACGCTGATAAATACATTAACCGAAAGTGATGACAGTGAGCGCTATAATATTGCAGTTTATGGCGTAGCTGCACTACCCGAGTTTCAATTACAACGTTAAAAGAGCATAGCCTATTCGACTTTAATGAGCTTTTAACGTTTTACCCACTAAAACATGAGATCAAAAAAGGCGTTAAGGATATTTTCCTTAACGCCTTTTTAACTATCAAATTATGCATAAATATACATACTATTAAATTTACTGATAGGTTTAATTAAAAACTAGTCACCGCTAAACCGTTACCGGCTTTACACACATAAATATCAGCGTGCAAATCAAATTGTGCGTGATATTTTTCAGTAACTGCAGCTTTAATGCTGTCAACATCTTCAGCACGACATAAACATACGATAGCGCCACCAAAACCGCCACCTGTCATACGAACTGCGCCGCGATCACCTAAGGCTTCTTGACAAATAGTCACTAAACCGTCGGTTGCAGGTACTGTTACTTCAAAGTCATCACGAAGCGAGACATGCGAGCCAGTCATTAATGAGCGAAGCGCGTCCATGTCATTATTTTTAAGTGCCACTGTCGCGGCAATAACGCGCGAATTTTCAGTGATCACGTGATGAGCACGTTTGTATTCGTTTTCAGTCATGTCACTTTTCGCTTGCGCAAGTTTATCTAAATCTGCGCCACGTAGTGTTTTTACACCCATTTTACTTGCCGCTTGCTCACAATCAATACGGCGTTGGTTGTATTCACTGTCCACTAACTTACGCGGGTAATTAGAGTTAACAATAACAATTGATAAATCTTCAGGAATTGAAATCGCTTCAGTTTCAAGGTTTTCGCAGTCAATAAGTAACGCGTGACTTTTTTCACCTTCAGCAGAGATTAACTGATCCATGATGCCACATTGGCAGTCCATAAAGTCGTTTTCAGCTTCTTGACCTAATACCGCAATGCGTTGTTCAGATAAACCAAAACCACCGATAGCATTAAATACACCGCCAATAGACACTTCAAGAGCAGCTGACGAAGATAAACCACTACCTTGCGGTACGTCTGACTCAATTAATAAGTCTACGCCTTTAAGGGCAAAACCTGCACGCTTAAATACAAATGCCATCGCTCTAATGTAGTTACCCCATTGCGAATCGCCTTTGGTGATTTCTTCACTTGCGCTAAATTCGTCTTTTTCACCTGGGTAGCTCATTGAGTGCACAACAATTTTGTCATCTTCACGTTGACGATATAAAACACGCGTTGCGTATTCTAGCGCACAAGGTAAAACAAAACCGTCATTATAATCGGTGAATTCACCAATTAAGTTTACGCGACCTGGCGCAATTGAAATAGCGTTAGCTGGTTGTTGATAAAGTTCTTCAAATCTATCTTTTAGCATATCAAAGCTCATTTTATTCCCCTTGCTTATAATGCGTTGTACTTACTTCGCGTAAAATTTTCGCAGCGGTTTCAGCGCTTAAATCACGCTGACTTTCGGCTAACATTTCATAGCCAACCATGTGTTTTTTCACACTAGCTGAGCGTAATAACGGCGGATAAAAATGTGCATGCAAACGCCAATGACTATCATCTTCTGCTTTTGCCGGTGCACTGTGCCAACCCATAGAGTATGGGAAACTACAATTAAATACGTTGTCGTAGCGAATTGTTAGCTCTTGCAAAATTTCAGCTAAAGCGTCTTTTTGTGCTTGAGTTAATTGACCAAAGTGACGAACGTCACCTTTAGCAACTAATAAGGTTTCAAACGGCCATGCAGCCCAAAACGGCACAACCACTAACCAATGGTCATTTTGTGCAACAACACGGTCTTGTTGAGCCACTTCTTTGGCAACATAGTCACCTAATAAGTTACTGCCGTGTTTTGCTTGATAGGCAAACTGGTTTTTATCTTCAACTTCAACTTCTGTCGATAGGTGGTCATGCGCCCAAATTTGACCATGTGGGTGCGGCTGAGAACAGCCCATAATCGCGCCTTTGTTTTCAAAAACGTGCACGCAGTTGTACTGCTCGGCAAGTTCAACATAGTTTGACTGCCAAGTATCAATCACTTTACTGATTTCATTTGGCGTTAACTCAGGTAACGATTTATTGTGATCCGGTGAGAAACAAATCACGCGACATTCACCATTAGCGACATCGGCTTCAAATAATGGGTTTTGCTCAGCATCTGCTAATGCTTCTGTGCCCGATTGCTCTGAAACTAATGCGCCAAAGTCATTTTTAAACACAAAAGTGTCTTTGTATTCTGGATTATGCGTATCGTTTGCACGTGAATTACCCGGACATAACGGACAATTTTCATCGTATTTTGGTAACGCTTCGCCTGATGGTGCTTCAGTGGCACCTGACCAAGGACGATTATTACGGTGTGGTGATACTAATACCCAGTCACCCGTTAATGGATTTTTGCGACGATGGGTAAATTCTAAGTTATTCATTAATTACTCCAACCCATTTGGGTATTTTGACTGCCAATGCCAGGTATCATCTGTCATTGCTTTAATATCGAGTTTTGCGGTCCAACCTAATTTTTCTTTGGCAAGTGACGCTTCAGCATAATTGCTAGCAATATCACCAGGTCTTCTTGGCGCCATTTTATAGGCAACATCAACACCTGAAGAGGCTGAAAATGCTTTGATCACTTCTAGCACTGAATAACCTTGCCCAGTGCCTAAGTTATACGGTAAAAAGCCGCTGTCTTGTTTATGTGCTGAAAATGCCGCAACATGGCCTTCCGCTAAATCCATAATATGAATATAGTCACGAACACCTGTGCCGTCAGGTGTGTTGTAGTCATCACCAAAAACGCTAACAAATTCTCTTTTACCAACCGCTGTTTGGGCAATAAATGGCATTAGGTTATTCGGAATACCAGACGGACTTTCGCCCAACAATCCACTAGGGTGAGCGCCAACAGGGTTAAAGTAACGAAGTGCAATAGCTAACGCATTGTCGTCTGAGGCACAATTGTCCGCTAATATTTGTTCAACCATCACTTTTGTCCAACCGTATGGGTTAGTTGCAGAGATAGGATGTTTTTCATCGATAGGAAGATATTGCGGATCGCCATAAACCGTTGCTGAAGAGCTGAAAATAATACGGTTAACACCAACTTCTTTCATCACTTCTAACATTGCCACTGTACCTGAAACGTTATTTTGGTAATAACGCAGGGGTTGTTCGGTCGACTCTCCTACCGCTTTTAACGCAGCAAAGTGAAAAACAGCTTCAATATTATTTTCTACAAGGGCGGCTTTAAAGTGGGCTTTATCAAGGATATCTCCTTCGATAAAGTCAAAGCGTGCGCCGGTGATAACTTCTAGTTGATCAAGTACTTTAATGCTGGCATTGGATAAGTTGTCATAAATAACTGGCGTATAACCTGCTTTATGCAAAGCTATACAAGTATGGCTACCAATATATCCCATACCGCCTGTAACAAGAATTTTCACTATCGTTCCTTAGAAAAGAATACAAAAACTATTTGTATGATAAATAATACTATAAAATTAATTTGTAAAGCAAGTGTTAAATTAAACGCGATGCAAATTACGTTTCACATCATATTATCATGAACATATGATGTTTATGTAGCTAAAATTATTTAAATAACGCAATTATTTTTTAAGCCCTATAAACAACTGCCCAGTATATGAATAAAATAAAAAAATCGAGCACAAAATTGTGCTCGATTTTATTAAATATAAACTTAATTGGCTGGATAACTAAAAGCGATATACCATGCCTAAATTAAAGCGACGCCCTGGTGCTGCGATATAATTAATCAACTCTTCATGATGTAAGTAACGAATCGTTTTAGAGTCATTTAAGTTGATCGCTGAGAAGTTAACTTTAAGGTGTTTACCAATCTTGTAATTAACACTTAAATCCAGTTGACCGCGAGCATCTTCTAGCTCAGGTAAAAAGTCATCAGTGCCCCACCCTAATCGCACATTTTCGCGGCGTGTAAATTCACTACGCCAGTTATAGGCTAAACGTACACTTAAATCACCGTCATCATAAAATGCAGATACATTGTAGCTGTGCTTAGACAAACCACGGCGGCCAATTTCGTTGCCTTCGGTATCGGTTAAGTCTGAATCTTCATCTGAAAAGGTGTAGTTTAAACCAAGTCCTGTATGTTCAAACAGACTTCCTAAATCCGCTAATGAATGTTGCAGAGCAAATTCAGCACCGTAAATAGTTGTTCCAGGTAAGTTTTGATATTGACGCGCTTGAAAGGTTTCATCGCCAATAACTAAATCAAATGTTTCTGCTGGTAGTGCAATAATACTGTCTAAATCTTTATAGAAAAGAGCTGCAGAAAACATGCTTTCAGCTGAGTAGTACCACTCATAAGAAAGGTCAAGGTTAACTGCTCGTACTGGATCTAAGTCAGGATTACCAAGAATTGCAGTACCGTTGTAATCATCAATATCAGAGCCATAAAAGTATTGCGTACTTGGTGATATTTGACCTAAACCAGGACGTTGTACGGCTTTATAAGCAGCAAAACGCATAATCATTTCATCATTTAAACCTAAGTTTAAGTTCATCGATGGTAAAAAATCATGGTAGCTATTGTCATAGGTATTCCAATCAAAGCTGCCGCCAGCAATCTTTTCGTAACCCGCAGACGTTGTTTTTGTTTCTATGTAACGGGCACCAAAGTTACCATAAAAAGGTAAGTCTCCAATTTCACTTGAAAAGTCAGCGCGCATGTATAAAGCAAGGGTATCTTCACCTATGTCATAACGTGTGCTTAAATCTTCATAATAACCGTAACCTGTCTCTTCATTAATGGCACGAATATCATGCATATTGAAATAGTCAGTGAAAAAGTCTATGTCACAATCTGTACCAATCCAATTCTCGGGTAAATCACTGCCTTCTAAATCAACGCCGTCACTTTCAACTAAACAATGAGCAAGATCAGAAGAGATCTGTTGGTTATTAGCCCATTCATTACTATCAGGGTTTACCGCAACTTTCTGCATATTTACATTGAGGTATTTACCATCCACCATGGTTTGCTTGTTTTGGTTCATGTTTTCATAAGATACTTTTTCAAATGAACGACCTGCAACACGAATACCAGATTTAAATTGAGTAAAAAAATCGTTATCTAAGTCTAACGTAAAATCAAGCGTTAAGGCGTCATCGCGGTTACGTGCATCATGAGCAATACGCTGCATTTGATAGTAGTGCAAGCGATCATCTAGCGGGTTGGTGATATCTATTTTTTCACCCGTTTCAGGATCGTATAAACCGCCATTTGGAATGCCACCACCTGAGAAGTCAAAATTTAAATCGCCACCCCAGTCTTTACCGTCGATTCTATTATCACCGTTCCAGTCATAGCCCATCGTCAAACCCGCTTGTTCTGTTTGGGTTCTACCGTAAGTAACATTATATTGCATGGCAATATTTAAACTGTCGTTAACTTGAACATCACCACCTAAGGTAAATTTATGTGAACGCGCGTTTTTCTCACGAATTGAAGGCGCGCCCCCCATACGAACGCTAGCGCCACTAATAGTGCCTTCATTAATAATGTAACTACCATCGCCTAAGTTTGCACCACTCCAATCAGAGCCTTCTTTAATTTCAGAATGAGCAGCACTTGAGGCCATAGAAGCAGAAGAACCCGTTACAAATTCATCATTTTGAGTAAAGGTGTAATCAAAGAAAAAATTGGTGATATCGTTAGGCTGCCATTGCAATGTAGTATTGAACGAATCACGTTGACTTTCTTTATAGCTGGTTGAAGATTTTAAACCGTTAGGAATGTAATACACATCGCTATTATTGATTTCACCATCGCCATTAACGTCAATACCACCTTCTCTTTTTAACCAAGCACCATCTGCACTTTCAAAGTCACCCGCGCCATATACGTCAGTTTTACTGGTAACGTTTTTACGACCGGCATTCACTATTACGCCAAAATCGCCAATTGCAGTATCACGAAAGCTTTTTGCTAAAAAGGCGTTAAAATCTGGGTCAAACTCACCGCTTTGTTCATTGTATTTAGTCTTAGCTGAAACTGTCGCCACTTGATTTTTCTTCATATCTAACGGACGACGCGTTTTTAAATTAACCGTACCACCTAAAGAGCCTTCAATTCTGTCTGACGTAGGTGCTTTTAAGACTTCAATACCCGAAAATAGCTCTGACGGAAGATCTTGAAAGTTTATGCTTCTTCCTGCGCCTGAACCCGAACCAACCTGACCATTAATTTCGACGTTGTTGTCAGATATACCACGAATTTGAACACTAGAGCCTTCACCGTCTGCTGAACGCCCCATTTGAATACCGGTTACACGCTGGAGCGCCTCAGCAATATTTTCATCAGGAAGTTGACCAATGTCTTCGGCCGAAATAGTGTCTTTAATTTCAGTTGAAAATCGTTTGTCGTTCATTGACTCTTTCAAGCTGCCACGCACACCAGTAACGGTAATAACTTCGACTTCTTCAGCCGTTATTTTTGGTACATCAACCTTATCTTGTGCTAATGCAGGCAATGTTGAAACGCTAGCGGCGATTAAACACGCCTGACTAATACGACTTAACGCAAACTTTTTTTGCACAACCATTTTCTCCTCAGAAATTTTAACAAACAATTACCTGCGACTTCTTTGAGTCTGCTACGTTAATTATTCACTCATGTTTTATCAGTTTATTTGCAGGCTAAAATATTGAATTTTGAAAGTGCCCGTAAAAACATTCGGAGGAATATACTATTTATAGGATGAATAACAATGCGCCGAGCGGCCCGTTTAACACTTATGTGACACAAATGGGCACATACAAAGAAAAACAACACCACAGGTACATTTCAATTACACAGAAAATGATTTTGTTACACTCTTTGTTTAGCAAGTGTTAGCAAAAAACTTAAAGTAAATTCATTAAATTGACGGTAAGTATGTTGTAAATGGTTGCAAACAAAGGTTGATAAGTAGCTAAAACGTTCGTTTTTGTAGCAGTTAAAAATGGCAGAAAATGCGGTTAATAATGAGTAATAACGGATGAAGGTTGAAGGTAGATAAATTAAAAACTCATACTGCTTTGAGGAGTATAATCGCATGAGAAAGAAAAAATGCGTGCCTCACTCTAGGCGATATATCGCTGAAATGAGGCATAATTGAAGTAGGCATATTAGCCCTTTTTATAAACGACTGGCAATAAGTTGGTCAACAACCGCCTTTACTTGAGCGGAAACTGCTTCTTTCGATTGAGAAGCATCGATAATAGTAAATTTATTTGGCGCTTCCTTTGCTTGCGTTAAATAACCTTGACGTGCTTTTTCTAAAAATTCCATTTTCTCATCTTCTAAGCGATCCAAACCTTCACCGCGCTGTTTAACACGCTCAAGACCTACTTTCGGATCTAAATCGAGAATTATATTCATGTCAGCTGAAAAACCACTGAGTGCTAAATCGTTAATTTGCTTAATGGTATCAATGTCAATTCCACGCGCGTAGTGCTGAAAACTAAAAGTTGCCGCATCAAAACGGTCACTTATCACCACCTTACCAGCTGCTAATGCAGGGATGATTTTTTCATTAACATGCTGCGCACGAGCCGCGCCAAATAGCATCAGCTCAGTCAAGTTATGCATTTCCGGTGTAGAGGGGTCTAATATCACCTCACGAATTTTTTCACTGATCGCTGTGCCGCCCGGCTCTCGGGTTACAACGGTTTCAATATTTTTGTCTTGTAGATATTGTTCAATCGTTTTGATTACTGTGGTTTTTCCTGCGCCGTTACTGCCGTCGCATACTAACATAAAGCCATTTTTCATTAATTTATCTCAAAGCACATTGGGTAAATAGTGCTGTAGTCGATTGTCATATTAGGTTGCTATCTTAACGTGACTGACATCATTATTCAGCACCTTGTTCAGCGATTATTTCAATAAAGTTAACTTTTTCGTTTAAGCTGATATTTCGCTACTGCGCGATTATGCTCGACCAAGGTTTTAGAAAAAACATGATGGCCATTACCTTGGCTGACAAAATAAAAATAGTCGGTACTTGCTGGCTGCATAACCGCTTCTAACGCGGCTAAACCTGGCATAGCAATAGGCGTTGGCGGTAAACCGTTAATGCGATAAGTATTATAAGCAGTTTTTTCACGTAGGTGCTTACGGGTAATATCGCCTTGATAGCGATCACCTAAGCCATAAATAACCGTTGGGTCGGTTTGCAGGCGCATTTTCTTATATAAACGATTAACAAATACTGACGCAATAACTGGCTTTTCACTTAATTGCGCACTTTCTTTTTCAACAATTGATGCCATGATCAACGCTTGATAAGGTGTTTGGTATGGCAAAGGCTCAGCACGTGATTGCCATAAATTGTCTAAGTGTTTTTTCATGACTTGATGAGCACGCGATAAAATCGTGATATCGCTGGTATTATCGGTATAGGCGTAGGTATCAGGAAAAAACCAACCTTCAGGGTTTTGACCATCTATGTTCAGTTTTTTCGTTAACGCAGTGATAGCTTGCTTGATGTTGTCATAATCTAAGGTATGTTTAACCTTAGGTTGTTTAGCAAGTAATGCCAACCACTCTTTAATGGTTGTGCCCTCGATAAAGGTGACACTAAATTGATGCTCTTTACCTGAGATAAATAATTGCAACAATTCAAGCGCACTGGCGTTGGCGTTTATTTGATAAGTGCCGGCTTTTAATTGTGTATATTGCGGATTTAAGCGCACATAGGCACGTATCCAAAACCTGTTTTCAAGCCAGCCTTTATCACGTAATTTGGCAGAAATTCCATTTAACGACTCGCCACTGATCACAGTAAATAATTCAGGATGTTCAATCGGCAAAGCTTTATTGATGTTTTTATGCATTAATGAAAAAAAAGTGAGCAACAAAACAACAACTAACACACCCAACAATAAGAATAGTTTTTTAAACACTAAATGATCCCTGAAAAGACGATGTTCCGATAGCCGATTATACCTGACTCGCTAATCTTTGTTGCACCGAAGTGACTAGATCGAGCGATAAGGTTTGTTGATTATAAAACTTGACCGGCACGATGCCCATAACGCAGTTACAGATAAACATAGCGTCTATCCTATCTAACGCGCTTTGCTCTATTTTCACTTGTTTTGCATCGGGAAAAGCCGCTAATATTTGGTCGCGTTGTAAGCCAGAAATACCTGCATCGGTGATCCGTGGTGTATACAGTTGTCCTGCTTTAAACCAAAAGACATTGCCAGAAGTCGCTTCAACAAGTTGATGGTTAAGATCATAAACTAATAAATCGTCTTCCTCACGCTGATCTAACTCTTGTCGAACGATAACTTGTTCTAAGCGATTTAAATGTTTAATTCCCGCTAACAAGGGATTTAAGCCAAGTAGCGTTTTGCTATCACCAACATTAATACCTTGTTGTTGCCATAGTTGATAATGGCTAGGAAACTCGTGCACGCTAACAATTACAGTTGGCTCGCTACACCCTATTCGTGAATAGCCCCGACCGCCTTGCCCTGCTGAAATAAGCACTTTCAATACGGCTAACGGAAACTTTTTAGCAACCTCAGTTATTTCCTGCTCAAGTTTGCCAAAGTCAACGTTAGATAAGGCTAAACGTTTGCAGCCATTTTTAAGACGCGTTAAATGCTGATGGTATAATTCGACCTTACCTTGGTTTATTTTGGCCGTGGTAAAAATACCATCGCCGTATGCTAAGCCACGGTCAAAAGCCGATGTATGTTGTTGGTCTTGAAAATTAACTGAACAATAAAGCATGATTATTTTTTACGTATAAAAAAGCCTAAATACTGCTTACCAGTATTCAGGCTTAAACTTTTGATATCAAGAATTAATTATACTGTTAAAGTAAAATTAACCTTAATTAAACTTTTTCAACAACAGTGAACCATTGGTGCCGCCAAAACCAAACGAGTTACATAAAGCGTACTCTAGGTTGACATCGCGGGCACTACCTTGAATAAAATCAAGATCACAACCTTCACTTGGGTTTTCCAAGTTAATCGTTGGTGGAACCACATTATTTTCTAATGCTTGTGCGGTAAATATCGCTTCTACAGCACCAGCGGCCCCTAATAAATGACCGGTCATTGATTTAGTAGAACCTACCATCAACTTATGCGCTTGCTCGCCAAACACTGATTTAACAGCACTGGCTTCAGCCAAGTCACCGGCATTAGTTGAAGTACCGTGCGCATTAATGTAGCCAATTTTATCTTTAGCCACACCTGCATCACGAATAGCGTTTTCCATCGCTAAAGCGGCACCTGCACCATCTGCTGGCGGCGACGTCATGTGATAAGCGTCACCACTCATCCCAAAACCGACAATTTCAGCAAAGATTTTTGCACCACGTGCTTTCGCATGTTCGTATTCTTCAATAACAACAATGCCTGAACCGTCACTTAATACAAAGCCATCACGGTCTTTATCCCAAGGACGACTTGCGCCTTGAGGATCGTCGTTTCGTGTCGACAGCGCACGCGCTGCACAGAAACCACCAATGCCTAATTCCGTTGATGCTTTTTCAGCACCACCAGCTAGCATAGCATCCGCATCGCCATGAGCAATCATTCGCGCAGCATGTCCAATGTTATGAACACCAGAAGTACACGCAGTAACAATTGCGATATTTGGTCCACGTAAGCCTAATTTAATCGACAAATGCCCTGCTGCCATATTTAAAATGGTAGATGGACAGAAAAAAGGAGAGAGCTTACGAACGCCGCCTTTAAGGTATTTTTGATGGTTTTCTTCGATTAACGATAAACCACCGATACCAGAACCAACGGCAACACCAATACGACCCGCATTTTCTTCGGTAACTTCTAAGCCTGAATGTTTAAAAGCTTGAATACCAGCTGCTAAGCCATATTGAATAAATAGATCCATTTTTTTAGCATCTTTTTTGGCTATGCCAAATTGCTCAGGATCAAAATTTTTGACTAAACCAGCAAACTTAGTTGGAAATTGGCTAACATCGAAATGATCAATTAAATCAATTCCGCTATTACCTTGAAGTAAGTTTTGCCAAGTAGAATCAGGATCGTTTCCCAGAGGGGAAAGCATACCATAACCGGTAATTACAACACGACGCATGGGAAGAGTTGCCTCCGATAGAGTTGAATTTTTGAAAGGTTTTTGATTATTTAATTAAATCGTGAGAGCTTGTTAAATAATGCAAAATTATCAATATAAAGACTCAGACGATTACACCTAAGGTATAACCGTCTGAATATTACTATTACTGGTTAGCAGTAACGTAATCGATAGCAGCTTGAACAGTTGTGATCTTTTCAGCTTCTTCGTCAGGAATTTCAGTATCAAATTCTTCTTCTAACGCCATTACTAATTCAACTGTATCTAAAGAGTCAGCACCTAAATCATCAACAAATGAAGAATCATTTTTTACTTCTTCTTCACTTACACCTAATTGTTCTACAGTTATTTTCTTAACGCGTTCTTCGATAGTACTCATTTTATTTCCTTTACTAGAAATGCAATTTTAAAAAATTGCGTGTAGTTTATTCTTGAAATGCAAAGCTTGCAAGCATCTAATTTTGTTTTTTTTGTGGTCTAACCTGTTGAGCCTTAAATTTTAATACAATGAAACACCTTGTAACATCAAAATATAAAAGCTCAACAAAAAGAAACCATTAAACCATGTACATGCCACCATTTACATGGATAGTTTCGCCAGTAATGTAGGCTGCAGCGTCAGACGCTAGAAATGCAACTGTGTTAGCAATTTCTTCTGGCTTACCTAAACGATTCGCTGGAACTTGAGAGAATATACCTTCTTTTTGTTCGTCAGTTAATGTTTGGGTCATATCTGTGTCGATAAAACCAGGTGCAATAGTATTCACAGTAATGCCACGAGAAGCAACCTCACGCGCTAATGATTTACTAAAACCAATTAAGCCCGCTTTTGCCGTTGCATAGTTCACTTGACCTGCATTACCCATAGTACCAACCACAGAGCCAATATTGATAATACGGCCGTTGCGTTTTTTCATCATTGGACGTAAAACAGCTTTACTGATTTTAAATACTGATGAAAGGTTTGTGTCGATAATGTCATTCCACTCGTCATCTTTCATGCGCATGAAGATATTATCACGGGTAATACCAGCATTATTGACTAAAATGTCGATACCGCCATGGTTAGCTTTAATGGTTTCAAATAAAGCCGCGATAGAAGCATCGTCAGTCACGTTTAGTACTTGACCTTGGTTCTCACCTAAATAGTCACTAATATTGTTAGCACCGTGTTCAGAAGTTGCAGTACCAATAACGGTTGCACCTAATTCTTTTAATTGTGTCGCAATTGCTTTACCAATACCACGACTTGCACCTGTTACCAGTGCGACTTTTCCGTCTAAAGAAAACATATTTTACCTACTTAATTAAGTCTAAAGCTTTCGTTAATGACGCATTATCATTTAACGAAACTGATGTAATTGTTTTATTGATGCGTTTGATTAAGCCTTGTAATACTTTGCCTGGGCCTGCTTCAACCACAAGTTCAACATTGTCGGCAGACATTTTTTCAATGGTTTCTGTCCAGCGAACCGGGCTATAAAGTTGTTTTACTAAGGCGGTTTTAATTGCGTCAGCAGAGTTTTCTATCGCAACATCAACGTTGTTAATCACTGAATAGCTTGGCGCGTTGAAAGTCACTTGCTCTAATTCAAGGGCTAATTGCTCAGCAGCAGGCTTCATTAATTCGCAATGAGAAGGAACGCTGACAGGAAGTGGTAATACACGCTTAGCGCCTGCTTCTTTACATAACTCAGAAGCACGCTCTACCGCTTCTTTATTGCCCGCGATAACTACTTGTCCTGGCGAGTTGAAGTTTACCGCTGAAACTACGTCATTTTGCTGCGCTTGCTGACAGGCTTCAATAATTTTATCGTCGGCTAAACCAATAACAGCCGCCATTGCCCCCGTACCTGCTGGCACACATGCTTGCATTAACTCGCCACGTTTTTCGACCAGTTTAACGCCTTGCGCTAAAGAGAAAACACCTGCACAAACTAACGCTGAATATTCACCTAAGCTATGGCCTGCTAGTACGCTTGGCTTCACATCAGTTTCTGATGCCCATAAACGCCACATCGCAACACTTGCCGTTAACAATGCCGGTTGAGTGAAATTAGTTTGATTTAATTGTTCAGCTGGCCCTTGTGCTACCAACTGCCATAAGTCATAACCTAAAGCACCAGATGCTTCAGTGAATGTATTTTTAACGATTTCGTGATCAGCAAAGTCGGCAAGCATAGCAACCGCTTGCGAGCCCTGACCAGGAAATACAAATGCTAAATTATTTTGCATTAGATTACCTAAATAATGGTTAACAAAATTCACTTTTAATCAGATTACAACAACACAATGAAGGTAATATGAATAAAAGCATTAAAAATTTCTAACTGAGAAATTAGTCTTTATGCAACAAGCTCTGTTCAAGTTTTACTTTTATTTTTTCAGGAACTTGTCGTTGTACTTCTTTAGACGCTTCATTAATCGCAGATAAAAAAGCCTGAATATTGGCATTACCATGACTCTTCACAACAATGCCGCGTAATCCTATCAAACTTGCGCCATTATACTGGTCGGGGTTCAGCGATTTAAAAAGCTTTTTTATCGTTGGGGCGATTAAACGACCAATTAAGCGGGCAATTAGATGCTGTGACAGTATATCTTTAAAGCGATTAAAAACTAAACGAGCGACACCTTCACAGGTTTTTAGCGCAACATTGCCGACAAAACCATCACAAACAATCACATCGGCCTTATTAGAAAATATATCGTTTCCTTCGACAAATCCTACATAATTAATGTAACTATTCGCGTTTAAGTGTTGTGCAGTAAGCTTAATATGATCACTGCCCTTAATTTCTTCTTCGCCCATATTTAACAAAGCAATACGAGGAGCATCAATTCCGTCAACCTCTTCTGCCATCACAGCGCCCATCACGGCAAACTGATACAACACATTTGAGTCGCAAAAAACATTCGCGCCCAAATCTAACATAAAAACATGCTTATCATTATTTTGGGTAGGTAAAGAGGAAATTAACGCCGGGCGTTCAACACCTGGTAAGGTTTTTAATACAAAGTGTGCTATTGAAAAAAGTGCGCCTGTATTGCCTGCACTTACGCATGCTTGAGCTTTTCCCTCATGCACTAAGTCTAACGCCTTACGCATTGAAGAGTCTTTTTTACTACGAATAGCAACTGCGGGTTTATCATCCATTTCGACCACTTGTGTAGTGGCAAAAATACTAAGTTGGGGATGATTAAGAGAATTGAGATTTTCTAGATGTTGTACAATAACCGACTCGGTACCGCACAAAATAAGATGCAAGTCTGGCGTTTGTTGAACAGCCAAAACTGCAGCAGGTATTGTTATATGGGGGCCTTTATCGCCCCCCATAACATCTAACGCTATGGTTAGATCAGTCAAAGTAATAACAACTTATTTGTTGATTACTTTTACACCTTTGTAAAAGCCGTCAGCTGTTACATGGTGACGACGATGCGTTTCACCTGATACTGGATCTACTGATAAGTTTTCAGCAGTTAATGCGTCATGTGAACGGCGCATGCCACGTCTTGAACGAGATTTCTTACTTTTTTGAACAGCCATTGCCTAGCTCCTAAAATCGGTTGGTAACTTAAAATAGTTACTTAAGTTTTTTTAACACGTCAAATGGATTCGGCTTATCTAGCTCTTCAGGCAATTCGCCCCAAACACTGTCAGCTTGCGCATTACAGTCTTCGAGTTCATGCCTAGGAATTAGAGGTATCGCGAGTAATAACTCGTCTTCAACTAATTCACGCAGGTTAACTTCACCATTTTCATCTAATTCTATTGCGTCATAATATGACGGCAATTCAGCAGCTTTTTCCGCATTTTTAGCAGGACTAAAAGAAAAGTCGATCTCTAAGTCTTGTTCAAATCCGTCAGTGCACCGCTGACAAGTTAATGTAACTCGTGCCGAGCCAGTTCCTGATATTTCTACCAAGCCCTGTTCATCCACACTAAATTTTACATTAATGTTTGCTTGCTCTCCCACACTTTCACATGCGGCGAGCAATCTATTCATTCCCGATAATTCAAAATACCCGTCGCAAACTAAGCGGCGCTGAGCACTTTTATACGGGTCTATCGTTATTGGGAGTTTAAGATTTTGCATAAGGCGCGCATAATAAAGCCCCAATAGGGCTGTGTCAAAAGAAAATTAGTTAAATTTCTTTAAAAAATCAATATCGACCCTATATTAACAACATTCTGATTATATTTTGAGTAATAATGATGCAACGCTTAGTTTTAGGCTCTACTTCCCCTTTTCGAAAGCAACTTTTAGAAAAACTAAATTTACCTTTTGATTGCGCTAAACCAAATATAGATGAAACACCAAAAACCGATGAATCTGCTCTTGAGTTGGTCCAGCGTTTAGCGGTTGAAAAAGCACAAGCCGTAGCCAGTGAATTTCCTGATGCGTTAATTATTGGCTCTGATCAAGTCGCACTTTGCGATGGTGATATTCTAGGTAAACCGCATACCTTTGAAAATGGCGTGAAACAGCTAAGTCAATTTAACGGTAAAAAAGTTTCTTTCTATACCGGCCTATGTGTTTTTAATAGCAAAACGGGCCAAAGCTATTCGTTAGTTGAACCTTTTTATGTGCATTTTAAAAATAACAGCCAAACAGCCATTGAAAATTACTTAAAGGCAGAACAACCTTACAATTGCGCAGGTAGTTTTAAAAGTGAAGGTTTAGGCATTTGTTTATTTGAAAAGCTCGAAGGTGACGATCCAAATACCTTGATAGGCTTACCCTTAATAAAATTAGTCGCTTTGTTAGAGCAACATGGTTTAGATGTTTTACAAGCACAGCCTTAAATAAGCGCCTAACACAAATAAAAAAACCTAAAGTAAAATGCTTTAGGTTTTATATTAGTTTTTTATATTAGGTTTCTATATAAGGTATTTATTGTATTAAACGAGTCGTTACACTAGAGCGTGTTGACCTTTGTAGTATAGATTTTGTTCGAATTAAACGTGATTTAATCAAGGCATAGCGATTGAAGT
>NZ_JBPDIH010000013.1:0-118455 GCF_052030545.1 Thalassotalea sp. PLHSN55 | reverse complement strand
ATTTTCATCTTGGCGTCAACTCTTTTTTAAGAAAAAACGTAATTTGACGTTTGTTTGCTTTTATTTTGTACGAAGCGCGTTTTTATTGGGCAATACCGCCCATTTTTGCCATTCTACTTAGGCTTATTGAGTTGATAAATTTAGATTGAAAACTTAATAATTAAAACCTGACCTGCGGATATATTAGAAAAACAGACACTATTATTAAATTTTCGGGTTTTATCGCTTATTTTTGATAATATTTAGCCAGACTTATTTATTGGACTTTATTTATGACAATTAATCTTCGTGGTTATAAAGGGAACTTTCCCGAGATAGACGAACAAGTATATGTTGATTCGTCGGCTGTTTTGGTAGGCGAGATCATGATTGCAAAAGACGCTAGCATTTGGCCGCTTGTTGCCGCACGAGGTGATGTGAACCATATCACCATTGGAGAGCGAACCAATATTCAAGACGGCACTGTGTTACATGTCACTCGACGTTCTCAACAAAATCCAGATGGTTTTCCATTGATTATTGGTAATGACGTGACCGTTGGTCACCATTGTATGTTGCACGGCTGTATTTTAGGTGACCGAATATTAGTGGGTATGGGCGCAATTATTATGGATGGTGCAGTTATCGAAGATGATGTATTTATAGGTGGCGGTACCCTAGTTCCACCAAATAAGGTCTTAAAGAGTGGTTTTTTGTATGTGGGTAATCCCGCTAGACAAGCAAGACCGCTAAAAGAAAGCGAAATTGCTTTCTTAAAGCAGTCTGCGATAAATTATGTAAATCTTAAAAACGATTATTTGGCCGAGCAAACCTAAAAAGGCAACTCTAATAGTATTTCACTGCCGACTGGTTCGTACTTTGCTAACCAGTCTTCAGCTGCCGCTTCCCAATCAAACTTAACGGTATCGTCAACATGACTTTCTTTGGGGTGATATTTTTCATCAATCACTATCTTGATAACACTACCCGATAGCATGCCGGTAAAAATCCAAGCGTGGCGTTCATTATCAAATGCTAAGTCGTCATTAAAGATAATTGCTTGATTCATAATTCCCCCTTAATCACTTTTGTTAATATCGGCGCGTAAGTCGAGGAGAACCTGTTCAACTTCTGGCATAACTTTTCGCCAGATATTAAAGCTTTCAGCAGCCTGCCCTACTAACATACCTAAACCATCAATGACGCTTTTTGCCCCAAGTCTTTCAGCCCACATTAAAAATGGCGTGAGTGACTTACCGTAAACCATGTCGTAACAAACGGTATGATCTGATATTAGCTCATCGCTAATTGGCGGCTGCTCTCCGGTTAAACTCGCGGAAGTTGCATTGATGATGACATCGAAGTCGATATTGGCGATATCATCAAATCCACAACCTTGCATTTTGTCACTGCCAAATTGCTGACAAAGCGCCTGTGCTTTACTAACGGTTCTATTAGCAATAACCAATGCGCCAAGCTGTTGTTCAAGTAACGGTAAAATTACACCTTTTACCGCTCCACCTGCGCCGAGTATCAATACTTTGGCGTTGGTCAGTTTTACGCCATGTCTTAATAAATCTTGTACTAGTCCTAGTCCGTCAGTGTTATCGCCATAAATTTCATTATTAATAAAACTTAATGTATTAACAGCGCCAGCTTGTTGAGCTCTTTGTGAAAGGTGATGACACATTTCCAGTGCCTGCTCTTTAAAAGGCGCTGTTACATTAGCGCCTTTTCCTCCTAATGCAATAAATGCATTAACAGCTTCTTTAAAACCGTCTATTTCGGGCTGTAATTTTTGATAAGAAATATTTTGCTCAGTTTGTTTGGCAAAAGCTTGGTGAATAACTGGTGAGCGAGATTGCTTAATTGGGTTACCGTAAACGAGATATTTATCCATGAAGTTAAAGGCACGATTAATTTGTTGTTAGGGTATATCAGTACTTAAATAATGCAACTATATTCACACCTAAACCAAAAAAGCAGCATATTAATGCTGCTTTTCGTCAAGTAGATGAGTTAATTAAAACTTATAACCAATCATTAGTGAGTAAACCATAGGGTCAACATCGATGCTTGCTGAGCCTTGGCCAGCCAATCCACCAACACCTAATGCGTCTGTTACATCAAAAGAAGCATCTGTATCAATGTCAATGTAACGAACAGACGCATTTACATGCCACTTATCATTAATTACGTAGTCGGCACCAACTTGTAAAGACCAACCAAAAGAACCGTCTAATTCTAGGTTACTAAAACCAGCAGCGGTAGGAGTTGTTGTGAACTTTTCATCAAAGAAAATTGTGTAGTTTAAGCCAGCACCAACATAAGGTTTAAACGCTGAATTTGAGTCAAAGTAGTAAAGAGCACTTACTGTCGGTGGTAAGTGAGTTACTTCTGCAAACTTAGCACCGTTTAAATCAATGCCGTAAATTGCTTCAGTAGCGCCCGTTGGGTCATTTAAAGTAACATCATGAGTAAAAGGCGTTGCTGCTAATACTTCAATCGCCCAGTTGTTGTCGTAGAAATAAACAAAGTTAAGGCCTAATTGACTGTTGTCATCAACAGATAAGCTTAGCGGTAAAGCATTACCGTCTAAATTAACACCAGCACTACCACTATCTGGTGCAACATTAGTTAAACCACCACGCACTAAAATGTCGCCCGCTTGATGAGCAACGGCTAATGGAGAAAGGCATAATGCAGATAAAATTGCTGATTTGATAAGAGTTGTTTTCATAGTATATTCCACATAAAAAGTAAGGTTATTTTTAATGGGGAAAGTCTATAATTGTCTGTAATAAAAAAACTTGCGTTACATCAATAAATCACGCCAATTTACAACAAAAAGTTGCATTAAATCACTCAAAACAACACCAACCTAATAATACGACAAAAATATCACCATACATTTGATTTATGTCACAAATATGTAAACGATGCATTGGGTGATTCACTTGCAGTATCGTAAAAAATACGCATAAAAAAAGCAGCCTGTTTGGGCTGCTTTCTCAATCAATTAAAAAATTAAAATTGATAACCTACCATCAAAGAAAATACTAACGGGTTAAAATCTATTTTAGTAAAACCGTCATCGTCAGCAGCAGCACCATTATCTTTAACAAAAGTACCTTTACTATTTAGCCCTATCCATCGTGCTGAAAAGTTGACTGACCATTGTTTTGAGATTTGATAATCAGCCCCGACTTGAAAAGAAAAGTCTAAAGCATTGTCGAAGTCTAAATTTTCATAATTTAGATCACTCGCTGCCGCGGTAAATTTTTCACTAACAAAAAACGAATAGTTAAAGCCGGCACCTATATAAGGTTTAAAGTCCCACGCTTTATCAGGGTAATATAAAACACTAAAGCTCAACGGAATTTGAGATGCTTCAGCAATATGAAGATTCGTACCGCTTTCGCCATTAAGCATTAATTCATGTTTAGAGGGTGTTGCTGTTAAAAACTCTAAAGCCCAACTGCGATCAATAAAATAAATGTAGCTTAAACTTACTTGCTCGCCATTTTCAGGTGATAAGGTATTTACTAACGATGAATCATCAACATATATGTCTGAATGGCCACTTTTTACAGCAACTGACGATATACCAGCACGAAAGATCATATCACCAGGATGATGCGGTTCAGCAGAGGCTATGGCAGAAAATAATAGTGGGAATAATCCAACCGTTGCCAACAACAATTTTTTCATTTATTTAGTCCTATTGATAAAAGAGATTAAATTTTCCAACAAGTAAAACTTAATCAAAATTTTTTGTTTCTAAAATAACTTGGCTCATAGTAGCACTTTATTCTTTTTGCTGAATAAATTTATTACTAAGCTTTCTTTTATTTATCTAAACACTTGACCCGTTAAGCCGTCAATAATAGTTGAAGGCTTCTCAAACCCCAGTGTTTCTCCTTTCACAATGTAATCTACCAAAGCGCCTAGCGTTTGTTGTGCTTGTTGCCATGTAATTGCGGGTGCTTGACCTGAAATATTGGCACTTGTCGAAACTATCGGTTTATTTGTGCTTTCACACAAGGCAACAACATCAGGTTGTGTGGTTAGGCGCACCGCGATTGAAGAAAACTTACCGGTAAGAAAAACTGGGGTGTTTTTGTTAGCAGGCAATACTTGAGTAATGCCATTTGGCCAACGTGATAATATTTGCTGGCGTTGCTGGTCACTAAGTATTTCATCATCAATATAGGGGCGAAGTTGTTGATAGTCACTTGCCAGTAATATCAAACCTTTATCTTGAGGGCGTGATTTAATGGTTAATAACTTTTGTACCGCATCGGCATTATCAGGATCACACCCTAAACCAAAAACAGCTTCTGTTGGGTAAGCTATTACCCCACCTTGTTCAAATGCTTGCTGAGCTGATGAATATGACACGATTCTCTCTGTTGTACTAACTGATAATGATTCATATTTTAACAGCTTAAATAACTTCCGCCTAGAACCTAACAGTAGATGAAATTCCCTTAAAGAATACTCAACAAGTGAAAATAGCTATGAACATTTCGAATTTGTAAAAACATAGGTATAATGTCGCATTAACTTGCATTGCCTGAAGATTCAGGGAATTTTCTAATTTTTATATAAGGGTGTTTTATCAATGACAGTGGGCATTATTATGGGGTCAAAGTCAGATTGGCCAACAATGCAACATGCAGCAGACATGTTAGATTTACTTGGTGTTCCATACGAAACCAAGGTTGTTTCAGCTCACAGAACGCCACATTTATTAGCTGAATATGCGCAAGGTGCCAAAGATCGTGGTATTAAAGTCATTATTGGTGGCGCAGGTGGCGCTGCACATTTGCCAGGCATGACTGCAGCTTATACTAGCTTGCCGGTACTTGGTGTACCTGTGCAATCTAAAGCACTAAGTGGTCAAGACTCTCTACTTTCTATTGTACAAATGCCAAAAGGCATTGCCGTTGGCACTTTAGCTATCGGCACTGCCGGTGCAGCTAACGCTGGTTTATTAGCGGCACAAATTATTGGTACATTCGACAGCAAAGTACAAGCTGCTATTGAAAAATTCCGCGCAGAGCAAACACAAACCATTTTAGACAATCCAGATCCTGCACAATAGGAAACACTGATGAAGGTATTAGTTTTAGGCGCAGGTCAGCTAGCACGTATGATGGCCTTAGCAGGTAAACCATTAAACATTAGTGTAAAAGCCTATGATGTTGGCTCATTGCAGGTTGTTGACCCATTAAACACCCGTGTTGTTTATGGCGATCTTAGTGCCGGCATTAACGATGCTGACGTGATCACCGCAGAGTTTGAACATATCGACCATCAAGTGCTTGCCCAATGTGAAGCTTCTGGCAAACTGAAGCCGAGCAGCAACGCGATTAAAACAGGTGGTGATCGCCGTTTAGAAAAGCAATTACTCTCAAACAATAACGTTGCTAATGCCAAACACGCCATTGTCACTTGCAAACAAAGCTTTGATAAGGCGATGGCAACGCTTGAGTTGCCTATTATTTTCAAAAGTGCGCTCGAAGGTTACGACGGTAAAGGTCAGTGGCGAATAAAATCGGCAGACCAAGTAGAGACTATTTGGCAAGATATTGCAGACTTTCTTAAGTCAGCAAATCCAGAAAAGCCACAGGCGATTATTGCCGAGCAAATGGTACCATTTGATCGTGAAGTATCTATGGTTGGTGTCAGAAAAGCCGATGGCAGTACACTCGCCTATCCGTTAACTGAAAACCACCATACTAATGGCGTGCTGAGCGTTTCTTTAGCATTAGCATCAAATCAAACACTTCAAAACCAAGCTGCTGAAATTTTTGATAAGGTAGCCAACGGCTTAAATTATGTCGGTGTTTTAGCGATTGAATTTTTCCAAGTGGGTGAACAATTACTTGTTAATGAAATCGCCCCACGTGTTCATAACTCAGGTCACTGGACACAACAAGGTGCTGATGTCTGTCAATTTGAAAATCATTTACGCGCTGTGTGTGATTTACCGCTAGGTAATACTGAGCTTATTCGCCCGAGTGCGATGGTGAACGTTTTAGGTATTGATACCTTGCCTGACGAGATTTTATCAATACCAAGTGTCAGCATGCACTGGTACGGTAAAACACAAAGAGCTGGCCGTAAAATGGGCCATATAAATGTTTCGGGTAGCAATAAAGAAGAATTGTTTGAGCGTTTAATAGCACTTGCTAAGCTTCTGCCAAGCCAAGACTTTCCTGAAGTTTTGTCGTATGTAACAGCCAAAGCATAAATGTCATTTGGCTCTTACGTAAAAGGCGCTACTAATAGCGCCTTTTTTTATGTTTGAAATTCACTGCACTTTTTATTGGCACACTGGTATTTTTCACCGCTTGCCATTTGCCTTTTTAATAACAAGGCAAAACCGCAATGTTGGCAGCTGCCTGCAACGGGTTCATGGTTAACCGCAAATTTACACTTAGGATAGCCATCACAGGCATAGAACTTTTTACCAAACCGACTTTGGCGCTCTTGCAGGTTGCCTTTGTGACAAGCTGGACATTTCACATCAGCAACCGCAGCATGCTCTTCATGTTCAATATGGTGACATTCAGGGTAATTAGTGCAGCCGATAAACATACCATAACGCCCTTGTTTTACCGCCAGCGTGCTTTGACATAATGGACATTCGCTACCTGGCAATTCTTGATCGTCTACCCGTTCATGCTCAATAATCGCTCGAGTATAATTACAATTAGGAAAGTTTTCGCAGCCCCAAAAAGCACCTGCCTTACCACGCTTAATACTGAGTTCTGAGCCACACTCGGGGCATACCTCATACGCCTTTTCAAGCGCATGCTCATGGTGACTAAAAAGAGGTTTATCTGACTTTGACACAGCGTTCACTTAACCTTATGAAAATAACAATATTGATGTTCAATATTTAGGCGCTATTATGACATTAAACTGCAGGCCATTTATAGTAGTAATGGCCTGATAAAGGTGAGTAAAAGTGTAAGTATTGACTAGTTATTCAGCACATCATGCATTTTACGCATTATTAATGCAGTGGCCCTTCTTGCTCATCAAAAATAAGGTCTTCCATTTGCGAATAAGCTGTTTCTTTACCTGGCACATTAAAGAGCACCATGAGTACGACCCATTTTAAATCTTCCATGGAAAAATAATTCGTATCAAGCTCCATTACACGATCAATCACCATTTCTCGGGTGGTGAAATCTAACACATTCACTTGCTCTAAAAACATCAGAAAACCACGACATTCAATGTCTAATAGTTTGGTTTCTTCTTCAGTGTATACGCGTACAGACTTACGGCCAACACGCGTAAAGTACGGATAGGCATCGGTGTCTTGTAGCGCGGCGAGTTTTTCAAGCCAAGTCAGCGCTTTATAGATTTCTTCTTGATGAAATCCTGCGCGCGTAAGTTCGTCGGTAAGTATGTCATGGTCAACCATGACTTCGGCTTCACTATGAATATAGTTTTCAAAAAGGTACATCAAGATATCAAACATAACTAGCCCCTTATTTTAATCGAAGATAACCACCGGGTACTGCAGATACTAATCCCTGAAGTTCTAGCATCATTAGCCGAGTCAAAACTACGTCTGTTGGTAGTTTGCTCCGAGAAACCACAGCGTCAATTGGTGTGATTTCATATCCCACACTAGCCAACAATGAATCGATACACAAGTCTTGTTTTTCACTTTTTACAATTTTATCAGTCGCTACCCCTTCAAAATTTTGCTGATAATTAAAGTGTAGACCAGATATCGACATACTTTCGAGTTCTTCTATTATATCGGCACTACAGTCGACAAGTTTAGCGCCTTGTTTAATTAACCAGTGACAACCCTTAACTTGCTCATTAGCAACTGAGCCAGGTATAGCAAACACCTCTCGGTTTTGCTCAATTGCGCACCTAGCGGTAATAAGAGAACCGCTTTTTATTGTTGCCTCAACCACTAAAACACCTAGGCTCATACCGCTAATAATTCGATTTCTTTTGGGAAAATGCCCAGGTTTAGGCAAGGTACCGGGGGGAAACTCACTAACGATTAACCCGCCAGCATCAAGTAATGATTTTACCAATGCTTTATGACGGCTTGGATACACCCGATCTAAGCCTGTAGCAACAACCGCCACGGTTTTTCCAGACGACAAAGCACCTTTGTGCGCATAAGCATCTATACCTAGCGCTAAACCACTAGTGATTGTTAACCCCGCTTGGGCAAGTTGCTTGGAAAAACGTTGCGCGTTTTCTCTACCGCCAACACTGGCATAACGACTACCAACAACCGCAAGTTGATGACTATTGAATAAGCGAATATTTCCCTTCGCAAACAATATTAAAGGCGGGTCGTAAATTTCTTTTAATAGCTGCGGATAATGCTGGTCATCAAAAGTAATTATCTCACTTTGACACAAACGGCTTTGCTCTATGATTTGATCGATACGCTGCCAATTAGGTTGAATAATCGCGTTAGCTTGGTTTTGAGTTAAACCTAGAGAAGAAAGCGCAAAATTTCCAGAAAATAGCTTTTGTAAGCCAACCTCATCGGCTAGCGCTATTTTCTTTTGCACATTTAAGCGAGGAACAAATTTAAGTGCCAACCACAGTTGCTGAGTGGTTTTATTTGCGTTAGCCATGGTCTCCTCCTTAAGAACTGGCTATAAAAAAAGCCATTAACAAGTAATGGCTTTTCATTTAAATTATCTTGGTGAGGCTATAATATCCTCTAAACGCAACGGCTTACGAGAGCTTAATACCAAGGCTAAACTCACTTGCTCGTAGACTTTAAATACCATCATTTCACCAATTGGCTCTTCTGGCATTTTATAATCAGAGCTATCGTTGCCACCTAATCGATTCCATTTCGAGGCATCTTCAGTATAAACTGGACCACTGCCAGTTTCGATAACACTTGGGCTAGTACGTTTAACCATCATAACATCGCCCTGCTTTACTGAATGCTCAAGGCCGCGGTTAATCATTACGATATCAAGTTTACCAAATTCACGAACATCTATGGCTGACTTGATAATTGCACCGCGCACCGATGCGTTTGCCGCTTGCATGGTAAAATAAGAAGGAAATAATTGACCGTCATTTACCGGCACGACGATTGTACCGGCACGTACTTCTCGTTTCACACCGTCAAGGTATAAGGTTGCAGGTTCACTCGCTTCTTTATTACCACTAGCCACTGCCTTACCTGAACCAACTAAAATAACATGGCGACCTAAAACTTCTTGAGTTTCTGGATCGGTTATTTCATCGCCCTGCTCGTACACAGCGTAACTTTGTCCAACAGTTAAGTCGCCATTCACATAAACTTTAATGTGGTCTAAGCTCGATTTATAGCCGTCTTCACTACCAAGAACATATGGCAGCTTTTCAATTTGTTCATCTGTTAATAAGCTGTCATATTTAATATAAGGTGCAATAACATGCAGCGGTAAGGTACTAATAGGTGATAAATCTTTTAACTGGGTTCTAACTTTAGGTGTCCATTTTAATTCTGGTTTACCTTTAACCAGCATCGGACGCCCTTGCTCATCAAATACCAAGCGCAAAACATCGCCCGGATAAATTAAATGAGGGTTATTAACTTCTGGATTTAATCGCCACAATTTTGGCCATAGCCACGGCTGATTAAGAAAAACCTCTGAAATATCCCATAATGTATCTCCCTTTTTAACGACATACGTTTTTGGAGCATTTTCATTAAGCTTAAGTTCGTCAGCAAGTGCTATTGCAGAGCACATTATGCTAAAAACGACGACAACAAATTTGTTAAGCATGATAACCTACCTTAAAATTCACGCATTTATCCTAAACCACTATTATTAATTTTATTTAGTAGCTAAAATTGAACATAACACTGTATGTAAATTTTCGCGAATTCTTTTGGTAAATTATGTCTATTTTAACTGTATTACGCTTTCCTGATGAAAGATTACGAACAAAAGCTCAACCAGTAACAGAAGTTACTGAGGAAACTCAAACAATTATCAGCAACATGATCGAAACTATGTATGCTGAAAAAGGTGTCGGTTTAGCCGCTACCCAAGTCAATATTCATCAACGCATTGTCGTTATCGACGTTTCAGAAGAAAGTAATCAACCAATTGTTTTAGTTAACCCTGAAATTATTGCTAAAAGTGACGATACTTTTATTAATGAAGAAGGCTGTTTGTCGGTTCCTGGCCAATATGCAAAAGTTGACCGTCATGCTGAAGTTACCGTGAAAGCGCTCGATAAAAATGGGAAAGAATTCACCCTAGACGCTCAAGAGTTGCTGGCTATTTGCATTCAACACGAGCTTGACCACTTAAATGGGGTGTTATTCATTGATTACCTTTCGCCGTTAAAACGTCAACGCATTAAAACCAAATTAGAAAAAGAAGCCCGTTTAGCTAAAAACGACGCTTAATCATTGCAGGATACCCAAGCACTTGTCTAACTCATTGAATATTATTTTTGCCGGCACACCAGATTTTGCCGCCAAGCACTTACAAGCCTTACTTAACTCAGAGCATAATGTGGTCGCCGTTTATTGTCCGCCAGATAAACCTGCTGGGCGAGGTAACAAGTTAACCGCTTGTGCAACAAAAAATGTTGCGCTTGAACATGGCATTACCGTTGAACAACCGGTGAATTTTAAAGACAAGGCTGATCAAGAAAAACTCGCCAGCTACCAAGCTGACGTTATGGTGGTGGTGGCTTACGGTTTGTTATTGCCGACAGTCATTTTAGAAACACCAAGATTAGGTTGTATTAATGTGCATGGTTCTATTTTGCCTAAATGGCGTGGCGCAGCTCCTATTCAACGTTCGCTTGAACAAGGTGACGCTGAAACGGGCGTTACTATAATGCAAATGGACAAAGGTTTAGATACTGGTGCGATGATCTTAAAAGCGACTTGCCCTATCACCTTAACTGATACAAGTGCTACCTTATATGAAAAGTTAGCAGAACTTGGCCCTTCTGCGTTATTAGACACGTTAGCATTAATGGCGCAAGGTGATTACCCACAAACACCACAAGACGACAACCTTGCCAGCTATGCTGCAAAACTTACCAAAACCGAAGCCGAACTCGATTGGCAGCAAAGTGCTGAGGTATTGCACCGCAAAGTAAGAGCCTATATTCCATGGCCGGTTGCGCAATTTACCTTTAATGAAGTTAATGGTGATAAATCTAAAGAACACCGAATTCGTATTTGGCAAGCCAGTGTTATCGAAACAGATGCTAGCGAGCAACCTGGTACGATTATTTCAGCTGATAAGAATGGCATTATTGTCGCAACCGCAAAAAATGCTTTGCGTATTGAAATGATGCAACTGCCAGGCAAAAAAGCGATGCCAGCGAGCGATATATTAAATGCACGTGCGGCATGGTTTAAAGCCAGCCAAGCAATTAATGGAAGCCGATAAACATGGCTATTAATTTACGCGCATTAGCGGCAACCTGTACTTTTAATGTGGTTGATAAAGGCAAAAGCTTAGCAGATGAATTACCAAAGCATCAGGAAAAACTCGTTGGTAAAGACAAAGGTTTATTGCAAGAACTTTGCTATGGCGTATTGCGTTACTTGCCTGAATTAGAATTCGAAGCGCGACAATTTATCAGCAAACCTTTAGTGGGCAAACAACGTGTCGGTCACTTTTTAGTTTTAGTGGGCTTATATCAAATACGTTACACCCGCATCCCTGATCATGCCGCAGTAAGTGAAACGGTCGCTGCGACAAGTCCGCTACGCTGTAAGCATTTAAAAGGTGTGGTTAACGCAGTGCTACGCAGCTTTCAACGTAAGGCCGATGAAAAAGCCACAAACGACCAACCACAATTACCTGCAGCAGTTAAATACAACCACCCAAGTTGGTTTATTAAAAAGCTACAAACAGCCTATCCAGAGCAATGGCAAAACATTTTAGTCGCAAACCAACAAAAGCCACCGATGTGGCTGCGCGTTAATCAGCAACATCATAGTGTGAGTGCTTATCTAAAACTGCTAGATAATGCCGATATCTCACATCAACGCGTCGACCAAGCTTCTGGTGCCATTTTGCTTAGCCAAGCGGTTGATGTAAATACACTACCAGGGTTTGAACAAGGTTGGGTATCAATACAAGATGGCGCAGCCCAGCAAGCGGCGCGGTTACTGGGTAGCCAAACCGGCGAAAATATTTTAGATTGCTGCGCCGCACCTGGCGGAAAAACCTGTCACGTACTTGAACTTACGCCAGCAATTACCATGACCGCAATTGATATTGAAGAAAAACGTTTATTGCGCGTGGAAGAAAATTTACAGCGCTTACACTTGTCAGCCAAAGTGATCGCTGGCGATGCTGCTCATCCTGAAAACTGGTGGGACGGAAAGCACTTTGACCGCATTTTGCTTGATGCACCCTGCTCGGCCACAGGCGTTATTCGTCGCCATCCAGATATAAAGTGGTTGCGTAAAGCTAACGATATAGAGGCATTAGCTGAGCTACAACAACAAATACTCAGAAAGACATGGTCTTTGCTTAAACCTGGTGGTACGTTAATTTATGCAACTTGCAGTATTTTGCCACAAGAAAACAGCGAACAAGTCAGCCAGTTTCTTGCTGACTATGATGATGCTCAGCTCGTGCCTATAGACGATAAAACCGACAGCATAGGTTGGCAGATTTTACCGGATGAAAGCGCGATGGACGGCTTTTATTATGCAAAACTGATCAAACGCGAAGCAACGTAAACAACAAGGTTACTGATTAAATATAATGAAAATAATAATTATAGGTGCGGGTCAAGTTGGTGGCACATTAGCAGAAAATCTCGTTGGTGAGCGCAACGAAATTACCTTAATCGATACCAATACCGAAATGTTACGCGAGCTACAAGATAAACTCGATTTACAAGTGGTACCCGGCCAAGGTTGTCATCCTGATATTTTACAAAAAGCCGGCGCAGAAGATGCAGATATGGTTATTGCCGTAACTAGCGACGACGCCACCAATATGATCGCCTGCCAAATTTGTTATTCATTATTTAATACCACCAGCAAGATTGCCCGTATTCGCTCTGGACGTATTTTAAAGTTCAAAGACGAATTGTTTAATAACAAACACATTCCTATTGATCACATTATTGCGCCTGAACAATTAGTTACCCGCGATATTGCCCGCTTAATTGACTACCCCGGCGCACTGCAGGTGCTAGAATTTGCTGGCGGTAAAGTTAGCTTAGTGGCAGTAAAAGCTTATTATGGCGGTTTATTGGTAGGCCACGCACTATCAACCTTAAAGGAGCATATTCCTAATGTTGATACCCGTGTTGCTGCTATATATCGTAACGGTAAACCTATTCGTCCGTTAGGTACTACCGTTATCGAAGCGGATGATGAAGTATTTTTTATTGCGGCAAGTATTCATATTCGCGCGGTGATGAATGAACTGCAAAAACTTGAGCCTGCATACAAACGCATTATGATCGCAGGTGGCGGTAATATTGGCGCAGGTTTAGCAAGATTATTAGAAAATAATCATGAAGTTAAGCTAATTGAACATTCGGCAAAACGTGCTTATCACCTAGCTTCAGAACTCAACAAAACCTTAGTATTTACCGGCGACTCTTCAGATCAAGAATTATTGGTTGATGAGCATATTGATCAATTTGATGTATTTATTGCGGTAACTAATGATGACGAAGCCAATATCATGTCGTCATTATTAGCTAAACGTTTAGGTGTACGTAAAACTATGGTACTTATTCAACGAAGTGCCTATATAGATCTTGTTCATGGTAGCAATATCGATATTGCCATATCACCACAACATGCCACTATTTCAGCGCTATTAACCCATGTACGTAAAGGCGCTATAGATAACGTATATAGTTTACGTGGCGGCGCTGCTGAAGCGATTGAAATTGTCGCCAAAGGCGATAAAAACTCATCAAAAGTTGTTGGCCGAACCATTCAGTCATTAAAATTACCGCCAGGTACGTCAATTGGTGCAATTGTACGTGGCGAGCAAGTACTAATCGCCCATTCAAATACCATGGTGATGGAAGAAGATCATGTCATTTTATTCATGGTTAACAAACGCTATATCTCGGAAGTGGAAAAATTATTCCAAGTCAGCGCATTAAGTTATTTCTAACTAGGGTCTGTTGATCTTTCGTGTTTGTTTTTGCAGCAGTTTATAGGTATTTAGACAAAGCATTGTGATTGCTATGTGGTTATTCCACATGAAAGCGCAATAATGATGGTTAAATGCCTAGAAACGCTGCCCTTGGGGTTCAACTAAACGCTATTTCTTCATCGTTGTTCACAACTTACATGGAACAACCATGCTGTGTTGTTCACGCCTTGAACAAAAAGCGTTTACTTTGAACAAAATTTAACCTCGAAAGTTCAACAGACCCTAGCAACCTTAGCCAAAAGAATGCCCTTCTTTTGGCTATTACATTAGCTTGTTTATGAACGCCAGAACGCCGGTGTAAATAAGACTAACAAAGTAAACACTTCCAAACGACCAAATAGCATTGCGGTAATAAGTACCCACTTACTAAAATCGTCAATGCTAGCAAAGTTTGCTGCCACTTCACCAAGGCCCGGACCTAAATTATTTAAACAAGCTGCCACTGCCGTAAACGCAGTAATATCATCCATGCCGTCAGCAAGTAGCAACAACATACAAATAACAAATACCGCAGCATAAGCAGAAAAGAATCCCCAAATCGCTTCAACTACGCGATTAGGCAAAGGTTTATTACCTAATTTAATATTAAATACTGCCTTTGGGTGCACTAATTTATTCAATTCACGAATACCTTGTAGGTATAACAGCAGTACCCTAACCACTTTCATGCCGCCACCCGTACTACCCGCACAGCCGCCAATGAAGCTAGAAAAAATGAGCAAAATAGGCAACAAGGTTGGCCAATCAGCAAACGATGTGGTGGCAAATCCTGCGGTTGTACTTATCGATACTGACTGAAACAGCGCCTGATCAAGTGCTTGGTCGGCGTTGTCGTATGTGCCGGTACTCATTAACACCACAAAACAAATAAGCGTCAGAACTACTTGCACTAAGATGAAAACTTTAAATTCTGGATCATAAAAATAGGTGCGCAGCGACCTTGTTTGCACAACCGCATAATGAAGCGCAAAGTTAATACCAGCAATGATCAAGAAAAATACACACACTAAGTTAATTTGCGGACTGTTGAAATAACCAATACTCTCATCGTGCGTAGAAAAACCACCAATTGCTATCGTCGAAAACGAATGACAAATGGCATCAAACGCACTCATACCGGCAAGCCAATAAGCTACAGCACATGCTATGGTTAATGATAAATAGATATACCATAAGTGCTTGGCAGTATCGGCAATACGCGGTGTCATTTTAGAGTCTTTTACCGGACCCGGCGTTTCCGCACGATAAAGCTGCATACCACCAATACCTAACATAGGCAGAACCGCCACTGCTAGAACGATGATCCCCATACCACCAACCCACTGCAATTGCTGGCGATAAAACAAAACCGCATGTGGCAAACTATCAATGTTAGTGAGTATGGTTGCCCCTGTTGTTGTTAATCCTGAAAAAGATTCAAAAAAGGCATCAGCGACTGAAAAGTTAGGTTGTTCAAGTAAAAGAAAAGGAATAGCGGAGAAACTCGCCAGTACCGTCCAAAAAAGTACCACAATAAGAAAGCCTTCTCGGGCTCTTAAATCATTTTTTTCATTGCGGTTTGGATACCAAGATAATAAGCCGGCAATAAGGCAGAATATAAAAGCCATTAAAAATGGCACACCACCACCATCTCGATATAACAAAGACACGATAGCAGGTGGCAACATGGTGACACTAAGCAAAGCCACTAATAAGCCAAGAATTCGAATAATATTTTTATATTGCACGGTATTGTTCTTTTAGTTTTTTACTGTCAGCATTTTAAATGAAAACAAAGATAAACGCTGCGCATAACAGCATCACTTTTGACATTTATTGAGTTTTATCTGCCCACAAGACAAGGTTTTTAATTGTTGTTCAACAATATCTTGGTTACTAATAGGTAATGCTATCACTAAATTAACCTGTTCGGCGTAATTTTGCTCAATTATTTCGCCCTCTGCTTGCTCGATCACATATAAAACATCATTAATTTGAGTATATTGGCAAACCAGTGTTTTATTGACCATAGGGACTTTGGTGATTGTTTTTAGTTTAGTCAGCGCTTGTCGTACACTGCCGCCATAAGCACGCTGTAATCCACCCGTGCCTAATTTAGTACCACCAAAATAACGCACAACGATGGCACAAACCTGACCAATATTACTGCCTTGCAAGGCAATTAGCATAGGTTTTCCTGCGGTACCCGACGGTTCGCCATCATCTGAAAAGCCATACTTTTGACTATCATCAGCTTTACCGGCAACAAAAGCGTGGCAATGGTGTGACGCCTGAGGATGAAGTGATTGAATAGACTTTAGCTGCTGTTTTGCCTGCTCGAGTGACTGGCATGGAAACAAATAACAAATAAATCGACTACGGCTGACAATCGTTTCATCAACGAGTTCATCAGCCGCAATTAGGTAAGGTTTGCTCACTTATTTTAGTTCGAGATCACGAGTCATATTTTCATTATGTGATTGATGAACAATAATGTTGTCTTCGATACGTATGCCGCCATACGGACGCATTTGATCAACATTTTGCCAGTTAACCATATCACTATGCTTTGAAGCTTTAAGCTCTGCCAGTAATGAATCGATAAAATACAAACCAGGTTCAATAGTAAAAATTTGATTGGCTTCAATTATGCGTGACGTTCTTAAAAACGGGTGTTGTTCAGGTGCGTTAACATGCGTACCTCTTTCATCCGCCATAAAACCACCAACATCATGTGTTTGCAAACCAAGGTGATGCCCTAACCCATGTGGGAAAAAGGTTGAAATAATGCCAGCATCACATGCGGTATCGGCATCGACCTTGATAAATTCAAACTCGTTAAGTACTTGGCCAATTTCGCGATAAGTCGCAATATGTAAATCTACATAGCTTGCACCAGGTTTTAAACCATCAACTGACGCTAACATTAACTGATCCATACGGGCGATTAATTCGGCAAACCGATCGCGCTTAAAAGAATACGTACGGGTAATATCAGCGGCATAACCGTTAAAGTTTGCGCCCGCATCCAGTAAAAATGAACGGTGTGCTTGTGGCACGCTGCGATCTAAATGGGTGTAGTGAAGAATCGAGGCGTTCTCATTGAGTGCAACGATATTACCGTAAGGCGTATCGTTAGCGGTATGCTCAGTTGCTTGCAAATACGCTTGTTGAATTTCAAATTCAGAGCAACCTTCTAAAAATGCATCTTTAGCAGCTTTGTGCCCATTAACCGCAATGCGATTAGACTCGCGCATACACATTTGCTCATAAGGGGTTTTATAACCACGATGGTAATGTAAATAATTTAATAAACCTTCAGGATTAATCGTTTCAAAACCAAGCGCTTGCGCCACTTCAATATGACCACCAATATAGGCACAACCTTTTTTATCATACGGTAGTAACTTATCGACATCTGTCGCTTTGGTTAGAATTTTAATATCAAAAAACTCTTGCCAATAATCATTACCTAGTTCAACAACTTTATGCCAAAAATCAACTGGTTGATAATAAATAAGTGTCGGTTTATCAGCGCCATTGATGATTAGCCAGCTATTAGGTACATCAACAACCGGCAACCAATATTTAAAATGTGGATTTACTTTAAATGGATAATTGTGATCATCTAAAAATACACGAATATCTTGGCCGGAATGAATGACAATAGTGTCTAGGTTTTCACGGCTCAGTGCCATGCTCGCGCGTTGTTGTAATTCAGCAATATGTGCAGGATATAGCGTAGTTAATGTTGTCATTTGATCATCACCCTGTAAATTTTTATTCATCTTAACATAGCACTGTTTTTTAATGCAGCTTACGCCATTAATGCTTTGATCTGACTGTGTAACTATTTTTTGTCACTTACTTTATTGTAGTCTTAATTAACTGATCAAACACCGTTTCCTCTTGGCCGACTTTTACCTGATATATTTGTTTATAGGCCATCACGCTTTTTACGTACTCGCGGGTTTCTTTATAAGGGATAGTTTCTATCCACATGTCAGCCGGCAACACCTCTGCCCCTTCTAACCAACGCGATACGCGATAAGGTCCTGCATTGTAAGAGGCCGTTGCTAAGACACTGTTGCCATCGAATTTCTCTAGCAGTTCTTTAAGGTACTTAGTACCAAGGTCAATATTATTTTGTGCGTCAAATAAGTACTTTCTCGGCAACTTTGCTTTTTTAAGTTGCACTGCTGTTTTGGGCATAACTTGCATTAACCCTCTTGCCCCTGCAGGTGAATTTGCATCACTCATAAAAGAACTTTCCCGGCGGGCAATGGCAAATGCCCAAGCGGGATTAATATTGTAGTTACTTGAGTAGTTTTGAATATCTTCATCAAACGCTAACGGAAAACGAAGCTCTACATCATTAAGATAACCGACAGCGGAAAGTGCAAATATCGCTCTGTCGTACCATTGATTTTCATAAGCAATACGCGAGGCGACCAGTTTTTGTCGATCATCAAGTTTCGTTAACCAGTAATTCCATTCTTTGCGCGCCTGACTAAATCGGCCTAAATGAAATAATTCAAATGCACGTTTCGCCGATGGAAACCTTAACACGGCAATTTTTTCTTGTTCGGTAATAAGCACAGGTTTGTGCTGATAGTTCATCGCTTGCTGCATATGGCTAGCCGCTAGAAAGCCGTAATAATGGCGGTTATCTGCTAACTTAGTTAATAGCGCCGTACCAGCTGCTGTTTCCCCCGTTTCAATTAAGCTACGCCCATACCAATACTGCCACTGCAATCGTGTTTGCAAGGTTTGTGGGAAAAGTAACAGTTCAGCTTTAATCGCTTGCCAGTCGTTATTTCTAAGCACATGGGCAATGCGCCATTGGCCAATATTTTTATCAACTAACGTGTTATCGACTTGATGAAGCCAGCTTTGTGCCTGATCATGATTTTTACTAGCCAAGGCAATGGCAAAGGCAGCGGTAACTTTTTTCTGTTGTGCTTGATCAATGCGCTGTTGGCTGACGATGTTGTCGTAGGTTTTTATCGCTAAATCAGGCTTGCGCCAAATGAGCCGTTTTAAGCCATAGGTGATAATTTCACTTTCTTTGTCTGACTTATTTGGGAAACGCGTTGTTTTAACAATATAGCTAGGATTAACTCTTACACTTTTCCATAAACTCGCTAAATATTGCTCGTTTTGCGGTAATAACGTGCCAAGGTAACGTAGTAAGGTATGGTCGCCACCATCTGCTGCAAGCCTGATGCGTTGCCAAACAATATCATAAGTTAAGTAGCCCGACTCACGCCACAGTTTAAATAGCGGATCACACGCTTTCGGTTGGGACTTTCCTGCCAACCATAGTTTGGTTACTTTAGGCAAAATTGTATTTTTGTCCGCCCCAAAACTTAATTGATAGCGGTAATAATGACAAGTCAGCTCCGCACTACTGGTAGGACGAAAGGCTTTAATAAAAAGTGTTTTATTATTTCTTTTTACCAGATAGTTGAGCCACTTTTTTCTCAATGGCCAGTCTAATGGTGTGCCTTTATATTTAGCTAAAAACGTGTCAATTTCACCGGCATTTTTCACCGACATTTTGTGCAGTAATCTTTGTTGATCAAGATAAGGCTGCAACGGGTAATAATGAAGCTGCTTATAAAGATTTTGATATTCACTCGAACTTGCTTGCCACAGTTTTTTCTCAGCAGATAAGAAGGTTTTGCGAATATTGGTTTGATTGGCAGCAAATACTTGCACACAAAAAAGTAGGGAAAATAAGAAGCAGCTTGCTCGGGAAAATTTTGATAGCATCAATTTACTCAACGTCATAATGAAGAACAGTTGTAATAAAGATAACTTAGCAACTCGCTCCCCCAGTTACTAGCGGTTAAGGCCAACTTTTCTGACTTTTTCAAAATATTTACCTTTATTAGGCTCTGTTGATCTTTCCTGTTTATTTTTGCAGCAGTTTATCGGTATTTAGATAAAGTATTGCGATTGCAATGTAGTTATTCCACATGAAAGTGCAATAATGATGGTTAAATGGCTAGAAACGCTGCCCTTGGGGTTCAACTAAACGCTATTTCTTCATCGTTGTTCACGTCTTGAATAAAAACGTTTACTTTGAACAAAATTTAACTTCAAAAGATCAACAAACCCTAGTTAAAATTACAATTTCATATTGATAAACTTGGCTAGCGCCCTACAATAGCGACAACTTTTTCTGGTTATTTACTTTTATGGACTTATCGATTTTTGAACAAGCAGATCAGCAACTCGACACTATCGGTTTAAGGTGTCCTGAGCCGGTAATGATGGTGAGAAAAACCATCCGTAAATTGTTAATAGAACAAACCTTATTAGTATTAGCTGATGACCCGTCAACCACGCGCGATATTCCAAGCTTTTGTCGATTCATGGATCACGAGCTTGTTGCAAGCCAAACCGATACCAAACCTTACTACTATTTAATACGTAAACTTAGCTAAGCGACTAAAACCTAAGCCTCTGTAAAGTTTATGTAAAATTCAGGGCTCACAGCCGCCCAAGTAAACAGTTATCCAACACAAGATCACAAATTCAAACTTTTGCCGTTTCATAGTTAGCTAGTATTAGCACGAACTTTTAATGCGTTTTTCACTGTAAACGCCTCAATAGATAATTCAAACATGAAACAATACTCAATAACGGCATTATTAGCCCTTGGTCTTATTGCACCTATTTCACAAGCTCAAGACGAGCCAAACCTTGATGTCCATGGTCAAGTGATCGGTCATGCAAACCAAACCGATACGCAAGACTTTCAAGCGGAAATTCACTCAGCCCGTATTGGCGTGATCGGTAATCATAAAATTTCTGATACCAAAATAAGCTTTCAACTTGAAGGTGAATACGGTGAAGACATGACGGTTGAATCAACACCAGGTGAATACCCAAACTATGAATTTAACCTTTACGATGCCAATGTTTTAGTATTTAACGACAACTACGGTGGCATTTTCATCGGCAGTGGCACATCAGGTACTTATAAAGATGTTTATGCCAAAGTCGATATTTTTGATATCAATAATATGCGTGAAACCAGTAATGCGCATTTATTCGATCAAGGACATCATGCTAATAACGAATTTGCCTACATTACCCCTAAGTGGCATGGCTTACAGTTTAAAACCGCGGTATTAACACCTAAAGTAACTAACGATCAAAATGTCGATATTTTTGTTTTACGAGCGCTTTATAACCAAGGTAACTTTAATCTGGTATTTAACCGTGTAGCTGTCGATGAAAGCTATCGAGGCTCCGATATCACCGAACAGTTAACTCGTTATGCTGTTGCTTCTAATTACCAGTTAAATAACCTTTATATTGCCGGTTTAGTTGAACATATTGATGATGAGTTAAATGGTGATAACCGAACTATCGCCCTTTCAGCTCAATACGAACTTAATGATATTACGCTTAAAGTTGGCTCACAAATTAGACGTGATCTAGACGGCATCGAAAAAGATGAAAGTTTATACCTAGCCAGTGCCAGTTATAATTTAGACAAACATGTGGCCCTTTTTGTCGAAACAGCTCAGTACCAAAAAGATAGCAAGCACGACACTATTAGCCTTGGTGTAAAATACAAATTCTAAGTAAGCTAAGTTTTGCTTAACTTTGCAGCGAAAAAAAAGGAAGGCAATGCCTTCCTTTTTTGTTATTTAAAGCGTGGCTTTATTGAAGTACTGAAATGTCAGCAATCGCAAAGAAGCTATTTCTTATTTCATTTAACAAGGTTAAACGGTTAGTTTTCACTTGTTCGTCGTCTGCCATTACCATAACGCTATCAAAGAAGTTATCAATTGGCGCTTTAAGCAGCGCTAACTCTGTTAAGGCTTGTTGATAATCTTTTGCCGCTAATAACGGGGCTACGGTCGAATTTACTTCAGTAAACGCTTGCGCTAATGCTTTTTCAGCATCTTCAGTGGCTAATTCAACATTAAACTCGCTAAATAATTCGCCTTTAAACTTGGCAAGAATATTACCTACACGTTTGTTTGCTGCAGCTAATGCGCTCGCTTCTTCAAGTGCTCTAAAGTGGCTTACCGCTTTAATGCGCTTTTCAAAATCAAGTGGCGCTGTTGGCGACTTAGCTAATACCGCTTGAATAATATCAACAGCAATATCTTGCTCTTGGTAATAAGCACGGAAACGCCCCATAACAAAGGCAATAACATCAGCTAAGGTATTATCGTTACTTAATTTATCAGCGTATGAATCAATCGCTTGCTGCACAATTTCTGCTATATCTAACGCTAAACCTTTTTCGATAATGATACGGATAATACCGATTGCAGCACGGCGTAGTGCAAATGGGTCTTTATCACCTTTTGGCGGTTGGTTAATGCCAAAAATGCCGACTAAGGTATCCACTTTATCGGCTATTGCGACTGCACAGCCAATATTGCCTTGTGGCAAACTGTCACCTGAAAAACGTGGACGATATTGATCTTCTAATGCTTGAGCAACAGCTTCTGGCTCGCCATCGTGCTGTGCGTAGTATTTCCCCATAGTACCTTGCACTTGTGGAAATTCTAATACCATGTCAGACATTAGGTCTGTTTTACATAACAAACCGGCGCGGTGTGCGTGTTCAACATTTTCCTCAAGCTTGGCAGCAATAAACGAGCTTAAGTTAGCAATACGTACAGACTTTTCTTTTAACGTACCTAACTGCTTTTGGAACAATACGCTTTCTAAACTTGCCAACCTATTTTCAAGTGTTTGTTTTTTATCAGTTTTAAAGAAAAATTCTGCATCAGCTAAGCGAGGGCGAATCACTTTTTCATTACCCTTGATCACTTGGCTTGGGTCTTTGCTTTCAATATTAGTAACAAAAATGAATTGATTCAACAAGTTACCTTTAGCATCCTGTACTGGGAAGTACTTCTGGTGATCTTTCATTGAATAAATTAATGGCTCTGCTGGCACTTGTAAGAACTCTTCATCAAAGCTACCCACTAATACTACCGGCCATTCAACTAAAGCAGTAACTTCATCAAGTAGTGCTTGGTCAACTAAGGCTTCACCATTTAGTGCTTTAGCGGCTTGCTCAATTTGCTCACTAATTAAACTTTGGCGCGCATGGTAATCAACCATAACAAACGCTTCTTTTAGCTGGGCTTCGTAGTTATCAGCATGTGTTAGGGTAACTAAACCGTGATGATGGAAGCGATGACCTTGGCTAGAAACATTAGATTTAACACTTAATACTTCACCAGCAATTAATTGCTCACCAAATAATAAGGTTAGTGTATGCACTGGGCGAATAAACTGAGTACGCCCTGCGCCCCAACGCATTGGCTTAGGAATAGGTAATTTATTTACCGCAACCTTGACCATATCAGGAATAAGTTCAGCAACAGTTTTACCAGCAACCGTGGCTTTATGTAATAACCATTCGCCTTTATCCGTTGTTAAGCGTTGTGCTTGTTCAACAGTAATGCCATTAGACTTTGCCCAACCTTGTGCTGCGCGACTCGGCTCGCCATTTTCGTCAAAGGCAACATTTACTGCAGGACCACGTTTTTCAACAACCTTGTCTTGCTGACATGCTTGTAGAGCAATTACTTTAATTGCTAAACGACGTGGCGTCGCAAACCAAGTAATGTCTTGATACGCTAGATCGGCAGCATCTAATTGGCTTTTAATCTGGTCATAAAAAGTTACCGCTAACGTTTTTAACGATGCTGGTGGCAATTCTTCTGTGCCTAATTCAATTAACAGAGTATCGGTAGTCATTATGATTCTCCCTGTTGAGTTGCTGCTTGGTTTTTGCATAAAGGGAAACCTAATTCTTCACGCGTAGCGTAATAAGCTTCTGCACATGCTTTTGATAATGTTCTCACACGTAAGATATAACGCTGGCGTTCGGTAACTGAAATAGCATGGCGTGCATCAAGTAAGTTAAAGGCATGAGAGGCTTTCATTACTTGCTCGTAAGCTGGTAAGGCTAAACCTGCTTCAATTAATTTTTGGCTCTCTTTTTCACACTGGTCAAACTGAGCAAATAATGCATCAACATCAGCATGTTCAAAGTTATACGCAGACTGCTCTACTTCGTTTTGATGGAAAACATCACCGTATAATACTTTACCCATTGGGCCGTCTGTCCAAACAAGGTCGTAAATGCTATCAACATTTTGAATGTACATAGCTAGGCGCTCTAAACCATAAGTGATTTCACCGGTCACTGGTGCACACTCTAAGCCACCTACTTGCTGGAAATAAGTGAACTGGGTAATTTCCATACCGTTCAACCAAATTTCCCAACCTAAGCCCCACGCACCTAATGTTGGTGATTCCCAGTTGTCTTCAACAAAACGAATGTCATGCACTAACGGATCAATGCCTAATTCTTTTAATGAGTTTAAGTACAACTCTTGAATATTCTTAGGCGACGGCTTCAACATTACTTGGAATTGGTAGTAATGTTGAAGTCTGTTTGGATTTTCCCCATAACGACCATCAGTTGGACGACGACATGGTTGCACATAAGCACTGCTCATTGGTTCTGGACCAATGGCTCTTAAAAAGGTCATTGGGTGAAATGTGCCTGCCCCAACTTCCAAATCTAATGGCTGAATGATGACACAACCTTGTCTTGACCAATAGTCTTGCAACTGAAGGATCAGCCCCTGAAAGGTTTTAATATTAAAGGTACTCATGAGTTTCCGTTAATTAATTTCTGATTTAAAAATTTGTCCAATTATAGCTGCTGGCGCTTATTTCACCTAGTGCAAGCTGATTGAACACGAATATTATTTACAAATTATTTTTCAATTAAGCCAGTGAGATTTATTTTCACTGGCTTTTTAACCGAAAAATGCCCGATTTGATGATCGGGCATTTATTTTCTATGACTGATTACAACTAGATATCTAAGTTAGATACTTTCAGCGCATTTTCTTCAATGAAGTTTCTACGTGGCTCAACGTGATCACCCATTAAGGTATTAAACAGTTGATCCGCAGCAATAGCATCTTCAATGGTCACCTGTAGCATTCTACGTGTTTCTGGGTCCATGGTGGTTTCCCATAATTGATCAGGGTTCATCTCGCCTAACCCTTTATAACGTTGAATGTACTGACCACGTTTTGATTCAGCCATTAACCAGTTTAGTGCTTCTTCAAAGTCAGATACTGGCTTAACTTTTTCACCACGCTTAATGTAACCGCCTTCTTCAATCAAACCATTAATAGCGTCGTTTAGATCTAGAATTTTGACAAATTCATTTGATTCAATAAACTCGTAACTACAGTTGTAAACGGTATCAATACCATGTTTACGTACATTAAAGCTTGGGTAGTAAACATTACGTTCTTGGTCTTGTTTCACTTCTACTGTGTAAATAGAACCATTTCCGTCTTGGTTTTCTAATTGAGTAATTAAGTCTTTGGTCCAAGCATCTACTTTGTCTTTATCTGAAAAATCGCTCTTGGCAATGTTTTTGCTGTAGATCATTTTTTCTAAAATATCAGCAGGGATCTGACGTGATAAACGCTTAATCGTTTCATGCGTTTGACGGAACTTATTCACTAACGATTCTAATGCAACACCTGAAATTGCCGGTGCTGATTCATTCACATGAAGTTCTGCATTTTCTAACGCTAACGTCGTTAAGTACTCAGTTAAAGTATCGTCATCTTTAATGTAGCGCTCTTGCTTACCTTTTTTCACTTTATATAAAGGCGGTTGTGCAATATAAATGTGACCGCGTTCCATAATTTCAGGCATTTGACGATAGAAGAATGTCAATAATAAGGTTCTGATGTGAGAACCATCAACATCCGCATCGGTCATGATAATGATATTGTGGTAACGCAATTTTTCTGGGTCGTATTCATCACGACCAATACCACAACCAAGCGCAGTAATTAGCGTACCGACTTCTTGTGAAGAAATCATTTTGTCAAAGCGCGCTTTTTCTACGTTAAGAATTTTACCTTTAAGTGGCAAAATGGCTTGGTTTTTACGGTTACGACCCTGCTTAGCTGAACCACCCGCAGAGTCACCCTCCACAATATATAGTTCAGAAAGTGCCGGATCTTTTTCCTGACAATCTGCTAATTTGCCCGGTAATCCAGCAATGTCTAATGCGCCTTTACGGCGTGTCATTTCACGTGCTTTACGCGCCGCTTCACGGGCACGAGCGGCATCAACGATCTTCATAATAATCGTTCTAGCTACCGATGGTTTCTCTAGTAAGTATTCACCTAGTTTTTCGCCCATGGCTTGTTCAACTGCGGTTTTAACCTCAGAAGAAACTAGTTTATCTTTCGTTTGCGAAGAAAACTTTGGATCAGGTACTTTCACTGAAATAACAGCAGTTAAACCTTCACGCGCATCATCACCTGAGGCGTTAGTTTCACCACCACCTTTTTTGGTTTTATTTAAACCTTCTTTCACCATATAGCTATTTAGCGTTCTGGTGAGTGCTGTTCTAAAACCACTTAAATGTGTTCCACCATCTTTCTGTGGAATATTATTGGTAAAACAATGAATATTCTCTTGGAAACCATCATTCCATTGCATTGCCACTTCAACCACAATGCCATCATCGCGAGTTAAGTCGAAGTAAAAAATTTCTTCATTTACTGGCGTTTTGTTGGTATTTAGATAATCAACAAATGCTTGAATACCACCATCAAATTTAAAGTGGTCTTCTTTACCTTCTTCACGTTCATCAATTAATTTAATTGATACGCCAGAGTTTAGGAATGATAGTTCACGAATACGTTTTACTAGTAAGTCATAGTGAAACAAGGTATCAGAAAATGTTTCTTCGCTTGGCCAGAAACGTACTTCAGTACCAGTTTTTTCACTATCGCCTACAACAGCGAGTGGCGCTTCAGGCTCACCCATTTTATAAAACTGTTCGTATAGCTTACCTTCACGGCGAATATTCAGCTTAAGTTTGCTACTTAAGGCATTAACTACTGAAATACCAACACCGTGCAAACCACCTGATACTTTATAGCCAGAGTCTTCACCACCAAATTTACCACCGGCATGAAGTACGGTCATAATAACTTCGGCTGCTGACACACCTTCTTCAGGATGAATTTCTGTCGGAATACCACGTCCATCATCCTTAACAGATACAGAACCATCTAGGTGAATTTTTACAATAATATCACTACAATGCCCTGCTAAAGCTTCATCGATTGAGTTATCGAGTACCTCAAAAACCATATGATGCAAACCAGTGCCATCATCGGTATCACCAATGTACATACCAGGTCTTTTTCTTACTGCATCAAGGCCTTTTAGAACCTTAATACTCGACGAATCATATTCATTTTCTACTGTCATAGCTTTTAGCCTATTCACTTATTGCTGATAGTTTGCCATGTTCCACGTGAAACATATTAAAATTATTATCGGTTGGTACTAGAACATCCAACACACTTTTTTCAATTGCAGTAATCATAACCTGGCAATCGAGTCTGTTTATTGCATTAGCTAATAAACGACGAGAGTTAATATCTAACTCTGCACCAATATCATCAATTAATAAAATTGGTTTTACTTGCTTAACTTTTTCGATTAGCTTTGTTTGCGCTAAAGTTAATGCCAGTAAAAACAACTTTTGTTGTCCTCGAGACAGCTTATTTTCTAGTGGTATGCCCTCAATCAAAAATTTTATATCAAACTTTTGTGGTCCATAAAGGCTAAACCCCATCTTATATTCTCGTGCTAAATTATCACTAAGCACGTCAACGAGATCTTTTTTTTGTGTCCATCCTTGTTGATATTGAACCTGAATATTATCCTCAATATTAGGAAGCAACTCTTTTAACCAAATATCTAATTCTTGGGTGAGCGTTTCAATATACTTTTTTCTAAACTCTGCTATTACTGTTGCCTGCTGACAAAAAGCTTGCGTCCAGTAATTTAAATTATCGCCTTTAGACTGCGATCTTAAACAAGCATTTCTTTGTTTAAGTATTCGTGAAAATATTTTCCATTGTTCAGAAAATTCATGTTCCACGTGAAACAATCCTAAATCAACAAATCGCCTACGCTCTTTTGGACCACCAAAAAATAGCTTAAAACTCTCTGGTGTTACTATTTGAACTGCAATGCTTTTTGCTAATTCAGATAAGCGATTATGTCTTTGACCGTTAATTTTTATCGAAACTTCATTCGTGACAAAATCTCGACTTATCCCTAACTGATTTTCTTTATCGTCTTTTATGCTAATTACAAAACTGCTTTGGTGATGACAAACCAAACTGTCTGCTTTTGTGGTACGAAATGATTTACCATGGCCAAGATAAAAAATTGCCTCTAATAAACTACTTTTACCACTACCATTATCACCAACAAAAAAATTAATTTTTGGATGTAAGTTAGTTGTACCCTGTTCTAAATTTCTAAAATTGACTAAAACTAACTTAGCAATACTCATAAACTAGTTTACAAGCGCATAGGCATAACTACATAAATAGCTTCGCCAGATTCCGCACCTTCAATTACCACACTGCTATTTGCATCTGATAAAGTGAATTTAACCACTTGATCTTTCAAAGCATTTAGAACATCTAAGACATAACTTACATTGAAACCAATTTCGACATCTTCATAGGGAAAATCAATTTCGATAATTTCTTCTGCTTGTTCTTGCTCAGGATTATTAGCAGTAATTTTCAATTCTGTTTTAGAGAAGTTTAAACGAACACCTTTAAACTTTTCGTTCGACAAAATAGATGCGCGAGACAAAACTTGCTTAAGTTGATCTTTATTTGTCTCTAACACCTTATCACCATTACGCGGTAAAACACGACGGTAATCAGGGAAACGACCATCAACCAATTTACTAGTAAATGAAAATTCAGTATCAATAATACGAATATGATTCGAGCCAAGAAATACTTGTACTTCATCGTCGACGGGATCTAATAAACGGATTATTTCCAAGATCCCTTTTCTTGGCACAATAACTTGGCGTGCAGGAAGTGCTAACGACTCATTTCCAATTTTACAAATAGCTAATCGGTGACCATCTGTTGCTACTGAGCGTATTTCATTGTTTTCACTCTCGATAGACATACCGTTTAAATAATAACGTACGTCTTGGTTCGCCATTGAAAAGTGAGTGCTTTCAATTAAGCGTAACAACTCTGACTTTAACAGTTTAAATTCGACGTCACCTTTCCACTGTTCAATATTAGGAAAATCGGTGGCTGGCAATGTCGACAACGAGTACTTGCTTCGGCCAGTACTGATTTTAATAATGTCGTTTTCTGAACTAAATGTTAATACCGATTGGTCTGGTAAACTTTTACAAATATCTAACAACTTACGCGCTGGAATAGTAATTTTTCCGTCTTCACCATGATTATCTACTTGCGCGTAGGCAACCATTTCAAGCTCAAGATCTGTAGCTGTTAGCGTAAGTGACTGCCCACTTACTTCAAACAGTATATTACTTAAGATAGGTAACGTACTTTTACGTTCTACCGCACCAGAAACCAATAATAAAGGTTTTAATAGAGATTCCCTATTCAATGAAAATTTCATTCTAATTTCCCGTAAGCCTTTGTTTTAAATATTTATTTTAAGAAGATAGTGTTCTTATTAGATTGGAGTAATCTTCTTTAATGTCATGTGTTTCTTCTCGAAGCGCCTTAACTTTGCGACACGCATGTAGCACTGTTGTATGGTCTCTACCACCAAACGCTTCACCTATTTCAGGTAAACTATGATTCGTTAATTCTTTAGATAATGCCATTGCTATTTGTCTAGGTCTAGCAACAGATCGATTTCTTCGTTTAGAAAGTAAGTCAGCGACTTTAATTTTGTAATATTCAGCAACAGTGCGTTGAATATTATCTATTGTGACTAATTTATCTTGTAGCGCGAGCAAGTCTCGTAATGCTTCGCGCACAAAATCGATTGTTATTGCTCGACCCGTGAAGTTAGCATTTGCAATAACACGATTTAATGCCCCTTCTAATTCACGAACATTCGAACGTAATCGTTTAGCAATAAAAAATGCAACTTCATCAGCTAAGTTAATCTGACTCTCTTGAGCTTTGCGCTTCAAAATAGCAACGCGAGTTTCTAGTTCAGGCGGTTCTATGGCAATTGTTAAGCCCCAACCAAAACGAGATTTTAAGCGGTCTTCAACACCGTCAATTTCTTTCGGATAGCGATCACTGGTAAGAATAATTTGCTGATTACCTTCAAGTAATGCATTGAAAGTATGGAAAAATTCTTCTTGAGTACGCTCTTTTTTAGCAAAAAACTGAATATCATCAATTAATAACGCATCAACTGAGCGGTAATACTGTTTAAATTTCTCTATGGCATTATTTTGCAGCGCTCGCACCATATCTTGCACAAAACGCTCAGAATGCATATAAGCAATCTTAGCTTTTGGGTTGTTAAGCAAAATGCCATTACCCACAGCGTGAAGTAAATGGGTTTTACCTAAACCAGTGCCACCATAAATAAATAATGGGTTATAAGCCGTACCAGGATTATCGGCAACTTGTGATGCTGCAGCTCGGGCTAACTGGTTTGATTTACCTTCAACAAAATTGTCAAAAGTATATTTAACGCGCACGTTCGTCGTTTTAGGTAAATTAGATTCTGGCGCAGCAACCTTTTGGGTAATAGTTGCGGCAATTGGTGCAACGGCTTGATTGTCTTCTGTTTGAACTGCCGCTAACGGTTTACTACCAACATCGAAACGTAATAATGGCGGATTATTGGTGTCATGCATTGAAACAAGTTCGTTAATGCGATTAACGTATTTATCTCTTACCCAATCAAGAACAAAACGATTAGGTGCGTACAAAGTCATGATATTGTCTTCAACAACACATTGTAGTGGGCGGATCCACATACTAAATTGTTGTGCAGGTAATTCTTCTTGAAGAACAGAAAGGCAACGTTGCCAAAGAGAATGATCCAACCAAAGTCTCCTAAAGACTACAGGTGTCTAAATTTATACACCAGTCAGTGAAAAAATTAATTAGACGACATTATAGGTAAATTTTATTTTTATCGAGCACTATTATCTATCTAGTTATCCACAAGTGCAATATTGACAAATCGAATTTATGAAAAAATTTATCAGATAGTTTTTAATCTACTGAATATAAGGCTTTTAAATTAATTTATAGACTGAAATAATTCTAAAATAAATTCGTTATACGTTTTTAGAATGACAAAAATATTGCCATTTTGATCCGTTCGTGTTGGCAATTGTTATAAAACTGTGGATATTTTAGTGATCGCAACGATCCTCTACGATCTTAATTAAATAGATAGAGATAAAACGTTGACATTCATCTTTAGCTTATATAGAATTTGCGCTCATTTTTATACCCAGTGTGCTCATTACGGCTGTTTGCCAGGGCAACAACAACAGACGGATTAAACGTAATGAAAAGAACATTTCAACCTAGTGTATTAAAGCGTAAACGTAACCACGGTTTTCGTGCTCGTATGGCAACTAAAAACGGTCGTGCAGTAATTGCTCGTCGTCGTGCTAAAGGTCGTGCTAGCTTAAGCGCATAATTTCTTTTAAGTCTTCTTTTAAGAAATAAGGTAGCCAAATGGTTACATTAGAATTTAACCGGGATTCGCGTTTGCTGACTCCCGGTCAATTTCAAACAGTCTTTTCTAAACCTGTTCGTTTTGGCTCTAGCCACATCACCATCCTCATTACTCACAATGACTCTAATAAACCTCGTTTAGGTTTAGCTATTGCTAAAAAACGAGTTAAATTAGCTGTGCAAAGAAATCGTATTAAACGACAAATACGAGAAAGTTTTCGTTTAAATCAACATAACCTACCCCATATAGATATGGTGGTAATGGTAAAGTCTGGTACAGATAAACTCGAAAACAAAGCGATTAATCAACAATTAGAAAAAATATGGCGAAAAATAATTCAACGCCACAAAAGCTAGTAATTGGTCTAGTAAAAAGCTACCAACGCTTTATCAGCCCTCTGCTTGGCAACAATTGTCGATTCGATCCAACCTGTTCAACTTATACCATAGAAGCAATAAATCGCTTTGGTGTGATAAAAGGTTGTTGGTTAGCAAGCAAACGTATACTAAAATGCCACCCACTGAATGCGGGAGGATATGATCCCGTGCCACCTTCAAATAAAGAGAAATAAATTTTATGGAATCCCAACGCAGTTTGCTTTTTATTGCGCTAATGGTTGTAACATATTTGTTATTTACGCAATGGCAAAAAGAAAACGCCCCAATTCTTGAGCAACCAACCCAAGCTCAAACTTCAACAGCTATTGATTCAAACGGTGATTTCGTACCAGAGTCTTCTGCTGGAAATATGCCTGCAACGCAAACAACCGCTGCAAGCGCAGGGCTAATAAGCGTTGAAACTGACGTATTATCAGTAAAGATTAATACCCGTGGTGGTGACATTGTTGATGCTAAATTACACCAGTTCGATACAGAGCAAGGTAATGGCATTCCATTTACCATTATGCAAAATGGCCATAACAAATATATTGCACAAAGTGGTTTAACTGGTGCACAAGGTATTGACCGCGTTATTCCGGGTCGCCCAATATATTCAACTTCAGCTAAATCTTATCAACAAGAAGGTGATACGCCATTAGTTGTTGATTTAGAGTTTGTCACTGAAGATGGTTTAAGCGTTACTAAACGCTTCACTTTCACTAAAAGCGACTACAGCGTAAAGGTTGATTATATTATCAACAACAACACACCTACTGTTGCAAGTGTGCAAATGTACGCACAGCTAAAACAATCTACAATTGTTGAAGGTGGCTCAGCATTTATGCCTACATACCGTGGCACAGCTTATTCAACAACTGAAGATCGTTACGAAAAATACGACTTTGACGACATTCAAGATAAAAAGCTTAATGTAACAACCCAAGGTGGCTGGGTTGCAATGTTAGAACATTATTTTGTTTCGGCTTGGGTACCTAATAAAGCTGACAATAACCAAATCTACACGCTTTACAACGCTAATAATCAAGAAGCAACTATTGGTTATAAAGCACCAATGTTAACTATTGAACCTAATACTCAAGCAACCGCTTCGGGCATTTTCTATGTCGGTCCTAAAGATCAGTATGTATTAGATGATATTGCTGAGAACCTAGGTTTAACGATAGATTACGGTTTCTTGTGGATGATCTCTAAACCATTGTTTTGGTTACTTCTACAAATTCAATCGCTAGTGAGTAACTGGGGTGTAGCAATTATTATCATCACCTTAATCGTTAAAGGTGCGATGTACCCACTAACTAAAGCGCAATACACCTCTATGGCTAAAATGCGTGAGTTAGCGCCTAAAATGGCACAGCTAAAAGAGCGTTATGGCGACGACCGTCAGAAAATGTCGCAAGCGACTATGGACATGTACCGTAAAGAGAAAGTTAACCCAGCTGGCGGTTGTTTACCTCTTTTACTTCAAATGCCAATTTTCTTAGCACTTTATTGGGTATTTTTAGAAAGTGTTGAATTACGTCATGCACCGTTCTTCTTCTGGATCCAAGATTTATCAGCAATGGACCCATACTTTGTATTACCTATCTTTATGGGGATCAGTATGTTTGTGATGCAAAAAATGCAGCCAATGACCATTCAAGATCCAATGCAACAAAAGATCATGCAATACATGCCAGTGGTATTTTCAGTATTCATGGCTTGGTTCCCGTCAGGCTTAGTGCTTTACTGGTTCATCAGTAACGTGATCTCAATTATTCAAATGAAGATTATTTTTGCTGGTATTGAAAAAGCAAAACAAAACTAACTTTTGATATGACTTGTCATTAGTTCAATAACAAAAAGCGACTTTATAGTCGCTTTTTTTTCGCAAAAAATTTAAAACCAACTACAGATAAAAGTTTATAATATCGACAATAGCTAATTACTTTCTACTTAATGAGTCGATAAATGACAGAGCACAACGTATTTTCTGGTGAAAAAGAAACTATCACCGCACAAGCCACTGCACCGGGTCGTGGAGGCGTGGGTATCATTAGGGTTTCAGGTCCTGAAGTAAAAAATATTGCCGAGAAAATATTGGGCAAAGTGCCAAAAGTAAGAAGTGCTGAATACTTACCTTTTCTCGATAGTAAACAACAGCCATTAGACCAAGGCATTGCACTTTATTTCAAAGGTCCTAACTCGTTTACTGGCGAAGACGTATTAGAGCTTCAAGGCCACGGCGGTCCAGTGATCTTAGACATGCTACTTAAAGAGATCTTAGCACTGCCTAAAGTGCGTATGGCAAATCCTGGCGAATTTAGTGAACAGGCTTTTTTAAACGACAAGCTCGATTTAACCCAAGCCGAAGCAATTGCCGATTTAATTAACTCAAGCTCAGAACAAGCCGCTCGTTGCGCCCTGCACTCACTGCAAGGTGACTTTTCAAAGTTGGTCAATAATATTGTCGATAAAACCATTCACTTACGCATGTATGTTGAAGCTGCAATTGATTTTCCTGAAGAAGAGATCGACTTTCTCGCTGATGAAAAGATCCTAACAAGCCTAAAAGACATTATTACACAGGTAGCTGATGTTCGAGAAAAAGCTCAGCAAGGGAGTATTATTCGAGAAGGCATGCGGGTTGTTATTGCCGGTCGTCCAAACGCCGGTAAATCAAGCCTACTAAACGCGTTAAGTGGTAAAGAAAGCGCGATAGTCACAGATATTGAAGGCACAACACGTGATGTATTGTCAGAGCAAATACATATCGACGGCATGCCGCTGCACATTATCGACACAGCTGGCCTTCGAGACAGTGCAGACAAAGTGGAGCAAATTGGTATTGAACGCGCTTGGCAAGAAATCAACCAAGCGGATCGTGTATTGCTAATGCAAGACTCATCCAATGCCCAACAACAGGATATACGTGCCCTGCTACCAGAGTTTTTTGAAAAACTGCCTGATAATATTCCGCTAACTGTGATTAAAAACAAAGCTGACATTAGCCAAGCTAAAACAGGGTTTACAGAAGAACAAGGTCAAGCAACCATTACGTTATCTGCAGCTACAGGCGAAGGCATCAGCGCGTTGAAAGAGCACCTTAAAACAATTATGGGCTATCAAGGTAGCAACGAAGGTGGTTTTATGGCAAGAAGGCGCCATTTAACCGCATTAAGCAATGCAGAGCATCATCTAAAAACCGGCTTAGAACAACTTGAAAGCTATGTCGCGGGTGAAATATTGGCTGAAGAGTTACGACTTTGCCAAGAAGAGCTCAATCAAATTACCGGTGAGTTTACCAACGACGATCTACTTGGTGAGATCTTTTCGTCTTTTTGCATTGGTAAGTAACCAACAAACGATCATTTCAACAGTCACATTGCTGATTATTTTCCCCCTTTTTAAGGCAATGATCAGCACAAAAAATAGAGATTAGGAGTATCAATGTCATCATTTCAGATCATTGTTGGCAGCATGTTAGGCGGAACAGAGTATGTCGCTGAAGCGTGTGAACAACAATTATTGGCGCTAGGCCATCAAGTAGAGCTACATTTACCACCTGTTTTTGAGCAAATAAACCGCAACAATCAAACTTGGCTCATTTGTACCTCAACACATGGTGCAGGTGACTACCCAGACAATTTTCAGCAATTTGCTGCAGATCTTGAAAATAACGATCAAGATCTATCCTCAGTTAAAACCTTAGTGATCGGAACAGGCGACACTAGCTACGATACCTTTTGCAAAGCCGCTAAAAATATTGAAAAACTACTATTATCAAAAGGTTGCAATAAAATATTACCTTTAAAGACGATCGACATGAGTCAAGATATAGATCCAGAAGAAGTTGCAGCTAACTGGATCGAAGAAAATAGCGATCATTTATAAAGTACTTACCCATAAGTTATTCACAGATAGGTAATAAATAAATAAGCATTGTGAATAACTCTGGGTAAAAACTATTAATTTTCGGTTATTATTCCGTGCACATAAAAAACATTTTTAATCCTTGTGGATAAATAGCCCTTTTGATCAAAGCTTATATGATAGTTGATCAATGTTTGATCACAAGTTAATAGATCAAGTAATACTTTAAAATATAAGGATAAATATGGCTTATCCACAGAAAAGGAGTTTACTAGTAAGTAATAACAATAAGATCTTTAAATAGATCTTTAATATTATTTAACGATCGCACTTAAGATCTTTTTCTCAATTTGATCGTTTCCCTGATGATAAAAACACGTTAAAATACGCCCCCTTTAAATTTTAACGAAAAATAGTTTTCTAAATAAATCGTCAAAATTTAACTCTTATTTTTTACAAAGGTTTTTAAGTTATGTGGTATCAAGATTCGTTTGAAGTTATCGTTGTTGGCGGAGGTCATGCAGGCACAGAAGCTGCGTTGGCGTCTGCGCGCATGGGCTGTAAAACGTTATTGTTAACTCATAACATCGACACCTTAGGCCAAATGTCGTGCAACCCTGCCATCGGTGGTATTGGCAAAGGTCACTTAGTGAAAGAGATCGATGCACTCGGTGGTTTAATGGCCACTGCGATTGATCATTCAGGTATTCAATTTAAAACTTTAAATGCCAGTAAAGGTCCTGCTGTTCGAGCAACACGTGTTCAAGCGGATCGTGCTTTGTACAAGGCCTATGTCAGAAGTTTTCTTGAAAACCAAGAGAATTTAACCATTTTCCAACAACCTTGTGACGATCTTATTTTAGAAAATGATCAAGTCGTTGGTGTTTCAACACAAATGGGCTTAAAGTTCAAAGGCCAAACCGTAGTACTCACCGTAGGTACTTTCCTTGCAGGCCAGATACACATTGGTTTAAATAACTATCAAGGTGGTCGAGCCGGTGATCCTGCGTCAAATAATTTAGCAAAAAGTTTACGTGATCTTCCGTTTAGAATGGATCGTCTTAAAACTGGTACTCCACCAAGATTAGATGCAAGAACACTTGATTTTTCTGTAATGGAACCACAACCAGGCGATAAAGATCGACCGGTGTTTTCATTCCTAGGTTCACAAGATGATCATCCGGAACAAATTCCTTGTTACATCACGCATACCAATGAAAATACGCATGAAATTATTAAACGTGGTTTAGATAGATCGCCAATGTATACTGGCGTTATCGAGGGCATTGGCCCGCGCTACTGCCCGTCAATTGAAGATAAAATTAATCGTTTTGCAGATAAAGCTAGCCACCAAATATTTGTTGAACCAGAGGGTTTAACCACCCATGAAGTTTATCCAAATGGCATTTCAACCAGTCTGCCGTTTGATGTACAAATGGATCTAGTGCGTTCGATCAAAGGCTTTGAAAATGCACATATAACACGCCCAGGTTATGCGATTGAATACGATTATTTCGATCCGCGCGATCTTAAACAAACCTTAGAAAGCAAATTTATCAACAACTTGTACTTTGCTGGTCAAATCAACGGTACCACAGGTTATGAAGAAGCAGGTGCTCAGGGCCTAATTGCAGCCACTAATGCCGCTGCACGTGTACAAGGCAAAGATGAGTTAATTCTTGGCCGTGACCAAGCTTACATGGGCGTATTGATCGACGATCTTGCTACCTTAGGTACTAAAGAACCGTACCGTATGTTTACTTCTCGCGCCGAATATCGTTTACTGCTTCGTGAAGATAACGCTGATATTCGTTTAACCGAGCAAGGCCGCAAGCTAGGCTTAGTTGATGATGCCCGTTGGCAGCGTTTTAATGAAAAAATGGAAAATGTTGAACTTGAACGTCAGCGTTTAAAATCAACCTGGATTCAAAAGGATCATCAGAATATTGATCAACTCAATGCTTTATTGAAAAATCCAGTGAATAAAGAGAATAGTTTAGAAGATCTGCTACGTCGCCCAGAAGTTCGTTACGATGATTTAATGAAAATTGAAGGTTTTGGCCCAGCTTTAAACGATCAACAAGCGTCTGAACAAATTGAAATTCAAACCAAATACGCCGGTTATATTGAACGACAGCTAGAAGATATCGCCAAAAAGAAACGCCATGAAGACACTTTGATCCCTGCAAGCTTTGCTTATGATCAAATTTCAGGTTTATCTAACGAAGTTGTTGCTAAGCTAACAGAAGCTAAACCTGAAACAATTGGTAAAGCATCACGTATTTCTGGTATTACTCCTGCCGCAATTTCGTTATTATTGGTTTACTTGAAAAAACACGGCTTACTTAGAAAGTCGGCTTAAACCACGACGATACAATTAATGACCTTACAAACTCAACTTGAATCTTTAATTCAAGACGCTGATTTATCAGTGACCGATGAGCAAATAGCGCTACTTATTCAGTATGTTGAAATGCTGAATAAGTGGAACAAAGCGTATAATCTTACTTCTGTTCGTGAACCTAAAGATATGTTAGTTAAACATATTATGGACAGCCTAATGGTAGGTAAGGTACTTGAAGGTCAACACTTTATTGATGTTGGAACGGGTCCAGGTTTACCGGGCATTCCCTTGGCGATTTTATTTCCTGAGCTCGATTTTGTCTTGTTAGACAGTTTAGGCAAGCGCATTACCTTTTTACGCCAAGTAGTTTTTCAATTAAAACTAAAAAATGTAACACCGGTATTATCTCGCGTAGAAAAATATCAACCAGAACAACCGTTTGATGGAGTATTAAGTCGTGCTTTTGCTTCGTTAAATGATATGGTTACTTGGTGCCAACACTTAATTTCGAACGAACAAGGCCGTTTTTTTGCATTAAAAGGCCAATATCCTCAAGATGAAATTGCACTCTTGCCAGAAAATATTAAACTGGTGACAAGTTATGAAATTTCAGTGCCTCAATTAGCTGGTGAACGCCACTTAATTGAATTGAAAAAAGTCTAATAAAAATAATAGCATTAGAGGTTATTGTGGGAAAAATCATTGCGGTTGCAAATCAAAAAGGTGGTGTCGGTAAAACCACCACTTCGGTTAATCTAGCTGCATCATTGGCAGCAACCAAACGAAAAATATTGCTGATTGATTTAGATCCACAAGGCAATGCAACCATGGGCAGTGGCATCGACAAATATGAAGTTCATGGCACTTGTTATGAATTACTGATTGAAGAAAAGCCATTTGACGAGGTTGTTTGCAAAGAAACTTCGGGTATTTATGACCTTATCGCTGCCAATACCGATGTAACCGCTGCCGAAATTAAATTAATGGAAGTTTTTGCTCGCGAACAACGGTTAAAAACAGCCTTAGCACCGGTTAAAAATAAATACGACTTTATTATTATTGACTGCCCGCCGTCACTAAACATGTTAACAGTGAATGCAATGACCGCTGCAGATTCTGTCTTAGTGCCAATGCAGTGTGAATATTATGCGCTTGAAGGATTAACCGCATTAATGGATACCATTTCTAAACTAACGTCGGTAGTGAATAGCGATCTACATATTGAAGGTATTTTACGTACCATGTACGATCCGCGAAATAGGTTGGCTAACGATGTATCAGAACAATTAAAACGTCATTTTGGTGATAAAGTCTATCGAACAGTCATTCCAAGAAATGTTCGTTTGGCAGAAGCTCCTAGTTTTGGCGCTCCGGCCATGTATTACGACAAATCATCTACAGGCGCCAAAGCGTATTTAGCGTTAGCCGGTGAAATATTACGTCGTAGCGAGCAAACCCCATCTAAACAGAAAATTACTGAGTAAGCGCAAGGAATATTATGAGTCCGTCTAAAAAAAGAGGGTTAGGTCGAGGTCTTGATGCCTTATTAACTTCTGCTCCATCAGCACCAACAAATGACACAGCACAAGAAGCAACTGCAGACTCACAAAGCGAGTTACAAAACTTACCTATCGACTTGCTTGAACCGGGCAAATACCAGCCACGTAAAGATATGTCGGCTGACGCGTTAGAAGATTTATCAAATTCGATTCGCTCACAAGGCATTATTCAGCCAATTGTTGTTCGCAGTATTGAAAATGGACGTTTTGAAATCATTGCCGGTGAACGCCGTTGGCGTGCTGCGCAAATAGCGGAAATTGATACCGTTCCTTGTTTAGTTAAAAACGTACCTGACGAAGCTGCCGTTGCCATCGCCTTAATTGAAAATATTCAACGTGAAGACTTAAATGCCATGGAAGAAGCCATTGCACTAGATCGTTTATTAACAGAATTTGAATTAACTCATCAAGAAGTGGCACAAGCAGTAGGTAAATCAAGAACAACGGTAACCAACCTATTACGGTTAAATAATTTAAACGATGAAGTGAAAACCTTGCTTGAGCATGGCGATATTGAAATGGGCCATGCGCGTGCCCTGTTAGCACTTGAAGATGACTTGCAAAATACCACGGCGCGTATTGTTGCTGCTAAAGAATTAACCGTGCGTGAAACCGAAGCGTTAATTAAAAAAGTTCAAGAACCTGAGCAAGAGAAAAAAGTTAAAGAAGTTGACCCTAATACTAAAGTACTAGAACAAAATTTATCAGAAAAGTTTGGCTCGCAAGTCACCATAAGTCATAACAAAAAAGGTAAAGGAAAATTGGTGATCTCATACACTAACCTTGATGAACTTGACGGTATAGTATCTCGTTTTAATTCTTTTTAAGCTTTGATTTATAAGGCGGTTATTTTTCAATTAGCCGCCGATAATATTGAATCTTTAGCATTCTGTTTTTTTTCTACAAATGCATAATAAAAATAACTAAAATAAATTTAATATCATAGACTGCCTAACCACTCGGTAAATTGGTAATAAATGTCGCAAACTTTCGTATTATATTGGCGCGACCAGTGCCCTATTTTGTTGCATTAGTGACATAAATCAGTATACTTGCGCTGACTTTTTGATATTGAAGTTTTTACTTTAAATAAAGCATGTGTATTACGAAAACTTTCGTTGGAGTTTAGGGTGAATTTTTTAACCAGTAACCCATTAACAAAAACCGGTAGAAAGTTTGCCTATTACCAAATAGGTTTCTCTATTTCCGTCGTAAGCATATGTGTATTAGTAACGTATTTTTGTTGGGGGTTAACCTACGCGGTTTCAGCATTGGCTGGTGGCGCTATTGGTATAATCCCCAATATTGTATTTGCCTATAAAGCATTTAAATATGCAGGGGCTAAGTCGTCTAAATTAGTGGTTGAGTCCTTTTTTAGCGGCGTAAAATTAAAAATGGCGTTAGCCGCACTATTATTTGCCTTGGCATTTAAGTTTTTAGTCATAGTGCCACTGCCATTTTTTGGAATGTTTTGCTTGGTAATGGCATTGCCGTTATTAACACCATTTTTTATAAAAATTTAAACTTTAATCATTAGGATAATTAATATGGCTTCAGGTGCTGAATTAACCAGCCAAGAATATATTAAACATCACTTGCATAATCTGACTGTGGGCGAAGGCTTTTGGGCTTTACACATAGATACGCTAGGATGGTCAATATTTTTAGGCTTAGTCTTTTTAACCATTTTCCGTTCTGTGGCGAAAAAAGCAGAAACGGGTGTTCCAGGTAAATTGCAATGTGCAGTTGAGATGATCGTCGAGTTTGTTGATGATAGTGTCAAAAGTACTTTCCATGGCAATAACCCAGTAATCGCACCATTAGCGTTAACCATTTTTGTATGGGTATTACTAATGAACGCAATGGATTGGGTACCGGTTGATTTAATTCCTAAAATCTTCTCATTAATGGGTGTTGACTACATGAAAGCTGTACCAACAACCGATCCAAATATGACTTTCGCACTAGCGTTAGGTGTATTTATTCTTATTATTTACTATTCAATTAAAGTTAAAGGCATTGGCGGTTTCATTAAAGAACTTACCACACAGCCTTTCGGTCACTGGTCTTTATACCCAGTTAACTTTATTCTTGAAATGGTTACCTTATTAGCTCGTCCGTTGTCACTTGCCTTACGTTTGTTCGGTAACTTATATGCAGGTGAGTTGATATTCTTACTGATTGCGACAATTGGTTTATTCCAGTTGCCAGTACACTTTTTATGGGCAGCGTTCCACTTGCTGGTTATCCCATTACAAGCGTTTATCTTTATGATGCTAACGATTCTATATTTGAGTCTCGCTCACGAAGATCATTAATTTTTTAACCTTAAATTTTTAACTTTATAACTTTAAATAATCGGAGATAAATATGTTATATATCGCTGTTGCTTTATTAATCGGTCTAGGTGCTCTTGGTACTGCGATTGGTTTCGGTCTACTTGGTGGCAAATTCCTAGAATCTGCTGCTCGTCAACCAGAATTAGCACCTCAATTACAAGTGAAAATGTTCATCGTAGCGGGTCTTATCGATGCTATCGCGATGATCGGTGTTGCTATCGGCTTATACCTATTATTCGCAGTTGGTGCTTAATTTTTTTAAGTTGTTTTTTAACCGCGAATTTGAATAGGAGATACAAAAATGAATATTAATGTGACCCTTTTTGGTGAATTAATTGCATTTGTTGTATTCGTAATTTTTTGCATGAAGTACGTATGGCCACCAATTATTGGCGCCATCGAAGCTCGTCAAGCAACTATTGCTGACGGACTTGCGGCTTCTGACCGTGCTGCTAAAGATCTTGAGCTTGCTCAAGAAAAAGCCACGGCTCAACTTAAAGAAGCGAAAGCGCAAGCAGCTGAAATTGTAGAAGCTGCTAAAAAGCGTGAAACGCAAATTGTTGAAGAAGCTGCAGAAAAAGCGCAAGCAGAGAAGGCGAAAATCATCGCTGCTGGCCATGCAGAAATAGAGACTGAACGTAACCAAGCTAAAGAAGAATTACGCCAACAAGTGGCTGTTCTTGCGGTAGCTGGTGCCGAGAAAATTCTTGAGCGTTCAATTGATGCCGCTGCACATAGCGACATTTTAGATAAACTTGTAGCTGAACTTTAAGAGGGAATAGAGCTATGTCTGAATTGACAACCGTCGCTCGTCCCTACGCTAAAGCAGCGTTTGATTTTGCTGTTGAAGCAAATGCCGTTGATAACTGGTTATCAATGTTAGTATTTGCTGCAGAGGTTTCTGAAAATGAAACCATGACTAACTACCTTTCAGGTGGTGCGTCAGTTGAACAAGCCACAGACCTTTTCTTAAAAGTTTGTGAAGATCAACTCGACAGCAATGGCCAAAACTTAGTTAAAGTAATGGCTGAAAATCAACGTTTGTTGGTGCTACCACAAGTTCTTGCTCAATTTAGCCAATTAAAAGCTGAATATGAGAAAGAAATTGCTGTGGATGTAACGTCTGCTGTTGAATTAGCAGCGGAACAAGTAACTACATTAAGCGCCGCGCTTGAAAAGCGTTTGGCTCGAAAAGTAAAGCTCAATTGTGTTGTAGACGCAAACGTCGTTTCTGGCTTAGTAATCAAAGCTGGTGACATGGTAATAGATGGTTCAGTACGAGGTAAATTGAACCGCTTAGCAACAACAATGCAATCTTAACGGGGAACAGAGCATGCAACTGAATTCCACTGAAATCGCTGAACTGATCAAGAATCGTATTGAACAGTTTGACGTAGTTAGTGAAGCTCGTAACGAAGGTACTATCGTTTCTGTAACAGACGGTATCATTCGTATCCATGGCCTTGCCGATGTAATGCAAGGTGAAATGATCGAACTTCCTGGCAACCGCTTCGCTATCGCGTTGAACCTTGACCGTGATTCGGTAGGTGCGGTAGTTATGGGTCCATATGCGGATCTAGCTGAAGGCGTAAAAGTTAAAGGTACTGGCCGTATTTTGGAAGTACCAGTAGGTCGTGGCTTATTAGGCCGCGTAGTAAACACTCTAGGTGAGCCGATTGATGGCAAAGGCCCAATCGACAACGATGGTTTCGCACCAGTTGAAGTTGTAGCACCAGGTGTTATCGATCGTAAATCAGTTGATGAGCCAGTTCAAACTGGTATCAAATCAATTGACTCAATGATTCCAATCGGTCGTGGTCAACGTGAACTTATCATCGGTGACCGTCAAATCGGTAAATCAGCGATCGCACTAGACGCAATTATTAACCAGAAAAACACTGGCATTAAGTGTGTATACGTAGCAATCGGTCAGAAAGCTTCTACTGTTGCGAACTTAGTTCGTTCATTAGAAGAGCACGGCGCGTTAGATAATACTATCGTTGTTGTTGCTTCTGCTTCTGAAGCTGCTGCATTACAGTACTTATCAGCTTACTCTGGTTGTACTATGGGTGAATACTTCCGTGACCGCGGTGAAGATGCACTAATCGTATATGATGATTTATCTAAGCAAGCTGTTGCTTACCGTCAAATCTCATTACTTTTACGTCGTCCGCCAGGCCGTGAAGCATACCCAGGTGACGTTTTCTATCTTCACAGTCGTCTACTAGAGCGTGCTGCTCGTGTAAACGAAGACTATGTTGAGAAATTCACTAACGGTGAAGTTAAAGGTAAAACAGGTTCATTAACTGCATTACCTATCATCGAAACGCAAGCGGGTGACGTATCTGCTTTCGTACCAACTAACGTAATCTCAATTACCGATGGTCAGATCTTCTTAGAATCTAACCTATTTAACTCAGGTATTCGTCCTGCGGTTAACGCTGGTATTTCTGTATCTCGTGTTGGTGGTGCTGCTCAAACGAAAATCATCAAGAAACTTGGTGGTGGTATCCGTTTAGCATTAGCTCAATATGCAGAGCTTGCCGCTTTCGCTCAATTCGCTTCTGACTTAGACGATGCAACTCGTGCTCAATTAGAGCATGGTCAACGTGTAACAGAATTGATGAAGCAAAAGCAATACAGCCCATTGTCAATTGCTGAAACTGCAGTATCGTTATTTGCCGCTGAAAAAGGCTACTTAAACGATGTTGAGATCAACAAAGTTGTTGATTTTGAAGACGCATTACGTTCATACGTAAACAATGACCACGCTGAGTTGATGGCTACTATCAACGAAAAGGGTGACTATAACAAAGATATCGAGTCTGGTTTAGCTAAAGCGATTGAAGCTTTCAAAGCTACCCAAACTTGGTAATTAGTTAACCTTTTCGCGGAGAATTAGTCATGGCTGGTGGTAAAGAGATTAAATCAAAGATCGGAAGTGTACAAAATACACAGAAGATCACCAGCGCGATGGAAATGGTTGCAGCTAGTAAAATGCGCAGAGCGCAAGATAGCATGGCTGCATCTCGCCCATACGCTGAAAATATGCGAAATGTGATCGGTCACATCGCGCTTGGTAACTTAGAATATCGTCATCCTTATATGGAAGAACGTGAAGTTAAGCGCGTAGGTTATATCGTTGTCTCAACAGACCGAGGTTTGTGTGGTGGTTTAAATATTAACTTATTTAAACAAGTACTTGCTGATGCCGGTAAATGGCAATCAGAAGGCGCTGAAGTTGATTTAGCCGTAGTGGGTTCAAAAGCCACTGCCTTTTTCAACAACATGGGCGCTAAAGTCGTTTCACAAGTTTCTGGTTTAGGTGATAGCCCTTCACTTACTGACTTAGTTGGTAGTGTGAAAGTAATGCTAGATGCCTACGATAATGGTGAGATAGATAAGTTGTTCATCGTTTACAACAAGTTTGTAAATACAATGACGCAACAACCGACAATCGATCAACTTTTACCTTTGCCTAAGTCAGATGATGACGCAATTAAGCATCGCTGGGATTACTTATACGAACCAGACGCTCAAGCATTGCTTGAACAGTTATTAGTTCGTTATACAGAGTCTCAAGTATATCAAGGTGTAGTTGAAAATCTCGCATGTGAACAAGCTGCTCGTATGGTTGCAATGAAAGCTGCAACAGATAACGCGGGTGACTTAATCGATGATTTACAATTGGTATATAACAAAGCTCGTCAAGCAAGTATTACTCAAGAATTGAGTGAAATTTGTGCCGGCGCAGCAGCGGTATAAGCAAAGGTTCTTAACTTTAAGAGCACAAGATTAGAGGATTAAACATGAGTACAGGTAAAGTCGTCCAAATCATTGGCGCAGTTGTGGATGTAGAATTCCCACAAGATGCTGTACCTCAGGTATATGACGCATTAAATGTAACTGAAGGTGATCTTGCTGGTTTAGTACTAGAAGTACAACAGCAACTAGGTGGTGGCGTAGTTCGTGCCATTGCTATGGGTTCATCTGACGGTTTGCGTCGTGGTCTGAACGTAGAAAACACAGGTAATAACATCCAAGTTCCAGTAGGTACTGCAACTTTGGGTCGTATTATGAACGTATTGGGTGAGCCTATCGATGAAGCTGGCCCAATCGGCGAAGAAGAGAAGTGGGCAATTCACCGTGAAGCGCCAGCATATGCTGAGCAAGCGATGTCTAATGAACTTCTTGAAACTGGTATCAAAGTAATCGACTTAGTATGTCCATTCGCTAAGGGTGGTAAAGTTGGTTTATTCGGTGGTGCTGGTGTTGGTAAAACCGTTAACATGATGGAACTTATTCGTAACATCGCGATCGAGCATAGCGGCTACTCAGTATTTGCTGGTGTAGGTGAGCGTACTCGTGAAGGTAACGATTTCTACCATGAAATGAACGATTCAAACGTACTTGATAAAGTATCGCTTGTTTACGGTCAAATGAACGAGCCTCCAGGAAACCGTCTTCGTGTTGCGATGACTGGTTTAACAATGGCTGAGAAGTTCCGTGACGAAGGTCGCGATGTACTTTTCTTCGTTGATAACATTTACCGTTATACACTTGCGGGTACTGAAGTATCAGCACTTCTAGGTCGTATGCCTTCTGCGGTAGGTTACCAACCTACACTTGCTGAAGAAATGGGTGTACTTCAAGAACGTATCACATCAACTAAGACAGGTTCAATCACGTCAATTCAAGCGGTATACGTACCAGCGGATGATTTGACCGATCCATCACCTGCAACAACCTTTGCTCACTTAGATGCAACTGTTGTACTTAGCCGTGATATCGCGTCTCAAGGTATCTACCCTGCGATTGATCCACTTGACTCAACTTCGCGTCAATTAGATCCATTAGTAGTAGGTGCAGAGCACTATGAAACAGCTCGTGGTGTTCAATCAACACTACAACGCTACAAAGAACTTAAAGATATCATTGCAATCTTAGGTATGGACGAGCTTTCTGAAGAAGATAAGCAAACTGTAGACCGTGCACGTAAGATTCAACGTTTCTTATCTCAACCGTTCTTCGTTGCTGAAGTATTCACAGGTTCACCTGGTAAGTACGTATCACTTAAAGACACTATCAGTGGCTTTAAAGGTATTCTTGCTGGTGAGTATGATGATTTACCAGAGCAAGCTTTCTACATGGTTGGTTCTATTGAAGAAGCAGCTGAAAAAGCTAAAAACATGTAATGAAGGCTGGCGACTAACTGCTTAAGGTAAATTAGTCGCCTATTTGGAGGTCAACATGGCAATACTTTCTGTAAATCTGAATGTGGTAAGTGCTGAAGAGAGCTTATTCTCTGGCGCTATCGAATCATTACAGATCACAGGTAGCGAAGGTGAATTAGGTATTATGCCTGGTCACGCACCTTTGCTGACCTCACTAAAACCTGGTATGGCAAGAATCGTTAAGAAAGGTGGAGACGAAGAAGTTATCTACATTTCTGGCGGTATGCTTGAAGTTCAACCGAATCACGTCACTGTGCTTGCTGATGTAGCAACACGTGGTGGTGACTTAGATGAACAAGCCGCAGAAGAAGCGAAACAACGCGCTGAAGAGCACTTAAATGCTCATGGCGACGATGTTAATTACGCAGAAGCTGCAGCTGAATTAGCACGCGCTGTTGCGCAATTACGTGTTATTCAAGCGGCTAAGAAGAAGCTCTAGCCAGTTAGAAACAACATTACACTAAGTTTTAGTGACTAAAAGCGACTTATCCGCAAGGAGAGTCGCTTTTTTATTGTTTGAATTTTAAACAATCACTGTGTTATGTTGTGTATAACATGGATGTGTTCTCTTTAAATAAATGGATTTATCATGCTTATCAAAAAATTTTATTATTTATCTCTATTATCTTTTTTATTTGCTTCACAAACAGTAGCTGCGGAAACAAAAGAAAGTTTTTTGTTTTGTGAAGGCTGTTCTACTGATCAAATAAAAAGTTTGGTCAGAAATTATGCAAAGAATAATACTGCGAAAGTTCTTGTTATTGATAGAATAATGGCAACAGCTAGAGAAGTAACTGTTTCCCATTTAGCCACAAGTGAAGAAAATGGAGATAAATCTAGCAAAGTCATTATTAATATAGATAGTCGTAAATCTTATTTAGCAGCAATAAACCAAGCTTTAATAAATATTAGGCAGTTGAATATAGAAATACAGTCTAAACCTCAAAAACTGATTAGCTTACCTGAAAGTTCGGGTTTTACTTCTGTATATTTAGGTTTCGATAGCGACAATGCTTTTAAAGATATGAAGCGCGTAATTGGCCTAGAATTAAACAATTCAGCAAATCATCAGATGGTTGAAATAATTAGCAGGCTACAAAATCAAATTGAACTTCTTAACAGCTTTACTTCCGTTGGTTACGAGTTTTTGTCTTTTATACCAGGTAATTTAGTTAAAAAAAGTACTTGGCAGGTAAATTTTGCTGATGATACAAGTATTGAAATTGATATAAATTTTGTGATGATTAATGATCAAATTCAGGCTAGAGCTGAGTTAATTAAAGATAAAATGACAACTTCCGGCGGTTCAAGTATTCCGTTATCTCGATTTAGCACAGCAAATTTTAGTGCTGAAGCAAGTGGTAGTGGTAATGAACTTAACTTTTTACTTGATCATTTAATTGAAATTGGAGCTACTATCACAAGTACTGAAGGGTATGACTCTACTCAATGCCGAGTTAAAAAAGTCATTTGTCGTGCCGATGGCCAATGTGCATTTTATTTTAGCTGCACTAACTAAAAATAATGTACTTAACTTCATAAAATCACACTAAGTTTTAGTGACTAGAAGCGACTTATCCGCAAGGAGAGTCGCTTTTTTATTGTACAAATTTAATAAAAAACTTTTTCATATAAGCATCAAAAACTTGTAACAAGTATGTAACTGGTCTGTCATCTAAGACCTCTAACTTATCTCTCGTTGATTTATCCCTATTTAACCTGGAGAAAAGTTTATGATTAAGCAAGGGCTCTCACTAGCCATTACCAGCTTGATTTTATCAAATGCAGTTGCTGCACCTGTGCCAAGCAACCAAACAGCCAATGCATGGTACAGTCAAGGCCAAACAATAATTCAAGAAAAACTAGCGCAACAACGAACCACTAAAGCAAAAAATGTCATTCTATTTGTCGGTGACGGCATGGGCGTATCCACCTTAACCGCGGCAAGAATTCTTGAAGGTCAAATGGCCGGTAATAGTGGTGAAGAAGGCTACTTAAGCTTTGAAACTTTCCCTTATTCAGCCTTAGTCAAAACTTACAATGTTGATGCTCAAACCCCTGACTCTGCCGGTACGATGACAGCGATGATTTCAGGCCTTAAAACCGATGCTGGTGTAATTGGTGTTGATGAAGATGTTGTCCGTGGCAACTGTGCTTCAACCAAAGGTAATGAAGTCGTTACCGCATTAGAATTAGCGGAAATAAAAGGTATTGCCACAGGTATTGTTTCTACTGCCCGTATTACTCACGCAACCCCTGCAGCAACCTATGCAAAATCGGCCGACCGTAACTGGGAAGATATCTCAGATATGGCGATTGACGAAAATCCAGAACGCGCCGACTGCCAAGACATAGCTTTACAACTGGTTGAGTTTGAAAAAAATGTTGAAGCACGTTACGCAGGCGTTGATATTGACGGCATTGAAGTGGTGATGGGCGGTGGTCGTCGCCACTTTTTACCTAAAGATGCAGCCTTTAACAGCAGCGACGCACAAAGCGATATTGAAGGCGACCGCACCGATAATCTCGATTTAACTGCGCAATGGCAAACCACCTACCCTGATGGCGCCTATATCACTGACCAAGCTGGTTTCGATGCGTTAGACGACAGCACTAGCCGAGTGTTTGGTTTATTTAATGAATCCCATATGCAGTATGAAGCTGATCGTGAAAATGATATCGCCGGCGAGCCTAGCCTAAGTGAAATGACAGCGAAGGCGATTGATATTATGGAAGATAACGACAACGGCTTTTTCTTAACGGTTGAGTCTGGTCGCATTGATCATGGTCACCATGCGGGTAACGCAAGTAATGCGCTGACCGATACCATCGAATTTGCCAAAGCGGTTCAAGCAGCTGTCGACGCCACCGACCCTGAAGAAACCCTTATTATCGTCACAGCTGATCATAGTCATGTATTTACCATTGCAGGCTACCCAAAACGTGGTAATCCAATTCTAGGTAAAGTGGTTGAAGTAAATCAAACTGAGCCGGCACTTGGTTCAGATGACCTACCTTATACAACGGTTGGTTATACCAATGGCCGTGGCTTTCGTGATTTAGGCCAAGAAACTAATGCTGATGCAACTTACGCTGATGATGCTGTCGCTGGTCGTATCGATTTAACTGCGATTGATACTGAAACTGTTGGTTTTCACCAAGAAGTGACCGTTCCGCTTAGTAGCGAAACTCATGCCGGTGAAGATATTTCAGTTCATGCCATGGGACCAAGCGCCCACCTTGTCCAAGGCAGTGTTGAGCAAAGTGTTATTTTTCACCTGATCAATCGTTCACTTTCACTGGTTAACGACTAATAGCGTGTAGCTAACAAATAAATTAAGGAATTTATAATGAAAAAATTAATTGTATCTGCATTAGCTGCGTCGGTTTTAGTTGCGCTAACAGGTTGTGATGATGGCGACGATGGTGCTAACGGCACAAATGGTGTTGACGGTAGCAACGGCTTAACCAGTTTAATTAAACAAACCGAATTAGCTGTTGGTAATGACGAGTGTAAAAATGGCGGTATACGCGTCGACTCAGGTATTGATGCAAATAGTGACGGTACGTTATCTGACGATGAATTTAGTGCTACTGAATACGTTTGTGCGCCACTGGTTAAAGAACTAAAGGCGTCTGACATTGCCACTAACACCAACAACTCTTGGTATGTTGCCGGCGAAGCCAGTGTCGAAAAAGCAGAGCAAGCTTGGCAAAATATTGATGCTGGTATACAAGCTTCAGCGAATGTTAATAGTGCTAACGTAAATATTGCAGTTGCTCATTCAGCTAAAGATATTGAAGCACTCAAAGGTAGCGCCAAAAACGTCATCTTGTTTGTTGGCGACGGCATGGGTGTTTCTACCGTTACTGCTGCTCGTATTCTTGAAGGTCAGCAAAAAGGTATGATGGGTGAAGAAAACCGCTTAAGCTTTGAAAGCTTTCCATTTGCGGGTTTAGCAAAAACCTACAATGTTGACGCACAAACGCCGGATTCTGCCGGTACAATGACGGCGATGGTATCAGGTGTTAAAACCGATGTGGGCGTATTAGGTGTTGATGAGAATATCGTGCGCGGCGATTGTAATAGCGTTGCCGGCAACGAAATGATCACCGCACTTGAACTTGCTGAAATTGCCGGTAAATCCACTGGTGTCGTTTCAACTGCACGTATCACTCACGCAACTCCTGCGGCAACTTATGCAAAATCAGCCGATCGTAATTGGGAAGATATTTCCGATATGTCTGACGATGCTATTGATGAAGGTTGTCAAGATATCGCCTCACAACTAGTGAACTTTGAACAAAACTTAGAAGCGCGTTATAGCGGTATTGATGTTGATGGCATTGAAGTGGTGATGGGCGGCGGTCGTCGTCACTTCTTACCCAAAGATGCCATGTACAACAGTATTGATGCCCAAAGTGATATTGAAGGTGATCGCACAGACGGACAAGACTTAACCGCACAATGGCAAGTTGCTTACCCAGAAGGTGAATACATTATTGACCAAGATGGTTTTGATGCAATTTCGGCAGACACTACTGAGCGTGTTTTTGCGTTGTTTAACGAATCGCATATGCAATACGAAGCAGATCGCGGCAATGACATTGCTGGCGAGCCGAGCTTAAGTGAAATGACGTCTAAAGCGATTGATATTTTAGATAATAACGAGCAAGGTTTTTTCTTATCAGTTGAGTCTGGTCGCATTGACCACGCCCATCACGCAGGCAACGCGTATAACGCTTTAAACGATACCATAGAGTTTGCCAAAGCGGTGCAAGTAGCTATTGATGCAACCGACCCTAGCGATACCTTAATCATAGTAACTGCTGACCATAGTCATGTATTTACCATTGCCGGTTATCCCAAACGTGGTAATCCTATTCTTGGTAAAGTGGTTGGCATTGGCTCCGAAGAGCCAGCATTAGCAAAAGACGGTATGCCGTACACCACATTAGGTTATACCAATGGTCGAGGTTTCCGAGATTTTGGCGATGAAACCAATGCTGATACCGTTTACGGTAGTGACCCTATCACAGGTCGAGTTGACTTAACTGATGTTGATACTGAATCAGCGGGTTTTCACCAAGAAGCTTTAGTACCAAGATCGTCTGAAACTCACGCCGGTGAAGATGTTGGTGTTTATGCTAGCGGCCCAGGTGCGCAATTGGTAAATGGCACCAATGAGCAAAGCTTAATCTTCCATATTATGGATTATGCGGCAGGCTTAACGAGCGCTTCTGAAAGCATTAATTAAGCTTGATCAGCACGATTTAAATGGGGAGTTATTACTCCCCTTTTGTGCAACTTTGTTTCGTCAAAAAAGCAAATTGAAATAAGTAGAACAACATGAAAAAACAGCTATTCATTATTTTATCAGCCATGCTAATGGCGAGCGTATCGCAGTTTAGTATTGCGGCCGAGTGCGACACTGTTTATGGCGTCGACTATGTCATTTCGAAAATATCACAGTCAAAACCGCACAAACGCAATACCTTTGAATTATCGCTTTGGCGCAATCAGCAGCAGGTTATTTATATTAACCATCAAAGTGCGACTTCAACAAAATGGCAAAAAACCGCCAATAACCGCATCCGTAAAGTCAGCTATTTTGATGAGTTTGAACGTGCGATTGAATATGAGCCAAGTGCTGCGCTTTTAGCAACGTTTGAGCGAAATTTTCACATTATTACCTATGATGTACGTAACAAGATGACTTTAGTGGCAACTGCGGGTACAGGGTGCGAACAGGTTCAGCAACTAGAGTTAACTGATAAAAATATCAAGCTTAAGGTTTGGTGGCAACCGAGCCAGCAGTTAGTGCAAAAGTTAGAACGAATTACCGCTTCGGATAAAACCTTATGGCAAGCAAAAAAGGTAATCACCGCAGAGCAAGGCTTTAAATCGATAGTCGCTAAACTGCATGACTACCACGCGACAGATTATGCCGATATTGGTGATAACGAGTCAGATCCCTTTTTAGTGAAAATGATTAATCTTGGTTTTGTTGAACATGGTGCTAGTGGTTTTTACGATAGCCAAGGTCATTCACTTTCAGGTGGTCATCAACACTAATAACTCGTTGATTAGCATGCATTGAATAAATTTTAATTAAGGCTCATTTTCGATTGGTAAAATAGTGTAAAAGCCAGTTACAATAACCCCATCATAGTTAACATGGATATATCATGAGCCTTTCAGTTGTTATTCTTGCCGCGGGTAAAGGCACCCGTATGCGTTCTTCACTTCCTAAAGTACTTCACCCTGTTGCAGACAAACCTATGGTGGGTCATGTTATCGACAGTGCGCGCCAATTAGGTGCTGAGAATATTTACCTAGTTTATGGCTTTGGTGGCGACGTTTTAAAAGAGCAAATAACTGGTGATGATTTAACTTTTGTTGAACAAACCGAACAATTGGGAACCGGTCATGCGGTCGACCAAGCATCGCCTTTTCTTAAAGATGATGAAGATGTATTGGTGTTATACGGTGACGTGCCATTAACCAAAGTATCAACCCTTGAAAGCTTGCTGGCGGTAAAACCAGATAATGGCATGGGCTTGTTAACTGTACATTTATCAAACCCTACTGGCTATGGTCGTATCGTGCGTGACAACAATACCGTTGTTGGCATTATTGAACAAAAAGATGCATCACCAGAGCAACTTAAAATTAACGAAGCAAATACTGGCATTTTATTGGCCAATGGTGGCGATTTAAAACGTTGGTTAGCCAACCTTTCAAATGATAACGCGCAAGGTGAATATTATTTAACTGATATTATTGCCGCTTGTCACGCTGAAGGAAAAGTGATCGCAACCGCGCATCCTGACACTGAAATTGAAGTCGAAGGCGCGAATAACCGCGTGCAACTTGCTGCGTTAGAGCGCGCTTATCAAGCTCGCCAAGCAGAAGCATTAATGATCGCTGGCGCAAGTTTGCGCGATCCTGCGCGTATTGATATTCGCGGCGAACTCACCGTTGGTCAAGAAGTGCAAATTGATGTTAACTGTATTTTTGAAGGTAAAGTCACCTTAGCTGATGGCGTAAAAATTGGCGCTAACTGTATCTTAAAAGACTGCACTATCGGTGAAAATGCAGAAATAAAACCTAATTCAATTATTGAACAAGCAAGCCTTGCACAAGATAGCTCGGCAGGCCCATTTGCCCGTATCCGCCCTGGCTCAGTTATTGAAAAAAATGCTCATGTTGGCAACTTTGTTGAAATGAAAAAATCAACTTTAGGTGAAGGCAGCAAAGCCGGTCATTTAACGTATTTGGGTGATACCACCGTAGGCACTTATTCAAATATTGGTGCCGGTACGATTACTTGTAACTACGATGGCGTGAACAAGTTTCAAACCATCATTGGCGACAATGCTTTTATTGGCTCAAACAGCTCGTTAGTTGCACCAGTGAACATTGGCAATACTGCGACAGTTGGGGCAGGCTCTGTGGTTGCTAAAGATGTTGCCGATGAAGAGTTAGCGGTAGCACGTGGTAAGCAGCGCAATATTCAAGGTTGGCCGCGTCCAACAAAAAATAAATAAGTGTTATTGTGGCAAACCATGTTTGGCTGAAGTGGATAACAATTGTTGCTGTGTTTGTTTTATCGCTAAGCGTTAAGGCAAATCCAGTACAAGTTGTCTCAACCGAACGTAAGTTGCTGCAGTATCAAGTAAATGGCCAGCTAAAAGGCCCAAGTGCGCAAATATACAAAATGCTGATGAAGCAAAGTCAGCTGTCAATTCCGGTAGATTTTATGCCTTGGGCACGCGCTTTTCAAAAAGCGCAAACTACCCCTAATACCCTTATTTTCAGCCTTATTAGAACCGATGAACGTGAGCAGCAATTTCATTGGCTTCTGCCTGTTAGCCAGCTATTTCAAACCTTTGTTGGTAAAAAAAGTCGCTATAGCAAAGCGCAATATTCCCTACCCTTTATTCGAGAGCGTGTTACTGCGGTGGTAAGAAATACCTATGGTCATCAACTGTTGATAAAAGAAGGCTTTCTGGAAACCCGCAACCTTTATGTTGCCAGTTCGATGGAAGTGGCAACCAAGTTGTTTTTTGAAGATAAAGTCGACTTTGTTTTTACTGAACCTAATGTAATTCGTGCAGAAATGGGCAAATACCAAATGACTAAAGGTGATTTAGTCGCAGCACCCTTGCTTGAAAAAGCCATTCGTAAAAGCTACATCGCGATAAACAAAAACTCTGACAGCACACTCACCTCTTTGCTAATGCGCGCTGCCAGTGAGGTTAAAAACACTGCTGAATATAAACGTTTATTTGCTCATATTGATTTATAAGCTGCTTGAATAACAATCAAATTTGCCTGTGCATTAATAATCTGTTTTAATACGCTATCTTTTAAAACGAAAGTTTAAGTTTCAAACGAAAGTTATGTCGAAAAGAAATACCCAACAGCGACGTCATACCATTATTACTGAGCTCAATAAAATGGGGAAAGTGAGTGTTGAGCATTTAGCCAAACAGTTTGAAACTTCAGAAGTTACTATTCGAAAAGATCTTGCCGCGCTTGAACAAAGTGGTCTATTACTGCGTCGATATGGCGGAGCAATCTCTTTACCGGCAGAAATTATTGAAGCTAATCCGAGTAAAGTTTCAAAACGAAAGTTAGCTATCGCGCAAAAAGCCGCTGAACTTATCAAAGATCATAACCGCATTATTATTGACAGTGGCAGAACCACATCAGCCCTTAGCCAATACCTAACGGACAAAAAAGGCTTAGTAGTGATGGTTAATTCACTTGCCATCGCCAATGACATTCAAAATTTAGAAAATGAGCCTACCCTTTTGATGACCGGAGGCACATGGGATCCGCAATCGGAATCATTTAAAGGGCAAGTGGCAGAGCAAGTGATTAAATCGTATGACTTTGACCAGCTTTTTATCGGTGCAGACGGCATTGATATTGAGCGCGGCACCACAACTTTCAACGAGCTTATCGGTTTAAGCCAAGTGATGGCAGAAGTATCTCGTGAAGTAATTGTGATGGTCGAGTCAGACAAAATAGGTCGTAAAATTCCAAATTTGGAAATACCTTGGCAAAAAATTAATACCCTAATTACCGATGATGATTTAGCATCGTCATTAAAAACAAAACTCATTGAACAAGGCGTAAACTTAATATGCGCCCAAACCCAATAAATAAAGGATAAGAGTATGTGTGGCATTGTAGGTGCAGTAGCGCAACGTGACGTGGCAGACATTTTAGTCGAAGGACTAAAACGATTGGAATATCGAGGTTACGATTCAGCTGGTGTTGCGATTATTGATAGCAATAACCAATTAAATCGCGCCCGTCGTTTAGGTAAAGTACAAGAACTAGCCGATGCGTTAACCGAAACGCCATTAGCCGGTGGTACAGGTATTGCGCATACACGTTGGGCAACACACGGTGCACCAAGCGAAGTAAACGCTCACCCACATGTATCTTCTAATACCATTGCTGTTGTTCATAACGGCATTATTGAAAACCACGAAGAATTACGCAGCCAACTACAAGGTTTAGGGTATGAATTTGTATCTGAAACCGATACGGAAGTTATTGCCCACCTTGTTCATCATGAACTAAAAAGTGCTGATACCTTGCTTGCTGCTGTACAAACCACAGTAAAACAACTTGAAGGTGCTTACGGCACTGTTGTGATGGATACTCGTGATAAAGATCGTGTGGTTGTCGCACGTTCTGGTAGCCCATTAGTGATTGGTTACGGCTTAGGCGAGAATTTTATAGCTTCAGACTTAATGGCACTATTACCGGTTACCCGTAAATTCTCTTACCTTGAAGAAGGTGATGTTGCTGAAGTTACTCGTTTTGAAGTTAACATTGTTGATAAAAATGGCTTAAAAGTAGAGCGTGAAGCGAAAGAGTCGGAAGTGAGCCACGACGCTGGCGATAAAGGTGAATACCGCCATTACATGCTCAAAGAAACTTACGAACAACCTACTGCTATTCGTAACTCATTAGAAGGTCGTTTAACCAACAACGTATTAGATATTAATACCTTTGGCGAAGGTGCAGATGAAATCTTCAAAGACATCGAGCACGTGCAAATTATCGCTTGTGGTACCAGTTATCACTCAGGCATGGTGGCACGCTATTGGTTAGAAGCATTGGCTGGCGTTTCATGTAATATCGAAATTGCGAGTGAATTTAGATACCGTAAATCGTTTGTCCCCAAAAATGCCTTATTAGTGACTATTTCTCAATCAGGTGAAACTGCCGATACACTTGCCGCATTACGATTAGCAAAAGAGCTAGGTTATCGCTCAAGCTTAACGATTTGTAATGTACCGGGTTCATCACTCGTTCGTGAATCTGATCTGGCGTTTATGACCAAAGCTGGCGCTGAAATTGGTGTTGCATCAACTAAAGCCTTTACCACGCAATTGGTTGGTTTATTAATGATGACCTTAGCCCTTGGTAAGCACAAAGGCATGAGCGATGAACAACAAACTAGCATTTCACAATCATTAATGACGCTGCCTAACAAATTAGAAGAAGTGTTAGCGCTTGCTGATTCGATTGAAGATTTAGCAGAAGATTTTGCCGATAAACATCACGCTTTATTTTTAGGTCGTGGCGATCAATACCCTATCGCAATGGAAGGCGCGCTTAAACTAAAAGAAATTTCATACATTCACGCTGAAGCATACGCAGCTGGCGAGTTAAAACATGGCCCACTAGCGCTAATCGACGCTGAAATGCCAGTAATTGTTGTTGCGCCGCAAAACGACTTAATTGAAAAATTAAAATCAAACGTTGAAGAAGTGCGTGCTCGTGGCGGTTTAATGTATGTTTTTGCCGATAGCAACGCCAAATTTACCAGCGATGAAACCATGAAAGTGATAAACGTGCCACTATGTGACGAAGTGATCGCACCAATCGTTTACACCTTGCCATTACAATTACTTTCTTATTATGTGGCGATAATTAAAGGTACTGATGTTGACCAACCTCGTAACCTTGCCAAGTCAGTAACTGTAGAATAATCAAAAACTTAGATTTTTTGAATTCTAAAATAAAGTTCGAAACTTTAAAGGCACTAAACTTAGTTTAGTGCCTTTTTTATTTAATCTGACCCGTCCTAAAAACTTCTACAATTTGACAAGCTCAATTTCTAGTCAACGAAAAGCCGCATGAGTGTTAAATACCCATGCAGCTAAAATCGTTAATACCAATTTTAAGGGGCTTATTTATGCCCCTACTTTTTGAAAGCCATTGAAAAATGAAAGTTGTACAGAATGGGAAAGCGCCTTAGGGCGAATTTTCTGCACTTGCTTAATTATTTCTGCTTTGCTGTAACCTAGCTCATACATCAGTATGCCAATCACCAATCCCGTGCGACCTGAGCCGCCTTTGCAATGTACAGCAATAGTGCCTTGATCACGCAAAATAGCTAGCAGGTCTTCAAGGTGAGATTTGAGTGCTGCGGCAAAATCTTCATTGGGTGCATCGTCATCTAAAATGGGTAATTGAAACCATTTTACTCCTTGCTCGTTACAGATGTTTGGAAGTGCATTGGCTGCATTTTTCTTCATCTCGGCTTCGTACATAAGCGTGACAATAGCGCGTGCCCCTGCAGCTTTTAATTGCTCTACAGAGGTTGTTAAATCAACGCCTTTCGTGCCAGGGCAAGGTGTAAAAATAAAGCTTGCGCCATTATCAAGCGATAATGTGTCATATGGGTGAGTTTGCATAAAAAACCTCTTAATTATTCGTTAAACCAATGTGTTGTTCTGTTCACTATCGCCACAAGAGACAGCATAACGGGTACTTCAACAAGTACGCCAACCACCGTTGCTAACGCCGCTCCTGAATGAAGGCCAAAAAGGGAAATTGCCACAGCAACTGCCATTTCAAAGAAGTTTGATGTACCAATTAAACTAGCAGGGGCAGCGATGTTGTGTTTGAGTTTAAGTTTAACAGCGATAAAATAAGCAATAATGAAAATACCATACGATTGAATAATCAGCGGGATAGCAATTAAGACAATATTTATCGGTTGCGCTAAAATGGTATTCGCTTGAAACCCAAACAGCAGCACCACAGTCGCTAGTAAACCAATAACAGAAAAAGGTTTTAACTTCTCTAACAAGCTAGTGATAGCCGCTTCATCACGACCTGATCTATTTAACGTTTTTCGCGTGATTATTCCTGCAATTAAAGGCAACAATACGTAAAGTACCACAGATATTACCAAGGTTCCCCAAGGGACATGAATGTCTGATACCCCTAGCAATAATCCTGCAATTGGGGCGAAGGCAAAAATCATGATAATGTCGTTAACCGAAACCTGAACCAAGGTGTAATTAGCATCGCCTTTTGTTAGTTGCGACCAAACAAATACCATCGCCGTACAAGGAGCGACACCAAGTAAAATCATGCCTGCAATATATTCTTGCGCAGTTTCAGGTGAAACAAAGTCGGCAAATAATCCTTCAAAGAAAAGCCAGCCTAATGCCGCCATAGAAAATGGTTTAATAAGCCAGTTGATCACTAATGTTAGTACTAACCCTTGTGGGTTTTTGCCCACTTCTTTGATAGTTGAAAAATCCACTTGTACCATCATGGGGTAGATCATCACCCAGATGAACACCGCAACCACCACGTTAACATGGGCAACCTCAAGCATTGCAACCGTTTCAAAAAGCGGCGGATAAACAACACCTAGCGCGACACCAGCAGCAATAGCTATTGCGACCCAAAGTGTTAAATAACGTTCAAAAATTCCCATGGTTAATACCTTAATTACAGCAGCTTGCTACGCGCGTTGGGCGATCACCCATTGCGTTTAGCTTTGCCAATTCTTGTTCAATAAAAATAGGTTCATTGACTACCGTTGAAGTAATCGTTTGCTTCATCCACTCAGGTAGTGTTGGATTGATTGAATAAAATACCCATTGTTGGTGCTTTCTACCAGACAAAATACCTGTTTTTCGAAGCTGTGCTAGATGACGAGATACTTTAGGTTGGCTTTCTTCATCAAGTGCGGTCATTAGCTCACAAACACATGCCTCTTTTTCAACGGCAATTATCAATAGCGTTTTCAAGCGAATATCATCTGCCAGTGCTTTGTAAAATGTTGTGGGTGTTATCGGTGCGGGTTTTTGCTTTTCCTGTATCAGTAAAAACATTTTTATTCGCGCGTTTAACTCTTGTAGTGTTTTTTCAAACGGGTTGGCATCTTTGCGAGAACGAGGCTCAGGAAAATCCCAAGCGATGCTATTTGTGCCGCTAACTTGGTTATGGCATTCTTTTGCTGCTTTATCACACAGCGTGATCACAAAGTCGAAATGAATACTGCTTATTTCATCAAGGTGTTTAGAACGCAAACCCTCGGTAGATAAGCCAAAGTGTTCAATTGCCGACAGCGTGCGTCTGTCAACATTAAATGGTTCACTACCCGCGCTGTATACCTCGTACTCGCCTTTTCCATGATGTTTTAACAAGGCTTCGGCCATTATAGAACGAGCTGAATTTTCGGTGCATAAGAAGAGAACTTTCATGAATAACTCACATAATAAATTTGTTATATAATAAGTTTATTATATTCTAGCTGCAAGCTAAGTTTTGTAAAAAGTTATTATCGATTTTTGTGTAACCTAAAAAGCTCTATTAATACCAATTTGATTAATAACTTGGTCAACTCAGCGCTATTTCAGCGGTGCTAGAACTCGCAAAAATTTTGCAGGTATAGTCTTCTATATCAAAGACTTTTACACAGCAATTAAGGGGTGGAACGGACCGCTGAAAAGCTTCGAAACGGCTTGCTGAAACACTCTATTGTGGTGTTCCTTATTTTTGCAAGGGAATAACCTTTGCTAAAAAAGCGACTTGCATTGAAGTGTTTTATCTCAAAGGGACGATCATTTATTTAATCAAATTGGTATCATTGGACTCTGAGATCTAAATAAGCGGCCTACTTTTTCAAGTGGCCGCTTTTTAGTGTTGAGTAACCCGTTAGGCGTTGAGTTTTATTCTTCTACTAATGTAAACGATACATCATCCACATAAAAATCAGCGGTTAGCTCATCTGATTCCGCATAAAGCAAGGCGACACTTTCTTCAGTTGTGATCGAGTGAGTATAAGTACCTGATAGTTGCACCCAATCCCCAGGGGCTACTGTGGTAACAGGCGTTAGTTCAAGGTAATCAGTACTTTCATGCTGTATTTCCAGTGTGAGTTTTATGCCGGGAGATACCGCGCTGTTATCATCCGCGAGTTTAACCCAAGCTGAAACGTTATAGGTTTCACCTGTTGTTAGTAACCCTTTAATATCCGTTTGAATACCGTTCCAAGTTGCTGTACGACTCGCCACTAAGGCACTATTGTCGCCACTGTGAGCTTGTGTAGTTGCTAAGGTTATGTTTGCATCTCCACGAGCTTGCCATGAGTCAAGTCCGTCTTCGAAGCTCGCGTTGGTCAGTATTTCATTCGAAGCTTCTGGTGCTTCTACCACTTCAATTAATTCTGCTAAAGCGTCAGCGAAACCTTGTAGCGCTGGTTTGGCGCTAAGGTCATTAAAAAATAAAAGTGGCCACTCGGTAGTAGGCTCGGGCCATGTTTGCAACCAACTGTCGCCGTCAACTACACCCCAAACGGTAATGCCACCACGTTGATCGACAGGCACGGTTTCTAAATACGTTTTAACAATGTCGTAATAGTATTGCTTTTGTTGATCAGCTCTTTCACTAGTTAGGTAGGTTAAAGGGGCACCGCCTTCATTGTTCATACGAACATCTAGCTCAGTAATTTTTACTTTAATTTTAGGGCGAATATCGACCACTTTTTGCAGTTGTGCTTGAATTGTTGCGATATCTGGGCTGTTAAGTGAAATATGAGATTGAAAGCCGATGCCGTCAATTGGTACACCATTGGTTTGGAAATCGTTAACCATGTCGATAACAGCGTCCAATTTATCGCCATTCCAAATTAGGTTGTAATCGTTGTAGTATAAATCGGCATCAGGATCTGCTGCTCTTGCGGCTTTAAAGGCTAACGGTAAAAATTCAGCACCAATATTTTCAAACCAAACAGATGCATCGGCACTGTCAGTGGTGGTTTTTTCACCGCGATATTTTCCATTCTCCATAAAGGCTTCATTAACTACGTCCCAGCTAGTTATGGTGTCGTTATCACCTTCTTCTTCAAAGTGAGTGGCGATTTGCGTGATATGATCTTCCATCATGGTCACCCACTCGTCTCTATCGCCTTCGAAGGTTTCCATCCAACCAGCGATTTGCGAATGCCAGATAAATACATGGCCGTGCACAGAGAGTGAATTGTCTTTTGCATAATTAACAAGTTCATCAGAATCATCATAGAAAAACTCGCCTTGCTCTGGCTGCAAATAAGTCGGTTTCATTATGTTTTCAGCAGATAACTGATTAAAGTGCTGTTCGATAAGCGTTTTTACTTCAGGTCTGTTGATGATGCTGTTACCAAAACCACCCGCAGGAACCGCAACACCAAGATGAAAATCAGGTGCTAGTGCCTTTAAGCTTTCAACGGTAACGGCACTGTATTCAACATCAGGAATTTCTTCAGCAGGTACGTCAGTTAAAATAACCCCTGAAAATTCGTCTATAAATATCGATTTGTCGATGTTTTCTTCTTTCGAAAAGTGAATGGCTAATCTGATTAACGTATCAGCTTCGCTAGTTGCTGCTGTTAGTGTAATTTGTTGCCACTCACCGGTTAGAGCTTCTTTTACAAGGCTGAGTTGACCATAGGCAGGCGCAGGTGTTTGCACCCAAAAATCTGCGCTAGTTCCCTCTTCTCCTTTTACCCAAACACTAAATTCATAGGTCTTACCGCCAATAACAGGAATGTCTTCATAGGCGATTTCAATACCCCAAGGGTTGTCTCCTAATGTACTAACAACAACTTCAACGGCTTTTGTACCTTTATAGCTATTAACTCCTTCTTCTGATTCGATTACTTCAATCGTAGAAGAAGCGCTTGCTTCTTGATCAGGTCTGAATATCCAATTGCCTAGCGGAGAGGTTTGACCCGCGGTATCTTCTTCAAAACTACCGTTGGTGATTTCCGCAGGGTCAGGGGTTTCTGTTTCTGGTTTTTCTGTTTCAGGCGGTGGCGGAGCTGGAGTTTCGGGAACTTCTACTTCTGGTACTTTTGTATCGTCGTTATTGCCTCCGCACGCCACTAAAAGTGACGCTAAAGCCACTATACCGGTGTAACGAATAATCGATTTCTTCATTTTATTATTCCTTATACTGAAGCAAAAAATAAGTTGTTTCGTAAAGCTTGCCACTATGAGAACATTTAAATGTAGGGAATATTAATAACCCCAAAAAACACTTCTATTCAATATGACTATAATTATTGGGTTGAAACAAAAAACTAGTTACTTCTATTATTATAATATTTTGCGTACATTAATTTTTACTAAGCGTTTAAAAACAAGCTTTCGATATATTGTTTATAAAGCAATGATTTAATAGATGGTTAAAGTTGAAATTTCGTATTTTATATCTTATCTATGAGGATATTGTTTTTAATTTAATCTAAAACCTATTATGTTATAGTCAAATTTACAATAATGTTCAAGTGTGTAATATAAATTATTTTTAGTTTGGTAAATATCAAACTGGAACCGCTTTTACTCACACACGTTTAACTTTTTTGTTAAAAACACTTAACAATTAGCGGATAAATCGTTTTACCTGTTGGGTTTAGGTTAGTATTGCTGAGGAATTTATTTAGTACAAATTACCAACTAATATAAAAATCATAAAAGCAGGCTAGATGCTAATTAGCCATGCGGGAGTAATACTTTGAACCGATCACCTTTAGTCTTTAGCACTGTGTTGTTATCTAGTTTTTTATTCTCTTGTTCAACTTCAACCATTAATAATGCAAACGAAAGCCATAGCGCACCACATGTCGATGGTTATCAATTGGTTTGGCAAGATGAGTTTAATTGTCAAAGCAAACTTGATGAGAATGATTGGAACTACGAACAGGGCTTTAAACGTAATTTTGAAGCGCAATATTATCAAAGTGATAACGTTAATTGTAATAATGGTATTTTGGAAATAACCGCTAAAAAAGAAGTGGTTGCCAATGCCGCGTACCAAGCTAAATCTAACAATTGGCGCAAGCAGCGTAAAAAAGCGTTTTATACCTCGGGTTCGATTAATACCAAAGGAAAACACAGCTGGCAGTACGGACGTTTTGAAGTAAGGGCGCGCATTAAAACACAAGATGGTTTGTGGCCTGCTATTTGGTTTTTAGGCAATGAAGGCAACTGGCCAGCCAATGGTGAGCTTGATTTAATGGAGTATTACCAAGGGAAAATTCTTGCGAATGCAGCGTGGGCAAAAGCTAAAAATGAAAAACCCAAATGGGATTCAGTTAAAACGCCAATGAGTGAGTTTAACGATCCGAATTGGGATGAGAAGTTTCATCTGTGGCGTATGGATTGGGATAAAGACTTTATTCATATGTACTTAGATGGCAAGCTACTTAATACAATCGATTTATCAAAGGCAGTTAACCCTGAGGGGAGATTTCCTAAACAGCCATTCCAACAGCCGCATTATTTATTACTGAATTTAGCGATTGGCGGCAGTGCTGGCGGTGACCCAAGTCAAACACCTTTCCCAAGCAAGTACGAAATAGACTTTGTTAGGGTTTATCAAAAACAGCCTTAGTCGTTAGGTTTGAGCAAAGCTAAAAAATAGCCAATAAAAAGCAGCGACTAAACGCTGCTTTTTTGGTGATGTTGTTTGTCACTAGATTTTAATCTTTAAAAGTAAACATGCGGGTAATGGTTTCATCTTTATCGATAAAATGATGTTTCAGTGCGCCAGCAACATGTAACACAATTAATGCAATTAAAACCCACATTAACGTACCGTGGATCTGGTGCCCTAAGCCGGCAATGCTTTCATTAATTGGCGTAGTTTTACCGGTAACCGCATCTATGTTTTTTGCTAGTAGTTCAAAGCCAAATACTTCAAGACCTTTACCGCCCGCTCCCGACATCATCATGCCTGACACTGGAAATAATACCGTTGAAATTATTAATCCCCAATGCACGAGTTTAGCGGCAGCATGTTGCAGCGCTGAGCTATTACCAACGGGTGTCGGCCAACCTTCCATTATGCGAACGAATATACGGTATATAGCGAAGGCTAAAATAATAATACCGATAGATTTATGAATAGGATATAAAGCAAAAGCTTCGGTTTCTTCCATGTAAATACCTACCGCAAGTAAGCAAATCATGGTGGTAGCGATAATTACGTGCAAATATTTTGATGTTTTAGAAATTGTCATAAGTTGCCCTTCTTGGTGATGATGGCGTCATATTAAGCTAGTCTCGGTTAAGTAAAGGTTAAATTTAATAATAATTGACCAAGGTTACAAAAGCCGTTGCCACAGTTTTACAATAGTTTTACTTAAAGGGCTGCTTTCTTTTCAACGATGAAACCACACTAGCTGATGTCTTTAGTCTAGAAAACTTGGTGAGAATTGCCAAAATAAGCTGTGAATTCGCGTCGCCATGAATAACTAAGGTGCTATTAACAAAGTGTTTTGATCACTTTGGCAGGGTTGCCTGCAATAACGAGGTTGTCGGCAAAGTTTTTGGTCACTACAGCGCCAGATGCAACGACAACATTATTACCTAAACTTACGCCGGAATTAATGGTTGCATGACCGCCTAACCAGCAATTGTCACCTATGGTGATTGGTTTGCTAAATTCTACACCGCTGTTTCGCTGTTCAGGATTAAGTGGATGACAAGCGGTATAAATACCCACTTGTGGCCCAACTAAACAGTTGTCGCCTATGGTAACGGTGGCGCAATCTAAAATAACGCAGCCAAAGTTCGCAAAAAAATTATCACCAAGATAAATATTACTGCCGTAATCACAGTGAAAGTTGGGCTCTATTTCAACATTACTGCCAACCTGTGCAAACAAGGTGGTGAGTATGTTTTGTCGTAGGCTTATTTGCGACGGTGTAGTTTGATTATATTGGTAGGTAAGTTGTCTGGCAGTTGAGCGCATTTCACCAAGCTGCTTATCGCTAGGCGTATAAAATTCACCCGCTAACATTTTGGTTAATTCGCTCATCTTAAACCTTGGTTTATTAGCTGCGCTGCATTTTCTCGAGCGCTTCGCCCATAATTTTATGAACGGCATTAACGCCTTGTAATGGGCGGATCATCACTTTAAATTCGGTAATTTTATTGTCTTGGTTCCATGAAATCATATCAACACCGTTAACAAATATGCCGTTAATTTCCGTTTCAAACTCGAGCAAGGCAAAACCGTCATCGTAAACCTGTCGCACATAGTTAAATGATTCATTGGCAATGGTCATTGCTGCGCCATACAAATACATTTTAGTTATCGCTTTGCCTTCTTGCACCGTATGTACCACGGGCGAGTATAGTTTTGCGTCGTCAGCGAGAATATCATCCAGTAAATTAATATCTTTGGTTTTAACGATTTCATGCCATTTTTTTATTGTTATTGGGATCATGCTGTTTCCTTAGAGCGTAAATAATTGCGCTTTGATGACGGTTAATAAGATAGTTTAATTATTACGCTAATTAAACGTTAACTTCAATCTAAGGTAACAGTGCAAATGAATCAACAGGAAGGTTTGAAATTAAAAAAGCACCCTAAGGTGCTTTTTCTACATTTTAAATAGGGAAATTTTCAGTTATTCAAAAAGTGGACGATTGGCAAGCCATACTTGCGGGGTACCGTTATTAATGTTCCATAACCCAGCTACTTGGTCACTAACCGTTAATATACGTAATGTATAGATTTCACCGTTATAATCAAAACTTAAGTGCGGATTAGCGCCTATCTCAGCTTCACTCCAACTTGAAACTTCAATATTACCCACGTTATGCCAGGTATTACCTTGGTAGCTGATTTCTTGAATGTTTAAGGTATTATCATTAACAAAGGTCATTTCTAAGAAATGGTCACCTGAAAGATGTTTAATCCAAGTTTGCTGGTTATTGCTGTTTAATAACGAGCTAGCAGCTAAATGAGTACTGTTATGACTACTTAGTTGCATGGCGTCATCATTATCAATTTCAGGCTCATAATTCTCCCAAATTTGAGGATACTGTCCCGATTGCTGTACTACCCAAGTATCATTTTGGGAATTGTCGATTAACCAGAACTCAAAAGCGGTTTGCTCATTTTTTTGATAAATAAGTTGGCCTGAATCACCTGTTATCGCATTAAAGTTAGTTACCTGATAAGAGGTGGACCATTCGCTATTTAATTCATAACGATAAAACTCTTTAAAGTTTATTTGTGGATCGCTTAGCCCTGTATTGTGATATAGGTATGTTGCTTTGTTTTCATTAACGCTTTTTCCTGCTATTGAAAGCACCCGTTTTTCAGGCATATAACGAGAGGTATAACTGCTTACATTATATTCAATATTATTAAGCTGAAATAACGGTTTATTGGTACCTATTGCACTGCCAGCAATTTTAGGTATGTTTTCACTCAGTGAATATGCCGTACCAGCATAGTTGCTATTAGTTAGTTTATTAACTAAATAACCATTGACTTGACGCTCTAATAAATAAAAATTAAGGTTCGCGTCTAACAATGAAATAGATAGGTGATTGTAGTTGCTGGTATTGATATACCAATGCCCTTGATCATCTGCTTTATTTGGAACACAGCCTAACCCTTCGCAGTTTCCAAGATAAGACCATGATGCATCACCAAAATCAGCTTGATAGAACTTAATATCAACAGTGCTCATGCCCATATCATCAGTTTGGCTAAAGGTCATTTCAAGTAACTTTAACTTGCCATCGTCGTCTTGATATTGGTGATACAAGGTTTTATGGTAAAAGTCGTTGGCTTCAAAAGTATCAAAGCCATGTAGCCTAACAATAAAAGGCTCTATTTCGGTACCTAATAGCGGAGAGTTAAATGATTTACTAACAATTGACTCATCAGCGGTATTTGAAGTGTCATAGACATTAACCGTTTTAGCATTATTGCTATTAAACTGACCATTCCATAACCAGCCAGAATAACTGTAGCTACCATCTTCGCTTGATATTGGCATATACAGGGTTTTGCTGTGTTGATTACTGACCTTAACAGATACTTGTGCTTCGAGGCCTAATTGCATGTCTAACCACTGGTGGCGGTAGTTTTGTAATTTCACTACACCGCTTAAGTTATAGTATTCATAACCAAGTGCTTGCATCTCAGCTTGTGTATAAGGGGAGCCTATATCGTCAGACAAAGCTTGACCATCAAAGTGAATAAGCCCACTTTCATCTATAGTAACTTCTGTTTCTCGCCAAGGTAATTCGCTATTTTCTTCATTATTGGGCCAAGTAAATATTATGTTATTACCTGAAACATACCATTGCCCAACGACATTACCGTTGATGTTTTCTATCCAAGCTTCATCTCCAACTTGTGCCTTGTAATAAGCCATGGTGACGGTCCCATCAGCGTTAAAAGTTAACTGCGCTTTGTAAATATGTTCATCGAGCTGAAGCGGTAAATCAGCATAGTGCTGTTGGTTAATTATTTTGCTGGCAATGCCAGGCTCAACTAAGCCGGCACCAACGCTTCGCATATCCCATAATTGGTTAACACCACCAGGGAAGTTTTTAGCTGATTTGGGGTTAGCAATGCCATCAACAAAGTGGCAGCTGTTTTCATTGTCAAAACATACCTGTGTTGCGGCTACGCCATCACCTTGGATATCTACTGGCGAGCCAAAGCCATAATCAATCACTTGGTCGTTATTATCAATAACTGCAACACCATCAAAAAAGTGAGTAGCGTCGCCATCATACCAATAAGGTACTTGGTAAATATCAGCATTTTTTAAGTTGATGTTTCGATAGCCAGATAAACTGCCACTTAATAAAATACTGTTACGAATATCAGCTTTAGCATTTATTTCCCCAGCAATCACCGAGCTATTAATAATTACATCTCCATCCATTCTGGATATATTTATATAGCTTGCTTCAATATTGCTGTTATAAAGCAAAGCATAAGATGGATTTATCAGCTTACTGGCAGTGATTGATGAGTTATATACCCAATGAATACCGCTAATATAACTATTAACAATGGTATTTCCATGCCACGAAGAATCTGAGTTAAGGGTGATTTCAACGTGGGTGATTGTTGAATAATCGAGTTCAACCTCTCGAGTATCAACATTATCAATAATGGTATAGCTTAACGTACTGTTATATATACTTAACTTAGGCTGTGTGTTGTCTCGATCGTAATTTTCATTTTCGATTAGTACAGGCTGGCCTAATATGCCATTAAAATTACAGTTACTAATATGAGGATTGGCATTACCAGCGATAGTGATGTGTAGGCCTGCATTTATTTCACAATTAGTTAATGAAGTGCCTTCACCTAACACTACCTTGCCTTGATTATTTTCATGGCTACTGGTTAATGTAATGCCGCTAATAGCTCCTGATAAAGGTTTATGGTTTCTATCTAAAGGGTTATAACCTAGTTGATGCTCTACATAGTCATTAATACCGTCACCATCAGAGTCAGCAAGGTGTATATCAGTATTAAGCACATATTCTTGCTCATCAGTTAGGCCATCGCCATCTCGATCATCGTCGTTAATATCGGCAATGCCATCGTTATCAGTATCAATAACAAAATTATCATTGCCTGGGTGAGAATTAGCATCTAATGGATTGTAGACAACAGGCGAGCCAAATTCAGACTCTAAAATAGATTGTGCTTCTTCTTGAGTATCGGCGTAGCCGTCGTTGTCATTATCATAATCTATATAATCGGGTGTACCGTCGTTATCAAAGTCAGCCGAGTATAAGTTTGGCCCGGTAATTACAGGGAATAAACGATTACCTTCTTGTTGATTAAATTGGCTACGACTTAATATCTCTTCAATGTTGGTAGTAGACCAATCATTAAAAGCAATATTAAAACGGTAGTTTTCGCCTTCTGTGGTTTCTTTTATGTGTGAATCGACATCAAAACTATTGTAATTAATTTTAGCAAAACCAGATGGTGTGAGTTCAGTTTTAATAAGCTGACTGTCGTTTAGGTTTTCAATTGAAACCTTGCTATTGGTCAGTGTTAATACTTTTCCAGATCCAATATGACCTTGAACTAAAGTTAGCTGGCTGTTTAGTGAATTATTTATATTGATGCCAAGAGGATTTTCCCAGTAATTAAAATTTGCAAGCGATACACCCTCTTTTTGATATTCAATGGTTGAATTATTAACTACATCTACTTGCAAATTTAAATGAGCAAAGTTGGTTATTTGAGTCATTTCAACTTCATCATAACTTTGAGTTTGTTCATTCCACAGGTAATCGGTATAAGTGTTTAATTCACCGGTACTATTACTAATAGTTGAGTTATCAACAGACGTAAATCGAACTTGATAATCACGGTAAGTATCATTTGGATTTTCAATTTTATGGTTAGCATTTAATAACTGTGAGCTGCTATTTTCTTTGATACTAATATCTGTAATATCTGCATTGTCGAAGACTAACTTACCGAAATAAGAACCTAGATTATCAGCATCATAAGTAAAATCAAAAAAGCTATAGATACCATCGGTTGATATTTTTACTCTCTGTTCATTGTTTCCTAAGGCTAAAAATTCACCTTCAACTAATATTTTTCGTTCGCTATCTGATGATTCTTCATCACTGGTTTGATTGGTGGTAAATGCTAGCTCGGCTCCTGGTAAAAGCACGATTCTAGCTGCTTCCGTGATTTTCATATTGGCCGTCAATTGATAAGGCGAGCGAGACGCTAACCAAACTTCATCAGATAACTTAACGCCACCTTCAACTACTGTTGGGCCTGCTAGAGCTGCGCCTGGCTGAGCAGATACAGACTCAGACATTTCGCTTTCATTACCATCAAAATCTAACGCGGTGACTTGATAGTAATATAAGGTATCATTTGCTGTTGTTGCATCAGCATAATAGGCGTTGGTGAGCAGTCCTTGATTATTAACTAAAATAAATTCAACATTATCAGTAGAACGATAAAGTTTGTAACCAATCACTGAGCTGTCATTGGCTTCCGACCAGATAACACCAACTTCATTGTTGCCAGCAAAAGCTTTAACTTTAGTTAGTTGAGTTGGGGCAAGTTTGTTTTTACCAATATACTCACCAGATTGGTCGGCGCTATCGGTCGCAACTATTTTATACCAAACATCCGAGTTAGCATTTAAGTTAGTTAAGGTTACCGAGTGATTTACGGATAATAATGAGGAAACAACCAATTCTTGGTTCATGCTATCACTAGCTTCACCATAAACAATAATACTGGTTGTTGCTTCGTCAGTAGTAAAAGAGAAACTCATTTCTTGGCTAGCAACGTCTGAATTAATTGCGACATTTTCAATGGTCGGTGCTGTTGATAAAACAACATGAGCTTGGGTTGCTAATGTTAAGGTGTTATTGGCTCTATCGATAATTGTTGCGTTAACAACCCCATCTATTTCATTGGCGGTTGAGATTAAAAGCTTGCGCTCATAAATACCGTCATTAGCGGTAGTGTCACCACCAGCACCATTATCTAATAAACGAATATCCTCAAATACACCAGCCAGGCTTGATGTAATAGTTGCGCTTTGTTCACCCGAAAGATCTAGTTTTACATGTAACTCATCTCCCTTGGTGCTAGCTCCTGTAGCGACAAAGTTATTAACGTTGATAGTTGTGTCTAATGTAATTGAGTCACTAACATCTGCTAAGGCATTACCGCTAACATCTTTGAAGGAGGCAACCACTTGCTGTAAGCCGTCGTTATTGTCTAGGCCTAATACGTGAGTTGTAGAGTAAGGAATCCAACCTGTTGAATAATCAGCTTGTGGTAACTGAATATTCATCTCAACAGCATCAGTATTGCCAATAGCTAAGTTTACCGTGGTTAAATTAGTATATGCAGCGCCTTGATTGATAACTAGATAACTTTGACGAAGGTTTTTATCTTCTAGGATGACATGTTCAGCGCCAGCTTCGAAAGTAATTGTTTCGATTGAGGTTTCCCAACCTTCGGCGGCACATTCTGATATAAATTGGTACTCACCTAAAGGTAGTACTTCAGAAAATAGGCCATTGTCAATTGGGTAGCTTTGTTCAAAATTATGGCCATTAACGGTTACTGTTAATTGATCAGAGCAGCCACTTGCTGCCGTTAAATTAAATTCTACTAAAGTATGAGTTTGTAATAATGTAACAGGCGCTATGTTAAAACTACCAAATTCGTTAACAACAATAGCGTCTGCTGAGTGATAATTTGCATACAGGTCTTTAGTAAAGGTAATACCTTGGCTATAGCCACCTATAGGCAATTGTACTTGCCACTGCCCTGTCGCATCTGTAAATGACTGATATTCAGTACCGTTCACTAAAACTGATATACCAGCATGATTTACTTGTTTTTCTAAGGACGCAGAACCTTTGATCGTACCTTGCAGTTGCGCTAAAGAAAAATCGTAAGGGATTGCGTAAGTTTCAACATCTGGAATAATTAATTGTGATGTTTGTGATACATAACCTGATTTAACGAGTTGTATTTGAAAATTACCGGTGGCAACTGGAGCTAAACTAAAGTGTCCTTGGTCGTCAGTTTGCGCAATTAAAGTACCTTGTGTACCGACTAAGCTGACTTGCACAGCCGACACCTCATCTCCACTTGCTAGAACGTGACCAGTTACTGATCTTGCTATCAGCTCAGTCATTTCTAGAGGGGTATTTGTATTTTGAATTACCTCGACTTGATGAAATTGACTGATAAAGCCAACTTTGCTTACGTTAAGGTCAACATTACCTACAGCTATACTATCTAAACTGAAGTGACCTTGGTTATTAGTTAAAACTTGTAAATTAGTACCAACGATTGAAACAACAGCTTCAGACACTGGGTTTCCTTGGTAATTTACCACGCCAGATATTGAACCAACTTCTTTTTCTAGCTCTGAAAAAGCTACGTTAACAGTTTGATTCGCTAAAACGACAAAGCTTGATGATAAGCTTTTACTAATATAGTCATCTTTTGCATATTGAATACCTTGGGTATAAGTACCTGTTGGTAAACTAACTTGCCAGAAGCCATTATAGTCGGTTTGAATAGGGGCTGATAAGGTTGGAATATTCACCGTAATATTTGAATTATCAGCATTATCTTTTAGTGAAACCACACCTGAGAGATAACCATATTGGCGTTGCAGATCTACTGAGTAAGGTAACGTGTAATTTTCATTGTTAGCTAAAGTAAAATTGATTATTTGATTGTCGTAGCCGTCAGCTGAAGCAGACAATTGATAATTTCCAACAGGTAGAGCACGAAAAATAAACTCACCATCCGAGTTTGTTGTCGTTGTTACTTGCCCTAATAATTTTCCGCCGCTCAATACTATAGAAGCATTAGCTAAAATTTCTCCTTCTGCAGTTATATGCCCATTAAAGAAGTGTGGCTCTAGTTTGTAGGGTTCATTATTTGATTGTGTATCTTGTGTTATTGATACTTCTTGTTCAAAATTTTGGTAACCATCATTGCTAATTTTTAGAGTAAACTCACCAATAGGTACACTATTGAAAACGAAATGTCCTTGCTCATCGGTTATCGTAGTCAAACCTATAGGAGATAATAATACTGAAACGCCAGCAAAAGGGGTGTCATTTTCATCAACAAGTTGACCTGAGTAATCACCCGTATAGCTTTGTAAATATGCAGTCTCTAAAACTAAGTTGGTTGCCGGAGTTAAGGTGATTTCACTACTTAGCTGGCCATAATTAGCATGAATATAATTAACTTGATAACTACCAGCAGGTAAGCCGTTAATGACAAAAGAACCGTCTCTGGCAGAAATAGCTTCTTTGTCAGTGCCTTCTATTGAAATTATTACACCAGCATGCGTAAGCTCTCCTGCTTGATCAGACAGGTTAATGAAACCTATGACACCGGACTCTTGATTAACTATTGGCTGTAAGAGAATTTGATTTACCAGTGTTGTTTGACCATTGGTAACCTTTATATTATCTATTTTAGAAGCTTTAAAGTCATTGTTGGCAACGATAACACTGTAGCCTTCACCAACGGGGATACCTGAAAATTTGTAACGACCAGATGTGTTGGTAATAGCAGTGAAGGTAGAGCCATCAGCTGCTTTAGCATATACAACAAAATTGCTATTGTTTTCTAGACCATTCGCTTTAACTTGGCCAATTAAACTACCTTTTTCGTTATGAAGAACAATAGTTTTAAGGTCTAAAGTTGTATCTGAATCAATGATAAAGCTGGTTAGTTTACTGATATAGCTTGTATGCTCTATAGCGAGAGAATACTCTCCAGCTGGAAAGCCTGTAAAGGTAGCTACACCATTCTCATCGGTAATAACTGTTAACCCCAATGGTTGTAAAGTCACTAAAGCATTTTCAATAGGTTCATTGGTAATTGAAGAAATATACTGAGCTGTAACATTTGAATTTGGTAGTAAATCTTCTTCATTTATATCCGTTATGTTAGTTTCTTCATCAGGTGTAACCGAAATATCATCAACTTTAACTCCCTCATTTGTTTCGCTATTCACAACTATTATTGAATAGTTATCGCATGCAGGAACGTCAGTGGTAAAGCTACCATCAGTAGATAATTCAAGCTCTATGGGATGAGTTACAGGCTCTTCTAATTGTACCGTTTCAGAATCAACTTCAGTGTTCTCTATTTGAACTTCTTCAGCGGGTAAGTCGGCTCCTGTGCATTCTGAAACCAGAACAGCCTGAGTATCTGCCTTATTTTCACTTAATGTCGAGATATGCTTCGCGGATTTTCCTTTTGGGATTGAAAATAAATCAATGGATATTTTACCTGATAATGTGCCTTTACCTGATAAGCTAACTGTTTCAACTTGCTCTTGTATTTCGCCATTTGTGCCATGACAAATATAGCGAGTGCTGTAGTATTCATTTTGATCAAGTAAACCATTGGCATTTGTATCAACGCCGGTAATTAATTTAATGCCACCATTCTTACAGTGTTCACCTTCAGGCTCATCAATAATATCAACTAAGCTTGCTGAACCATGACATACATCTTGGCTTCCTGTAATTTCATTACTATCTAGTTTATTATTGTCATTTTGATCAATACCTGAATGCACAATAATTCCACCATAAGGGCAGTTTGTACTTGCAGGTAGAATTGATTGACTAGTTTTTATACTTTTATTTGTTCCATAGATTGGATCTGGTGTCGTTGGAGTGTCGCTAGGAGAACTTTCAGAACCCCCACCCCCACACGCTGTTAAAAAAAATATAAATAAGAGCTGAGCCAGCTTTTTTATTGGCATAATACTTCCTTGTTATATGAAAATGTAATTAATTGTATTTTGCATTATGGTGCAATATTAGTCAAAAAACATATGTAAAATATGTATTTACAATTAATAAAAATCTTTTGGTGTTAAGTGAAAGGTGATTTGATTTTACTAAAATAAAGAACTGCTAGGTTATGCACAGTTCTAATTTTTTGACTTGCTAAAAAGGTTGATTACTACCTTTCGTTTTTATCTTGATATAATATTACTTTTAATTTAACTGACTCGAACCCATCATTTCAGAGGCGTTCATAATGATCACTAAGGCATTTTCATCATGCTGATCGATGATGTTTTTCAAGCGTGGAATTTCACGCGACCCGACAACAACAAACAATATTTTTTTGTTTTTATCTTCAGCTAAGTTGCTGGCATTTAAAATACTGCCACTGCGCCCTAACTCTTGGGTAATTCCGCTGCCAATGCCTTTGGCATTATCTGAAACAATATGGACAATTTTCTGAATTGGACTGCCGCTCAGTACTTTATCAATTGTTTTTGAGGTTACGTAAATACTTAGCAAACTCCACAGCGCTAACTCTATGTTTTGATATATAATTGCGATAGCAATAATCACCAACATATCCAATGCTAAAATTGCTTGAGCAGGTTTAACGGGAGTATAGTGCGAGACGATTTTGGCAATGATGGTTGTGCCGCCTGCCGATGCTTGGCCTTTTAAAATTAAGCCAATGCCAGCGCCTAAACAAATGCCACCATATAACGCAGACAAGATCAGATTATCGACGCCAATAAAGTCAAAATAACGCGGTAACAGCGCAATTAATAGCGAGGTCACGGCGATTGAAAATACCGTACGCAGCGCAAAACCTATGTCGATAAATTTAAAACCGGCGAGTAGCATAGGTACATTAACGATGATCATTGCAGCAGCAACGGGGACATCACTAATGTAGTGAATTAGAATCGACATGCCCGGCGTGCCGCCAGTCGCAATTTGTGCAGGTATTAAAAAAAAGCTCATACTAAAAGCTAAAAAAGCTGAGCCTGTGGTAATTAACAACAAGTTTTTAATTAATGGCAATAACGGTGTTTGCATAGTATTGGGGATCTATTTAGCCTTAGCTAATTCTTGGTAATGCTGGCGCAGTGCTTGGGCAATTTGGGTTTTTACTTCAAGAGTAATTTCTGCAACTGCTTGCTTTGGCACCACGTCTAATAAGCGAATTAATAATTGCTGCAATTCTAGCTCAGAATTGTTTGCCCAAGTTTGCAGTAGATCACGATTAATGTGTGAAGGTAGTGAGGCTAAGGTGCCAATATCGTTTTGATCGTGAATTAATAGGCCAGCGGTAGTGCCTTTATCTAAAGTTAATACTTGGAAAAAGTATAAAGTGTGATAATCAAGTTGTTGCTGTTTTTGTATCGCAGTTGCAGGTGCAACAGCGCGAGTTTTCTTGGTTAGAATATCGATGTAGCAATCTATGGTTTGCCTACCAAACTCAATGGCATAATTTTCGGGCGTATTTTGGTCGCCGACAAAACCTTCTAAATAGAAATGACAAACACCGCGATGCTTGTTCAGTGCTGGAATGTAAAAATATGCTTCGCCTTGTTCAAGCCCGCTCTGTAAATGTGGACCGGCAGCTTGTGTTAGCATCGCTAAAAACTGATCGGTATCGGCTTTATCTTCTATCGACGGGTTTAAATCCGCCATAATGCGCCAATAGCTTTTGCCATTTTTTAGCTCAGTCCAACTAATATGCATATGCATCGATGGCGCTAAAGGATGTTCAGGGTGAATAATGGTTGATAGCGCAGTGGCTGATGAAAAGGCTTTTTCCGGCATGTCTTGATACTGAATTTGCGAAACATTCACCGAGGCGCGATTAAATAAGCCATTTTCTTGCGCACCAAATCGTTGGCCACCACCGTGTTTACCTTCATCGCGTAGCCATTCGAATGTGCTAAAAGCGGTGGGCTTATTGGCGATTTCTGCGGCTTTTTGTAATTGCTCAACAAAATATTTTTGTAAATGACTTAGCTCGGTTAATGCTGATTGGGCACTGGCGGAATTGGCTGCTACTCTCATAATTTTTGATCTTATTTTCGTGAACTACTTTTTGAATTAATTTATTGGCATTATTAACAAGCGTAAAAGCGGCAATATAGCATAATTGTCGCTTTTGCGCGTGGTGAACATGTATTAAATCAAATTGGTATGAAAGCTTTAAGCAAAAGACATAATTAAGAGCGAATAAAAACGCGAGTAAAGGAGATAACGAAAAAGAGAATGAAAGTACGGATGTAATATTTCACTAGTTGACCCTTATTTAAAAACCGTTAACTTCTAACCTATGATTAAAGAAAGGGTTTACCAACAAGCAATGAGTTTTGCCTGTTGGAGCAACTATAACCAATAGTTAGAGGCTAAGTATGTTAGAAACTATCTCGCAGAATATTCGTGCCTTAGGTGCAGTACTCGGACAAACCATTGCTGATGAAAAAGGCCAAGATTGGCTTGATAATGTTGAGCATGTCAGGCTATTAGCCAAAGACGGTGTCGCCGGCGAAAATAAAGCGGTTGAACAACTTCAGCAATTGTTTGCACAGTGCGATAACGATAAATTGTTGATTTACGCGCGTGCTTTTAGTCAGTTTTTAAATTTAGCTAATATTGCTGAGCAGCAACACACCATTAGTGAACAAGGCTTAGCTGAGTTAGATTTGCCGCACCCATTGGAGTCGCTGCAAGAAAAACTAGGTGATGTTGACCCAACATCGTTTGCGCAAGCCATTGATAAATTACATATTGAGTTAGTATTAACTGCTCATCCGACCGAAGTAAATCGTCGCACTTTTATTCATAAATATCATGAAATTGCCGAGCAATTGGTCAATAGCGACGCCGAATTAAATCCGCGTATCGAAGAGCTTATTGAGCAAGCGTGGAATACCGACGAAATTCGCCATCAACGCCCTACACCGCTTGACGAGTCGCGTTGGGGTTTAAATGCGATTAGTGACAGCTTATGGTTTGCGGTGCCAACTTTTGTTCGTGAACTTGACCAACTTTGTCAGAAAATTACCAACAAACCACTGCCGTTATCAGCAACACCAATCACCATGGCGAGTTGGATGGCAGGCGATCGCGACGGCAACCCATTTGTGACGGCAAAATTAAGTCAGCAAGCCATTATTAATGCGCGCTTAATGGCAGCGGAACTTTATCTTACCGATTTCAAAAATCTCTATTTAGAATTGTCGATGCACAAAGCAACAGACCAGCTTTTAGCAGAAGATGTTGATAATGTTGGTCCATATCGCTGCATCTTGAAGCAAGTCATTAAAAAGCTTCGTCATAGTATTGCGCTGTTAAGTGAAGGCGAGTGCCAAGGTGCATTAGCAAGTCCAGACGAGTTGCTTACACCGCTTTACCAGTGTCGCGATAGTCTACTTGCCGTTGGCTTAACCCGCAGTGCGAATTCGTTATTGCTTGATGTGATCCGTAAAGTACATTGCTTTGGTATTTCATTGGTTAAGCTTGATGTTCGCCAGCACAGTGAATTTCATGATCAAACCATCGCTGAAATTGTTGCCACACTTGGCTTAGGCGACTATCTAACTTGGAGTGAGCAGCAACGTTGTCAATTTTTACAGCAAGAAATTGACAATCCTCGCCCGCTATTGCCAGAGCACAACTGGAGTGAACAAACCCAAGAAGTGCTCGATACGTTTAGTTTTATTGCTAAGCAGCCTAAAGAAGTCTTAGGTATTTATATTATTTCAATGGCGAGTCGTGAAAGTGACGTGCTTGCGGTAAATCTATTAATGAAGGCGACAGGCATTACTTGGGACATGCCAATTGCGCCATTATTTGAAACCCTAGATGATTTAAACAATGCTGCTGATGTTATCGATGTTCTACTTGCCAATAAGGCGTATAAAACTCGAGCACGTGGTGCTCAGCATGTCATGATAGGTTACAGCGACTCTGCTAAAGATGCCGGCGTTTTAGCAGCGGCATGGGCGCAATATCAAGCACAAGAAAGCTTAGTGGCTATTGCAGAAAAACATAAAACCACTTTAAAACTATTCCACGGTCGTGGTGGTACTATCGGTCGTGGCGGCGGACCAGCACATGCTGCGATTGCATCTCAACCACCGGGTACTTTAGACGGTGGTTTGCGGGTAACCGAGCAAGGTGAAACCATACGCTTTAAATTTGGTTTACCTAACTTAGCTGTGCGCAGTTTGCATTTATATGCCAGCGCAATTTTAGCGCGATTAGTAAAACCACAAGCGGCGCCAAAACCACAATGGCGCGCGCTGATGGACGAAATGGCGGCGCGTAGTTGTGAAATTTATCGAGACTATGTTTGTCATCAACAAGACTTTGTTACTTATTTCCGTCAAGCTACGCCAGAGCAGGAATTATCGTCTTTGCCCTTAGGTTCAAGACCAAGCAAGCGTAAGTCTGATGGTGGTATTGAATCACTTCGTGCTATTCCTTGGATTTTTGCTTGGAGTCAAAATCGCTTGGTGGTGCCAAGTTGGTTAGGTTTTGGTCAAGCACTGGCTGAAATTGGAGAGCAGCAAAGTAGCGTGATCAAAGACATGTTGGAAAACTGGTCGTATTTTCGCGCTAGAATTTCGTTAACCGAAATGGTGTATTTAAAAGCGGATCCGGTTATATCTCAACTTTACGACAACACCTTAGTGAGCGCAGAGTTGCAAAGCTTAGGTACTGAACTTAGATCGCAGTTAGTTAAAGACAAAGAGAAGGTGCTGCAACTGCTTGGGCAAACCGAGTCGTTAGAAAGTGACCAGTGGAATCGTACCTCGTTTCAGTTGCGTCAGCCGTACTTGCTACCACTACACTTACTACAAATAGAAGCCCTTAAACGTCTTCGTTGCCAAGATAAGGCCTCTAGTTGTGAGCAATTATTAATGGTGACCATGACAGGTGTTGCAACGGGTATGCGTAATACCGGTTAATTTTTTGCTGACTTAGTTTAGGCTTAGCTCAATTTGCTAAGCCTAGCTAGCCAAACCTAATTGACTAAACCTACTTAGCTCAAACTACTTTGTTATAATTGAACATGTTGCTTAAATAGCGGTAAATATTCATCACTTCTGTGGCTAACCAAAACAATAGTACTGTGTTGACTTGCCGCTATTTTTTCTAAAAAGTTAAGTACGCGATGGCGATTTAATTCATCTAACCCTTGTGTTGGTTCATCAAGTAATAATAACCACGGCGCTTTCACTAACGCGCGCGCAATAAGTATTAGTCGTTGTTCACCATAACTTAATTGTTGGAACAAGCAATTAGCTTGCTCTGCCATACCCACCATAGCTAACCATTGTTTGGCAATGTCGACGTCTTGTTGGCTAATTTCACTGTAAATACCAATTGAGTCGCTAAACCCTGACGCAACTACGGTTAAGGCATTGCAATTTACGCGATACGCGCGATGCATTTCTGAGCTGACAATGCCCATGCTTTTTTTCAATTGCCATATGCTTTCACCACTGCCACGTTGATAGCCAAATATGTTCACGTCGTTGCTATAACATTGCGTGCAGTCACCAGTGATCAACTGAACAAGGGTCGATTTTCCTGAGCCATTAGGACCCGTGATCAAGGTATGTTGTTGCGGCGTAATGGTTAATGAAAAATCTTTGAGTGCTGCTTTGTTGTTGTACGTGACGGTGCAGTTATTCATTTCGACTAAATTTGCAGGCAATTCTTGCTCGGCATCTTCAGGTGCATCGGGCCACTGGCTAGCATCAAACGGCACTGGCGATAACAATTCATCAATGGCTTTTTGGGTATCAGCACACGACAAATCACCTAATGTGGACAGTTTATTACGTTCAATAAAAGCGATTTTGTCACACCAAGTAGGAATGTCTTGGCGGTTGCTTAACAGCAATAAAATATTAATACCTTGGTTTGAAATGGTATGTAAGGTGTCTGACAACGCTTGGCATGAGGCAACGTCTAAACTGTCAAAAGGGTTATCACAAATTAATAATTCACAGCCTGAAAATATCGCCTCTAGAATTAACACCTTGCGACTTTCGCCCGTACTTAGCTGGCGATAACCAGTGGTTAACTTATGTTCTAAGTGCAGTTTTTTAATGAGTGGATGATCAAGTTTATCAGCAGGTAAAAAATCTTTAACCTGTCGACCTATATCTGCTTGGTTAAGTTCGTTAGTGCGATCCATTTTTAATTCATGTTCAAAAACCGCTTGTTGCGCTTCAAACGATACTAAACGTACTTTTTCAGCAGGTGGCAAGGATAAGGTTTCTGCTTGAATATTGGTTAATTCACCCAACAACAGCTGATCTATGTACTGTTTGCCTGAACCATTTCTCCCTAAAATACACCAATGTTCGTTGGCTAAAACTTGCCATTCGCTAATGGCTAAATGAGGATGTTGCAGCTGTTTAATGGTGATCATAGTACTTGGCAATTAGTCGGTGATTAAGGGCTAGTAGCTTATAACAAAAATTACGCTATTGGTGAGTTTTTCTAGCTATTTAGCATAAAAAAACCTCAATACTTTGCCAGTATTGAGGTTTTTATTGATTGCTGTTGACTAGGTTTTCGACTTAGCGAAGCCGAAATAAGCTCGTGCAGCCAGCTAATTTTTTGGCAGTTAATGGTTTGATAGTTATGCTTGTTTTTTAACGCGTAACAACATAAATAACAACGCCAAGGCAAACATTGCCAAGCTTGCCGGCTCTGGTACCGGTTGAGCTGATTGTGCTTCAACTACATTGCCATTGCTATCGGTTGTTTCAAAGTAGCCAATAGTGGTTGTCGGTGCTGCGTCCATTTGTGCGACAAATGTGGCACTACCTAACTTAAAAGAGCTTGTTAGTTGGTCTTGCCATAAATCAGCAAATTCAACTTGCACGGTTAATGGTGACAAACCAATAAAATCAAACGCATCGCTATACCAAGTATTGGCGATAACCTGGTCAGTAAAAGTAAAATCACTGAACATAAATTGGCTATCGTCAAAATCAAGATCAAATTCAAGCCAAGCGATATCGGCATTGGCATTATTAATAAAAATATCCATGGTCACTATGTCGTTTTCAAGATAGCTGACTTGGTCAAATTCCGTGCTGATCAAAGAAGCTGAGGCAGAAACCGGTAAAGACAACAGTGCCGTAACGGCGATTATTTTTTTAAGTAAGGTAAGCATTATTTCACTCCACAGCGGTTGTTAGTGCATAGTTTGGTTAAGTAGCGAGTATCGCGGCGATCAACGTTGCCATCGTTATTTAAATCAAATGCTAGCGGTAGAGTTGTGCCATTGCGCAGTGCAAAATTAAAGGCGCGTATATCCATAGCATCGATATCGTCGTCGCCGTCAAGATCGCCTAAAATACGTAAACGCGCATCTAACGGGAAGGGATCGTCGCTGTCGGCAACGCCATCGTGGTCATCGTCTAAATCAGCATTGTTGCCAATGTTGTCGTCGTCTGTATCTAGCCATTCGCTGGCATCTAAGGCAAATGCATCTTGGCTATCTTCATGACCGTCGTTATCGTCGTCGCTATCAAGGTTGTTACCGATATTATCGTTATCGGTGTCTAACCATTCACTCGGGTCGTACGGGAATTTATCACTATTGTCACCGTAGCCATCACCGTCGGAATCTATAGTTTCATCTTTGTCGTAAGGAAAGGCGTCGTCTTCGTTTAGCACTAAATCGCCGTCAAAGTCATCTTCAAAACGATTGCGCGTACCATCGCCATCCATATCCCACGCTTTTTCTTGTGCCCAGTCAGTGCCCGGTCGACCATTAAGCAAACGCGCTTCTTCTCGATACAAAGTTAAGGTGTCGTGCTCAAGCGCTAAAGCGTCTGAGCCTTGAATATCGGCTGATGAAATATCATAGTGCCAGCGACCTAAAAAGCGTGATCCTGCAGTTTCGGCACTATCGGCTGACGCCATTAATACGGGTGCCATAGGTTTTGTTTCGCGGCGCGCCATATCACCGGTTGGCGATAACGGCAGATCACCATAAATGGGGTTGCTATTGTTGCGATTGCCCGCTTCAAAGTCGATAAGTGCGTCGGCTTGCAATTGAGCTAAGTGGCTGTCAACAATGAAATATTGTGAAGAAGGGCCAATGTCAGCGCGCGGTTCATCTATGGTGAAATCGAGTTTGATTAAACCGTCGACTTTGATATTTTCAAAGCGTCCACGTTGAAAAACCTTTGAATCACTTGAGTTTGACATTACTGCAAAGGCACTGTCGGTAGCAGTGATGTTAGTGGCATGAATATCTGAGATAATTTTTTCATGCGATTTTAGAAATAATGCCGCCATACCGTCGGTATTATGAATGTTAATTAGACGAACTTCGGCGATATTGCCGACTTCTGGACCGGCGCGATTTAACCAATCGTTTGACTTACCACTACCGGGTTCTAAACGGATCGTTAAGCCACCTTCAGCAGTTAAGTCTTTCATGTAAATGCGCTTGCCACTAAAAGGCTGAACTAAGGCGTAGCCGGTGTGAACTTCGTCAGAGCTCGCGTTAACGATTGCACCTTTAAACGAAATGCGATCGTAGGTTGAATTGTGCCATTCTTTACGATTATCGCTATCGGCGACAATGAATACTGACGGGAAAATGGTGTAATAGTCATCAATATGGAAATGCGACAAAGCGTAGTTGTATACGTAGCCAACACGAAATGGAATGGCATTACGTTTCTTCACTGGACGATTGACATTGATGGTAAATTTTTCCCCTTGCACCATCGAAGTCACTTCAATATTTTGCTGACGTTCGGGCAATACCCAATTTGACGCGCCACGCCCCATATCAAATAGAACTTTTTCCATCATATCGATAGTGGCTGCAGGGTCGACTTCTACTCGCACATTGTTTTTAAGTTCAATGTGACCTAAACGAAAATGCTCACCCACTAATTGCACCACGCCACCATTATGCTCTAACGATGCAGCATCTATTGCAGCTTGCACTCGCGCGGTTTGCTCGGCCCATGTTTCACCGTCGATGGCAGTAATAATGGTTGGCTGTGCATCGTCGACTAAGTTGGTGAAATACGCCTTACCTTGGTCGATGATACTTTGCTGAAATTCGCCGGCTAGCGAATCTGCGAATGCATTAGCACTTGTTGCTGCTAGAGCAACAGCAATGCTGATTTGCGATAGTTTAGTTGTAATCGAATGCTTGTTGTTGTTTTTCATCTTCATCCTTATTTACCTGAGCTCGGTTTATACACGCCGTATAGTGAGGAGATCATCACTTCAGGTTATTTATTTTCGTTTTTGTGTTTTGGTTTTTTGCGAAACTTATCAAGGTGATTAAATTTCGCTCATCAATATACGATCAAATGATATCTATGTAAACATATGATGTTTTGTTTGTGTTTTTAGTATAGGAAAGTTAAAAATCAACAGCAACCTATTTACTAACTAATCAATAAGTTGCTGTGTAACAAAACAGTTTGAAACGACTAGGCGTTATTTGGCAATGAACTCTGTTGATTGCACAATTGAGCCACCGTTTTTATTGGTGCCTTCTATTGCATGTTGGCGGTAAAGTACTGGGTTTGAAAAGGTAACATCGCCTGCATCTTTCCCTAACAATTGAAAGTTGATGTCACTGTCTGGTTGAATATTGGCATTTATATCAACTAAGTAGCGGCCGCCAAATTTACGATAACGTTTGCGCAACGTATTTGTTGAACCTTGATCAAGTGCTTCTTGTGAAGCTTGCATTGGTGCTTCAATGCTAGCGCTTACAAACTTGCCAATTTGGTCTGTTCTTTTTACGCGGTTATTGCCCACATCAGTTGCTGAATATGCCGAGGCGATTGCGATCGGCGCAATGGGTTGACCTAACCAGCGAGAACCTGAGCCATCTCTTGGCAGTTGATAAAATTGAAAATTACCATTAGAAGGGTTTGAAACGGTATCTCGAATGCCGTTACGAGGTAAGAAATAGGTTCCAGCTTTGGTGATATCAGATCTAAAACTGGTATTATTAACAATGTGTTTTACCGTGCCATTAATTTCGGTGCTGGTGAAGTAACCGCGGGTAAAGCCTATATCTTGATTATCGACCCAAGTTGGCGCTGAACCTGAGTCAACCCAAATAACAAAAGTAGAGTTAGTGCCCTTTGATAAGCCCTTTATTTCAATGTTTTCATTAATTTTGGCGTGCGGCTTTAAGAATATGGCGGCAAAACCACCGGTATTACTAATGTTTTGCAAAACAATATTCTTATAGGCGCCTAGTCTAGGTCCGGCACGATTTAGTCGGTCGGTGGCAATGCCGCTACCCGGCTCAATGCGAACGGTTACGCCACGAGTTGCAGAAATATTTTTCATATACAAATTTTCACCACTAAAAGGCTGAATTACTGCATAACCTGTGGCAATGTTTTCGCCGCTAATATCTTGAAAATAACCTTTGTTCGGAATACGGGAAAATGAAGTATTGTAGCTAACATTTCGATTGAGGTTGGTACCACCAGGATCGCTTTTTACGCCGGATTTTCCATCATCATCAGCCACTAAAAAAATATTGGGTGTTTGTGAAAAGTTGTCTTTTTGATGCAATCTAGATACAGAAAAATTTTCAGCATAGCCAATACGAATTAAACGTTTATCAACAAAAACAGTATTAGTATTTACATCAATAATAAAACGATCATTCTTGCTTGCATTGGTTTTTGCACCCGTTGTAGTAATTTCAACATTTTCTATTTTTGCTGAATTTCCGCCATTTTTGCCAAGATCAAAAAGAATGTTTTGGTTCATTTTAAGTACGGTGTCAGGTGCTATTTCTAAACGAACATTCGACGGCATTTTAATGCGATTTAGGGTGTACGTACCTTTTTTAATTACGACAACGCCTTTAGCTGCTGAAGCATTGTTTAGTGCGGTTTGAATTTTTCCTGTACAAGCCGCTGGTGAAGCGTTGCTATTGCTGGTGCTACAAGAGCCGGTATTGTCGATAGTGCTAACGACAGTATTAAAGACTTTATTAGAAAAATATTGCCCTTTGTTGCCGATGCTATCAGCTTGTACAGCGGCACTAAAGCTCAGCATCCCGAGCGTTGTAAGTAGTATTTTTAGGTAACTTCTCTTGTTTATAACTTGTTGTTTTATAGTAACTTCCATTATCGTTTCCTTATTATTAGTTTAAAAAAAAGCCCTTCAATACCTAATTGTATTGAAGAGCTTAAACGGGGAAGAAGGTTAAAGTGGGTTTTAACTCCACACAATCGGCATAAATACCGTCATTTCTGCGGTACCACGGTTACTCCATGCAAAGTACGGCACCAATTGTGTTGTCATAGTTTGCCATTGCGGTTTACTCACTGCGTTGTACATGTTCTCTTTTGAGGTGTTTTTACGCAGCAATAACTCGGTTTCAATGGTAGAAATACCGCCCAAGAAATTTTCTTGATGGTTGATTTTAAGTTCACTATCGCCCGAAAGGTAAACGTCGAGTACGCTTTTATCTTCGGGTAAGTCAGGTGATTCAACACAATAAACAATTGGACCACGCTTTACGGCCACTTGGTTGCGTACTTCTTCGATACGAGGGTGACCTTCAATAAAGGTTGCTTCCATTGGAATATCGAGGGTGATCACGTCGCCCTGCTGCCACTGTCGGTTTATGATGGCGTAGCTTTGTGGTGTTGCTGCAACATCAGCTGGTTTACCGTTTATCGTAATTGTTGCTTCTTTAGCCCAGCCCGGAATACGTAAAGCAATATCAAACGCTTCGTTTTTACAGGCATCAACCGTTAACTTCACTAAACCTTTCCACGGATATTCAGTTGCTTGAGAAAGCTTAATGGTTGAACCGTCTTGCAAGGTGGTGGCTAATTGGTTGCCGCCATATAAATTAACGTAAACGCCATTGTCTGAAATACTGTATGCCCAGCCTGAAAGGTTAGAAATGGTGCGTACTAAATTTGGCGGGCAACAGAAACAACTTAAATAACCTTCACGATTTGGCGTTTCTGTTACATCGGCATGGGCGTCATAGTTACGTGTATTGTGTAACATGCGCAGTGGGTTAGCGTAGAAGTAGTCTTTACCTTCAACACTAATGCCCGACAAGCCACTGTTGTGCATTACTAGCTCAATAATGTCGGCGTATTTTGCTTGTCCGTGAATGCCTAACATTCTAAAGCTAAACATGGCATTACATAAGTTGGCACAAGTTTCGTTATAGGCAGTCAGGTTTGGCATCATGTAATCGTCGATGAAACCTTCTTCAATCATATCGCGGTTTGCCGACGCGCCGTAATGGGTTTGACCCACGGCACCGGTGGCGTACATTTTTTTCTGGGTAACACTTTCCCATAATCTATCAAGGGCGCTAATTAGTGCCGTTTCACCTGTTTCAGCATAAACGTCTGCCGCACCTGCGTAGTAATAAAGGGCTAAAACTGCATGACCTACTGGCTCGGTTTCTTCACGTAGTGGCGTGCGCTCTTGCACCATGTCACCAATAGGATAACCGACGGTTGTCGCATCGTGCTTAATTTCAAAGGTACCACGGCGATCAATAAATTTTTGTGCCAGCAATAAGTACTTTTTATCGCCTACGCTGCGGTATAACTCAACTAAGCCCATTATTTGGGTTTGGTTGAAACCAAAACGTTGGAAGTGTTTAGTATCTGGATAGAAAATGGTGTACAGCAGGTCAGCATGTTTAATGGCAAGGTCTAAGAAATTGCGTTGCCCGGTTAAGCGAAAATGTGCACAAGCACTAATAAATAAATGACCGGTGTTGTACATTTCATGATACTTACGGTTTTCGTATCTATCAGCGTCGTCACGCAATTGAATTTGTGTTTGCAAATAACCATCAGGCTCTTGTGCTTTAGCAAGAATGTCGATGTATTCATCAAGCTCGGTTAATAACTTAGCGTCTTTTGAAAGTGCATAAGCATAGGTTTTTGCTTCCATAAACTTATAAAAGTCACCATCGTGCCAATACATGCCTTTATGTTCGCCGTCTTTAAGACCTGCTGCTATTTTGAAATTGTTTAGCGCATGGCCAATATCGCCACATAACACATCGCCCATGTAAGGGATCATAACGTCGATTGCTTTTTGTGTTTTCTCTGCCCAAAAGCCATTGGTCCACTGACAATCACCAAAATTTGTCGCTTTTAGCTTTACATGGGGACTTGCTGAATTTGCCAAAATGGCTTTGTCTAAGTTAGCTGGAACACTCATTATTTACCTCGTTCTTAATTTCTTTATTGCTACAGCACTTGGTTAATAGTAGCTGATCAAGTGCTTCTTTATCTGTTTGCGTTAGCGTGAGTAACCAATAGTGACTATTTTTTCTAAGCTATACTTACGCAGTTTTTTAATTCGTCTTTATTAAAGCTAAATTAACTATTGTGTTTTGAAACTTTTAAACATAGTATGTTTAAAATGATCTTATGTACAGCCCATAGTGTAAAATTATGAAAAATAATTCTGACCGTCGTGTTACCCAGTATTCCCTCATCGCTGCTTTTGGTGGCTTTGTTTTTGGCTTAGATGCTGCCAATATTTCGGGTGCCATTCGTTTTGTGAGTTCAGTGTTTGAATTAGACAGCTTGCAACAAGGTACGGTTGTTGGCTGTGCTTTATTAGGTGTTATTGTTGCCTTATTTTTTACTGGCCACTTATGTGACAAATATGGTCGCTCAAAAATGCTGTTAGGTATTGGCATAACCTATTCATTATCTTCATTAATTTCTGCTACAGCGGTAAGCTACGAAATGCTTGTAGTTGGGCGCTTTATTGGTGGTGTTGCCTTTGCTTCGATAACCGTTTCAGCCATGTATATTGGTGAAATAGCACCGGCTGAAAAGCGCGGTAAATTTGTCTCCATTAATCAATTTATGATTGGTTTAGGCTTATTACTCGCCTTTATTGTTAATTACTTTTTATTACTGGCGATGGACGGTATTAGCTGGATCACCAACGAAAATGTTTGGCGTATTATGTTAGGTGCCGAGCTCATTGCGAATGCGGTTTGGGTTGTTTTATTGTTAAAAATTCCAGAGTCGCCACGTTGGTTGGTGATGAAAGACCGCAGTGATGAAGCGCAAAGCGTTTTTGAAAAAATAGCGCCAATTGAACAAGTAGACGCGCTAATTAGCCAAGTTAAGCAAAGTCTACAAAGCGAACAAAAGCTCGATACCCTTGGTCAATTAAAAGAGTTGTTTAGTGCGCGGATGAAATTTGTGCTGTTTTTAGCGGTGTGTTACGCCATAGTGCAAGGCGCCACTGGCATGAACGCAGTACTCTTTTTTGCGCCTATGGTGTTTGAGCAAGTAGGTATGAGCGTTGAAGATACCTTTATGCAAACCATCACCACTGGTGTAGTTGGTTTAGCGGCAACCTTAATTGCGATTTCCTTGGTGGAAAAATTAGGAAGGCGCTTTCTAACCATTGCGGGATTGTTGTTGGTGGTTGTGGCCCATGGCGCTACTTGGTACGGTTTTAGCCAAGCCAGTTATGTGTTTGATGAACAAGCAACGGCTGCCGTGGTTGCCCATCTTCAGCAAGAAGGTATCGATCAAAATAAAATTGAGCGCTTAGCGGGAAAAACCTTTACTAGTGATGTTGCTTTAAAAACTGAATTAGCGCATATATTTGACAAAAAAGAGCTGCCATTAGTTAGCGGTGCCATTATCAATGCTAGTATTATGGGTGTTAATGCCGCCTTGGTTTTATTTGGTATATTTGCATTTTTAGCTGCATTTAATATGTCGATTGGACCCATAATGTGGGTAATATTTTCTGAAGTATTTCCAAACTCCGTGCGTAGTGTCGCGTTGCCGTTTGCCGCGTTAGTACAAACGATTTCTTCATGGTCAATTCAGCAATTTTTCCCGTGGCAACTCGATAATATGGGGGTTTCCGCCATATTTTTAATTTATGCCGTACTCGGTTTAGCTGGCCTTGTCGTAATGTGGTTTGCGTTACCTGAAACTAAAGGTAAAACCATAGAAGCAATTGAGCTTGAGCTGGCCAAAGCATAGGAAAATAGAATGAATCAAGTAAGTTATTTAGTTATTGATTGGGGCACCACCAACTTTCGTGCTTTTGCATTGAGTGCTAGCCATAAAGTTATCGATATTAAAGAATTAAACTTAGGCTTTTTAAGTGTCGAAAATGGCAAGTTTGCAGAAACCTTGCAGGAAATGTTGGCAGACTGGCTACCCGAATATCAACACTTACCTATTTACATGGCAGGTATGGTTGGCTCGAAAAAAGGTTGGGTGAACGTACCTTATGCTGCGACGCAAGTTAATCCAGCACAATTAGTAGAATCAGCGCATAAATTCCAATTACCTTGGGGACCACAAGCGGTCATTATGCCAGGAGTAAAACATCAACTGCCAAACGATAGGTTTGATGTAATGCGTGGTGAAGAAGTGCAACTATTTGGCTTAAATAACCTGATTAACCAAAGTGAATTTACCGCAATACTACCGGGCACACACAGCAAACATGCGTTAATGCGTAATAATAAAATTATCCAATTTTCGAGCATATTAACGGGCGAGATATTTTCAGTACTGAGTAAACATTTATTTCTCGCCAAAGACGTGGTGAGTGATATTGAATTTGATCAACAGGCCTTTTTAAAAGGCGTTGCCGAATCAAAAGGTGCCAAACTGACGAACAGTATTTTTCTGACCTGGACCCATCGTTTATTTGACCAATTAAACGAGCAACAAGTGCCTGATTATCTTTCAGGTATGTTGATTGGTTATGAATTACAAGATCTGCAAGCTAAACAAGTCTATTTAGTCGGCGGAGACAAACTAACCCATAGATACCAATTAGCTTGTCATCATTTTGGTATCGAGAGCATACCTATGTCAGGCAATGACTGTTTCCTTGAGGGTATGAACATTTTAATACAGGAACTCAACCATGACCGCTAGTTTTGAGCTTAGCAATCACCTACCTTTAATTGCGATTTTACGTGGCGTTAAGCCCGATGAAGTGATTAATGTGGCAAATATTTTGGTTGCTGAAGGCTTTACTATTATTGAAGTGCCGCTAAACAGCCCAGATGCCTTAACCAGCATCAAATTATTAGTCGAAGAATTTGGTGACCGATACTTAATTGGTGCCGGCACAGTGACCACATCAGTGTTGGCAGAGCAAGTGATTGCAACCGGTGCAAATTTAGTGGTTACGCCAAACTTAAATGAACAAGTAATGAAACTTGCGGTTGATGCCGGCTGTGCAACCTTTCCTGGCGTTGTTACCCCAAGTGAAGCCTTTAAAGCACTTGAACTTGGCGCTACCGGTTTAAAATTATTCCCGATTTCTATGGTAGGACAAGAAGGCTTTAAAGCGTTGAAGTCAGTATTACCTCCATCAGCCTTGTGTTTTCCGGTTGGCGGTATTGAACCGTCGGTTGATAGTATGAAGCCTTATGTTGATATTGGCGCTGTTGGTTTTGGTTTAGGTTCAGCCTTATATAAAGCCGGTATGTCAAACGAGGAAATTCGTAATAATGCGCAAGCTTATGTCAGTAGCTTTAAAAGTTGTTGATGAAAAAACGTGCTGTGATAGTTATTTAACCTTGCTAAAGCCCGACAAGACTGTAAACTACAAACATACTATGTTTAATTTATTGTTACCTTAGATAAGTCCCCAAATTATGAGTGAGTTAGTTTATTACGATTTAAAACGTGCAACCAAGATGACACCTAGCCTTTCGGTACAAGTTGCCAGAGAATTAGGTCGCCGTATTGTTGCTGGTACATTTGAACCCGGTACCTTAATTGATGACGAAAATGCCCTTGCAGAACGTTTTCAAGTAAGTCGCGTGGTTATTCGTGATGCAGTGAAAATACTCGTGGGTAAAGGGTTACTTGACGTACGCAGAGGCATTGGCACTAAAGTTCGTCCACGCCATGAGTGGATTTTATTAGATGACGATGTGTTAGCTTGGCATATTACTGCACCGCCAAATGAAGCCTTCATCAGCCAGTTAATGGATGTTCGTTTATCGTTTGAACCAAAAGCTGCACGTTGGGCGGCTGAACGCGCAAGTAAAGAAGATTTAAAAGAAATTGAAGATGCGGTAATTCGCATGGAACAAGAAGAAGGCACTATTGAAAAATTTGTTGTTGCTGACGCCCTTTTCCATAAAGCGGTATTACGTGCAGCTAACAATGAATTTTTAAACGCGATGGAAGGTGTTATTTACTCGGCGCTATTAGTTAGTGTTCGCATTACTAACCAAGACCCGCGTAAAAATAGCGATTCGGTTAAATTTCATCGCGATGTGTATCAAATGATCGCCTCGGGTGATGCCGAAGGTGCTGAGCGCTTAACGGAAAAGTTATTAACGGACGCGATCAGACGACTAAAAGAAGCGTTTGGCGACGACTTTCGCGAATAGCCAGTCTTAAAAAATCTTATTTGATAAAAACGCTACAAGGTATTTGTGGCGTTTTTTGTTTTTAGGGCGTGTTAAATGTATGTCTCACTTACCTGTTTGCGCCTTTACATATTTTTTACACAATATTAGCTAATAAATATAGCAATTCAGGTTTTATTGTTAAACATAGTATGTTTAAATAAATCACATCTTAAATAGGCATTTGCACATGGTGATCAAAATTCGCAAGGGAATTTGGTTCAGCTAACTGCACTTTGCCAAGACGAGAACAATAAAATGAAAAATAAAACAACACTCGCGTTAGTTAGTCTGGCGTTAAGCACACTACTGTTAGGTTGTACGGCTAATGCCGATGTTAAAACAACGGCGACACCTGCTAAAAAGCCTAACGTATTAGTATTGATGTTTGATGATATGCGTTTTGACTCCTTTTCTTATCGTGGCGGCCCTGTACATACGCCTAATATTGACGCATTAGCTGCTGAGTCAACCCGTTTTGACAATGCCATGACCACCACAGGGCTTTGCTCACCTTCGCGTGCAGCGATGTACACCGGTCGTTGGGGTCATAAAACTGGTCTTGATGATAATGTAGAGCTGTATCATTCCCGATTATCAGAGCTTGATTTAAAAGAAGGTGGTTTAATCAAACGTGCATCTGAGGCCGGCTATCTCGTTGGTCATGTTGGCAAATGGCACTTAGGTGCTCGTGGCACAGAAATGCGCGGCGCAGAAATAGACTTGAGCCACGGTCATGAACCGCGCGAGCGATTTAGTCGCCAATACACCCCTTATGCCAAAGTGGCGCAAATAGAAGGTTATAAAAACGGCAAGCTCGATAAAAATAATGAAAAGCACGAATATTGGTTAACCTTACCGGGCGGCTATAAAGATACAAACGCTTATAAAAAAGTGCTTAATGGTCAAAAAATGCTGAAACAAGTGGCGAAAGATGAGCGTCCGTTTTTTGGTGTGATCAGCTTTAATCAACCTCACCCTGCTTACCGCGTGCCAGAACCATATGCCAGTATGTTTGACCCAAGCAAGGTTGAATTACCGAGCAATCATGGCGTAAAACGTATCAACAAACCCCTTGCTCAAGATGGTATTTGGTGGCCTTGGCATGATGTCAGCCACATGTCGGAAATGGATTGGCGCAAATCGCGAGCTTATTATTATGGCGCAATTGCTATGGTTGATCGCATTGTTGGTGAGTTATTGCAAACGGCAAAAGATGAAGGTATTTACGACGATTTACATATCGTATTGCTTGGCGACCAAGGCAGCATGTTAGGTGAACATAACCTTTACGACAAAGGTCCGTATGCGTACGACGAATTAATGCGTATGCCGTTACTTATCAAAGATCCTAAGCAACAATCGCGCACCGTCACACGTCAAGTGTCAATGTTAGATATTACGCCGACACTCGCCCAGTGGATGCAACTACCGGCTGACGGTGAAGTCGACGGGCACAGCTTAATACCACTTATTGAACAAGGCGACCAAGCGGAGCAAGGTCATGCCGACACTGCCTTGTATGCGTATGAATGGTATAACGGCTCTTGGTTTGGTATTCGTGCTGTGCGCACACCTGAGCTGAAATTTGTTTGGAACCCCGGAGACAATCGCGATGAATTATACGATTTACAAAAAGACCCTGGCGAAGTAACCAATCTTATTAACAATCCTGCCTACAAAAAGCAACGCGCACAGATGGTGCAATTGCTCAAAGCAGAATTAGCACGTGTTGATGATCCTTCGTTAGCAAAACTGGAATATCACGCAAAAGCGTATTTACGCTAAGTTTACTTGGCAATAGTCAAACTTACGATTATCTGCCGAGCATCGGCTTGGCCTAGAGGTTAATAATGAAAATTATCACGTTAAAAAGCATCTGCGCGTTAGCTGCGCTTTGTTCACTTAGTCTTTTTGCTAAAGAAGCACCAAGACCTAATATTTTGTTAGTGCTCACCGACGATTTAGGCTATGCCGATGTTGGCTTTAATGGCAATACTGAAATTAAAACGCCACAACTTGATCAACTGGCTAATCAAGGCGTGGTCTTTGGTTCAGCCTATGTTGCTCACCCTTTTTGTGGACCAAGCCGCGCCGCATTAATGACCGGTCGTTATCCGCATAAAATCGGTGCGGATTTTAATTTACCGGTAAATGGCTCATCTACTGGCATCGACGTTAACGAACAATACATCAGTAAAACGCTGCAACAAGCGAACTATTACACTGGTGCAATTGGTAAATGGCATTTAGGTGAATTAGCGCCATATCATCCCAACAATCGTGGTTTTGACGACTTTTATGGCTTTTTAGGCGGCGGACATCAGTATTTTCCTGACAAATATCGTCCACGTTATCAAGCGCTGAAAAAGCAAGGACTGCAATACATCAACGATTATTTAAAGCCATTAGAGTTTAACGGTAAAGACGTTAGAGAAACTGAATATATTACCGATGCTTTATCGCGTGAAGCAGTGAACTTTGTTGAAAAAGCAGCCACAAATTCACAGCAGCCATTTTTCCTTTACCTTGCTTACAATGCGCCACATGTGCCGTTAGAAGCTAAAGCAGAAGACTTGGCAAAATTTAGTCATATTAAAGATAAAAAGCGTCGTACCTATGCAGCGATGGTTTATGCGGTAGATCGCGGTATCAAACGTATTGTTGATTCCTTAAAAGCCACAGGACAATATGAAAATACCTTAATTGTATTTTTAAGCGACAATGGCGGTAAAGTCAGTCAAGGCGGAGTAAATAAACCACTTAAAGAAGGCAAAGGCAGTGCCCATGAAGGCGGTCATCGGGTACCAATGTTTGTGCATTGGCCGCAAGCAATCAAGCAAGGTAAGCACTATCAATATCCAGTATCTGCGTTAGATCTCTACCCTACTTTTAGCCAACTTGCCGGCGCAATCCTGCCGCCAAATAAGCAACTTGACGGTAAAGATATTTGGCAAGATGTATTAAACGGTTCCAATGCCCGCTCTGGTGAAAGCTTATTTATTATGCGCCATCGCTTAGCGGCACACGATATTTCAGTAAGGCGTGATCAGTTTAAAGCAGTACGCACTAAAAAAACCGGTCAATGGCAGTTGTTTGATATTGAAAATGATATCAGCGAACAGCATGACTTAAGCGACAAACACCCATTAATTTTGCAAGACATGGTTAACGATGTTGCGCATTGGGCGTGGTCAAATAAGCCGCCACAATGGTTTCATATTCATCAAGAAGGTGATGAATGGCGTAAAGCAGATATGCCACGATACGGTGAAATGTTCTCGATAGAATAAGCTGAGCATAAGTTTAAACAATCATTCACTCGCATTTATCGCCTAAAGCCCAGCATATTACGCTGGGCTTTTTTGTTTCTGAAATACCTTGTATGCGCTGTTTTGCCAAAATTATCGTTAATTTCTCACCATGAATGCACTTTGAATGTGCACAAATCTGCAAGGTTACAAATTTTTTACTGTCCAAAAAATTGTCTTGATGTGCGGTGCATTTCACATCTAGTTATTTAATATTTCATATAATTACAATGAGTTAATTAAAGTGGTGCTTTTCTGTCTTGAGCATATTTTTGTCAATATGGTTAAAGAATGCACCATTTATTTTCATCAAAAGTATTGTAAATGCAAACATCATATGTTTATATAGATTCCACAATGAGTAAAAGTGTTTTGAGATGCCTTTTCTTTGCCTGTGTATTTATCTCAAACGTATTTTGCAATAGCAGTAATCTAGCCCAAAAGTTGGATAGAAGATGAAAATAGAATGTATTAAAACACACCATTTAAGATGCCATTTAGAACAGCCTTTTGGTTTTTCTCAGTGGGCATACAACCAACGTAATGTGCTAGTGATTGAAGTTATCACTGACCAAGGCATTTCAGGTTGGGGCGAGTGTTATGGTCCGGCAGATGTTATTCAAGCAGCAGTAGAAAAATTTTATGCGCCGCGCATACTGTCGATGAACGCCTTATCTACCGATGCAATTTGGCACCATATGTGGCGCTCTTCATTAGATTTTGCCCGTTCGGGTATTATGATGTCGGCAATGTCTGGCATCGACATGGCACTTTGGGATCTAAAAGGTAAAGCGCTGAATTTATCAGTAAGTGATTTAATGGGCGGCAAACAGCGTGAGCAAGTGCCTTGTTATGCAACAGGCATGTACTTTAGAGACGCGCCTGAAGAAATTTTATTACCAGAATTAGTTGCAGAAGCAAAAGGCTATGCCGAAGAAGGTTATCAGGCAATGAAAATTAAAGTCGGTAAAAACCCTGACTTTGACGAAAAACTGATTATTGCCATGCGTGAAGCCCTACCTAACACCTTACTTGCCGCAGACTCAAATCATGCCTACGACCTAAGTGAAGCAACACGTATTGCTAAGGTATTAGACGAAAATAACTACATTTGGTTTGAAGAGCCATTATCACCTGAGCACCCTGAATTATTCCGCCAACTGCAAGATAAATGCACAGTAGCTATTGCGACCGGTGAATGTGAACAAACACGTTTTGGCTTTAAAAAACTGTTAGACGCAGGTGGCGTGCAATTATTACAAGCTGATTTAGCGTATTGCGGTGGTCCAAGCGAAGCCTTAAAAATTCGCACCTTAGCGTCGGCGCAAGGCATTAATATGATCCCACATGTTTGGGGTACGCAATTAAATTTAGCCGCAGCGACTCACTTTTTAGCAACCGCTTATCACGAACCTGGCCGCGCAGAGCCGAAAGAGTTAATGCTTGAATACGATCGCACCGAAAACCCACTACGCGATAATTTATATAAAACCATAGTGTCAGTAAATAATGGTCAAGCGAGTGTGCCAACAGGCGCAGGTCTCGGTGTTGAGATAGACTTAGATCAACTGAAAGAATTTGATATTTGTGCAACGGAATCAAAATGAACAATTTAAACTTTAAAATGCTTATCAATGGCGAGCTACATAGCTCAGCAAAAACCTTTGATGTGATCAACCCAGACAATGAAGCAGTGATCGCCCAAGTACCAGATATTGACGCAACTCAAGTTGAAATGGCGTTATCTGCCGCGAATGCGAGCTTTGCAAGCTGGTCAACTACGGCAGTGGAAGTGCGTGAGCAGCTTATTTTGAAATATGCCGATATTTTAGAGCAGCACAAAGAAGAAATTATCGACATTTTAATTGCTGAAACAGGCAAACCACTCGATAACGCTGAATACGATTTTGGCATGTTAGTGACCTGTTTACGTTATTTTGTTGAAGAAGTTAAACGTATCGAGCAACCGGTCATTGTTGACCCTAGTGGTCGTTTTCATCATTACGTACAACGTCAAGCGTTAGGGGTTGTGGTGGGTTATTTAGCATGGAACTTCCCACTACTTAACCTAGGTTACAAGTTAGGTCCAGCGTTAGCATCAGGTTGTACATCAATTATCAAACCGTCACAAACTACACCGCTTGCAACCTTACGCTGCGCGGAATTGGCGTTAGAAGCAGGTTTTCCTGCTGGTGTTGTTAACATTATCACCAGTAACGATTACGACGTGACTAACCCGTTATTAACCAGCGATATTCCATCGTTATTTACCATGATAGGTTCAACACAATCGGGTATTCGCGCCATGAAAACGGCGTGTACTAGCGTTAAACATTTCTCGGTTGAACTAGGCGGAAACGCGCCAGTGGTGGTTTATGACGATGCTGAAGTGAAAAAAGCTGCGCAAAACATTGTCGATCTTAAATTTGGTAACAGTGGTCAAGTGTGTGTATCACCCAACCGTTGTTTTGTGCACGAGTCGGTTTACCAAGATTTTTTAGCTCATGCAAAAGCACATGCCGAAGGCATTAATTTGCAAGCAGGACGTGGCGAAGGTCGCCAAATGGGACCACTAAGTAGCGCACGTGAGCGAAGCCGTATTATTGGTTTAATTGAATCAGCAGCAGCCGACGGTGCACGTATTACGCTAGGCGGAGAAATTCCTGCCAGTCATCCAAAAGGTTTTTACCTACAGCCAACGATTGTTGCCGATGTTAATCAGAACATGGCATTAGCGAGCAATGAGATTTTTGGCCCAGTTTTACCTGTCATTCCCTTTGGCGATAACGACGATGTTATCGCGATGGCAAACGACAGTGAATACGGTTTAGCGGCTTATGTGTACACCACAAACTTAAAACGTGGTTTGCAAGCGGCCAATCAAATTCAAGCAGGTAGTGTTTGTGTTAACGAAGTTCACTACGGCGTGCATTTACCACACGGCGGCTTAAAACAAAGTGGCGTAGGTAAAGACTGCTCACAATACAGCTTGCAAGAATACTTAACTAACAAACGTGTATCGGTACTGATCAATGACTAATTTATTTCAGCAGACATTGCGCCTGACAAAAGTATTATCGCTGGTTATCTGCGCAGTTGCTTTGCTTCCTAGTGCATACGCTAAACAGCAAAAACCGAATATTGTTGTGTTGTTTGCCGATGATGCCGGTTATGGCGACTTTGGTTTTCATGGTTCGAAAATTATGAAGACACCACGTCTTGACGAACTGGCTAACGACGGCATGTTATTTCGTCAAGCGTATGTATCAGACCCAACTTGTGGTCCGTCTCGCGCTGGCTTAATTACCGGTAAATACCAACAACGTTTTGGTTTTGAAGAAAACAACGTACCAGGTTACATGAGTAAAAATTCAGGTGCCGATGGCAACGACATGGGCGTGCCGGTAAACGAAAAAACCATGGGTGAATACCTAAAGCAGCAAGGTTATCAAACGGCGTATTACGGTAAATGGCACTTAGGTGGTGACGATAAGTTTCACCCGTTGAATCGTGGTTTTGATGAATTCTATGGTTTTCGTGGCGGCGCAAGAAGTTACTTTGCTTATTCAAAAGCACCAGCAAGTCACCTTGATTTAATGGAGCGTAACTTTGCCAATATGGGTGAACATAACGGTTATTTAACTGATGTATTAGCTGACGAAGCCATCGACTTTATTGAACGTCAACATAAAGCCGACAAACCGTTTCTTGCCTTTGTTGCTTTTAATGCAGTGCATACACCTATGGATGCAACCAAAGAAGATTTAGCGCAATTTCCTAACTTAACGGGCAAGCTGCAAACACTTGCGGCCATGACGTTAGCCATGGATCGCGCAAGTGGCAAAATTATCGATGCCTTAAAAGCATTAGGCATAGATGACAATACCATTGTGGTATTTACCAATGACAACGGCGGCCCGACAGACAGAAATGCCTCAAGCAACTTTCCATTAAGTGGTTCGAAGTCAAATCATTTAGAAGGTGGCGTGCGTGTTCCTTTCATTATGAAGTGGCCAAATAAAATCACTGGCGGTAGTGAATATCAATACCCGATCAGCTTATTAGATTTAACGCCAACCTTTTATGGCGCAGCCGGTGGCGACAGTGAAAAACTGTCAAGTTTAGATGGCGTCGACCTTTTACCTTACGTTTTTGGGAAAAATACTGGCCGCCCACATGACGTTTTGTATTGGAAAAAAGACGTTCGCGGCACAATTCGTGTTGGTGATTGGAAACTTATGCGATTTCCTGACCGACCGGCACAACTTTACTACTTACCTAACGACCTTAAAGAGCAACATGACTTAGCAGCGGCTGAACCCGAGCGAGTGAAGCAAATGTTCAAACAATTATTTGCCTGGGAATCTACGCTAGAGCGACCGCGCTGGCTACTGCAGCGAAAATTTGAAAACTACGATATCGAGCGAATGGATACCTATCATCAAACCATTGTCGATAGCAAAAAAGAAACTCATTTAAACCTTAAATAATAAGAATAAGTGCTTACTAAGCTCACTAGAAATAGCGGGTGTGGCTTAGTCGTGTAAGCAATTTGTAACAAGCTATTGTCACGAATATTGCTGCCAGTTAAGTTGAACTGAGACGCAATAAAAAAATAAATAAAATAATAGAATATTGTAAGGAGAGTATCATGGCGCACAACTATAAGTTATCGGCTATATCAGCTGCTATATTTGCGTCTTTTATAACAACACCTACTTATGCTGCCGAGTCAGAACAACAACAAGCGAAAAAAGACAAAGAAGCAGAAGAAATTGAAGTTATAGAAGTAAGAGGTTTTATCGGTAGCTTACGTAAAGCTATGAACGCAAAACGATTTTCTGACGGGGTAAGTGATTCTATTCATGCTGAAGACGTGGGTAAATCGACTGACCAAAACATCGCAGATGCATTATCACGCGTTACCGGTGTTACGGTGCAAGAAGAAGCCGGTGAAGGTACGCGTATTTCGGTACGTGGTGCGGGTCCTTCATTAAACCAGATCTCAATGAACGGTGTTGCTTTAACTGGCGGTTTAAGTACCGACGGTTCTGATGCGACGGCAAGTAACGACAATAGTGTTGATTTAAGTGCCTTTTCGTCTGATATTCTAGCGTCAATCGATGTTCAAAAAACCTCTGCTGCTGACCAAGATGAAGGTTCATTAGGTGCAAGTGTTGTTTTACGCACGGTAAAACCGCTTGATTTAAATAAGCCACGTCGCTCATTTACTGTCGAAGGTCGCTACAATGAATTTTCAGGTGAGTCGACGCCGCGCATTAACTTAAGTTACGCCGATAAGTATTTTGACGAAGCCTTTGGTTTTGTTATTACGGCTTCAAAAGATACGCAAGAAACGCGTCAAGACCGCGTGCAAACAGGTTGGGCCGACGGTGCAATTCGCATTAACGATATTGCTGATGGTGGTCGCACCGCACATGATATTCATACCGGTAAACCACTGCGTGTATTAGGCTATCAACGTGATGAAGACAACAATGTCATTATGGGTGAAAATGGTCAGCCGCTATTAAATTCAATCGACACCTTAGTTGATTACGACCCAGAAACCCAACAACTGGTGGAAGGCGATTTATATACGCTTGCTCGTGAAACTGTTGATTTTGGTGTTAATACCGATAAACGTGAACGCTTTTCTATTTCAACAGGCTTGCAGTTTCGACCGACCGACGATACCGATATTCAGCTTGATTTAACCCATACTCAGCAAGATATTTATGTTGATAACCATACCATGCGTTTGAACTTATCTCCGCTGAACTTAATTCATGCAGATGACGACAATACTGCACTTAATGGTGTTGATTTAACCACCAATACCTTAGAACGTTCATCAAGCCGTTCAATGGCGGGTAACTTTTTACGTTCAAACGGTTTGCGTGAAGTTGATACTAACTTAGCCTCGTTGACTATCGAGCATAACTTTACTGATAACTTTGCCATGACGCTACGCGGTGGTTTTTCACAAACTACTGATGAAACGCCAGATGATGATGAAGATGATCGTTATATCACCATAGGTACTGCAACATGGGGTACTGCCGGTCGTAACGTTGTTGAAGGCATGCCAGATGAAGTTTTAGAACGTGTTGGCTACGATTGTGCTTCAGGTAACCTAGCAGATTGTAGTTACTTTACCGGTATTACGCCGGCCGAGTTTGATGCGTTTGATGGCACAGCTAACACCGTATACAGCCGTTTTAACCCGTTTGATTTAGAGCACAATCACTTAGGTAACTTAACGCTACGTAAGAACGAATTAGAAGATACTAACAAATCTATTTTTGTTGATTTCGATTGGGAATTAGACAACGACTACATCACCTCAATAGAGTTTGGTGCTAAGTGGGCAGATCGCAAAAAAGATGTTTCGATTCAAAACCGTGCAACAACAAATGGTTTAGATCTTATCGATTTAGACGATCCCAATGCCGACTTTGAAGTACGTGGTATGGGCTCCATTCGTGTAGCAGACATTTTATCTGGTAGTGCTTTCCCATTCGATGATTTTGGTGAAGACATTCAAGGCGACCGTAGCACCGCATTTTTTGGTGGTTGGCCGATGCTAGACGCGACTAAGGCGTTAGAGATTTTATCAGGTAAAGATGCCAGTGAAATTGGCATACGCGAAACGATTGACGGCAGCCGAAACATTGCGACTGAATCAAAAGCGGCTTACGCCAAAATGAATTTTGAACTAATGGACGGTCGTTTAACTGGTAACATTGGTATTCGTTATGTTAAAGACGAAACTGAAGCGACAGGCGTTGGCGGTATTAACTTTGTTCGTTTTCCACAGATGGTTGACCCATACAATCTATTAGTTGAACGCGGTTTAGCTAACATGAATTCACCGGCGTGTCCTGAACCTCAAGCGCAAGCAAACGGTGATACGCGTTATACACCAGCAAACGATGCTGACTTACAAAACTGTTGGTCGTGGGCGGTAACTCATGGTTATGACTACAACAAAGACGGCACGATTCCTTACGATAGAGAGACTGGTCAGTGGTTAATCCCAGGTGCTGATGGCATGACAGGTCCAGACGTTAACCGTCTATTGTGGGTTGATGAAAACGGCAATATAGTGACTAACAATGCGCTACCTTCACAAATTTACGACCAAAACGGCAATTTAGTCACGGCAACAGCAAATAACTGGGCGCATTTCTCACGAAATGGTCATATGTGGCCATACCTAGATCGCACTACTGCATTTACAGGTCCAGCAGGTCCGGGGCGTGAAGTGCAAAGTCGTACTGCGTGGGTTACCCAAACTGCTGAGCACGACATGTGGTTACCGAGTATCAACTTAAACTACATGTTAAATGATGAAACCATCATTCGTTTTGCCGCGTCAAAAACCATGACTCGTCCTCGTTTTGACTCGTTAAACCCAAGAACACAAGTGCGTGAAGATCAGTGGGATGCTGCCGGTGGTTCCGCCGGTAATTCGCAGTTAAAACCATTAACATCTGACAACTTAGATTTATCGTACGAGTGGTACTTCAATCCTACGAGCATGTTATCTGTGGCGTTATTCCACAAAGACATGGAAAACTTTGAAGAAAACATTGTTACCCCATACCACTACAAAGATGTACGTACGCAGTATGAGTTAGAAAGTGCTGATTTATTAATGGACTTTGATCCTAACCGCGAGCCAGGTGATGCTGATGACTGTATGCCAATGCGTCAAGTTGCCGGTTTCTTTGACCAATGGCGAATTGAGTGTGATGTTGCCAACATTGCCACCATTAAAAATGGTAAAGGCGCAAAAATTAAAGGTTTAGAATTTGGTTATACCCAGTCGTACGACTTTTTACCGGGTGTGTTAAGCGGTTTAGGTTTAAGCCTGAACTACACTTACCAAGATTCAGAACGTGAAGTTGAAGCCATTGGTACAACAGGACTTAGCTTAAAATCGTTCCCACAACCTTATACGCCAAAACATTCATCTAATACCACGTTATTTTGGGAAAAAGATGGTTTGCAATTCCGTTTAGCTCATCGCTTTAACGACGTGCAATTGGTTGATGATGGCTTAAATGGTGCGGTTACTTGGCAAGACGCAACCAATCGTGTTGACTTTAGTTCAAGCTACGCGATTACCGACAGCATCAGCTTAACCTTTAATGCCCTTAATATTACCGACGATACTCGCCGAGTCTTTATTACCAGTTCAAATACTATCGACCTTGCAAATCCAAACGATCAAGTTGCTGTATTGGATGAAGGTAACGTACTTGAAGACGGCAGTGTAACGACAACACGAACCGCAGCGGTTTATAAAACTGGTCGTCAGTTCCGCGTAGGTATTCGCGGTACTTTCTAATAATAAATAAAGCTAAAAATAAGCTTATAAGAGCAGGGTTAACGCCCTGCTTAACACAAGATTTGGAGAAGTAAGATGACTAATAACTTACTAAAATATACAGCACTAGCAGTGTTCACCACAGGTGCATTAACCGGCTGTGGCGGCGGTAGCGACGAAGGCTACGATGCAAAATTTACCAATGAAAACCCAGTAGCATTCGACGAAGCACCGTTAATGGCATCACTTGATGAAGAAACCGGTAGTCAAGAAATTGATTTACTTGCCGGCGCAACGGCAGGCGGTGAAGCGTTAACTGGGCTGATTAATATTTCAGAAATGACCTTTGAAGTGTCGCCAAACTATCGCACACCACAAAGCCCGTCTAATACCATTGCCAATCAAACTATTTCACCGTTTGTTGAAAAAGATGGTAAGTTAGTCGTAGCAACCGATGTTTTTGCTGACCGTTTAAGTACCTGTGATTTAACTGACGTTTGGGGCGCTGAAGACGCTGAAGGTAACAACATTGGCGATGGTATTCCTGACAATCCAGCGCAAGTGACTTACACCATTAGTTACGATGTTGATAACGGCTATGCTCGCGCACCGGGTGAAGCCCTGCCACGAAGAACTTTAGTACTTGAAATGAATGCGGTTTACGATGCGGTAGAAAGTGTTATTGCTGAACCGGCAAAAGTATTATTGGGCTCAGAAACGACTTTATTTGCTAGCGTTTTTCCACAAAAAGCTTGTGATCAAGGTTTAACATATACAACGGCAGATCCGTCGATTGCGACAATTGATGAAAATGGCGCAATTACAACGGTCGCTATCGGTACAACTACAGCAACTATTGCCAGTACTGAAGACCCAACTAAGTCGATCACGGTTGCGTTAGAAGTATTCTCAGCCTTCACGTTAGACATTACTAACCAAGACACCGATAGCAATGGTTTACCAACAGGTTTAAAAGAAGTACCTGCTTGTGTATCTGCTGGCTTTAACGTAACACCAACACCAGCGACAGGCGATGCGCTTAGCGGTGATTATGTTTACCAATGGCAAAGTAACAATGCTGATTTTGCCATGGCTGAAGCGATTTCATATGGCGAGCAAGGTACCGGACGTTTTACCACAGGCGATGTATCCAAAGTTGGCTTAATGTTTGATGCCAGTGTCAATATCGCTGAAGGTAATACAGGTTCAACAGAACTTGCAGATGTTGAAGGTCAAAGTGTTACCGCCACAGTTGTTGCCAATTCAATGTGTGATCCGGGCGTATCGGCACATGCTGCTGGTTTTAACACCGACTTTTTACTTGATGCGGCTGGCGCAAATTGGGGCGGTGGAACCGTTGCCGCTTCTGATACCGCATTAAGTGGTCAGTCAATTCAAATTACTGCGGGCGCAGACGAAATGACCAGTGTCACTCAGCAAGTTTGGAATAAGCAACGTAACTGGCACAGTGCTACATACGGCTTAGGCGGCGCATCGGTAGGTGCTAAATACAAGTATTCTGTTTGGGTGAAGCTTGGTGCAATTCCTGCCAGCGAAGTGACTTTGCAACACACAGTATTAGCATGGAAATATGAAGGTGGTCCATCAGGTCCGGGTTTTGAATTTAGACGCCCTGGTGCTGGTGTTCAATCGGCAGTATTAAAACCAACAACTGAATGGCAATTAGTAGAATTGATTGATTCAGTAAGTGGCACGCCAGTATGGACAGTTTCTGATAAGTGGAACATGGTCACAGACGTATTCCAGTTTTGGGATGTCACAGGTCTAGCCGAAGGCGACACCATCTTGTTAGATGAATATGCAGTAATGCCAGTGCAATAATACTTGCTTGTTAGGTTGAATAATAGCGTCCACGCGTAATGAAGCTATTATTCAACCTACTCGCTAAACCTGAACCCGTATTTATACTTAGGCTAATTAAACTTAACTTAATTTAACGTAACTTAGCTTAACTTAACCAAAAAAAAGCCGCTATTTTGGCGGCTTTATCTACTTCTTTGCTCGTCTTATTTTAAAGGTAAATCACCATGTTTAAGTTACTTAGTCAATTAGCTTTGACCGCGTTAGTGCTATCTGGTTGTCAGCTAAACCAAACGTCATTTGCTGGCGATGAAGCAGCAGATACTAATTTTCAGCCCGTTATTAATAGCCCGCAGAGCGATGCTAAAAAGTGGCAATATGTAGCGGCGCTGTCTGACGAGTTTAATAGTGATGCTATCAACCACAGTAAATGGAATAACGACCCAAGCGATTGGGGACCTTGGTCTTGGTTACCTGAAAATACTTGGCAAGATAATGGAAAACTTAATATCAATATTGCCTACCAACCGCATCAGGCGACTCGTCGTGCTTATGCAAAAGGTGGTCAAAAAGTAACAACCGAGCTCTTTTATACCTCAGGTATTTTGCGCTCGTATCAATATCAAACCTATGGTTATTACGAAGCACGCATTAAAGGCATGCCGACTTTTCCAGGTGCAAGCCCTGCTTTTTGGATTTACAGCCAAGGCGATACATTGCGTAAGTTGGGTATAAAAACCAATAAAGAAGGCGATACCACCTACTCTGAAGTCGATATTGTTGAGTTACAACAATCAGAATGGGACAGTAAAACTAAGCACCATGAAGGTCCTGAAGTTATCGACATGAACTTACATACTCGTGTGATTGAAAACGGTAAAGAAACGTGGAAACGTCCGGGAAAATTCCCTGAACTAACCCGTAACAAAGTGATTGCCGATTTTGATCCGCGTGACGATTTTCATATTTATGGTGCACACGTTACACCCGAAAAAATTACCTGGTATTTAGACGGCAAAAAAGTCGCTGAAAAGCCAAATCTACACTGGCATTTGCCGATGCACGTTACCTTGTCGCTAGGTTTACGTTACCCACACGTTTCGTATAACCAATGTCACCAGGGTTTTGTCCGCTGTGCGGTACCTGAAAAAGCAACGGCAGAAGGTTACCCGAGTGCAATGCAAGTTGATTGGGTACGTGTGTATAAATAGCCAAAGATAATAAATAAGAATAAAAGTCAGATAACAACCATGCGTTACAACGTATGCGCCCAATACAAAAGAGGCTAATGATGAAAAAAATCTATATAAAATTAATCACGATATTCACAGTGTTAATTAGCACCAGTGGCTTGGCAATTGCCAAAGATGCAATCAACCGATTTGCCTTGCCAGAGCAAGCTCATGCACTACAAACAATCACGATTGCTGTGAATGTTGATGTTAGTAAACAACGTGAATTATTTGTGACGTTGCAAGACACCACAAACTGGAAAACCCTTAAAACCTTAAAAAAACGCATTAAGCAATCGGGCGATTATCAATTTGCTTACCAAGTGCCCGAGTTGGCAGAAGGTCGTTATCGCTGGAATGCCTATTTAGCCCCTAGAGGTAAAAAGTGGGCTGATCGGGTAAGTGAATTTGAACCACAATATTTAATGATCACCGATAAAGCCGCTTTAGCTAAGGTCGCCCCAGTAAAAGCGACATCAACAAGTAAAGTTAACCTTGGTGAAAAAATTGATCTGGTTACGCAAGTTAACTGGCCTAAAACTATTGCCGACGATGCCACTCATACCTTAAAAGTCCATTATAAAGTGCATCAGCCGCGTACTTTACATATTCGCCTTACCAACAGTGAAAACTGGCAAGAGCTGGGAGAATTGTCGGTACCTGTTACAAAACCGGGGGCGTTTGAAATGCCGTTCGAAGCGTTGCAAAGTAATTTTGGTCAAGGCAAGTATGCGTGGATTATTGATATTCAAGACAGTGCCAAGAAAAATTCAGTGCTTAGCAAAAAATTTGGCAAGCACTTTGTGATTGATAATTTAAGCATGGAAAAATAGTGAACGTTGTTATGTTGTTACCCGTTAAATTACTGACCTTACTCGCTGGCGTGTTGGGGCTTTTAGTTATGTCCGGCTGCGAAAACGTGCCCAACAAAAAAAGTACGACACCACAAATGATGTTTGCGCCAGCTGGTAATGACATTATTGCCTTAGAACCCGTTTCACGTCGCAAGTGGGATTCAGCGATTGTTGCCGATCTAGACCAAGACGGTTTTGTTGATTTGTTGCTCACCGAGCATTCGCAAAAAGTAAAATTATATTGGAACAACCAAGGCCGTTATGCCGCCCCGGTTGATTTAGCTTTGGGCGATACGCATGGTATAGGGGTTTCAGATTATAACCAAGACGGCTTGATCGACATTATTGTCTCGCAAGGTGGTGGCGGTGGCAAAAAACCGCGTTACCCTAAAATTTATCATGTTGATCGCATGCGAAATATTAGCGGCGGCGAAGAGTTTACCCTTTATGAGCGTAGCCGTGGTCGCGCGGTTAAATTACTCGATGGTGATAATGATGGCAAACTTGATGCGTTATTTTCAGCATTTCCGTTAAAAAGCCAACCAAAAGGCGCTAATCAGCTTTATCAAAACTCACAACAATCGCTGCACTTTCATGGCTTATTGCCAACGGCAAAATGGCTAGGCTATAAAACCTTAGTTACTGATTTTAATAACGATAACGACCAAGATGTTATTTTTTACGGCGGTGATAATATCATTGCGGTACAAGGTGAAACTGGCTTGGCTTATCGAGATAATTCCGGCCAAGTTTTGGCTAAGTTGAGCAATACTAAGCACGTTAGTAGCATTGCCGAAATCGATTTTGATAACGATGGCGATCAAGATCTTGTCTTAACTCGCGCCCAGCACCAATTTCATCAACAGCGTTTTTATGATGCCAAACAGCAACGTTTTGCTTTTTTTGCGCGTAATGAAAAATTTCAGTTTGACGATCTACATATTGAAGGCGATTTAGTCATCGAAAATTTGCAAATGGCGTACCCGCATTTTGATATTTTTGTGGGTCAAAACAAGCAATTACTTAAAGCTAAACAAACAGATCGTCATGGCGAGAAAAGCCTTACTTTAACGGCTGAACAAGCCATGGGTTGGCCAAGTGAGTTAGACAAAAAAGGGCTATATATTGGCTATCTAGGTAATGGCATGTGGCGTATTGGTGGCGATACTCACTCGCCCACTGCCGGGGTTGTTCACCGAGTGCTATCAACGCCAAACACGACCAAGCCACTGGCATTGCCGGTAAAGCTTTTTGAAAACGTTAATGGCAAATTTATTGATGCTAGCGATAAACTAAACCTTACCAGTAGCGCGCAAACCACCAGCGCAACCGTGGCAGATTTTAACAACGACGGCTTTAGCGATATCTTTATAGTCAATAGCGGCAATATGGCGACTGCAAATAAACAAACTTTACTGTTAAACAAGCAGGGAAAATCATTTGAAGTTGCCAGTAACCATGGCCTTATTTCAACAGAGTTAGGGGCAACAGGTGCTGGTGCACAAGCGCTTGATTACGATAATGATGGCGACGTTGATATTATTTTTGGCAATGAACGTGGTCGTTGGCATTTGTTCAGCAATCAATTAATCACGGCTGACAAAACACCACTTAGTAATAACCACTTTTTGCACATAAGCGTCGGTAAATCGTTAACACAGGGCGCGTCGGCAATGACCGCCAAGGTGACTGTATTGGCTTGTCAGCAGCAATTAACACAAGTTGTTGGCAGCACAGGATCTGCATTTTCACACGCACAAATGAGTAATTTGCATTTTGGTTTAGGTAGTTGCAAACAGCCGCAACAAGCGCACGTAGTTTGGAGTAATGGTGAGCAGCAAACGTTGTTGTTAAATAAAGCAGATCTTCAATATTTTGCTGGTCAGCAAGTTATTCACTAGCAAAGTCATTAACTAATAAAGTAGTTAAGCAGTAAAGGATAAATAATGAAATTTATGGCAATAAAAATAATGCCACCACGCGCTGTGACGCTTGCCGCGGTGTTTGCAGTGACGGCATGTAATGCGACACCGTCAACAATTACAGGCGTTCAAGCTGCTAGTAGCCTCTCGTTTAGCGAACAAACATCGTTATTTCCAAGAGAAGAGAAAAACTTGCGCCAATGGGACGCGCCGGTCGTTGCTGATTTAGACCAAGATGGCTGGCCAGATTTAGTGCTCAATGATCATGGTTTTGCACTGCGCATTATGTGGAATAATCAAGGTAAATACTCACGCCCTTACGATGTCATGATGGGCGACATGCATGGTATTTCGGTGGCGGACTTTAACGGCGACGGTAATTTAGAAATTATTGTCGCTCGCGGTGGCGGTTCTGGCAGTAATGCGCGTAATGCCAAAATTTTTACCGTAAGTCAGCAGCGTAAAATTATTCCTTTACCAGACTTTACTCAGCCATTGGCTACCATGCGTGGTCGTACGGTGAAGTTTGCTGATTTAGATAACGATGGCGATTTAGATCTGATCAACTTTGCTTTTCCATCAAAAGAGAAACAAGGGCAAAGTGAAAACTATTTATATGAAAATACCGGCAATGGGCAATTGGTGTTGCGTGGTCGATTACCTGCGGTAAAAGCCGATGGTCAAAAAACCTTGGTCACTGACTTTAACAATGACAATAAGCTCGATTTATTGTTGTATGGCCACAATGAAGTGCAGGTTTATCAAGGCAATGGTGACTTTTCTTTTACTAATGTCACCAAAAAAGTGCTACCAAAAACGTTAACCAAAGTGACCGCGATTGCCGAAATTGATGTTGATAACGACGGCGATTTTGACCTCTATTTTAGTCGTGGTGAAGAGTTTAGTGCAGGTGATACTTTTTATGATGCACAGCAGCAGTTATTTGGTTTTTACACTAAACGTGGTGAATTTAATTTCGACGGTTTAGTGATCGGCGATGTGCTTAATATAGAGAACCTGCAATCACAATGGCCGAATAAACAGGTGTATTTAGGCGAGTCGGCGTATCAATATCAATTTCCGGGTGAAACTCATTCAGGTCGAGATCTAAGATTAGTCAACAGCGATGTCTTAGGCTTTCCTGAAAAAATGACTGAAAAAGGCATGTACATTGGCTATGTGGGCAATCAACAGTGGCGTATTGCTGGCAATATTTGGTCGCCTGCCACTGGTGTATTACATGGCGTGAAACGTTATCAGCAATCACCGAGTAACAAAAAAAAGCAGCCACCTGCAGATGTTTTGTTGATCAATGAACACGGTAAGTTTAGCGACCAAAGTAACTGGCTTGACGCTGACAATAACAAACATGCGACCGGTATTGTTGTTGCAGATGTGAATAACGACGGATTTCAAGATTTAGTCGTGACCCAACGCGGTAATTTAATTAGCGCTAATCAAGCTGAGCTTTACCTAAACCAAGCCGGCAAGGGATTTTCACGTCAGTTAAGCCATGGCATTTTGTCTACCGAGCTTGGTGCCATTGGTTTAGGCGCTGAAGCGCTTGATTTTGATCGAGATGGCGACATGGATATTATTCTGGGTAACGAGCGTGGTAAATGGCATTTATTTGCCAATGAGTTGTTAACTGAACAAACTCAGCAGCAGGCTAAACATTTAACCATTGCTGTTGGTAAGAGTATGCAACATCAAGCGGCAGCCTTGGGCGCCGTTGTTGAAGTCACCGGCTGTGATATCAAGCAAACTAAAAAAGTAGCTGCAACTGCTGCTGCCTATTCATTAAGTCGCCATCAGCAAGTCCATTTTGGTTTAGCCAATTGTCAGCAGCCAATCAGTGTTTCAGTTAGGTGGAGCAACGGTGAACAATTAGATAAACATATTAAGGTATTAACCAATAGTCAATACCTAAGTCTAGGTGCTGGCTTAAACGAAGTAGCACCCTAGTCGACAACGAATATGTTAGTGCCAAGCTTAATGCTCGGACTCTAGCTCAAATTGTAGCTCAAGGCTTATGCTTTTGATTTGATTGTTCTAATGCTTGGCGCTCTCGTTCGTATTCTTCAAACGATTTTTGCTCTTGATTGAGGCAGGCTCGATGTTCATCAGCGGTTGCCGCGTCATTAATACACTGGCTGCGTTGTTGGCCTTGTCCTGCTTGATATAACTGTTTACTGGTGCAGGCTGAGAGTGCGAGTAATATCAGTACTGAGCAGCTTAGTTTTTTCATATTATTTTCCTCAATTGGCTTAACTTGAGCATTTGATACCTAGCGATGGGTTTAGTTCAATGACTACGCGTTTATGGATCTCGTTATCGGTGATATAGCCACAACGCCCTGTTAATACCGTGTTTTTATCTGGCTTTTCAGTTAAGTCAGTGAAATTACTAACATCGCTTAAGATAAAGTTGTAGTGATATTCGCCGTCTTGCTGTTTAAGTTGATAATAAATGGTGTTTTGTTGCCCGCTTGCGATGTCGCCAAAATCTAAGTGACTATTAGGCAAACTGACGTTGGCAGCAATTAACGTTTTATTGGTGTGATTAATAACAGTAACGCTTGGCAGTACGTATAAGTAACTGTAATAGCCAACAACTAGCAATAGTAAGCTGCCAAGAGTAATTTTCAATGCGTTTTTCATCATAGCTGAATACCCAAACGCTCAGGTTAGCCAGTAAAATTAGGGCGAATACGTGCCATTAGGTAAAGGTTGGTATACTTGCCGGCGCTAAAAGTACTGAACTTTTTTTCTCCTTCAATTTTAAAACCCATTTTTTTGTACAAGGCGACTGCGGGTAAATTATCAACTTGCACATCTAACTCTAACCGCACGATATTCATCCAGTTATCGGCTTGATCAAGTGCCGCACTCATCAAGGCTTTACCGACGCCTTTACCATGAAAGTGACTATCTACCGCCAATGCGATGGTTGCGCAGTGTTTATCGCGCATTTTTTGAGACAACAATAAACTGATATGGCCAATGGCTTTGCCTTCATATTCTGCAACTAGGGTATAGTCACCTTGGTTTGCAAAGAAACTTGCCACTTTTTCGCTGCTTAAATAAGGCAGTTGAGAAGTATTTTGGGTGACCGAAGTATCGTGATAAATAGCGGTGATTTGTGCCAAATCAGTCGATTCTAGGTGTCTAATGTTAAGATTTAATGCCATTTTTCGCTTACTCTTGAGTCTGATGCAATGAAATAACGGTTGTGCTGCTAACCGATGGTTCAAAATATTGTTTTTTCACCGCTAAATATTTTGCGTCGGTAAAAAATGCTTCCATAGCGTCTTTGCTAGGAAAAGATAAGGTAAAAACGCGGTTAATAGGGTCGTTAGTTTTTGACTGTAAAACTTCGGCAATACGAAAGTCAAAACCAAATTCACCACCGTAAGTACGCAATATTGGCTTCATATGCTTGCGGTACTGATCATAAATTTCATCGTTACTGACATCGATTGCCATTATGCGTTCATACGCCATAAGTACAGCTCCTTGTTATTTTAGTTGTTAACGAACACTGATTAACAGCTAATGCGATCGCCATGACTTGGTGGTGTTGAGGTGACGGTAAAAATAAGGTCTTCATCATGTTGATTGCGTAATTGATGAACCTGCCCTGCGGCAACATGAATGCCTTGATTAGCCTGTAATATCGTGATGTTATTTTCACACTCGAATGTGGCAGTGCCAGATAATACGTAAAAAAACTGCTCAGCTTGTTGGTGAAAATGACGTGTTTCTGAGCTGCCCGACGGCACTAATTCTTGGATCACGCTTAAGCTTTTTGATTTGACTAAATGCCAGCCATGACAGTTTTCACCCCAGTGGTAGTGTTCAGCGTTTTCAATTGATATTGCTGCCATTAATGTGCCCTGCTCAACTAAGCCTAATGAACTATAAATAACTGTCTTTTAGGTGTTTGGCAAGCATGGCGCTCATCATCGCGCGAAGTGCTGCTGGTTTAACAAGTTTACGCATAAAACCGACGTCAGCTTCTGCCGCTTTATTGTCGATATCGGCATCGGTTGTTGCGGTGATCAGAATTGCTGGTAAATAATGCTGGCATTGCTCGCGCAGCGAAGCGATCAAGGTTAAGCCGTCTTCATCGTTGTCGAGTTGGTAATCGGCGAGCACAATTTTGATTTCATCTTTTTCATGTTTGAAAATTTCATCGGCCGATTGGTACGAGTCGGCGGTATAAACATTACATTGCCAGGCAGCAAGTAATTCCACCATGCCAGCGAGTACATCGGGATCGTTATCGATACACAGTACCGTGACATCGGTAAATACTGAACCCACTTTCGCTGCAGTTGGCTTAACAGTTACGCCAGCACAGGCTTTTTCAACCGTTAAGGTGAACTTACAGCCTTTATGCTCTTGTGATTGCAGCGACAAACTATGTTGCAATAATTGCGTTAAACTTTGGGTGATATTTAAACCTAAGCCTAACCCGCGCCCGGCATTGGCACTTGGCGTATCAAGCTGGGTAAATTGCTCAAATACTATTTCTTGTTTTTCAACCGGAATACCCGGACCATTGTCGAGTACTTCAATATCAACATTGCCATTGCGCACACGAGCGCCTAGCAATACCTTACCTGGGCTGGCATAACGAAAAGCATTGCCAATAAGATTTTGTAAAATGCGGCGTAATAAGCGTTTATCTGATTTTATCCACGCAGAATGTTTAACTACCCGAAAGTCGACATGTACATCGAGCGCTGAGGCTTCAAACTCTAATGCTAAGTCGTCGAACAATTCATTGATCGAAAAAACAACGATTTGTGGTTTGATATTGCCACTTTCAATGCGCGCTATTTCACCTAAATCGGATAATAAATCGCTCGCCACTTTTAAAGAATGATCTATGTTGTTTACTTGGCGTCGTTGGTCAGTATTTAAATTGTTTTGATCAGCTAAAGCCGAGGTAAATAAACGTGCCGCTTCTAATGGCTGCATTAGGTCATGGCTACATGCTTTTAAGTATTGGCTTTTTTTCACATGTGCTTGCTCTGCTTTTTGACTTTCTTTGGCTAAAGCTTCATTGGCCTGTTCAAGCTTTTGGGTGCGTTCATTAATAATGGTTTCAAGATCTAAGTTAGCCTCTTTTAGCACTTGTTCGGCTTTGCGATAAGCGGTGATATCAGAAAACATCATCACAAAGCCGCCATCGGGCAACGGATTACCGGCAATGCGAATGGCTTGACCATTATGATGTTGACGTTCAGACGAGTGCGGACTACCTTTGCGCAAATAGGCAATACGTTTATTCACTTGTTCATTAACACTACCAGCGCCACATAAACCGCGTTGGGCGTTGTAGCGAATTAAACTTTCAACCGGACAGCCCACATACACTAATTCTTTGGGATAATTAAAAAAGTCGAGGTATTTTTTATTCCACGCCACCAACTTTAAATTGCCGTCGACAATGGAAATGCCTTCACTGGCATTTTCAATCGCGCTTTGCAGTAAATTTTGACTGTATTGCTGGCGCTGAGTCGAGGCATCTTCAACCAACACCGCCAGTTCATCTAAAGCAATATCTCGGCCTTCAAGCGCCGAAGAAAGTACTAAGCGCGCTGACGATGCGCCCATCACACTGGCTAAGGTATTTTCGGTATGTTCAAGCAGTAACTGATTATAGGTATCGTTACCTACTTGTTTTTTAATCGTTGCCCGTTGGAAATAATTAAAACTCTGTTGGGCTTTTTTATTACCAACAAAGCGTGAAACCAATAGCTCTAATTCACGGTAATCAATATGTTTAAATTTTTGTGAGGTTAGTACTTTAGGTGATTGCCACTCTAAGAAAAGCGACGCCTGCACTCGCTCTTGTACACTTTGACGACTAATTTGCGATAAGGTCCACACCACAAAAACATTGGCGCTTAAGCTGAGCAAGGTTGCCATTGAACTTGCTGGAATAAAACCATCAGTAAAAGGCTGAACGTATAAGCCAAATTGCGGCAAGAAGTTAAAAATAAGCCACAACATAAAGCCCACTAAAATACCGCCATATACGCCGGTTAAACTTGCTCGGCGCCAATAAAAGGCGGCGATAAGTGCGGGCGTTAATTGCGCAAAGGCGCCAAAAGCGATTTCTCCTAATGAAGATAATGTATCGGGCGACAATAACAGTGAAACACCAAAACCTAACAAAATAACTAATAATACTAGGAATTTACGAATGTTCAGTAGGCGTAATCTAAAGTTGTCGTAATCGCTTGGCGTTGATTTATTCGAATGAAAAAGTAATGGAAAAACAATTTCATTACTGAGCATGGTACTTAGCGCAATGGCTGAGATAATCACCATTGAGCTTGCTGCTGAAATAGCGCCTAAGAAAGATAGCAAGGTTAACCAGGTTTGTTGCTTTAAACTTGGCAGGAATAATACATAGGCGTCTGAAGGTACGGCATTGCCTAACAAGGCTTGTCCGGCAAGCCCTAACGGAATGGCAAATATGGCAAAAATTAACAAATAAATTGGAAATAAACGACGGCTCAACCAGGTATGTTTTTCATCTTTCAATTCAACAACCATGACCTGAAACTGGCGCGGTAATGATAAAAATGCCGCCATGGTGATCACTAACATGGCTAACATTGAGGCAATATTTGGCAGGCTTAATTGCTGTTCAAGTTGCATGTCGACATTAGCGCGTTGCCAAAGCTCAGACGGCGAATCAAACAAGAAAAATGTCGCGAATATGCCAACCGCTAAAAAGGCAAATAGCTTAATTAACGATTCAAAAGCAATGGCAAGCATAACCCCCGGGTGACGTTCAGTAACGTCGATATGGCGAATACCAAAAAATATAGTAAAGCCGGCCAGTACTAAACTAACAGCTAAACCTAAATGCCAATTAATAAAGCTTTTTTCTGCCTGCAATTGGGTGAATGAATAAACAATCGCTTTTAATTGCAACGCGATATAGGGCATGGTGCCAACCAGCGCCACTAAGGTGACGATAACAGCAAGGTTATGCGATTTGCCGTAGCGAGCGGCAAGTAAATCAGCAATTGAAGTTAAGTTAAGCTTTAAACTAACCCGAATAATGCGTTGAATAAACGGCCAAGCAAAGATGAACAGCAGAATTGGGCCAATATAAATCGGCAGATGCGACAGAATATTGTTTGCGGTTTGCCCAGCCGTGCCAAGAAAGCTCCAAGAAGTACAATAAACACCTAAGGTAAGTGCATAAATGATAGATTGGTGTTTTTCAACGAATTTGTGGCGATACTTATCACCAACAAAGGCAATTAAAAACAACAGCCCGATATAAGAAAAGCTTAATGTTGCTAATTGCCAATTGGGAAACATAAAGGTGCTCTAATTATTATAAGTATTAAACGTGATAACCCAGGGTCTGTTGAACTTTCTAGGCATTTATACCTCATTATTGCGCTTTTATGTGGAATAACCACATAAAAGCGCAATGCTTTGTCTAAATCCCTATAAACGGCTGCAAAAATAAACACGAAAGATCAACAGCCCCTAGTCTATTTTAAAAGTAGCGGCTTAACCAGTGCTTGCTTGTTCGGATAATTCGACTAACATTTCTTGCTTACCGCTTACCGCTTACCGCTTACCGCTTACCGCTTACCGCTTACCGCTTACCGCTTACCGCTTACCGCTTACC
>NZ_JBPDIH010000012.1:55411-118458 GCF_052030545.1 Thalassotalea sp. PLHSN55 | reverse complement strand
GTTTAGTTGAACCCCAAGGGCAGCGTTTCTAGGCATTTAACCATCATTATTGCGCTTTCATGTGGAATAACCACATAACAATCACAATGCTTTGTCTAAATACCTATAAACTGCTGCAAAAATAAACACGAAAGATCAACAGCCCTAACATAACTATTATAAAAGGTGAGAACATGAATAAAAACACCATAAAAAATGTTGCGGTTAATATGCCGCACAAACGGGGGCAGTCGTTCGTTCAGAAACGGCAAATACAAATAAGGCAAATGAAGAACTGGCCACTGCAAAGGTTGAAATGCTCAATGGCACGGGCGTTATATCTCAGTAGTTTTTGTGCCACCTCTGCTATTGCCGCCAATACCACGCTTTTTCAAGATGATTTTGAAAGTGGCAGCCTTGCCAATGCGTGGAGTAATACTGGCTCAGGCAGTTTAGTGGTTCACGCTGGCGCAGCAAGCGGTGGTAGCGATTATGGCGTAAAGGTCAGAAAAGGTGCCACTATGGCACTAACGCTTGATTCATCAAACGCTGATAATTTAGTGATAAGTTACGATCGCAGCACCAATAATTTAAGCAATGACGAAAAACTGCAAGTGCAATGGTCATTTGATGGCAGTAACTGGCAGCTTTTTGAAACGACTCAATCGTCTAGTTGGGCGAGTAAAAGCTTTATCATCGCAACTGACAACCAACCAGAGTTTAATTTACGTTTTAACGTAACCTCTAGTCGAAATGGCGAACAAGCACGCATCGACAATGTTAATATTATTGGTCAAAGTGTTGATGCTGTAATTAACCCAAATGTTGTTACCGAACCATGGAGCTTTTTAGGAAATGGTGAAGCATCTCATGTCGCTGCGGCTCAAGTCAGTGGTAGTTATGCGGTAGTCGATAGTGCTACGCAAGCAATAGAAATTCGTGATATTCGCCAAAACCTACAACATTTTATTGATTTTTCAGCAATTGAATCAGCACTACCTAATGCGGACTTAACTGGCGGAAATGGTATTTGCTCGGTTGCTTTTACGCCAAGTGGTCGACACCTTTTTATTGGCGTGTGTACAGGTGACAGTGGCAGTGAAAAAGACGCTATTTTAGCGTTTAATACCAATACAAAAGCCTTGACGGAATTTGACCGTTTAACCATTCGTCAAAATGCGGGTGCAGGCGAAAATTTCCCAATGCTGCATTTTAAAGGTGAACTTTATGTTGGCACCGACAATGGTCTTTATCGCTACGATGCCAGTAAAAATGCGGTCGCTGATAATGTCGCAGATCAGCCGATTGATACGATTGTGCCAGCAGACAACGCACAGATCACAGGTTTAGCCGTTGATATGGTGAAACAAGTGTTATATGTCAGCACCGACAGTTCATTATATCAAGCGGACGCTACAGCTACGTTGGCACTTAGCGCGATAGCAAGCGATGTCAATATTAAATCAATTGCTTACGCACGAACTTATGGCGGCAGTAATACCGGTGGACTTTATCTATTAAAAGAAGATCTTAGTTTAAACACCTTGATGTTTATTCCTACAAGCAGTTTACATGCCTCGGGCACACAAACATTGGTTCACTATACGGACTTTGAAGAAGATATTTCGGCAATTAGCGCCTCTGCTGACGGTAAAATCTTACTGGCAGCTAATACGCCTAAAATGATGTCAGATAGCACAGATCACCGTAAAGACTTTGATGCTTGGTTGTTAGATGAGTTGGCACAATATGTTGCGTCAATAAAAAGCTTAGTTGGCTCTGGCATAATAACAGGTACTAATTCACTGGTACCTGAAGGGTTTTTAACGCGAAAAATTGTTGCACCTTCGCAAAACCTAAATGATACCCCAATTGCCGATAACGTTGGCTGGGCATTATTTTTATTAATGGCAGCCGATCAAGTGAGCCCAGATGCGGATATTGAGTCAATTATTGAGTTGTTGATCCAACGTCACAGCGGTTTGCATCCAGATGGTTTAGGCGGTGTAAAAACGGTTGATGGTCACTTTATGCGTAATTACATAAGTGAAGGTATTCCTAATGCCAACAATCCGCAGCCACAAGTGTACATCAGCATGAAGTTTATTCCGGCGGTGTATAAAGCGGCTGAGCTTTATCCTAATAATGCTAACATTCAAGCGTATAAAGACTATTTACGTCAAACCTTTAAACGCGGCAGCGATACTATTCGCGCGAACCAACGCATTACTTGGGAAAATGACGACCACGGTCCAATTGGCATTAATAATAAAATGACCAATGAAACCTGGATTTACGGCGACTTAGCGGCGGCGCAAGACCCACTAGCAACTCAAGATTACGCACGTTACGTGTATTCACGCCAAAATATGAATTACAACGAGTGGTTAACAGGAGAGCCGGTTATTTTACCTTCCCATTCCGCCTTTATTATTATGGGTGGTTCAATGATCTTACGTCATCACTTTGACGACCCAGATTGGCAAGAGCAAAATACCAACTATTATGGCGTAACTATGGCAGCAAGTGATGATTTAGGCGCGCCATATTTTGCCGCATTTTCTGCAGGTAATAACCCTTACGCATCAGGCAGCAGTTACTATAACGACGGTCCAAGCGATCACCCCGGCGATATGATCCATTTTCCAGCCGTTTTAGGTTTAGGACAACTTGGTTGGACTGAGCCTATGGTTGGTGGTTATCAAGCCTATCGTGACGGCTTACGCCAAGAAATGCTCAATGGCTCAGGCGGTGTAAACTTTGCCATGTTAACCCGTTGGACCCGTAACGATCCGAGTTATGAAATGCCATCTGTGGGGATTGCTGATTATTGGTACGGTGCTATGGGGTTAATGGAAACTATTCAACCTGGCATTATGGATGTATTGCGTGATGAGTTTTATTTACCACAGTGGCATCAACATACTAACAGTAATGGCAACGTTGAATTGGAATTTTCTAAGTTAACGCCTCGCCGCATTATCGGTATCGATAGCTTAGGCAATAAAACATCGTATGGTTTTCAATTATCACCTTTTGAATTTGAACAAGGGCAAAGTTACCAAAACTATCAAGTGATCGACCCAGAAGGGGAGTTGATTGAACTAGACCCTGTATTTGCCAATGAACATGCCTTCAAAAACCCAGATTTTGAAGATGGCTATACCGGTTGGACAAAAACGGGTGACTACAAGTTTTATCTACCGCAAATTAACGGCATTAGCATAGTTGGTAAAAGTGCTGAAATTCGCACCAACCCTAATGTGCAAGACTCACAAGGTAGCGTAAGTCAAACACTCGACTTGTCGGGGGATTTAGTTAACACCCGTTACAAGTTTAGAGCCAATGGCTTTATTGCTAGCACAGGCGCGCCAGGTAAAGGCTATTTACAAATTCAATGGGATAACGATAACTCTCTGAGCAATGGCGTAATATCAACAGCGGTGAGTAATCATCTTGATGCTAATAATCCTCGTGTTGAATTTTTAATTGATGGTCAAAAGCCAGCAAATGCTAATTTTGTTCATATTGCCTTTGTGGTTGAAACGGTAACGCCGCTTTATCACCGTTATATTTTTGATGATTTGTCAGTTGTTCGTTTAGGTGCCGATGCACCAATTGCAAATGGTGATTTTGAAAATGGCATCACTGACTGGGCAGAGTCTGCCTCGCAAATTACTTTAACCACAGATATTAATGAGGTAATTGACGGCAATGCATCACTTAAGTTTTCTTTAGGCGCGGGCATTACAGGTTGGAAAAAGGCGACTAAAAACCTTGATGTTTCAAACGACCCTTTGGGTACGCGTTACATTTTTAGACTCGATACTAATGTAATTTCAATGACTGACTCCGACTTTGAAATACTTATTGAGCCTTATGATGCGAGCGGCAATCCAGTGTTGCAACATGGTAGCAGTACTAATGCCCTAATACGGAATGATATTGGTGATATCACCCAAGATACGCAAGGGGAAATTTCCTTCACCTTCCGTAAACGTCCGGGCGACGATAATTACAATATCGTCTTTAGAATGAAGCGCAATAGCGCAGATTCTATCGGTACCGATACCGTTGTTATCGACAACTTCCGTTTAGATAAAGAGCAGCTTTTCTAAAGGTGACTTTTTAAAAGTCGGCTAATGGCACTTAATTGATTCATCGTTAAGTGCCGTTTTTCTCCGCTTTTTCCCGACTTATTAAATCATTAAAAGCGGTAAGAGAAATAAAACAATTCTAATAAAAATTATCAACAAATAAAGAGAATGTAGATGAGATATAACAATAAAAACAATCCGCTAATCGCTGCAAGTAGTCAATCGATAAACAGCCAAACTATTACTAAAAAAACTATCACTAAAAAACCGTTAGTTAAAAAATTATATACCATTGTAAAACGACTTATTGGCAGTAGTGTGTTGGCATCAAGCATGTCGTTTGCGGCGCAACCGAATATATTAGTTATTAGTATGGATGATGCATTGCAAGAGCAGTTTGGCGCGTTTGGTGGTACGGTATCTCCTTCACCGACGCCAACGATAGATGCACTTGCGGCGCAAGGCATGAAATTTACTAACGCTCATACCGTTGCCGCCAATTGCAATCCATCTCGTAATGTCATGATAAGCGGTACTTACCCGCATCAAAATGGTGTGGTCGGCTTTCGGCAAGTGTGGAAATCGCCGGTACCATTGTTACCTAAAATTATGCAACAAAATGGCTATATCACCGGCTTATTTGGCAAGGCGACACATGCAACTCCGTATTATCCATTTGATTATTGGGATGTGGAAGGCGATGAGGCACTAACGCACGACGCTGGCGAATTTTATCATTGGGCATCGAATGCGTTTGCACAAGCAAAAGATGAAAATAAACCGTTTTTCTACATGATCAATACCCATGATCCTCATCGTAAATTTTGGGGGATCAGTAATCAACTCGTGGTGAATGAAAGTCAAACACCTGTGCCGAGTCATATTTACGCAAATGATGATGTGGTGGTACCGCCATCTATACCGGATATTGCTGATGTCCGTTTAGAAACCCAGTATTACTATTCAACCCTAAGACGCGGTGATGACTTTGTTAAAGAGATGCTACAAGCCCTTGATGAGTCGGGCTTAAGCGACGATACCATAGTTATTTTTTATGCCGACCACGGTTGGGCGATGCCGTTTGCTAAAACCAATATTTGGAATGCCAGTACCCGTACTCCGCTTATTGTGCGCTGGCCTAAAAGTGGCCAAGGTATAGCGCCAAATTCGGTGAATGACGATATGGTTTCTGTGGTCGATTTTTTACCGACAATTTTAGATGCCGCAAATATTAGCATTCCACAAACGAGTGCCGGAACGAGTTTTAAACCATTATTGCTAGGTGAAAGTGACAATAATGTGGTTCGCGATAAAGTATTTAAAACCCATTATGAAAACTCAGGTGGTCAGCGACGCCCGATGCGCTCTGTGCAAACGAGCCAATACGATTATATTTTCAATCCTTGGTCAAATGGCACTAGAGTAATGAAATCAACCACTCAAGGTACTGCTTCGTTTAAAGCAATGGAGCTTGAAGGGCAAACTAACCCTAATGTTCAAGCGAGGGTAGATTTATATAACTTAAGAACCATTGAAGAATTTTATGACCTAGACGTTGACCCTTATGAGCTTAACAACCTGATAGATGATCCCAGTTATGCAAATGTAATAAGCTCTTTAAAACAAGATTTAAAGGAGTGGATGATAGCAACCAACGATCCGGCATTAGCGGCGTTTATGAACAGTGATGATCCGGCGTATTTAGAAAACTGGATGTACCAGCAACAAGCCGAAGCTGATTTGAATAAACTCTATCCGCAGCTGAAGAAAAATGCAGTAGATCCAACGACCTTTTTCTACCCTCACCATGATTATTACAATATCGCAGCTAACGGCAATTTAGTGGTGAATGCGGCGCAAGGTGTTACCTCAAATGACTATGACGCAGTAGGCGCAACAGGCATGCAAGTAAGTACGCTAACGCAACCACAAAATGGCAATCTTACGTTTAATAGCGACGGATCTTTTGTTTATACGCCCAACGCTGGTTATTCAGGAACCGATGTTTTTAGTTATCAAGTTAACTCTATCGGTACATCTGATACGGGGCAGGCCAAGGTTTATATCAGTGTTGCAGGAAATAGCAGCAAAGACGTCATCTTTAGTGATATTTTTGAATATAACGATTTGGCCGGCAATGGCTGGACAAATACAGGCTTAGGCAGTATTGCTTTATTAAGTGGCGCAGCATTTACCGGTAATAATGGCGTTCGCGTTAAAAAAGGCGCTAAGTTAACAAAAAGTTTTAGCACGCTTGATAAGCAAAATGTGCAATTGCATTACAGCAGAAGAACCAATGACTTAGCAGGTAATGTTAACTTAACGGTGCAATGGTCAGCAGATAATGTTAACTGGCATACACTTGAAACTACCCAAGATAACAATTGGGAAATTAAAACCTTTACGTTACCCAGCGCTGCTGATGATCAAGAAAATATCACCATACGCTTTAATACCAATGGCACCACAAATGTTGAGCGAGCGGAAATTGATAACGTTTCAGTTACTGCGCAGCGACCACAAGTTGGTCCTCAAGTTGAATTGGTATTGCTCGATAATAATTTCGAGTCGAATAGCTTAGAAGGTTGGCAGAATGTTGCAGCACTTGGCACGGTAGAAGTGGCAGGTGAAGCAGGGTATATGAGCCAATTTGGCGCACGTATAAAACGTGGCGCGATAATGGAAAAAACTACTGCGGTACAGGGGTATCGAAAGTTTGAACTCAGTTACACCCGCCAAGCACTGGCGTTAGCAGCTGATGAACGATTAGAGGTACTTTGGTCTAGCGATGGTAATACTTGGCAGCATTTAGAAACGGTCAATACCACGTCAGCGCCAAGCGAGGCGAACTTTATTTTTACCACTGAAAGCGTTAATGAAATAAAGGTGCGTTTTGCTGTTTACTCAAATAAAAATGTTGAAAAAGCGCTAGTGGATAATATTAAAATTACCGGCTTACCGTTAAATTAAGTTTATTCAAGCACAGTTTCAGCACTGTTAATCAGGCGATTGAGGCGATAAAGGCGACATTAATGCGCTTCTATCGCCTTTTTTATTGCGCTACTTTTGAAAATCAATATTCAAACAGCATTAAAAACCGCAAAAAAAAGCAAAGCGTATTACGGAATTAGCAAGCACACGACTCTTTATTTTTAGTGAGATAAAAATCCGCTCGTAGCGACAGACAACTCGTTAAAAACAAAAAATATAAAGGAGTATAACTTTGCTAAATTCAATTATGGTTAACAGACCTAACACACCTAATACACAACGATTTATTACCAATAAACTAGGTACTATCGGTCCCGTGTTATTTTCAACTTGCCTACTAATAGCCTGCGGTGGCGGTGCTAGTGACCAAGGTAGTGCCAATAATAAACCTCAAGATACAAATACAAGCCCACAGCAGTCGTATACATTAACCGTTAATCGAACTGGCAGTGGCTTAGTGTCAACCAATGTGAGTGGTATAGAATGCGGTGATACTTGTGAAAGTAGTTTTGATGCCAATACTGAAATTACCTTAACTGCCAGTACATTGTCTGGTTATACTTTTGTCGGTTGGACTGGTGCTTGTTTTGGCAGCAGCGAAACCTGCACCTTAACCATTAACCAAGATCTAGACGTAAACGCGGTATTTGTTGAACAAGTGCAAACACCAAGCATATTAATTGAAAATTATCGTGCGGCATCAGAGCCATTTAGACTCACCAATATTAACGCAAACGCATCAGGGATCACTTGGCACTCAGATTTATCTCAATATTTAGTGGTAAAAAACCGAGCAGCAAAAATCTATCGTTATGATCAGCAGTTTAATTATTTAGGTGTCATTAATATAACCAAAGATGTCGATATTGATGATGATACCGAAGGGTTAACTTATGCAGGTGGTGAACAGGTATTTGTTGTTACGGAAGCAAATTACGCGCATAGGTTTCTTATCAATAACGATGTTGAAACTTTATCTGGCCAATATCAGCAAGTGCCAAGTTTTCGTTTGCTGCCGACACCAGCCGATAGCAATAAAGGACTAGAAGCAACTGCCTATCGACCAGCCATCGATGATATGCCGGCGCGCATCTATGCCTGTCAGGAAGGAACTAACGATAGTGAAACCAATAAACCGGTTGAAATGCGTGTGGTTTACTTTGAAGTGCCAACAGAAATTACTACAGGTTTATTGTCTTACGACAGTACGTTAACGGTTCATGAACCCTTTATTGCTCTGAGCACATTAGGTGATGATATTGAAGATTGTGCTGGCATGGCATACGACCCTCGCACCGATAATTTAATTATAGTAAGTGAGCAAAGCAGCAAGGCGATTCAAGTGGATGTGAATACCGGTGAGATTTTTTCCCGTTTGTCACTGCAAGGTGCGCCGCAATATGAAGGTGTTACTTTGGGTCCCAATAACGAACTTATTTTGGTAAGTGAACCAGATCTAATACATGTATTTACGCTGTAGCAGCTAGAAGCTACAAGTAGAAAGTTAAAAGCTGCAAGTGATAAGCGGCAAGTTCAAAGTGATAAGCAGCAAGTTACAAGTGGAGAGCGGCAAGTTAAAAGTTGTAAGCTGCAAGTGGAAAGTTACAAGTGATAAGTTTTAGAAAGTTAAATGATTATTCTGTTAATTAAGGCGCATTAATGTTGTTTAAAAATAACGCGATTACGTTATCTCTTTCATTAGTTTTTTTAACCGGTTGTGCGGATTTATTTAGCCACAGCGACAGTCATAAGCATAGCGAACAAGATGTAGCTAACGTTGAACTGAACAAAGCACAATGGTTGGCAGGCGATCATCATATTCATAGTCGTCATAGTGTTAAGTGGGATAAAAGCGTTAAACCGCCTGCGCCAATACTTGGCGGAGATGCCCATTATTCAACCACCACGAATGCGCAAATGGCGAGAAAACATGGTTTAAGTTGGATGGTGACAACAGATCACGGTGGTCCTAATCACAGTAAACTCAATTTAGAAAGTGCTTACCCAGATTTGCTTCAGTCTCGCGAAACTGTACCTGAAATTATTCAATTTTATGGCATGGAATTAGATACGCCGGGCGCTGAGCATAGCAGTTTAATCATTCCTCATAGTCACGATGAAGCTGATCACCTTTATCATTTGGAAAAAAATTATGCAAAAAATGATGCTTTTCCTAAAGATAAAAAACGTAGCAGTGAAGCCCATATGATACGTGCGCTTGAGGCGATGAAGCAATTAGACAAGCAACCGATAGTGATTGTTAATCACCCAAGCCGAACGGCAAAAGGTTTAGGTAACTATGGTAAAGTTACCCCAACTGAATTAAGAAACTGGAACAATACTGCGCCAACTGTTGCAATCGGTATGGAAGGCTCGCCCGGACACCAAGCTAAAACTCTAAACCCAGATGGAAGTGTCAAAAAAGACATTCAGCGCGGCTATCGAGGTTATCCAACAATGGGCGGCTTTGACCAAATGACCGCGCGTTTAGGTGGATTTTGGGACAGTATGTTAGGTGAAGGGCGTCATTGGTGGGTAACGTCGTCGTCCGATAGCCATGTACATTACACTCAAGGACGTGCAGATTTTTGGCCGGGCGAGTATTCAAAAACCTATATTTATGCCCAAAAAAATTACGACGATATTTTAGCGAACTTTCGACAAGGGCGAATTTTTGTCACCACTGGCGACTTAATTTCTGAGCTTTATGTCACGTTGCAAGTTAATGGTAAACCACAACAGGCCGGCATTGGCGATACTTTAGTGATTGATAAAGGCGACTCAGTGACAATTGAAGTAAAATTTTTAGACCCTGAGCTAAATAATGCCGGAAACGAAAACCCGAGTGTTAATCATGTTGATATAATTCACGGTAATATCTTTGGTCGTTTAAACGATAAAAGTGTGGATACAAACACAAGCACCAAGGTGATCGCGCGCTATTACCAACAGAGTTATCAACAACGTTATCAGCAAAACTACCGACCAAAAAAACAGCAAAACAAAACCTATCAACTCGTTAGCTATACTCTCAATAACGTGCAGCAAGACAGTTATATTCGCGTACGTGGTACCAATACTGACCAGTTAGAGCCTGAAGTTGACAGTAAAGGTGAAAACCCTTGGTCAGATTTATGGTTTTACAGTAATCCTGTGTTTATAAAAGTGAAATCTTAACTGGTTGAATTACGGATAACATCGGGCAAACACTCTTTAGTTTAGATAGATAAAAATGTCTGAACTTATATCTGAACTTATAAAAGGTGTTTTACAGTGATGTTATTCGACAATTCATTTTCACAAGCATACTATTTTTCTATGCTGGCGTCATTGTCAGTGCAAGTGCCAATATTTAAACCAGTGTTAAAACCAATAATAAAACCAATAATAAAAATAGTGCCATTGCTATTGTTGATGCTGCTACTGCCAATGTTAAACGGTTGTGGCAGCGGTTCTGCACATACGACTGAACCAGATACAAACAAAGTGACCAGTACATTATCTGTAAACCTTAGCGTAACCAATAATCAAGCACAGGCAACACAAATCTACAGTGAAAAAATAATTATTCAAGGAAGTGAAGCTGGCAGTCTAACGCTGAAAAAAGTGAGTGGACCACAGTGGTTATCTGTTGTTGATGGCATGCTAAAAGGCACACCATCGACTGAAGACGTTGGCGACAATAGCATTACTTTATCGGTAAGTAATGGCGTCTTGTCTAAAGAAATAAATTTAACGATTGCTGTTGTGGCATATGCAAGCGAAGCTGAGCGCGTAATCAATGAAAATATTGAATTAGTTAAGTGGTCATTTGCCAATAACCAAAGGGCGGACTTAGTTAGTGCAGCGCAGGTCAGTGGTAATTATGCTGCGGCGAATAATCAGCAAATTGAAATAAGAGATATCCGCGAAAAAGTACTTAATCTTGTTACGGCGTCAGATATTAACAGTGTGATCCCAGAATTTGAATTAAACGTTAATGCCAACCTTTGTGGCATGAGTTTAACGCCAAGCGGTCGTATGCTGTTTATTGCACTTTGTGCAGCAAGTAATGATGAAACTGATAAAGACGCGATAATTGCTTTTAATACCAATACTCATCAGCTAAGTGTATTCGACCGATTAACATTAACCGCAAGTCATACTCAAGGTGCAAGTGAGGTTGATAATTTTCAACGTCAAATCGCAATAACTTATTTTAAAGGGCAGTTATATGTGGGCAGTGATCTAGGTGTATATCGATACGATGCAACGCGTAATGCGGTAATCGAGCGCAAATTAGCTGATAGCCAAGTTCATGACGAGCAAGAAGTCTTTATTGCAACCGATGCCGCTGTTACTGGCTTAGCGGTGGATATGAAATCACAACAGCTTTATGTTAGCACCAACAGCGCAATTTATTCTCGACCAATAGCCGATACGTCAGAACTCACGCCTGTTTACTCTGGAAATAATATTACTGCGTTAACAGTTGCTCACGCTTATGGCGCGGCTAACAACGCTGAACTTTTTTGGCTAGAAAGGCAAACCAATAAAGTTGCTTTAATGAAATCTGAATTGCCATTAACTGAAAACACTATTGCAACTTACAGTGAATTTACACTGGATCTTGTTGATATATCGGCAACGGCAGATGGCAAAATGATGTTAGCAAATGCTTCAATTGAATTAATGTCAGATGTTAGCGATCAGCGCTTAGACTTCGACGCTTGGCTTCTTGACGAGCTTAACCAATATGTTGGCGCGATTAAAAGTTTAGTATCATCAGGCGAAATAGCAGGCACCAATTCTTTAGCTGAAATTCCAGAAGGATTCTTAACCCGTAAGCTAGTAAAAGCCACTAACTCTGCTAATACCGAGCCTGTTGCCGACAATGTTGGCTGGGCATTATATCTTTTAATGGCGGCAGACCAAGTGCGATTTGACCCGGATATTGAGCCTATTGTTGAGCTATTAATAAAGCGCCATGCGGGATTGCATCAAGATGGTTTAGGTGGCGTAAAAACGGTTGATGGTCATTTTGTCCGTCATTATGAGTCTGATGGTACGCCAAATAAAACAAACGCCCAGCCGCAAGTTTATATCAGCATGAAGTTTATTCCAGCGGTTTATAAAGCGGCTGAACTTTATCCAAATAATGCAGCGATCAAACATTATAAAGAATACCTGCGCCAAACCATGAAACGCGCCAGTGACACGATTCGCGCAGAGCAACGTATTACATGGACAAATGACGACCATGGACCAATCGCAACTAACAACGGCATGTCAAATGAAACGTGGATTTATGGTGACCTTGGCGCAGCTCAAGATCCTATGGCAACAGATGATTATGCGAATTATGTTTATTCTCGCACGAACATGAGATATGACCATTGGCTATCGGGTGAACCGGTGATCAAAGCATCGCATTCTGCCTTTATTATTATGGGCGCGACCATGATTTTACGACATCATTTTGAAGATCCTGACTGGCAGCAACAAAACCAAAACTATTATGCAATAACCAAAGCCGCAAGTGATGATTTAGGCGCACCTTATTTTGCAGCGTTTTCTGCAGGCAATAATCCTGAAAAATCGGGTAATTATTATAATGACGGGCCCAGCGATCATCCCGGCGATTTTATTCATTTTCCAGCGTTATTGGGGTTAGGGCAGTTAGGTTGGACCGAGCCTATGGTTGGTGGCTACCAAGCCTACCGAGATGGCCTGCGCCAAGAAATGCTCAATGGTACTGGCGGCAATAATTTTTCAATGTTAACAAGGTGGGCACCAAATGAGCCTGATTATCAACTTACTTCCGTCGGGATTGCCGATTTTTGGTATGGCGCCTTAGGGTTAGTTGAAACGATAAAACCTGGCGTGTTAGATAAATTACGTGATGAATTTTATTTACCCAATGCATTTATCACGCAATCAGCACTCGGAAATGTCGAATTACATTACTCTAAGATCACGCCAAGAAGAGTTATTGGCATTGATAATTTAGGTAATGAAACCTCTTTGGGTTTTCAATTGTCGCCGTTTGAGCTTAAACAAGACCAAAGCTTTACCCGCTACAAAATTGAAGATCCAGAAGGGGAGTTTATCGAATTAAATGATATTAGCTCTGCTACTCCTCGCTTTATAAACCCAAATTTTGAACAAGGACTAACAGGGTGGAATTTCAGTAATAATGCTAGCACAGTAGCAGCGATAAACAATGAATTGAGCATTGTTGGTACCAGCGCATTAATTACCACTAGCGCTGACACCTTAGCAAGTGAAACAAGGCTAAGCCAAACAATGCAGATCAGCACAGACCTTGAAAATACCCTATATATCGCGCGCGCCAATGGCGTATTAGCGACGAACGATTCAAGTGGTGAGGCATTTCAACGTTTTAGTTGGGATGCGGACGACAATATGAACAATGGTGTATTAACTACTGAAACTAGCAATGTGTTAACTGATATTAATCGCCAAGTAGAGTTTGAAACTGTTTTATCAAAACCTGCAGGTGCAAACTATTTGCATATCTCATATGTAGTTCAGCCAAATATTCTTGAGCAACAACAATACGTATTCGACAATTTGTCACTAGTACGCATTGGTGCGCCATCAGTAATTGAAAATGGTGACTTTGAGTCGGGGTTAACAGGATGGACTGAGTCGGTTAGTCAAATTGCTATTACTAACGATCCTGATGAAGTAATTGAAGGCAATTACTCACTCAAATTTAGTGCTGGGCCGGGTATTACCGGTTGGAAGAAATTAATCAAAGAAATAGATGTTAGCAACGATCCACTAGGTACGCGCTATATCTTTCATTTAAATACCAAAGTCGTTTCGATGGCAGACTCTAATTTTGAAATAATGTTTGAACCTTTTGATGTTAACGGGCAACCCGTTTTACAGCTTAATTCTGATAAAGCACTCATTCGCAACGATGTAGGCGATATCACAAACACCACAGGTAATTTAACTCGGTTTACTTTTCGCAAGCGACCAAATGATGGCAAATACCGAATAACCTTTAGAATGAAACGCAATAGCAGTGAATCTACAGGTACGGATGAAGTCATCATTGATAATTTACGCTTATATAAAGAGCAGTTATTTTAAGTGCTTTTAATATAGGTGATTAAAAAGGCAAATATTGACTTTTAGGTGTAATCTTTTTTGCGAGTGAATAGGCCCTATTTTTAATGCTTAAATTGATAGATTATTGCGATTTGTCAAAGCTTTCATCAGTTTTTGGCGGTTTTTAAATCAAACGATAAATTAATTCAAAAAAATTAAAATTAATGCTTTACAAACATGTCATCAAAACTTAATATTCGCACCGCTTTAACGCAACAGCGTTTTAGCCTCAATGGTGAGATGGCTGAGTGGTCGAAAGCACCGGTCTTGAAAACCGGCAAGGGTTTGTAGCCCTTCTAGAGTTCAAATCTCTATCTCACCGCCATATTCTAAGAAACCGTTTAATCGTAAGATTAGACGGTTTTTTTTCGTCTTTAATTTATGATTTTAAAAACTTGAAACTTGAAACTTGAAACTTGAAACTTGAAACTTGAAACTTGAATTGGGTTTGTAGCGCTAAACCTGACGTAGAGTTCAAATCTCTATCTCACCGCCATATTCTAAGAAACCGTTTAATCGCTAGATTAGACGGTTTTTTTTCGCCTTGAGTTTATTATCTTTAAAACTTAAAACTTAAAACTTAAAACTTAAAACTTAAAACTTAAAACTTAAAACTTAAAACTTGAAGCTTAAAACTTAAAACTTAAAACTTGAAGCTTAAATAGGGTTTGCAGCGCTAAACCTGACGTAGAGTTCAAATCTCCATCTCACCGCCATATTCTAAGAAACCATTTAGTCGAAAGATTAGACGGTTTTTTTTCGCCTAGAGTTTATTATCTTTAAAACTTAAAACTTAAAACTTAAAACTTAAAACTTAAAACTTAGAGCTTAAATTGGGTTTGTATTGCTAAACCTGACGTAGAGTTCAAATCTCCATCTCACCGCCATATTCTTACAGGGTAAATTTATCTTCACTCAGTTTTTCACAAAGCAAATTTTGACTAAAGTTAAGCGTACTTATACAGCGGTAAGTAATTTATTAAATAAAATTTGGCCAGTTAACTTGCGAATAAAAATATTTGTCATACGCTTTTATTAGATGGATATGAAAGCTAAAAGGATTTTAATGTTTAAATTCCCCCCTGAATTGACCATTGCCCACATCGCTGATTGTAAGCAGAGTTTGCTTGAAGTGATCAAGGCTAATGATGTTATACATTTCGACGACACTGATGTAGTTAGAGTTGATACGTTAGGTATTCAGCTATTATTGGCTTGCGTTATCGATATTGCCTCCAAAAAGAAAGAACTGCATTGGCAATCCTCATCAGAACTTATTCTAAAGAATGTAGAAAATCTAGGTATTAAAGATCCAATCTTGCTGCAGCATCTAAATACTTAGCTTTTCAATAAACATGACAAGGATGAATTTATGACAAAAATTTTGATAGTTGATGACTCAAATTCGATAAGAGACATGGTTAGCTTTGTTTTAAAAGGGGCAGGTTACAATACGGTAGAAGCAAATGATGGCGCGCAAGGCTTGCTACGAGCAACAGAAAGTGATTTTGATTTAGTTATTTCAGACGTCAATATGCCAAACATGGATGGCATTTCCCTGTGCCAAGAATTACGCAAAATCCCCAATTTTAAATTCACACCAATTTTAATGTTAACAACAGAAAGCTCTACAGATATGAAAATGAAAGGTAAAGCTGCTGGTGCAACAGGTTGGCTAGTGAAACCTTTTAATCCCGATAAACTATTAACCACGATTAAACGTGTAGTTAGGTAATTACTATGAGTATCGACCTGTCACAGTTTATCCCGACTTTTTTAGAAGAGAGTTTCGAAGGGCTAGAGTTAATGGAAACTAGCTTACTTGGTCTTGACCAAGGTGATAGTGAAACAATTAACGCAATTTTTAGAGCCGCACATTCCATTAAAGGTGGAGCGGGAACGTTTGGCTTTGAAGCGGTTGCTGAATTCACGCACCTTGTTGAAACCTTATTAGATGAAATGCGAGATGGTCGCAGAACAATTACAGAGTCTGGTGTCGAGTTACTTTTAGAGTCTGTTGATTGTATGCGCTTGTTAATTGAGGCCATTCGTGATGACACCAGCTGCGAAACGAGCAAAATAAACGAAGTCGCACAACAGTTGGAAAATGCGCTGAACCAAGATTCAGTAACCACTGATGCTAACGATAGCGCGGCAGTTACCATTGAAGATTCTAATGCCACAAGTGCAACCGCGGGGTTAGTGAAATGGCAAATACAATTTATTCCAGAACATCACTTGGTACAAACCGGTAACGATCCCATTTTACTGTTTAGTGCATTAACTGAACTAGGCGAGGTAACGGTTGAATGTGATGGTAAAAACTTGCCTTCACTAGAGGATATTGATGCTGAAGAGGTTTACCTTGAGTGGCATATTACATTGGTAGGTGATACCGATGAAGAACAAATTAGAGAAATTTTTGAATGGGTCGAAGATGAGTGTGTCTTAATTATTACTCAAGCCCCATTAACCGAAACTACAAATGTGGTTGAGGGTAAAAACAATAATGATTGTACAGAAGAACTCGCTGTTAATAATGCAGACATTCACGCTAATTCAGTCGCAAAAACTCCTGATGCACGGCAAGTCACGGCAATATCAACTGGAAATACTGCACAAGCCACTGCTCCTGAAATATTGAATCAAAACGCCGTCGAAAATCCGATACAGCCAGAACCTGTAAGTTCATCAAATTTACCTAATAATACGAATTCACAATCCACGACTGCTAGTAAAGGTAAAGCAGATGCAGGCTCGATACGCGTTGGGGTCGATAAAGTCGATAGCTTGATTAATTTAGTCGGTGAACTTGTGATAACACAATCAATGCTGTCTGAATTAGGAACAGACTTTGAATTGTCGAAAGTAGAAAAGTTATCTGCAGGTTTAGAGCAATTATTACAAAATACCAAAGAGCTACAAGAAAGTGTGATGCGTATTCGCATGTTACCTATAAGTTTCGCCTTTAATCGATTCCCAAGACTAGTTCATGATCTTGAAAAGAAAACAGGCAAGGTGATAGATTTGATCACCTATGGTGAACAAACCGAACTTGATAAAACGGTGATGGAGCAAATTGGTGACCCGCTTATTCATCTGGTAAGAAACGCAGTTGATCATGGTATAGAGCCTGCTGATGTACGTTTATCCAAAGGGAAAAGCGAAAAAGGGCAAGTTGTGCTTAATGCCTATCATCAAGGAGGTTCAATTGTTATCGAAATTTCTGACGATGGCAGTGGTATTAACCGCGAGGCTGTTTTTAACAAAGCTAAAGAAAAAGGCATTATCGATGGCAACTCTCCATTAACTGATGCACAAGTATTTGACTTAGTATTTGAACCTGGTTTCTCTACTGCAGCTCAAGTCAGTGATATCTCCGGTCGTGGTGTCGGTATGGATGTGGTTAAAAAGAACATTCAGGCATTAGGTGGCAGAATTCAAGTTGAATCCACTATCGATGTTGGTACCACCTTTAAAATTAATCTGCCATTAACACTTGCCATTTTAGACGGGCAGCTGGTTAGAGTTGGTACCGAAACCTATATCATTCCGCTGATAACTATCGTTGAGTCATTGCAAACTCAAATTGAGCATATTAATCGTGTCTCGGGCAATATGGTGCTCTATCGCTTAAGAGAAGATAACGTCCCGGTAATTCCAATTTACCAGTTGTTTAATATTGAGGCCGACACAACCAATGTTGAACATGCTTTGTTAGTTGTCGTTGAAGCTGATGGGCAAAAAATTGGTTTGCTTGTTGATGACTTGCTTGCGCAGCAGCAAGTTGTCATCAAAAGCCTTAAAGACAATTATCAGCAAGTGGAAGGTATTTCAGGCGCGACTATTCTTGGCGATGGATCTGTCGCGATGATTCTAGATATTCCCGGCATGATTAATATGGCATTGAAAACGGCGCAATATAATCAAGGTCATGGTCAACATTACCATCAAGAAAGTGCAGGAGTATTGCAATAATGGATATTCAAACACTCGCAAATGACATTCCCGTTGAAGGTGAATATTCACTTGAAGGTATCGACTTTATTGTTAGTGGTGAACAATTTCTTACGTTTCAGTTAGATCAAGAACAATACGGCGTTGATATTTTATGTGTCGAAGAAATTAGAAGTTGGGAACAACCAACCAAAATTCCTAATGCACCTGCGTATATCAAAGGCGTAATTAATATGCGTGGCGTTATTGTACCAATTGTTGATTTACGTATGAAATTCAACATTGGCAAGCCTGAATATAGTGAAATTACCGTTGTTATTGTGCTAACAGTTGAAGCTAATCATCAATCGCGAACCATAGGTTTTGTGGTTGATGCGGTATCCGAAGTGCTAAATGCCGAAGAAAACGAAATTTTAAATGCGCCTGTTTTTGGTGGCTGTATTCCTGCACATTTTATTAAAGGCTTAGTTAATGTTGGAGACAATGTCGTGACGTTATTGGACGTAGAAGCACTGCAAGTTATTGAAAAACATACCGTGAATTGTTGAAGGATTAATCATGAATCGTGAACAAGAGTTTTTAACTTTCAGACTTAACGGCGAAGAATATGGCGTTGATATTTTATCTGTTCAAGAAATTCGGGTTTGGAGCTCAGTAACTGAGCTACCCAATAAACCTGATTATGTAAAAGGGGTCATTAATTTACGCGGCGTCATTATTCCGATTATTGACTTACGACAACGCTTTGGCAAAGAGCCATTAGATTATAACGAACAAACAGTCACCATTATTTTGCGAAGTGTCGATTCTCAAAATCCCATGGTTGTCGGAATTGTTGTTGATGCAGTTTCTGAAGTATACAAATTTACACCTCAGCAAATACGCAAGGCGCCAAACTTTGGTAGCCATATTGACGCATGTTTTCTTAAAGGTTTAGTGGAAGTTGACAATAAACTCATTATTTTACTCGACAATGAAACACTGCTAAATCAAGACGAATTATACAGTTTTGAACAACAAGAAATGGAAGTGGAATGTGAGTAGTTAAGAGAACTACTGATATCTAAAGGAGTATAGATATGACCCCTACACAAATTAGTTTAGTACAGAATTCTTGGGTAAAACTATGCCAAGAACTTTCTGATTTTGACAATTTGTTTTATCAGAAACTGTTAACTATCAACCCTCAATTGTCTGACTATATTGGTATAAGTGGTGTCTCTCATCAAGAGTTAACTGCACTGCTAAGTGATGCAATAGGAACATTGAAACCTACCCGAAAAAAGCCAGTTTTAGGGAAAAACTTTAAAGAGCAAGAAGTATTTAAAACACTATTTCAAGATGTCAGTAAATCGCTTGTTTCAGTGTTTAAAGAGAGTTCTTCACTTGAATTTAATACACAACTAACCCGAGCTTGGATGGCCATTAGTCAGCATTTAACAGCTGTCCTTGTCGACCACATAATTACTGATGACGTTAGTTTATCTACAAGCATACCATCAATAGGAGCTACAAAGATTATGAGCCCAACTAATCAAGACGTTAACGCCAAAGAACGTGAAAAACACTGTGAAGAAATGGCTGCTCAGCTTGCTGCTATTAGCAAAGCCCAAGCAATTATTGAATTTAATATGGACGGTACAATTATTACCGCCAACGATAATTTTTTAAACGCTGTTGGTTATTCACTTAAAGAAATTCAGGGCAAACACCATAGCTTGTTTGTAGACGAAGAATTTAAGCAAAGTGAAGAGTATAAGGCGTTTTGGCACAGCTTAAACCAAGGTGAGTTTGAACAGAAAGAATATAAGCGATTCGGTAAAAATGGCAAAGAAATTTGGATCCAAGCGTCATATAACCCCTTATTTGATAAGCAGGGTAAACCTTACAAAGTGGTAAAATTTGCCACCGATATCACCGCACAAAAACTTGCAAACGCTAATTTTTCAGGACAAATAGAGGCGATAAGTAAAGCTCAGGCGGTTATAGAATTTAATATGGACGGTACGATAATTACCGCCAATGATAATTTTCTAATAACGACGGGTTACACCTTAGAAGAAATCCAAGGTCAACATCATCGGTTATTTGTTGAAGCAGAATATGAAAAAAGTGCTGAGTATCAATCTTTTTGGCAGCGTTTAAACCAAGGTGAATATGAGTCGGGCGAATATAAACGTTTGGCAAAAGGAGGTAAAGAGGTCTGGATTCAAGCTTCTTACAATCCGATATTAGATTTAAATGGTAAGCCGTTCAAAGTGGTAAAATTCGCAACAGATATTACGAAACAAAAACTAGCCAATGCAAATTTTTCCGGGCAAATAGAGGCGATAAGTAAAGCACAAGCTGTTATCGAATTTGACATGGACGGTACTATAGTTTTTGCCAATGATAATTTTTTGAAAACAATGGGTTATCAGCTTGAAGATATTCAGGGAAAACACCATAGCCTGTTTGTTGAACCTGAACTTGAGAATAGCATTGAATACAAAATGTTTTGGCAAAGACTGAACCAAGGTGAATATGAATCGGGAGAGTACAAGCGCTTAGGTAAAGATGGCAAAGAAGTTTGGATTCAAGCGTCTTATAATCCTATTTTAGACCTTAATGGTCAGCCTTTTAAAGTCGTTAAATATGCAACAGAAGTTACTGATCAAAAACTGACTAATGCCAATTATTCAGGACAAATAGAAGCAATAAGCAAAGCGCAGGCGGTTATTGAGTTTAATATGGATGGCACCATCATCACCGCCAACGACAATTTCCTTAATGCAGTTGGCTATAGCCTTAATGAAATTCAAGGTCAACATCATAGCCTGTTTGTCGATCAGGAATATAAAACCAGCGTCGAATATAAACAATTTTGGGAAAAACTTAATCGCGGAGAGTTTGACTCAAACGAATATAAGCGCCTAGGTAAATCGGGTAAAGAAGTGTGGATACAAGCAACCTACAACCCGATTTTGGACTTAAATGGTAAACCATTTAAAGTCGTTAAGTACGCAACTGATATAACACAGCGAAAACTCGCTATTGCCAAAATTAAACACGTATTAATGGAGTTATCGAAAGGTAACTTAGGCCAATTTATTGAAGAGCGACTTTTTGGCGAATTTAGTATTATTGGCGATTCGTTGAATGAGCTGACAAGCATTTTAAGCGACATGGTTGGTGATATTAGAACAACGTCAACAAACGTATTTGATTCTGCTCGTGAGATCGCTGAGGGAAACAATGAGTTGAGTCATCGGACAGAGTCTCAAGCTTCTAGTCTTGAAGAAACCGCCTCAGCAATGGAAGAACTTACCAGCACAGTACAACAAAATGCGGAAAATGCCACACAGGCCAGCGAGCTGTCGATTAGTGTAATGAAAAAAGCGAGTAACGGTGGCGAGGTTGTTAAAAGTGCGATAACCGCGATGACCGACATTAATAAATCAAGTAAAAAAATTGCCGATATTATTAGCGTTATCGATGAAATAGCTTTCCAAACTAATTTACTTGCGTTAAATGCTGCGGTAGAGGCGGCTAGAGCTGGTGAACAAGGTCGTGGTTTTGCAGTGGTTGCTGCCGAAGTACGTAACTTAGCTCAGCGCTCAGCGGGTGCAGCTAAAGAAATTAAGGGATTAATTAATGATAGTGTTGATGCTGTTAGTCAAGGAACGAAGTTGGTTGATGAAACTGGCCAAACATTTACTGAGTTAGTGAATTCAATTGATGACGTTGGCAAAATGCTTAAAGACATTGATACAGCGGGGAAAGAGCAATCGTCAGGCATTAAAGAAGTGAGTGCCGCCGTTAGCCAAATGGATGAAATGACTCAAAAAAATGCTGCGCTAGTAGAAGAAGCCGCAGCGTCGAGTAAATCAATGGAAGAACAATCGCAAGCATTATTAGAGCAAGTGGCGTTTTTTAACCAGTCAGACCAAGCTGCGGAACAGGTCGCGCAGCAGTCACTGAATAAAGTAGTTAAAATGCCTCGAGAGAAGTCTCCGATGAAACCAAGGTTTCAACGAACAAAAGTGGCGCCGGATCAAGAATGGGAAGAATTTTAAGTGACTACGATATCGTTAGAAAGGAATTGTGAGTTTACCCTTAACAATGACGACTTTGATTTTATTTGCCGTTTTGTTTATGAGCACACCGGGATCGTTTTAAACGAAGGTAAGCGTGAAATGATTTATCGCCGTTTCACGCGAATTATTCGCGAGCGTAAACTCAATTCATTTACGCAATACTGTGACCTGTTACGTAAACAGCCTGAACAAGAAAGTAATTACTTTTTCAATGCGATAACGACAAATTTGACCAGTTTCTTTAGAGAACAACACCATTTTGATTATTTACTGGCAACAGAATTGCCTCGGTTAGCAATAGCTAACGCCAACAGCAAACGCATAAGAGTTTGGTCTTGTGCATCGTCTACTGGCGAAGAACCTTATAGCTTAGCCATTGCCATTAGAGAGCAGCTACAAGCTCTGATAGGTCAATGGGATATTAAAATACTCGCTACAGATATAGACACCAATGTATTGAATAAAGCAAAGAAAGGTGTTTATGCAATTAATAAAATAGAAGAAATTACAGAACAGTACAAACATCAGTATTTTCATCGCGGCATTGGGAAAAATTTACACAGCGTACGTGTTGATAGCAGCCTGCAGAATTTAATCACCTTTAAACAATTAAATTTGTTAGACGGTTGGCCTATGACCGGAAAGTTTGACATTGTATTTTGCAGAAATGTGCTTATTTATTTTGATAAACCAACGCAGCAAGAATTGTTTGCACGGTTTTTAGATATTCTGGAACCTGGCGGAATACTGGTTTTAGGACATAGTGAAAGCTTAGGAACATTTGAACAATACTTTGAAAATGTCGGTCGCACTATTTATCGTAAAAAATAATGACTAGGTAACCATATATGAATGTACTAAAAGAGCATCGTGAAGCAGTAAAGCAATGCATGAATGAATGTTCACCTGAGTTTTTTCATATAAATCATTACTGGGATAAATACCGTAATCAAGTTGTTGCTAAAATATTGCCCGGCGAGTTTTATATTACACGCAGCCACACCGCGATAGCGACTACATTAGGATCATGTATTGCTGCATGTCTATGGGATGATGTTAATAAAATAGGCGGCATGAACCACTTTATGTTACCGATCACCAATAAGAATGTTGAAGATATTAATTGGGCAAGTCGCGCAACAGTAAACGATGCAACGCGTTATGGTAATTACGCGATGGAGTTTTTAATCAACAATATTTTAAAGTGTGGAGGTCGAAAAGAATTTCTAAAAGCAAAAGTATTTGGTGGTGGCAAAGTGGTGCGGCAAATGTCAGATATTGGTGAGCGCAATATCAATTTTGTTTTAACTTATTTGGAGGTAGAAAACATCGTGGTAGAAAGTCATGATGTTGGTGGTGTCTATCCAAGAAAAGTCATATTTGAGCCATACTCAGGAAAGGCTTTTGTTAAACGTATTGATGAAGTTGACAATAAAATTATTACCAGTCGTGAAAGTGCTTATGTTAAACGCATGGACAGTAAACCAATAGAAGGTGATGTTGAGTTATTTTAGGGGAAGCGAAGTGGCCGAAGAAAAGATTAAAGTACTGGTTGTTGATGACTCATTGGTTATTCGTCAAATTATTTGTGAAACTTTAAAGTACGACGATACTATTGAAGTTGTTGGAACCGCTGAGGACCCGTTCGAAGCTAGGGCGCTTATTAAAAAACTCAACCCTGATATTATTACACTCGATGTCGAAATGCCTAAAATGGACGGCATTGCATTTCTCAAAAATCTTATGCGCTTGCGGCCAATGCCTGTGATTATGATCTCGACACTAACCACCAAAGGTGCCGACGTGACGTTAGAGGCACTTGAAATTGGCGCAATTGATTTTATCGCTAAACCTTCAGTTGATGTTTTAGTTGATAATCAAGAAAGCTTCAAAGACGTACTTATCGCTAAAATTAAAAGTGCGGTCATTGTTGAACAACGCAATTTCGTTATTTCTCAAAGTCGTTCTGCCTCATCAAATCAAAATGTGCTTAGTTTTCCAGGTTGCAAGCACGCTAATCACCTTATTGCCATTGGGGCGTCAACCGGTGGTACCGAAGCTATTAAAACCATACTGACACGATTGCCGTCGAATTCGCCAGCGATAGTGATCACTCAACATATTCCCAAATCATTTAGTGCCCGTTTTGCCAAAAGAATGGATATGTGTTGCCAAGTTACTGTAGAAGAAGCCACACATGGCCAAAAAATAAAAGTCGGGCATGTCTATATTGCGCCGGGTGGTAAACACCTTACTGTAAGCGAGAAGGGGGGCGCATTATTTTGTCAGCTCAATAATGAAGCGTTAGTTAATAGGCATAGACCCGCTGTTGATGTGTTGTTTAGTTCATTAACCCCGTTTGCCGACAATGTACAAGCAATATTATTAACCGGCATGGGGAAAGATGGAGCTGATGGTATGTTGAAGCTTAAACAGTTGGGAGCCAATACCATTATTCAAGATCAGCAGTCGAGTTTAATATGGGGAATGCCAGGAAGTGCATATAAAATTAATGCTCAAGTAAGTCAATGCAGTATCAACGATATGGCAAGTAATATACTCAAATTTGCTGCTGATAAAGTGCAATCACCTTTAGTTGCATTAAATTCTAAATAAAATCATCTAAGTGTTTGTTTGTCGTCTACAATTAGTAGCAGAGTAATAAAAATTAGCGTGTTAGTTATATAAACCAACTAAACTACACCATTAGGATTTAATTTTACGTTAGCAGGGAGTTGTACATGACAGTTAAAACAACGATTTCAGCCGATAAAAAAAATGTATCTATTGCCATCGAAAATCATTTTGATTTTTCATTACATCAAAAATTTAGAGATGCTTACATTGATCATGAATTACCCAATACCCATTTTTCGTTAGATCTGCACAAAGCTACATACATGGACAGTTCAGCGCTTGGCATGATTTTATTATTAAAAGATCATGCTGAAAAAGAAGGAGGCTCTATCACCATTACTAAACCCAATGAAGATGTTAATAAAATCCTAGAAATGGCGCAGTTTCATCGCTTGATGAAGATAGAATTATAAGCTTTATCATGTGTGATTAAGGAGCCTAATGTCATGGTTGATGATCATTATGTCGATGCCAAGTTGGCACTCGTAGTTGATGACTCCGTTATGCAGTGTAAAGTGCTGACCATTTTATTAACTGAAGAAGGTTATCGCGTTGTCAGTGCTAATAATGGTGCTGAAGCGGTTGACATGTATTCTCTACATAAACCTGATCTTGTTCTTATGGATATAAATATGCCAGTAATGAACGGATTTGAAGCAGCGAAAAGAATTAAAGCCCTATCCCAAGGGAGCCTTGCGCCACTTATTTTTATTACTAGCATGGATACTGATGAAGCTTTTATTGAAAGTATTAATGCCGGTGGCGACGGAATATTGGTACGGCCTTTTTCGCCAGAAGTTTTTAAAGCAAAAATTAAATCTATTCAACGTATTAGTAATTTGTATCAACAAGTTAAAGAGTTACAACAGTCTCAACAACACGATGCTGAATTAGCTGAAAAATTAATGTCAGGGGTTATTGAATCACGCAATTTTGCCTTAGATAAAATTGGTATTATCAAAAAACCGGCGGAGCTGTTTAGCGGAGATATTCAACTTACCAGTTTATCACCCAATGGTGATGTGTTTGTTTTATTAGGGGATTTTACCGGTCATGGCCTTCGATCATCTATTGGCGCAGTACCACTTGCAGAAACGTTTCGCACCATGACCAGCAAAGGTTTTTCTATTCTCGAAATTGTCAGTCAAATTAATCAACAGCTGTATCAATTATTGCCTGCTGATTTGTTCTTAGCAGCTACGTTTGCCAGCATTTCATCTCATAACGGCTCTGTATGTTTGTTTAATGCTGGGCTACCAGATGCCTATATTTTCGATGAAAATGGCAATATCAAAGACAAAATTCCATCGTTTCATGCACCAATTGGTGTTTTACCAAATTTAATGCCAGAGGCAAAATTACAAGTTTGCTCTGTGGAAAAAAATGACCGCGTTATTCTCATTAGTGACGGTATCGTTGAAGCGCGTAACTTAGCCGGTGAAATGTATGGTTTTGATCGGTTTGAACAAGCCATGCAAAGGGCAATATTGGAAAATAATGTCACCAATAAAATTGTCGACGATCTTGAAAATTTTTGTCAGCAAATGCCACAGGCTGACGATATTTCACTTATCGATATTCCTTGTTCTGGTTGGCAACATTTTTTCGAACAAAATGATTTATTATGTGATGAAGAAGATGAGGTGTCAGAGCAAACATTTTGTTTTGAGTGCCCTGCATGGCAATGGCAATTGAACTTGTGTGGTAGTCGTTTAGCAACGGTTAACCCAATTCCAATGGCGATGAATCAAATAAATGATATTGAAGGTGCAGGTCAGCATTGGCAAATTTTATACACCATTTTAACGGAGTTATTTATTAATGCACTCGACCATGGCGTTTTAAAACTTGATTCTGAACTAAAAACCCATGCTAAAGGGTTTGTAGAATACTTTAACGAGCGAGAAGTTCGATTAAAAAGCTTAACTTCAGGCTTTGTCGAGCTAACTCTAAGTTACTATCCATTTGATGCAGGCGGAAAAGTGGTAATAGCCGTTTCGGACAGTGGCAAAGGTTTTGATTTTATTGCCGCGGTTAAAAACCTCAGTCTAAAACAAAGTGGTGATAAAGAGATATCGGGGCGCGGTTTAGGCTTAGTGACTCAACTTTGCGAGACAATTCAGTACGATAGAGATTCTAGTACAGTAACAGCGACCTATGTGTGGAAAAAATGACAAATTAATATCTAGTTAGTATTTAACATCTGTTAAAGGGATAGCATGAATTCACAAGAGTGTAGAAAAGGAAGTGAAATGAGTATATCAAAACCCAAAGTATTGATAATTGATGACGATGGCTGCTATTTAGAGCTTTTAAGTGAAGCGCTTAGCGATAATTTTCACGTAACGGGAGCTACCGATTTAGTCAGTGCGGATAAAATTATTAACAATACTGAAATATTTGATATTGCGTTAGTCGACGAGAACGTGGGCGAAGAAAAAGGATCGGAATGGATAAAGCAAAAAGTTGAGCTGAATATCGGGGCAGAGTCTTTTGTTTTATATTCGGGGTTAGCCACTGACGAAGCGATACTTCAAGGGCTTGATTGTGGTGCGGATGATTTTTTGGCTAAACCTATTTCGTTGTTAACACTTAATAGTAAGCTCGAAAAATTAATAAACTACCAACATACCATTCATCATTTTGAAAAAGAGATCAAATCGAAAGATCATGTGATTAACGTATCGATGGCGCAAGCGTCAAAATACGGAAGTTGTATGCAATTAAGCTCGCGATTAAATCATTGTTTTACCCTTGAGAGTATTAGAGAAGAGGTTTTTAGTTATCTTTATTCAATGGGGTTAAAAGGGTGTCTTGGTTTTTATCCGATTAATGAAGAGCCTAGCTTTGTTAGTTCTGAGAATGGTTGCTGCTCACCGGTTGAAATTGGCGTAATGAAATTACTTCGAGAAAAGTCTCGCTTATACCGCTTTGGCGCACGTACAATTTTTAATCATCAACTAGTCTCGCTACTCATTTTAAACCTTGAAGACGGCACGACTGATACCGACATTTTTATTGATGCACTAGCTGCTATTATCGAAAGCATAGGTGCAAGAGTTGGTTTTATTAGTTATCAAAAATCTTTACTCGATGTGCAAAAAAACATTGAATCTGCCGTTGTTAAAACCAAAAACATCGTCGAGCTTTCAAAGCATCACCAACAAGATGTGATGAATGAAATTGTGCAAAGCATTGGCATTAGTTTTCATATACTCGACTTATCAGAAGAGCAAGAAAACTATTTGGCAAATTTGGTTCATAATGCCTTAAAAAATCACGCTCGCGACGACATAAACTTTCTTGAGGTTACCCAATTATTAGATCAAGCGCTAGGCAACGTGAAAAATTTAGAGCAGTTAAATGCGAGTCAGCATGAACAAGAAATCAATGATCATGAAGAAGATGAGGACGTTTTATTTTGACTATTTCTTCTATGCCTTCACCCGTGTCATTGTCGGTTGAGCAAATACCGTTAGCTGCTTTGGTATTTGATTCAGCAGGTATTGTTATTGAAATGAATGCTAAGTTAGTAGAGCTGCTAGGTTTTAATTACGCTACCTTATTAGGCCAGCATATAAATGTATGTTTAGCTGAATCAAGCAGGCAGGTGTTTGCGAAAATGCAGCAGGCGCTTATACCAGACAATAAGGAAAGCATTCAATTAAGGTTTATTACTCAACAGCAGCATCATGTAACCTTGTCTGCAAATTTTTCGTCGATAGGTGATGATAGTTTATTGTGCCTTTGCCCATATGAAGAAGCATCAACTCGCGATAATCACGTTAGCCTGCTTGAAAGCGCACATTCCGTTTTACAGTGTATTAATGAACCTTACTGGGAGTGGTCTGTTGGTAAAGGTGAAATGCATTACTCAGCCCAGCTAATGTCTTTGCTTGGTTATGAAAAGAAAGCGATAACAGCCCCCGTTAATTTATGGAAAAAACATGTTTCAAATGATCAGCTAGGATTGGTGATCCCTAAGCTGAAACAGCATTTAACGGGAGAATACCCTAATGTTGATACCAACTTTGTATTAACGACAAAGCAACATGAACACTTATGGGTACATTTGTTGGGTAAGGTTTTAGAACACAGAGATGGTAAACCTTATCGAATGTATGGCTCGGTATCTAACATTACTGAGTCAAAATCGTTATTGAAACAACTGCATAAGCAAAATGAATACCTCAACCTCGCTGAAAAAGTTAGTCATTCTGGCCATTGGCGTTACGATGTAATTCGCCATAGCCTGTATTGCTCTGATGAAATTTATCGAATTTTTGGTGTAGACAGGCAAAAGTTTCATTTTTCATTTAAAAAGATATTGAGCTTTTATGACGAAAACGACCGAGAAGAAATTGCTACCAATATGGCCGATGCTATTCAAAATGCACACAGTTTTTACTGTAAAAAACAAATTACACAACCTATAGGTAAAAAGTTAAAGGTTGAAACGATTGCTAACGTGGAGCTTGATAGCAAAGGCAATGTAACGTCATTTTTTGGTGTTTGCCGTGACGTGTCTAAAACTGAAAGTGCTTTTGAAAAATTAAAGCTTTTAGCTATGGTTAACCATACGATTAAAGTGCCAATATTTTTTATAGATGATAGAGATAATATTGTTTACCAAGATATTTCTTCACAAGAAAATGGTAAAAATATTCTACTATTTAATTATGTAAATTTTTCAATAAGTGAGTATTTAGCCTTAAAAAGTGAAGCGAAAAGAGTTGGTCAAATTAAGCAAAACAATGTCAGTTTTGACAATTTCACCAGTGTCTTTGATTTGTCAGTCACCTTTGAAAAAGAAGAGGGAATTTACATTTGGATCGTTGAAAATGTCACTGAGAAATTTAGAAAAGAACAACAGCAAATTATCAGTAATCGCCTAGCTTTGCTGGGTAATACCTTTGGCAGTGTTTCACATGATATCAATAATGTCTTAGGTGTAGCGTTAGGCTCTATTGAAATGCTTGAACTGAAATTTAAACAAGGTTCACAAGATATTTCTTCCTATATAGAACGGGTAAAAAATGCCATCGATAAAGGAAAAGGCGTTACCGAAAGATTATTGGCTTTTACACGAAAACCTACCTTGAAAGTTGTTGATTTTAATCCTAATAAAGATATTGAAGACAATCGTTATTTATTAAAGCAAGTGCTAGTAACGAGTATTGCACTAGATATTGAACTTGATTATGGACAATGCGTAATTACTTTTCCGCAGGCTGAATTTATTAATATTTTATTGAATTTGGTATTGAATGCTCAAGATGCAATACAAGAAGCGGGCTTAAGTGGCAAAATAGTGATAACGACTAAAATTAAGCAAAATAAATATATTGAAGTACACGTTAAAGACAGCGGTATAGGGATAAAAGCAGAGAATATTAGCAAAATATTTGACCCTTTTTACAGTAGTAAATCGGTGAATAAAGGTAACGGTATCGGTTTAGCAAATGTTTATAGCACTATGTATAAACACAATGGGCAAGTGTTAGTTGAGGGCACAAGTGATCTTGGTGGCGCACATTTTACCTTGTTATTTCCTTGTCATCCAATTAACGAACATTTACAAGTAACAAAAAAGACAACAAGTGAACTAAATATGGTGAATAAACGGGTATTAATTCTTGATGATGAGATTAGTATTGCCGAATTTGTTGCTATGTATTTAGAAAGTGAAGGGGCAAGGTGTGTACATGTCGACAGCAAAGCATCTTTGCTAAGTACATTAAAAGAAGATATTGATTTTGATGTCTTTATAACTGACATGATAATGCCTGATTTAACAGGCCAAGAAGCTGTAGACATTGTGAAAGCAAAACACCGTCAGATCCAGATTTATTCGATGAGTGGTTATATTTCGCAAGAAGACAGTACGTGGGAGTATCCAGTACTTAGAAAGCCATTTAATGCAAAAGAACTCGCCGAATTTTTAAAGTTTAATCATTAAATGACATTAATTTCTTGTGAGCATTAAAATAACCACTACACTTTAATTAATAATATGGAATAAATAAGCTAATCTATTGATTATTTGATGCTTATTCATATAAATCCCTTGCTAAAAGGGAGATAATTCGTTCACTATATAAATAATTGAACTGCTTTTTCAAGAGAAGTCTATGTATAAAATTTTAGCTGTTGATGATGCCAAAGATACACTAATGCTATTAGAGTTTGATTTAGCTGATGAAGGTTACCAAGTGGTAACGGCAATGAGCGGGGAAGCTGCGCTAAATATTATTAAAGAGCAAGATATAGATTTAATACTACTTGATATGTATATGCCTGGCCTTTCTGGTTTAGCAACGCTTGAGAAAATAAAATCAACCGCAAGTGGACAAAAAATCCCGGTGATCATGTTATCGGCCTCTAATGACGAAGATGAGATTGTTGCTGCGTTGGAGCTGGGCGCAGACGATTATGTAACTAAACCTTATATTGCTAAAGTCTTACTTGCTCGTATGAGAACATCATTACGCTTGCTAGAAAAAACAATTGAACTCGAGCGTCTTGCAAATACAGATTTCCTTACCGGCATTAATAATCGAGGCAGTTTTGAAGATCTTGCTTCAAAAGCAATAAGCCAATGTGAGCGCAACCAGCAAAGTCTAGCGTTAGCCATGTTCGATATCGATTTTTTTAAAAAAGTCAACGATGTCTATGGACATGAAGCCGGGGATAAAGTCCTGATCGAATTTTCACAAGTTCTTGGCAGTTGTTTCCGTGCTTACGATATTGTTGGGCGTATTGGGGGTGAAGAATTTGCAGTTTGCATGCCTAATGTAGATTTGTCTGATGCACATAATGCGTGTGAACGATTGCGTTTAAGTATCGAGAATAAACTGGTAGATATTGGTAATGAACAGATTAACGTAACTGTTAGTATTGGATTGACGTTAGCACAGAACCAAGAGTTAGAGCTAAGTGATATTTTAAAGGATGCGGATTTAGCTCTTTACCAAGCAAAATCGAATGGTCGAAACCAAGTCGTGTTATCTAATGTAGGCAATGAAGTAGGCAATGAAGTAGGTAATCAAATAGGTGATGTAATGGATGGTTCTCTAATTTCAAATGAGATAGACACTGCTCAAGACGAAAGTGGCTATCCGGGCATTGACCATGAAGTTGGGGTTGCCAATGTATTAGGTGACAACGAATTATTCAAACAAATTTTAGAAATGTTTTATGATGATCATAGTCAAGACAGCGCAAAAATTTCTCAAGCGATCGATTCAAATGACCACGACAGCATTAAACATCTTGTGCATACGCTAAAAGGTGTAGCATGCTCTGTTGGGGCTATGCAATTATTTGAACTTGCCAAATCATTAGATGAAGCGGTAAACCGAGGGGATTTAGCACAGTATCCTCCGTTATTTGAGCCTGTACGCACAGAATTGGATAAGATTATGAAAGGAATAGAGAACAACCGATAAGGTGTTTAAAGGGCGCAATTTATTGTTAGTCTATGCTCAATGTAACATTGGAATTTGGTACACAACAGCAAGGTAAAATTTCATTTTCGCCAACATAGGCTAAAGGCTCGCCATTTGGGTAATGTATTTGTCCGTCATCGAGTCTAATTCGACAAGCACCACAATAGCCATCTCGACAATGGTAATGCACTTCAATATTTGCAGATTCAATACATTCAAGCAACGTATTATGATTAGGTAAAAAAGAAATTTTTTGCCCATCTACTTGCACTATATGTATGTTTTTTAGATTTTTATCGTCTTTTTTTTCGGTGTTTTGAGACGCATTAGCAGCATTCATAAAATAAGTAACCTGAATAACCTCATACTAATGCGTTCTAGTCATACTAATGTTGATTATAAGTCGAAGTCGTCAAAGTCATCACTAGACACTGATGAATCAACTTGACCCACTAAATAACTTGAAATTTCAGTTTCTTGTGGCGCTACTTGAACATTATCACTTGAAAGATAAGAATTAATCCAAGGTAGTGGATTAGTTTTTATGCTAAACGGTGACTCTAGGCCAATAGCTGACATACGCTGATTACTGATGTATTCAATGTATTGCTTTAAAATTTCGGCATTTAAACCAATCATAGAACCGTCTTTGAATAAGTAGTCAGCCCATTCTTTTTCTTGGTCTACAACGTCTAAAAATACTTGGCGGCCTTGCTCTTTAAGCTCACGTGAAATTTCTTCCATTTCTGGGTCGTCTTGGCCATTTGCCCAAAGGTTCAAAATTGTTTGGGTGCCGGTTAAATGCAAGGCTTCATCACGAGCAATTAGCTTAATGATTTTAGCATTACCTTCAAGTAACTCACGCTCTGCAAAAGCAAATGAACAGGCAAAACTTACGTAAAAACGAATGGCTTCTAATGCGTTTACTGAGCATACCGCAAGGTAAAGCTTTTCTTTCAGTTTACGTTGAGTAACTTCAATTTGCTCGCCATCTACTTCATATGTACCTTCACCCTGTGACTGTATTAATTGGGTTAAAATGATCACTTCATCAAAGTATTTTGCGATGCTGCTTGCGCGATTTAAAATTGCAGGATTTACCACTATATCGTCAAAAACTTCACCAGGTTCGGTGAATAAATTACGTAAAATATGCGTGTATGAACGAGAGTGAATGGTTTCACTAAATGCCCACGTTTCAACCCAAGTTTCGATTTCAGGCAATGACACAAGAGGTAGTAATACCGCATTAACTGAACGTGCTGCCATTGAGTCAAGTAAGGTTTGGTATTTTAGATTTGAAATGAAAATATGACGCTCTGACGGGGTCAAACTCTGCCAATCTGCTCTATCTTTTGATACATCAACTTCTTCTGGACGCCAGAAAAAACTTAATTGCTTTTCAATTAAACGCTCAAAGTTTACAAATTTTTGTTGATCATATCGGCTTACATTAACACTTTGGCCAAAAAACATTGGCTCTTTTAGGGCATCGTTTGGGGTTTGATTAAACGTAGTGTACGTCATTTTAAATTCCTAAGTAGTCGCGCACAGTCAGGCGCGACATTATTTTAACTAATTGCTTTTTTCTTTGTGGATACGTAAAACTAGATTTTACATGCGCCGCCGGCACAGCTGTCATCTTCTACTTCAATTTGACTATCATCAGCACCATCACGAGTATTGTGGTAATACATGGTTTTTACACCTAACTTGTATGCTGTTAATAAATCTTTAAGTATTTGTTTTACTGGTACTTTGCCACCTTCAAAGCGAGAAGGGTCATAGTTGGTATTTGCTGAAATGGTTTGGTCGACAAACTTTTGCATAATACCAACAAGTTGCAGGTAACCTTCGTTACTTGGAATGTTCCACAGTAGTTCGTAGTTATGTTTCAAACGTTGGTATTCTGGTACCACTTGTTTTAACACACCATCTTTACTGGCTTTTACGCTAATTAAACCACGTGGTGGCTCAATACCATTGGTTGCGTTAGAAATTTGAGAAGACGTTTCTGATGGCATAAGTGCAGAAACCGTTGAGTTTCGAACGCCGTACTCTTTAATGCTCGCTCGCAATCCTTCCCAATCTAAGTGAAGTTTTTCGCCTGTAATATTATCGATTTCTTTTTTGTAAGTATCGATAGGTAAAATGCCTTGCGACAAACGAGTTTCGTCAAATTTAGGGCAAGCACCTTGCTCTTTCGCTAATTGATTTGACGCTTTTAATAAATAATATTGGATTGCTTCAAAGGTGCGGTGTGTTAAGTTATTAGCACTGCCATTTGAATAAAATACTTCATTTTTCGCTAAGTAATAAGCGTAGTTAATAACGCCTATACCTAAGGTTCTGCGTCCCATTGTTGCGCTATATGCTGCGGGCACTGGGTAGTCTTGGTAATCTAATAAACTGTCAAGCGCTCGAACTGCAAGATCTGCTAATCCATCTAATTCATCTAAACTCTCAATCGCACCAAGGTTAAAGGCTGACAGCGTACATAGCGCTATTTCGCCGTTAGCATCGTTAACGTCTTCCATTGGTTTAGTTGGTAGTGCAATTTCTAAACATAAATTACTTTGACGAATAGGGGCTTTTAATGGGTCAAACGGACTATGAGTATTACAGTGATCGACATTTTGTAAGTAGATGCGGCCAGTGCTTGCGCGTTCTTGAGCAAACAGTGTAAATAATTCAATCGCTTTAATGCGTTTTTTACGAATACTGTCATCAGCTTCGTATTGTAGGTAAAGCTGTTCGAACTTTTCTTGATCTTCGAAAAATGCATCGTAAAGGCCAGGCACATCACTTGGGCTGAATAATGTGATTGACTCGCCTTTAATAAGACGTTGATACATAACCTTGTTAAATTGCACCCCATAATCAAGGTGGCGAACACGGTTTTCTTCAACGCCTCGGTTATTTTTTAATACTAATAAGCTCTCTACTTCTAAATGCCACAATGGGTAGAATAGAGTGGCTGCGCCACCACGAACACCCCCTTGCGAGCAGCTTTTTACCGCTGTTTGGAAATGTTTATAAAAAGGAATACAGCCAGTATGGAATGCTTCACCATTGCGAATACTGCTACCTAAGGCACGAATTCTACCTGCATTAACACCAATTCCGGCACGTTGCGAAACGTATTTCACAATGGCACTAGAGGTTGCATTAATTGAATCTAAACTGTCTCCACATTCAATAAGAACACAAGACGAAAATTGACGGGTAGGGGTACGAACACCTGCCATAATTGGCGTAGGTAACGATATTTTAAAGGTTGAAATAGCGTTATAAAAGCCTTCAACATAAGACAGTCGTGTCTCGTTTGGATATTTTGCAAATAAACAAGCCGCAACTAACATATATAAAAATTGTGCACTTTCATATATTTCACCGGTAACACGGTTTTGAACTAGGTATTTGCCTTCAAGCTGCTTAACAGCTGCGTAGCTGAATGTTAAATCACGACTGTGATCAATAAGCGCTTCCATTTGCTCAAATTCCGCTTGGCTATAATCGGCTAATAAATGCTGGTCGTATTTACCTGCTTCGACCAATTTAACCACATGTTCGTATAACTTAGGTGGTTCAAATTTACCGTAGGCTTTTTTGCGTAAATGGAATATCGCAAGCCTTGCGGATAAATATTGATAATCAGGTGTTTCTTCTGAAATTAAATCTGCGGCAGCTTTGATGATGGTTTCATGAATATCTTCAGTTTTTATGCCGTCATAAAATTGAATATGTGATTTTAATTCAACTTGAGATACTGAAACATCGTCTAAGCCGGCGGCTGCCCATGCGATTACACGATGGATTTTTTCTAAATCGATGGCTTCTTTCTCGCCATTACGCTTAGTTACAAAGAGGTTACTATTCATGAAAGACCTGTGCTGGATTGTAGTTGCATTTTGTCGCCATTTTTCCTGATTAATGGCTTTTTATTTTATGTGCTTCTAAAACAACCAATAGTGTATTTAAACTGCAGATTGTTTAATAGATACACTATATCTAGGGGGTGTTTTAAAAACTCATCACAAGATAATGAGCTTTACGCTGTTTTGCAAGTATTAATATTACAGAGTATTTGCTCTTTTTTAGCGTATCTTTTCGTGGTTAGTGATGACTAACGTAGAAGCGCTTTTCAATTTTGATTTTTACGAAAGGCAACGTTTATTTTTGTAATTTTTTTAGGTATATAATAAATGTTAGTTTATAAATTACCTTTATATACCTATCTGCTATATAAACAGATAAGTATATTTAAATCATAAAGTTACTCGAGGTGGTTGAAATTAAAACAATCTGGTTAAACAATATACGGCAATATATCTGTTGGCGAATCAGCTAAGTAGTCAGCTTGCCAAGTTTTACATTGCTCAGTATCGTCGATATAACCCCATTTAGCCGCAATGGTAAACATGTTAGCGGCATTGCCTGCTTCAATGTCTCTTGGCGCATCACCAACATAAATACATTGATTTTCTGCTATATTTAGCGCTTTACACGCATGTAGAATAGGCGCAGGGTGAGGCTTTCGTTGCGCTAAGGTGTCTCCGCCTACCATCACTTTTGATGTATCTAACGCTTCAAAATTTGGCAGTAATAACTCGGTTAACCCTTGCGGTTTATTAGTCACTATTCCCCAAGGAATATTGGCATTATCTAAAGTCGATAATAGTTCCTCGACTCCATCATATAAGCAAGTATGTACGGCGATATTTTCTTGATAGTGCGCTAAAAATTCAGCACGTAGTGATTCATAATCGAATTGTTCGAGTGCATCGCCAAAACCAAGCTTTAATAAACCTAAAGCACCGTCTGAGGCAACCGGTCGATAGCGTTCACGTGCTATTTCAGGAAACTGATGTTTTCGTAAAATATAATTTAAGGTTTCGCCAAGATCATTGGCGGTATCTAATAAGGTACCGTCAAGATCAAATAGAATACCTTGCGGTTTATTTAGCTTTGAATTTTTAGTCATAATTTACAATTTTTGGCAGCAAAGAATATAGTTAACATCTAGCTCTGTAGTTAGCTTATGATTTTCATTTAACGGGTTATAATGAATGCCAGCTGCGTCTATACATTTTAAATCGAAGCTTTCAGCCCAATCGATTAACGTAGAAGGGCGAATAAATTTGTCATGATCATGAGTGCCGTCTGGCACTAATTTAAATATTTTTTCAGCGGCTAATATTGCCAATAAATAAGACTTCATGGTTTTATTAAGTGTTGAAAAAAATACAAATCCACCAGGCTTAACCATTTTTGCGCACGCTTGAATAATAGAAGCCGGATCTGGTACATGTTCAAGCATTTCCATGCAGGTTACTGCATCATAATGCTCGCTATAAGTAGCTGCTTGTTCTTCGGCGGTTATTTTTTTATATTCAACAGTGACTTGCGACTCTAAAGCGTGAAGTTTTGCCACATTAAGCGGTTCTTCACCCATATCAATACCAGTAACGTTGGCGCCCAATTTAGCTAAACTCTCCGCTAATATACCGCCGCCACAACCAACATCAATTATCGTTTTATCAAAAACATTACCTATATGTTGCACGATAAATTGGCGACGTAGTGGGTTAATTTGATGCAGTGGTTTAAAGTCACCGGTTAAGTCCCACCATTGACTAGCAACTTTTTCAAATTTTGCGATTTCTTCTGGGTTTACATTTAAGGCATTGTTTTGATCGTATGACATAAGATTGAACTATTGATTTAACAAACAAGTATTTTGATTCTAAACCAAAGCGATTATCAAACCTAGCAGATGTTGTCGCAATTTTGATATAAAAGGGAGCTTGCTCAAATAATTTTGGTTAAGCGGTTAGAAAATGCACACTAGTATTCTTCTTTTTGATAAATAGGTGAGAATAACTGTTATTTTTGCGCGTTTATTCACCATGTTTTACTGATGTAAATTTAATATCTATGATTTACTCTTTTTAGCTTGTTTAAAAAGTCATCAAAGCTAAAGTGTCGTTGATTATTTTAGTTTCGATATCCTTTTTTAAACTATATTTATCAAAGGATTATATGTGAGTAGTAATAATGTAATAGCGGATGATTTTTTACTTTATTTTTACCTGTAAATTCGCTTTAATAAAGCAGTATGGCATCACAAAATTTTGTGTTAGTATGCCTTGTTAATTTAAAATAATAATTTCGAAAACTTTCTGAATTCTTTCTAAGTTAGGGATACCATCGATTTATGACCGATTTGGCAAATAATATCGCTCCAGTAAATATTGAAGATGAACTGAAAAGTTCATACCTTGATTATGCCATGAGCGTGATCGTGGGCCGTGCATTACCAGATGTACGAGACGGCCTAAAACCTGTGCATCGTCGCGTGTTATTCGCAATGAATGTATTAGGTAATGATTGGAATAAACCCTATAAAAAATCAGCGCGTGTCGTTGGTGACGTTATTGGTAAATATCACCCGCATGGTGATACTGCTGTGTACGATACGATCGTACGTATGGCACAAGACTTTTCAATGCGTTATATGTTGGTAGACGGCCAAGGTAACTTTGGCTCAGTTGACGGTGATTCCGCAGCTGCAATGCGTTATACCGAAATTCGCATGAACAAAATTTCCCATTCAATTTTGGCAGATCTTGATAAAGAAACGGTTGATTTTGTACCTAACTATGATGGTACTGAGCATATCCCAGCGGTAATGCCAACTCGTATTCCTGCATTATTAGTGAATGGTTCTTCAGGTATTGCTGTTGGTATGGCGACCAATATTCCGCCACATAATTTAACTGAAGTAATCAATGGTGCTTTAGCGCTGATTGAAAATGAAGATATCAGCATTGAAGAGTTAATTGAGTATATACCAGGTCCTGATTTTCCAACTGCCGGTATTATCAGTGGTCGTGCAGGAATTCAAGACGCCTACAAAACCGGTCGCGGTAAAATAAAAATTCGTGCTCGTGCTGAAATTGAAGTGAATGAAACAACGGGCAAAGAAACCATTGTTGTTCATGAGCTACCATACCAGGTAAACAAAGCTCGCCTAATTGAAAAAATGGCAGAGCTAGTTAAAGAAAAGCGCTTAGAAGGTATTTCTGCCTTACGTGATGAGTCTGATAAAGACGGTATGCGTATGGTCATTGAAGTGAAACGTGGTGAAGTAGGTGAGGTTGTTCTAAATAACCTTTACAAACTAACTCAAATGCAAGTGTCTTTTGGTTTAAATATGGTGGCGTTGGCTAATGGCCAGCCTAAATTATTTAACTTAAAAGAAATGCTTGAAGCGTTTGTACTGCATCGCCGTGAAGTGGTGACTCGCCGTACGATATTTGAATTACGTAAAGCTAGAGAACGCGCGCATATATTAGAAGGCTTATCAATCGCCCTTGCTAATATTGACCCGATTATTGAGCTGATCAAAGCATCAAGTAACCGTAAAGAGTCTGAAGAAAAATTAATTTCTCAAGGTTGGCAATTAGGCGATGTAGCCCAAATGCTTAGCGCAGCAGGAAATGATGCTGCTCGCCCTGAGTGGTTAGAGCCTGAATACGGTATCCGTGATGGTTTATATTATCTAACAGCAGAACAAGCAAAAGCGATTGTTGATCTGCAGTTATATAAATTGTCAGGCATGGAACATGAAAAAATTCTAAGTGAGTACAAAGCGTTATTAGACCTTATCGCTGAATTAATGCATATTCTTGCCAGCCCTGAGCGTTTAATGGAAGTTATTCGTGAAGAGTTAGAAGTGATTCGTGAAGATTTTGGTGATGAACGTCGTACAGAAATCACCAATGCCTCACATGATTTATCGCTAGAAGATTTAATTTGTGAAGAAGACGTTGTTGTGACGCTTTCGCACGAAGGTTACGTGAAATATCAAGTACTGAGTGATTATGAAGCTCAGCGTCGTGGCGGTAAAGGTAAAGCGGCAACGAAGATGAAAGAAGAAGATTTCATCGAACGTTTATTGGTTGCCAATACCCACGACACCATTTTATGTTTCTCAAACCGTGGCAAACTTTATTGGTTAAAAGTATACCAGTTACCATTAGCAAGTCGTACTGCGCGTGGTCGCCCAATTGTCAACTTATTACCATTAGAAGCTGACGAACGTATTACCGCTATTTTACCAGTACGTGAATATGCCGACGATAAATACATTGTTATGGCGACGGCGTCAGGTACGGTGAAGAAAACCGCGTTAAACGCGTACTCTAATCAACGTGCTAACGGTATTATTGCTCTTAACTTACGTGATGATGATACCTTGATTGGCGTTGATATTACCGACGGTGACAACGACATCATGTTATTCTCAGACGCAGGTAAAGTCGTGCGTTTTAATGAGAAAAAACGCGACAGTGAAACAGGTGAAATTAAAATTGACCCTGAAACGGGTGAGCAACAATGGGCATTGAAACCTATTGGCCGTACTGGTACGGGTGTGCGTGGTATGAAGCTTGAAGGTGAACAAAAAGTGGTATCACTGATTGTGCCTAAAAATGACGGTCCAATTTTAACTATTACGGAAAATGGCTTTGGTAAACGTACTGACTTAGCGGAATATCCAGCTAAATCACGTGCAACCAAAGGCGTAGTGTCGATTAAAGTCAGTGAACGTAATGGTCCAGTTGTTGGCGCGGTTCAAGTGGAAGAGCTTGATGAAATTATGGCAATTACCGACAACGGCACATTAGTACGTACTCGTGTTAATGAAGTGAGCGTTATTGGTCGTAATACTCAAGGTGTACGCTTAATTCGCACAGCTGACGACGAGCATGTAGTTGCGCTTCAACGCATTGACGAAATTCAGGAATCTGAAGTAGATAATGGCGAAGAAGGTGAACAAGCAACTGGCGCCGTTGAAAATGTAGAAGCTAGTGCTGAAACACCAGCTAACCCTGAAGTTGATTCAACTGCAGAAGACGAAACACAAGAGTAGTCTGTAGTTAAGTTTAATGAAAGGGCGGTTTTAACCGCCCTTTTTTATGTTTAATCATTAACAAAATTAGTTAAATAGAAAGGTTGTAGAACAGATGTCAGGTATCTTTAATTTTTGTGCTGGTCCTGCAATGTTACCTAAGCCGGTAATGGAAAAAGCACAGCAAGAGTTTATCAATTGGCAGGGCATTGGCAGCTCAGTCATGGAATTAAGTCACCGTAGTGCTGATTACATGGCTGTGGCCAAACAAGCCGAAGCCGATTTGCGTGATTTAATGCATATTCCTGAAAACTATAAAGTACTGTTTTGTCATGGCGGTGGTCGTGGCCAATTCTCTGCAGTACCATTAAATTTATTACCGCAAGGTAAAAGCGCTGATTATATTATCACCGGGTCTTGGTCAAAAGGTGCGGCAGCTGAAGCAAAAAACTTTGGCAACATTAATACCATTAACGTGGTTGAAAGCAATGAGCAGGGCACTTTTGTTACCGACTCTAAAGATTGGCCGTTAACGCCAGATGCAGCGTATGTGCACTACTGTCCCAATGAAACGGTAGATGGCATTGAAATACATGAGATACCACAAACCAATGGCGTGCCGATTGTTGCTGATATGTCATCAATGATTTTATCGCGTGAAATTGATGTTAGCCAATTTGGGTTAATTTATGCTGGTGCACAAAAAAATATTGGTCCTTCTGGTTTAGCCATTGTCATCGTTCGTGAAGATTTATTGGGCAACGCGCGACTTGAAACACCATCAATTATGAATTATCAATTAATGGCGGATAACGACTCAATGCATAATACCCCGCCAACCTATGCGTGGTATTTAGCAGGCCTTGTGTTTCAATGGCTTAAAGATTTAGGTGGCGTTGAAGCCATTAGTCAAGTAAATAAAGAAAAAGCGGCTTTGTTATATAACTATATTGATCAAAGCGCGCTTTATAATAATCCAGTGGTAAGCGCAAACCGAAGTGCAATGAATGTACCTTTTTGGTTAGCAGATGATGCCTTAAATGCAGATTTTCTTGCAGAAGCAGACCAAGCTGGATTAAAGGCCTTAAAAGGGCACAGAATAGTGGGCGGTATGCGTGCTAGCATATACAATGCTATGCCAATTGAAGGCGTGCAAAAGCTCGTAGATTTTATGAAAAAGTTTGAAGAGAGGGTTAGATAAGTGGAACAGTTAACATTACAGCCGATAGATAAAATTAATGGTGAAGTATTTTTACCAGGCTCTAAAAGTTTATCTAATCGTGCATTGCTCATTGCTGCATTAGCCAATGGAACAACTAAAATTACTAACTTATTAGTCAGTGATGACATTAAGCACATGCTTAACGCATTAACGAGTCTTGGCATTAAATACACTTTAAGCGACTGTGGCACTGAATGTACTGTTGTTGGTAACAATGGCTTTTTTAAGACCGACAAGCCGCTTGAGTTATACCTCGGTAATGCTGGCACTGCTATGCGTCCTCTTTGCGCAGCCCTTGCCGCAAGTGAAGGGGAATTCGTGTTAACCGGTGAACCAAGAATGAAAGAGCGCCCAATTGGTCATTTAGTTGACGCGTTAGCGCAGCTTGATTCCGATATCGAATACCTTGAAAACAAAGATTACCCACCGGTAAAAATTAATGGTAAAGCGCTTTCTGGTAAAACAGTTACCATTGATGGTTCAATATCAAGCCAGTTTTTAACTGCTATTTTAATGATCGCACCATTGCTAAAAACCAATACTCAAATTGAAATCGAAGGCGAATTAGTTTCAAAACCTTATATTGATATTACACTGAATATTATGAGTCGTTTTGGCATTAACGTGAAGAACAATGATTATAAGTCGTTTACTGTCACGGGTAACCAAAGCTATCAAGCAGTCGAACGATACATGGTTGAAGGTGATGCGTCATCTGCTTCTTACTTTTTAGCCGCAGGTGCTATCAAAGGTGGACAAATCACTGTACATGGGGTAGGAAAATTGAGCGTACAAGGCGATAAACACTTCGCTGATGTTTTAGAAAAAATGGGCGCTGAAGTTCATTGGCATGACGAATCAATTACTGTTATTGGCAAACCATTAACTGCAGTCGATATGGACATGAATCACATTCCAGATGCCGCAATGACGATAGCGACAACCGCACTTTTTGCCACAGGTACAACCGCTATTCGTAATATCTACAACTGGCGCGTTAAAGAAACCGACCGATTATTTGCAATGGCAACCGAGCTTAGAAAAGTAGGTGCTGAAGTGGTTGAAGGTGAGGACTTTATTACTATAACACCACCTAAAACATTAACGCATGCAGCGATTGATACTTATGATGATCACCGTGTTGCCATGTGTTTCTCACTAGTGGCGCTAAGTGATACACCAGTAACGATTAACGATCCTAAATGTACAGCGAAAACATTCCCTGATTATTTTGACAAGTTAGCACAAGTTTCTTGTTAATTACGTTAAAGGTTAAATTTTTACGCGATTTTGCAATATAAATCTCGTATAATGCCGCCGATTTTCGACTTTGGGAGAAAGATGTATGCAGGAAAGCATTCCAGTAATTACTATTGATGGGCCAAGTGGTGCCGGTAAAGGAACAGCTGCGCGCTTAGTTGCAGAGCAATTAGGCTGGCATTTATTAGACAGCGGCGCAATTTATCGTGTTCTCGCTGTTGCCACTCAACATCATAATATTGCAATCGAAGAAGAAGAGCCGCTTATTCCCATTGCCGCTCATCTTGACGTACAGTTTGAAATAACTTCTGACGGCGAAAGTAAAGTCATCCTTGAAGGGGAAGATGTTACAACAAGCATTCGTACAGAAGAAGTTGGCGCAATCGCTTCAAAAGTTGCAGCGTTTCCGCGTGTGCGTGAAGCTTTGTTGCGTCGTCAACGCGCTTTTAAGCTAGCACCAGGTTTAGTTGCTGACGGTCGTGATATGGGAACTGTCGTATTTATCGATGCGCCCGTTAAAGTATTCCTCACCGCTAGCGCTGAAGAAAGAGCACAAAGACGGTTTAATCAGTTGAAAGAAAAAGGCTTTGATGTTAAAATCGGGCGCCTTTTGGATGACATACGTCAAAGAGATGAGCGCGATCAAAACCGAAAGGTGGCTCCGCTTGTACCTGCAGAGGGTGCGTTAACTGTTGATTCTACTGACCTTTCTATACAAGAAGTGGTTAATAAAATCTTGTCATTTGCGAATGGTAAGTTAACTTAGCTAGAAAATAATCGAGCATACTGCTCATCAATCAAGCCTGCTGTAAGGATGCACCGGGCCTTATTAACAACCCCATGAAACATGTAAGTTGATTGGATTAATAACTGAGTTTATAAACAAGTTATGACTGAAAATTTTGCACAACTTTTTGAAGAAAGTTTAAAAGAAATCGAAACACGTCCTGGTTCAATTATCAAAGGAACCGTGGTAGCCATCAACAAAGACAACGTTTTAGTTGACGCCGGCTTAAAATCTGAATCTGTAATCTCTATCGACCAATTCAAAAACACCGCTGGTGAAGTTGAAATTAGTGTTGGTGATGAAATCGACGTTGCATTAGATGCTACTGATGATGGTTTCGGTGAAACAATTCTTTCTCGTGAAAAAGCAAAACGCCACGAAGCATGGCAAGTGCTTGAAAAAGCATACGAAGAAAAAGAAACTGTTATCGGTGTTATCAACGGTAAAGTTAAAGGTGGTTTCACTGTTGAAGTTAGCAATATCCGTGCTTTCTTACCAGGTTCATTAGTAGATGTACGTCCAGTACGTGACACTGCTCACCTTGAAGGCAAAGACCTAGAATTCAAAGTTATTAAGCTTGATCAAAAGCGTAATAACGTTGTTGTTTCTCGTCGTGCTGTTATCGAATCAGAAAGCAGCGTAGAACGTGATGCACTATTAGAATCACTAGCTGAAGGCATTGAAGTTAAGGGTATCGTTAAGAACTTAACTGACTACGGTGCGTTCGTTGATTTAGGCGGCATTGACGGCCTACTTCACATTACAGATATGGCTTGGAAGCGTGTTAAGCACCCAAGTGAAATCGTAAATGTTGGTGATGAAATCCAAGTTAAAGTATTGAAATTCGACCGTGAGCGTACTCGTGTATCTCTAGGTATGAAGCAGTTAGGCGAAGATCCATGGGTAGCTATCGCTAAGCGTTACCCTGAAGGTGCTAAACTTTCTGGTCGCGTAACTAACTTAACTGACTACGGTTGTTTCGTTGAAATCCAAGAAGGCGTTGAAGGTTTAGTTCACGTTTCTGAAATGGATTGGACTAACAAAAACATCCACCCATCTAAAGTTGTTAACTTAGGCGACACAGTTGAAGTTATGGTTCTTGAAATTGACGAAGAACGTCGTCGTATTTCTCTTGGCCTTAAGCAATGTATCCCGAACCCTTGGGAAGAGTTTGCTAAGAACTTCAACAAAGGCGACAAAGTATCAGGTAAGATCAAGTCAATCACTGACTTCGGTATCTTCATTGGTCTTGACGGTGGTATTGACGGTCTTGTTCACTTATCTGACATTTCATGGGCTGGCGGTGAAGAAGCTGTTCGTGAATACAAGAAAGGTGATGAAATCTCAGCTGTTGTATTACAAGTTGACCCTGAGCGTGAGCGTATCTCTCTTGGTGTTAAACAAGCTGAAGATGACCCGTTCAATCAGTATCTGACAGATAACAAAAAAGGTGCTATTGTTACTGGTAAGGTTGTTGAAGTAGATGCTAAAGGTGCTAAAGTTGAATTAGCAGAAGGCGTTGAAGGTTACCTACGTGTAGCTGACATTTCACGCGAACGCGTTGAAGATGCAACAACTGAATTATCAGTTGGTGACAGCGTTGAAACTAAGTTTGTTGGTGTTGATCGTAAGAACCGCACTATCAGCTTATCAATCAAAGCGAAAGACCAAGCTGACGAACGTGAAGCTATGGATAACTTAAATCAAGCTGAAGAGTCTGGTTTAAGCGCAATGGCTGAAGCATTCAAAAACGCTAAAAGCTAATTTTAGTAGGACACAAAGGTGAGGGGAGACCTAAGGTTCCCCTCTGTTTAAAACTCCATTGGCGCGAAGCTAAATGAAAACTGGGAGGTCTAATGACCAAGTCAGAACTCATTGAAAGACTAGCAGACAAATTAAGTCATTTATCTGCAAAAGATGTAGAACTAGCGATTAAAGAAATTCTTGAAATGATGGCGCAAACCTTGTCAAAAGGTGACCGCATAGAAATTAGAGGATTCGGTAGTTTTTCATTACATTATCGTGCTCCACGAGTTGGGCGGAACCCAAAAACTGGTGACTCTGTCGAGCTTGCTGGAAAGTATGTCCCTCACTTTAAACCTGGTAAAGAGCTTCGCGAGCGAGTTAATCAATCAGCGTAGCTATAATTATCCCTAATGGTATAATTATTCAGAATAAACGGCATGCGTTAGCATGCCTTTTTTATATGTAAAATCATGTGGTTTTACTATAATAAGTCAGCCATATGAATATTAAGATGGAGTGAGTAGTGCGAGTTTATATCACCTTATTTTTTCTGATTATCTTATTTGCTATTGCCTTTATTTTCGGCAGTCAAAATGATCAATTATTATCGCTTAATTACCTTATTGCCCGCGTTGAAATGCCTGTCGCTGCTGCGGTAAGTTTATTTACCTTTATTGGTTTTATTCTCGGATTGTTGACCGCTCTTCTGTGGAAAATGGTTCGTGCTGTGCGCACAAAAAAAACAAAATCTTAATTATGAATACTTATAAGGCTTCAAATACCCTATGTTAGAACTTCTGTTTTTATTATTACCAATCGCCATGGGTTACGGTTGGTTTATGGGCCGCAATAGTATTAAGCAAAATACGCACTCAGTTAAGCAAGATTTATCAATTAAATACTCAACAGGCTTAAACTATTTACTTTCTAATCAGCAAGATAAAGCCATTGATTACCTTATAGAAGCGCTAAAAGTCGAAGACGATACTGTTGAAGCACATTTTGCTTTAGCGAATCTTTTTCGTAAAAGAGGCGAATTAGATCGCGCTTTAAAAGTTCACGAACACTTAGTACGTCAGAAGCACTTACAGAATAAAGAAAAACAACAAGCCTTGTTTGAATTAGGTAAAGACTTTTTAAGTGCAGGTCTTTTTGACCGCGCTGAATCTATGTTTTTAAAACTGCTTAAATCTAAACAATTCGGGATGAAATCCATTACCTATTTAATGCAAATCTACCAATCTACCAAAGATTGGCATCAAGGTGTTGCGTTAAAAAAAGCGATTGTAAATACCAAAGATAAAAAGCTGATGCACACTTTGGCAAATTTTTACTGTGAGTTAGCTACTACAGCTTTTGATGATGAAAAGTACATTGAAGTATTAGAACTGCTAGAAAGTGCCTTGCAGCTTGATCAAAATTCGTGTCGCGCTAATTGGTTAATGGCAAAGATATACGAAAAGCACGAGCAATATGAACAAGCATGTAAATGCTATCAAGATATTTACGTTCAAGATAGTGAGTTTTTCCCAGACGTAATTGTCAAAATGCATGCGTGTTATCAACACTTAAATGCTGAAGATGAATTTTATAAATTTATTCGAAAAGTGTATGAAGAAACGGCTAGCAGCAGCACCTTAATTTGCTATGTTGATCATATCGAGTCAAAACACGGTACCAAAAAAGCGAAAGATTTTATGTTACCTGCGTTAAAGCGTCGACCAACTATTCGCGGCTTTAAGCATTTTATTCAAATGCAAATGACCGAATCGGAAAAGCACGAAGGCAATGAGCAACTCGACGTGATTAAAGAGCTGATATCAGCGTATATCAATGTTAAGCATCGTTATAGCTGCCGTACATGTGGCTTTAATAGCAGTACGCATTATTGGTCGTGTCCATCTTGTCACGACTGGGAACAGTTGAAACCTGTGCGTGGCCTCGAAGGAGAGTAGTGCTTTTTACTTTGCGCTATGCTCCAATTTCAGCGTCAAAAGTACTCATTGGTATTCACCAACTCCGTGCTTTTTCCTTGAAATTAGAACCATAGACGCTTAGTAAAAACTCACTACAGTTATAAAGAATTAAAGAATTAAAGAATTAAAGAATTAAAGAATTAAAGAATTAGAGGAATATGAAAGTGAATGATCCAAAAGTTGTTGTAGCTTTAGATTTTGATAAACAAGCAGATGCGTTAGCTTTTGTTGATAAAATTCAGCCAAGTGATTGTCGCTTAAAAGTCGGCAAAGAAATGTTTACTTACTTTGGGCCTGATTTTGTACGTGAGCTGGTTAAACGTGGTTTTGACGTGTTTTTAGACTTAAAGTTTCACGATATTCCTAACACGGTTGCTAAAGCGGTAACTGCAGCTGCTGAGCTTGGCGTTTGGATGGTTAACGTGCATGCCTCTGGCGGCTTAAAAATGATGGCAAAAGCGAAAGAAGCACTTGTGCCTTATGGTGAGAAAGCGCCATTGCTTATTGCGGTAACAGTACTTACCAGTATGGAAGAAAGTGACTTGATAGGTTTAGGTATTACTAAATCACCTGCTGAGCAGGTTAAACATTTAGCGGCGCTCACTAAGCAAGCGGGCTTAGATGGTGTTGTTTGTTCGGCTCAAGAGGCTGAAATGCTAAAAGCAGACCTAGGACAAGATTTTAAATTAGTGACTCCTGGTATTCGCCCAGCAGGTAGTAACGTAGACGACCAAAAGCGTATTATGACTCCAGAGCAGGCAGTAAATATTGGCGTAGACTATTTAGTGATTGGCCGTCCGATAACCAAAGCTGATGACCCACATGCGGTCTTACAACAGATTAATCAATCGCTAACTAAATAACTAAATAAATTAACGTATAAGAAATATAAAGCCTAACTACTTACGGTAGTTAGGCTTTTTATTTATGTGATTTCCAATATCCGATATTAATTTTTTAATCGTAATCTAACGGGGAAATGTAACCTTCTGGTTTAAGTGCTAATACATCACAATTTAACCTATCAATAACATGCTCTGCAGTATTACCAATAAAGGCCGCCGATATTCCTGTTCTACCTACAGTTCCAAGTACGACGAGCTCTGCATCTAGTTTGTTGGCAGCATTTTCTATTACGTCTTCAGGTAAGCCTTCTTCAACGGATACACGCTCAGGAGCAATATTAAAGCGCTGAGCGTGCTCTGTCATCGCTTCTTGATGGTGCTTGAGCATGGCATCATTGTATTCAGAAGAGTTAAACTCAGGAATTTCAATGGCAATATTAACCGGAGTACCCGGAAATGAGTTAATTAGATGAACTTGCGCTTTGATAATTTTAGATAAATTAAGGGATTCTTCAGTGATTTTATCGTTAAGTAACTGATGCTCTTCTTCATCACTTCCTACGTTGATAGCTGCAAGAATTTTACCATTTTCTGGCCATAAATGATCTTTAACTAATAATACCGGACAAGGGCATTTACGTAATAAATGCCAATCTGTTGGTGTAAATATTACTGATTTGAGTTTATCGTGTTGATGAGTACCTTTAACAACGATATCAAAGTTATACTCTAGTACTTCATTGATAATCGACTCAAAAGGGCGGTTGTGCCACACCACTTTGCTTTCAATAGTGAGGTTACCGTCATTTAGTGCGTCTATGGCAGTGTCAATCCATTGTAGTTTATCTGTGATCACAGATTGTCTCATGACTTCACGCTCGTCTTTTGACAGCATTGTGGTCATTTCATAGGAAAAGTCAAAGATAGATAAAAATGCAGTAATGCTAGCGCCTGTTTTTTTCGCAAGCTCTATCGCGCGTTTTAGCGCTTTTTGTTCATCTGTGGTTGGGTCGATAACTACAAGAATTTTTTGATATTTTTCCATCATTTCACCTTGGCAAAAATTAACGCTTAATTACAGTTTAATAGTGCCTTACCAGAAATGATAGTATTTTGTTTTATATCAAGTTTATAGTGATAGTTAGAAAATAATTAAACAAGTGTTTAAATTTTAATTAGGAAGGGGAATCAGTGGGTTGCTAGCCTATAGGCCAGCAACTTCATTGAGTTTGGTAATATCTAAAATGGTAATAAGTTTACCGTCGATTTTAATTAAACCGCTTTTGTGAAAACGGTTGAATAAACGGCTAATTGTTTCAACGGTTAAACCAATATAGTTACCAATGTCACTTCTAGTCATTGATAAACGAAATTCAACTGACGACAAGCCTCTATCGTGGTATCTCGCACTTAATGCACTAATAAAGGTTGCTAAACGTTGTTCAGCATTTTTACGATTAAGCAGTGTAAGCATTTCTTGATCTTCGCGAATTTCATTACTCATTAAACGAAGAATTTGCTTTTTAAGTTTCGGCATACTGTTAGATAACGTATCTAACGTGTTGTAGGGGATTTCACAAACCATTGATGTTTCGAGTGCTTTTGCAAAACTAGGATGCTCTGATTCGGCAATCGCGTCAAACCCCAATAAATCACCAGCTAAATGAAAGCCCGTAATTTGCTCTTCACCTTGTTCATTTACCGTAAAAGTTTTAAATGTGCCTGAACGAATAGCATACAATGCTTGCATCTTTTCGCCATCTTGGAAAATTTGCTCACCTTTATGGATAGGACGTTTACGGTCGATAATTTTATCTAAAACGTCCAACTCTTTGTCATTAAGGGAGAAAGGTAGACATAGCTCACTGATACTACAGTTTTGACAATGAATGTGTTGTTGACCTGAACAGTGACGATTTTGCATAACTACCTAAATAACTTAGCATCAAACTTATTGACTAAGATCATATTAAAACAATTGCCTATATGCAAACGATATAGTGAAAATTCCATACAATATTGTAACTAATGCTAATGCTTTTCTAAAATATGTATTTTTCAAGATGTTTTTTATATTAAAAAAACCAAATGAAACCGTTAAAAGCGCTGGTAATGTGCCTAATCCGAAGCAGAACATGATAAATGCGCCCGAAAAAGCACTATTGCTAGCTAATGCCCAGGTTAAGGTTGAATAAACCAAACCACAGGGCAGCCAGCCCCAAATAGCGCCTAATAAAATCGCTTTATTTGTGCTATCAACTGGAAGGATTTGTTTACTTAATGGTGATAAGTAACGCCAGATAAATTGGCCAAATTTTTCCAGTTTACTGATCCACATAAGCCATTGGCCAATATATAAACCAAGTAATACTAAAAATACGCCGGAAATCAGGCGTAAACCAATTACCGGCACGCCTATATTTCTAACGGCAATTGAACTAGTAAAACCGACAATAGCGCCAATTAGACTATAGGAAAGTATTCTGCCTAGGTTATACCCTAAAACTAAAGACGCTTTAGGTTTTTCGCCAGGGATCGCTGAAGTTAATAATGAGCTAATACCACCGCACATGCCTATGCAGTGACCTGAGCCTAATAATCCGATAATGAAAGCTGATAGGTAGTCTAATGGCATGTTAATCATTGTTCGATTCGGTAGGCTTGGATTCAGCGGCTTTTTTATCTTTACCTTCTTCATCAAACAAGATGCTCATGCCTTGCTTTTCTAAGTCATCGAATTGCTCTGTTTTTACTGCCCAAAAAAATAAATAAATACCGAGGGCTGTTAATAAAATAGCAATAGGGATCAGAACGTAAATGATGCTCATTTTTTTAATAACCTTAGCGAGTTAGTAATAACAAGTATTGAACTTAACGACATGCCGATAACCGCCATATAAGGCGTAATAAATCCTGCTACAGCAAGCGGTAATACTATGGCATTGTAGCCAAATGCCCAAAGGTAATTTTGCCAAACAATTTTTTTAGTTTTAATGGCGGTTTTTTGCAATTGTTCAATTGAAGCGAGTTGATTATTCAACAAAATAACATCTGCGCCGTTTTTGGCGATATCGGTACCGCTGCCCATTGCAATTGCGATATGTGCAGCGCCGAATACCGGTGTGTCATTCACACCATCGCCTACCATAGCAACCGTATGCGATTTTTGTCGCTCTTTGAGCAATTCCATTTTATCAAGCGCGGTTAAGCCACTATGAGTTGTGGCAATGTTAAGCGCTTCTTTTACGGCGAGACAACCTGCCGCATTGTCACCAGATAACATTAATGAACTAATATTTTGCTTGGTCAAATAATCGAGCAGGTCTTTTGCATCTTCTCTAATATCATCACGTAACGTAAACGATGCAATGACTTGTCCATCCTGAGTCAGTAAACATTGTTTGTTTTCGTATTGAGACAGTTCACTTTTATTGAGTAGCCAAGTAGGTTTACCAATCGCAAATTTCTGATTGTTAATTAGGCCCGAAACCCCGCAACCGGGCTCTACCGTTGGCTTTTCACACTGATAAGAAAAATCTCGATATTGGCTAAACGGTTTAGCTAATGGATGTTGAGAATGACATTCAAGTGCTGCGGCAATTGCTAGCAATTGTGCTTTTGTAAATTGTTCATCAATTACATCGACATGCACAATGGTAAACTCGCCGTTGGTTAATGTACCTGTTTTATCAAATGCCATGGTTGAAATTTTTGGGATTGTTTCCATTACATGAGCTGATTTGATCATGATACCGTCTTTATTTAACCGTGTGGTTGCACAAGTTAAGGCGGTAGGTGTTGCTAATGACAACGCGCAAGGGCAGGTAGCGACGAGTACAGATAGCGTGATCCAAAACGCTTCCTCTGGCATATGTTGATGCCAATAAAGAGCGGTACAAATTGCGGTAACTAAAATAACGGCAACAAAATATTGGGCAATTTTATCTGATAATTTGGCAATTTTGGGTTTATGAGCTTGAGAATGTTCACTTAAACGAATCAGCTGGCTTAAAAATGAATGGCTACTTATTTGCTTTACTTCAACAGTTAAATTGCCATCACCGTTTACGGTACCAGCAAAAACTTTTTCACCAATCGATTTCTTAACGGGGAGCTGCTCTCCAGAAAGCATAGACTCGTTTAGCTGACTTTTACCTTGTAAAATAGTGCCATCTGCAGGCACGGTTTCACCAGGCTTTACAATAACTAAATCATTTTCCTGTAGGTTTTTAGCCGCAATATAGTGCTCTTCATCGCCAGTGTCTGTTGCGACAATTTTTACAGCCGTCATTGGCATAAGTTTCAATAAATTTGCTGATACTTCAGCGGCACGTGAACGCGCTCGAAACTCGAGAAATTTACCGATAAGCAGTAGAAAAGTGAACATAGAGACTGATTCAAAATACACTTCTCCTTGTTGAGTTACGGTTGCCCAAACGGAAGCACAAAATGCTAAGGAAATAGCAATAGAAACAGGTACATCCATAGATAAACGTTTTATTTTTAATGCATTAACTGCGCCTTTGTAAAAAGGAAATGCACCATAACTCACAATAGGAAAGGTCAGTAACATACTGGTCCAGCGTAAGTAGACCAGAATGGTTTCAGACATGCCAGAGAACGCGCCAAAATATAATCCGGTAGCGATCATCATTACTTGCATCATTAAAATGCCGGAAATGCCTAAACGTTTGATGAAAACCTTGGCCTGTTTTTTATTATTTTCTTCAACGGCATTCGCTTTAAAAGGTAGCGCATGATAACCAATGTGTTCTAAATGGGTTAGAATTTCACTTAAGCTAATGGTGTCGTTATGCCAACGCACTGTTGCTCGTTGTGTGGTTGCATTAACGTTAATTGCAATAACGCCTTCAACTTTGGCTAACTGCATTTCAATTAGCCAAGCACAAGCTGCACAACTGATACCATCGACAGTTAAAATTGTTTCTTTATATGCGTCTGTCGTATAGGTGAATTCGTTTTGCAGGTTTGCATCATCAAGCAGTTTATTCTTTTGTAATTGTTCAGGTACTAGCGGTGTGCCTTTTGTCGCTGGCTCTGTGCGGTATTGGTAGTAATCCGTTAAGCCGTTATCGACAATCGTTTGGGCAACTGCTTGGCAACCAATACAACACATGTTTTGTTGCTTTTGGAAAATTTTAACCGACAAATTGATGCCGTTAGGCACCATTTCGCCACAGTGGTAACAATTTTGTGCCATTAATTTGCTTCAGTAAGGTTAGGAATAATTTCGATAAAGTTACTTTGAGGTAATGAAATTGTATTTTGAATTTTCCATGTATTTTCAAATGACGATACTGTAATACGCCATTTTCCCGTAATAGGTTGTTCAAAATGATGACGAAAGTTACCGCTTCCATCAGGTGTTAACGCTAAATAAAAATCGTTTTTGGCTAACGTAGGGTGGTAAAAATTAACGTTTAGCATAGGAAATATTTTTTCAATGCCTGTAGGCTTGATGATTAAGTCTTGACTTTCTAGCTTCAATTCAAAGCGCATGCCTAACTTTTGGGCCAGTTTTACTTTATTTACTTCTAAATTGATGGCTTTGCCTTTTTTGTAATAATCGCCGACAACCAAAGTATCTGGGTTGGTATTTGCGATAATTAAGGTGGCAATCCCTGCAACAACTGCAGTAAGAGGCAAAATAAATACTAACCATGCCCAAGGCTCTTTATACCATGATGTTTTCATTACAATTCACACTAAGAAAATAGGGCGCCATTATACTAATATATTGGCTTTGAACCAAGTTAAAGCCGTATAATTTAGCCGATTATATTGTAAAATTTACGTATAAAAAAACCCTGTTAATCGCTTAACAGGGTTTTTAAATTAATCTTAAATGATTACATTATTTTTGCGATAAGCTATAAACGTAAGCACTGATCAAGTGAACTTTTTCTTCACCTAAGATGTCTTTCCACGGCGGCATAACACCAGCACGACCGTTACGAATAGACTCTTCAATTACACGTTGTGAACCACCGTATAACCAAATGTTGTCAGTTAAATTTGGTGCACCTAAAGGTAAGTTCATTGCTAAGCTACCTTTACCATCTGCGCCATGACAACCAGCACAAAGACCAAATTTGGCTTTACCAGCTTCTGCAAGGTCTGGGTTCACTGAGCGACCACTTAAACTAATCACGTAAGCTGCAACTTCTTTAACACCTTGTTCACCGCCTAACGCGCCTTCCCAAGCCATCATACCTGTTGCTTTACGACCGTTTAAGATACTTTCTTTAATCGCTTCAGGTGTACCACCATATAACCATGCATTGTCGGTTAAATCAGGGAAGCCTGTTGTACCGCTAGCATTTGAACCATGACATTGTGAGCAGTTTTGTAAAAATAAGCGTTGACCTATTTTTAACGCGTCTTTGTCAGTTGCAAGATCTTCGATGCTGCGCTTGGCAAAAGCTTCAAAGATAGGGCCGTATTTAGCTTCAGCAGCGTCCATTTCACGATCGTATTGTACGATAATGCCATTTTCTCTTGCTGCAATCATTTGTGCTTTTGAATCAGCTAAGCTAGTAACATCTTGGTTTGCACTTTTCCAATTTGTTACACCTTTCCAGTCGCCTAAGCCATAAATGACAAAGTAGGCAAAACCCCAAAGGATAGTTAAACCAAAGAACCAACTCCACCATGAAGGTAAAGGGTTATTTAATTCTTCAATGCCATCGAAAGTGTGTCCCATTGACTCACCTTCTTTAACACCAGCGAAGTTCTTTAAACACCATTTTAGTAGAAGTGCACAACCTACTAAAGTACCGAGTGTTAGAACCCAAATCCATATATTCCAGAAGCTAGACATTATTATTAGTCTCCTGTTTGCTTGTTTTTTCGTTGTGCTCGTTTTCAAAAATTGAGTTAGCGGCATCATCAAAAGAACTCTTACGTTTCTTATTGAAAGCCCAAACAACAATAATTAAGAACAATGCTAAAATTACTAGGGCAATTAGCCCTCTAAGCGTTCCGTAATCCATATTATTTCAACGCATGACCAAGTGATTGCAAGTACGCAATAAGCGCATCCATTTCTGTTTTACCTTGCACGGCAGCTTGCGCGCCAGCAACGTCTTCTTCAGAATATAATGGAATGCGTTCACCTTGTTCATTTTTATGCGAGCGGTTTCTAGTTAACCAGTTAAAGGTTTCTAGTTTCTTCGCCGTTAATTCACCATCAAGAGTTGTTTCTTCTAACCACTTGAACGATGGCATATTCGACTCAGGCACAACTGAACGAGGGTCAATTAAATGAGCACGGTGCCAATCATCACTATAACGACCACCAACACGGGCTAAGTCAGGACCAGTACGTTTTGAACCCCATAAAAATGGATGTTCCCATACTTGCTCACCGGCAACACTGTAGTGACCGTAACGTTCTGTTTCAGCGCGGAAAGGGCGGATCATTTGACTGTGACAAACGTTACAACCTTCACGAATGTATATGTCACGACCTTCCATTTCTAGTGCTGTATATGGACGTAGGTTATCAACAGGCTCTGTTGTTTCTTTTTGAAAGAATAATGGAGTGATTTCTACTAAACCACCAATACTGATAGCAAAAATAGTAAAAATTACGAATAAGCCAATATTCTTTTCTACAGCTTCATGTTTATTAGTCATGGTTAACTCCTAAGCTGCTTCAACAGCTTTAAGACTATTGTCTTTTGCTGCTATTGTTTTGAACATGTTGTAAGCCATTAAGATAAAGCCAGCTACAACTAATACACCGCCTAAGAAACGGATGAAGTAGAACGGGTAAGATGCTGTTAAACTTTCAACGAAGCTGTAAGTTAACGTACCATCTGTATTTACCGCGCGCCACATTAAACCTTGCATTACACCAGAAATCCACATAGCGACAATGTATAAAATAATACCTGCGGTATGGATCCAGAAGTGAATGTTGATAAGGCGAATGCTGTACATACGGCCTTGGTTAAATAAAATTGGGATCAAGTGGTACATTGCACCAATTGAAATCATCGCAACCCAACCTAAAGCACCAGAGTGAACATGACCTACAGTCCAGTCAGTGTAGTGAGATAAAGCGTTTACAGATTTAATTGCCATCATTGGACCTTCAAAGGTCGACATACCGTAGAAAGATAATGAAACAATTAAGAAACGTAAAATAGGGTCATTACGTAGTTTATGCCATGCGCCAGAAAGCGTCATAATACCGTTGATCATGCCACCCCAAGAAGGAAGGAATAATACAACTGACATCACCATACCAACTGATTGAGCCCAATCTGGTAAAGCGGTGTAATGTAAGTGATGCGGGCCAGCCCAAATATATAAAGAAACTAATGCCCAGAAATGAACAATAGATAAACGGTAAGAATAAACAGGGCGTTCAGCTTGTTTCGGTACAAAGTAATACATCATACCTAAGAAACCAGCTGTAAGAAGGAAGCCTACGGCGTTATGTCCGTACCACCACTGCATCATCGCATCAATTGCACCAGAATATAACGAATACGATTTTGTTAACGAAACAGGTACTACCATTGAGTTACCAATGTGCAATACGGCAACGGTAATAATAAAGCCACCTAAGAACCAGTTAGCAACATAAATATGTGATGTTTTACGTTTAACTAACGTTCCAAAGAATACGATAGCGTATGACACCCACACGACAGCGATTAAAATATCAATCGGCCATTCAAGTTCAGCATATTCTTTACTTGAGGTGTAACCTAAAGGTAGGGTGATTGCCGCCAGTACAATAACTGCTTGCCAACCCCAGAAGGTGAACGCAGCAAGCTGACCACCAAATAGTGTTGTTTTACATGTTCTTTGTACTATGTAATATGATGTGGCAAATAGCGCACTTGTACCAAAAGCAAAAATAACTGCATTGGTATGAAGAGGGCGAAGACGGGAGTAGGTTAGCCAAGGTGTGTCGAAGTTCAATGCTGGCCAAATTAATTGTGCAGCAATAAGAACACCTACGAGAGTACCAACGATTCCCCATATAACTGTCATGACGGTAAATTGACGTACCACCTTGTAGTTATATGACGAGTGCTCAAGCGTTGTTGTCATTTTTTTTGTTCCGTTTACTTAGGTTAGGTGTTTGCAATAACAAGTTGTTGTTATAAGCGTTACTAAATAGAAGTTTCCGCATATGCGGTGATATATATCACGAATTGTTACAGTTAGTGTTATATCGGTTGCAATTCTACCTGTCGGGCGCGTTATAAATCAATAAAAAACCATGATTTAAATCAATAAACCAAATAATTACCACATAAATCTTATGGTTATAAAAGTGACTAAAATCAAATATGTGGTTGGATATTAACCTGTGAGTAATGCTTCTATTATTTATTGCTATAAAAAACAGTTGGTTACTATGGTTTTTGTGTGTAAATGAGAACGATTTGCGACTAAATTGTTGCGAAAAAATAAAGTATATTATTGTTATTTTTGCAACGAATAATCGCTATTTCGGTTGGTGAATATTTGTGCTTTTGCGGTCTAAATATCAGCGAGCTTTTCTAATTGCCCAATATCAAGTAAATAAATCGTTTTACCTTCTACCTTGATTAACCCGTCTTGTTGTAAGCGCGTTAATAAACGACTTAGCGTTTCACGGCGTAATCCAAGAAAATTTGCAATATTGTCACGACTAACAGCAAGGTTTAAAACAGTAGGGCATGCATCGTGTAACGTATTACGTTGAGCAATATTCACCAAGAACGACGCTAAAACATTTTCGGCTGACTTTTTTGCAACAGCTGCGCGAAATTCAGATTGTCGAGTAAAATTTTGCTTGCTTAGTAGTTTGATCACATTAAGTTGAAGATCTGGCACCAATTTACTGCACGACATGAGTTTGTCGTTAACAACTCGACAAACAGAACTTGCTGTGGTGGCAACAGCGTTATAACCATATTTTTCTGGATAAATCGCATCTTCGCCAATTAACTCACCAGGGAACCTAAAGCCAATAATTTTACTTTCATTGTTATTTTTGACTTCGGTTAACACAAAACTGCCAGAGCTAACTGCATAAAAAGAGCTTAAAGGCTCATTTTCAGAAAAAAGCACTTCGCCGGCTTTTAGTGGGATGCGTTTCGAGAGATAATTATCTGCGAGGTTAAGTTCGTGTGCATTTGAAGTAACAGGTTCACAAACGGCTTGCATTGAACAATTATCGCAGTCTACGAATTGAGTTTTTTGCTTTTTGTTTTCAGATGTTGTCATGATTATTATATAGCAGTCGATAAATTGTACACGTGGTTATATTTTATGCTTATCAAGAAATTGAATTCTTAACCTAAATCAATAACTGTGATATTAATCATTTTTTATTTTTGGTTTCTTTCCTGTTTAGTTATTTTCATGTCTTGAGGTGTTAATTGAAAATTTTTATATCAGCTATCTTGTTGCTACTTTTTATGACTGGTTGTAAACCTTCAGTGGAACAACCGAGTCTATATGTTGAACCAGCATGTTTGGCGGAACAAAATATTTGTCGCGTTACTACTCCTATAGCGGAGTTTGAAGTGCGCTTTAATGTGAAAAAAGTGCGCGCAGAAATTCCATTTGAAATTGTTATCGTCTCACAAGAATCGATTGAAGATTTACAATTTAACGCCCATCTTGAAGGCAAAGATATGTTTATGGGTAAGGTGCCGGTGTTTTTCCAATCTTTAGAAGACGATAATAACGTTGTTAAGGCATCAACCTTGTTAGCGAGTTGTAGTGAAGATGTAATGACTTGGCAACTTGTACTAACAGTATCTTCTGACCAGCAAAGTGAACAAAGCGCCACCGTATTTGTCGAATTTGATAGTAGTCGTTACTAACCCCTGGCACTTCTATTGTTTAACTGAAAAATAGCCAAATACCGACCAATACCATTATTGTACCAGATAGCTTATTCAGTAATTTAACATTGTCGCTTTTTACTAGCAGTTTACCTATGGTTTTTCCGCCCGTTGCGTAGACCATTAAACTGCTAAATTCAGTAATAACTATAATAACAATTAGCGCTATAAGTTGAGGCACAAAAGGGTGGTTAGCACTAATAAAAGGCGGTAATAACGATACCATAAATGCCCACCCTTTAGGGTTGGCGATTGCCGTAATAAACCCTTGGTTAAACAATTGTTTGTTTGAAACCATTTTGTTCATGGTTTGTTCATGGTTTATCGCCATCTTTCCTTTACTACGCCACATATTGATGCCGATATAAACAAGGTAGCTGCCACCTAGGTATTTAAATACCTGAAAAAGCACAGGCCATTCAAGCATTAATGTTGCAACGCCAATTACGGCGGCAATGGCGACAAAACAAACGCCAAGCAATTCTCCCCACATCATCCATAAGGTGCGTCGAACGCCGATAGTCATGCCTAAAGTCATCGCTAAAGTCATGCACATGCCAGGTGTTATACTGACAATGAAAAAAGTTGGGAGAAAAAGTAGCAATAAGGTGATGTCTAACATGCGTAATTTTAGTTGCTCGAATAAATAGTAGGTAAGGTTACCTTTATTTTTTTGGAGATTGAAATTTTTTATTGCTAATTTGTGTAAGTTGAGATTTCTTGTTCATGAAGATAAATTATTTTAAAACAAAAAAAGCGTTCAAATATAATTTGAACGCTTTTGGTTTTCTCAAAAAAGAGAAAGTTACATATAAAAGCCAATGTGTTGATGGAATCTAACTTTTAACTCTTCTTTGTCAGTTACGTATTCTAAGCTTTCAGACATGGTACGTAGTGCTTGTTCAACTTGACTTAAAAATTTACCAAACCCATGACTCGTTTGATGTTGTTTTGAAGCTACAAAAATAAGCTGGGCTGTATCAACTAGTTTGTCTGCAGACCACTTACAAGTATAACCACCACCTGTATTTTCTGGGTTATAGCCAAGCTTTTGAAGCTCACCTTGTACAACAACAACTTCTTCTTCGCTGGTGCGAACAAAAGGTACTAAACCGTTGGCGATTACTGCGCCGTTGGTTAGGTTATGACGTTTAGCAGCATTGATAACCGAATCAGCAATTAAATTATATAGTGCGCTATAAGGTTCACTTTCTGTTTCGTCAATTTCAACTAAAGACTTCAGTCTACGAGAAATAGGTAAGTCAACTGTAACGTAAGTTTGTGTATCGGCTGATTCATCAACGGTTACGTCACTAGCGGCATAACGTACTGGCATAGAACGTAATTTATGAGTTTGTGAACCCGTTACACCTTTATCTTTTGCAAACAAGTCATAAGTAAGATGTTGGTGATCGCATACACGTACACTGTTTGCTTCTAAAGCCACTTCTTTTGAAAAATCTTCGATTGCCGCTTTTACTTTTTTATGGAATAGCGGAGCATCTGCACGAATATCATCTTGGTTTGTTAGGAAAACCAAGGTGATTTTTTTCGATATTTCCTCAGGTCTGTAATAAGCGCTTTGTGTTGTATGGTATTTAGGGTTATATAAAAATAATATTTGTTCTTTTGTTTGTGCTGTTAAACGCTCTGGGCTATAGCGAACTCGAGAGAATTTATCATTCCCTACTAATTTACAGCTGTCTATGCCATGTTCATTACATATTTTGAAAAATAACTTTGAAAGTTTTTCATAAAACGGCTGGTAAGGCTTATCTGAAGTTTGATCAACTGTACCTGAAACTTTAGCAATTAATTCATCTGTCACTTTAAATTTAGCTAAAAGATACTGATTTTCTCGAGCAGATGAAGGTATATATACTTTATGTTGAGTGTTTCTAATACGTGAAATTGACATTTAATGATCCTGATTTAATAAACTACACATTTATATTATTTAAATAAAACAATGTGAAACAATATACTCGTATTTGTAATTTTTTAAAGTAGTATTTGTATTTGGCTGTATAAACATTGTAATAACTTAGATTAAATTGTTTGTTTTAACTCTCTAATCTATTTACGCCGCCTTGCAATAAAAACAGCTTAATTTTTAAATGCTTAACTTATTTTAATGGTCGAGCGAATAAGGCTGTATCTGTTTTAATTACTAAGTTAGTTGAAGGGAAGTGCTGGTATATAGAAAAATACTGCACTTTTAGTCGTTAGCAAATAAATAAGTAAATGAAGGGCTAGTATTTACGCTCTTAGGCGCTTTTTCCTAATAGGGCTTGATAAACCCATCAGTGACATACGCTTTTATTATAAAGAGTACAGTCCGTCGCTCTAGCAACGTTATTAGTCGATTTCTTTAAGAAGATCTTGTTATGACTTAATAAAGTAAATTTCAGACAAGAAAAAAGGGCTACGATTTATCAACGCCCTTTGATGTGGCTCCCAGCTTTTCATTAAGATATAGGCTTGAACCAGTGACACACGCTTTTATTATAAAGAGTACAGTCCGTCGCTCTTCCAAAGTTATTAGTCGATTTCTTTAAGAAGATCTTGTTATGAGTTAATAAAGTAAATTTCAGAAAAGAAAAAAGGGCTACGATTTATCAACGTCCTTTGATGTGGCTCCCAGCTTTTCATTAAGATATAGGCTTGAACCAGTGACACACGCTTTTATTATAAAGAGTACAGTCCGTCGCTCTTCCAACGTTATTAGTCGATTTCTTTAAGAAGATCTTGTTATGACTTAATAAAGTAAATTTCAGACAAGAAAAAAGGGCTACGATTTCTCGTAGCCCTTTGATGTGGCTCCCCAAACTGGGCTTGAACCAGTGACACACGGATTAACAGTCCGTCGCTCTACCAACTGAGCTATTGGGGAATAAACTTTTTTAACTTCTGTTTATTATTGAAGTGAATGTGGCTCCCCAAACTGGGCTTGGGAATCCTCAGCGACACACACTTTTATTACAAAAAGTACAGTCCGTCGCTAAGCGACAATGATATAAATCACTATCTTTAATTTGGCTCCCCAAACTGGGCTTGAACCAGTGACACACGGATTAACAGTCCGTCGCTCTACCAACTGAGCTATTGGG
>NZ_JBPDIH010000012.1:37416-55314 GCF_052030545.1 Thalassotalea sp. PLHSN55 | reverse complement strand
TTGGCTCCCCAAACTGGGCTTGAACCAGTGACACACGGATTAACAGTCCGTCGCTCTACCAACTGAGCTATTGGGGAATTGTTTTCGAACCAAGTCGTTAACGGGGCGGAATATTAAAGGCCAGTAGGGATGCTGTCAACACAAAATGTCGAAAAAAATTAAATTTTAGTTCGCTTGCTTATTTAACCGTCAACTCGATAAATTTACGTTCAGTTAAGGATTGAATTTTAAACAGTTTAAATTTTAGTGAAATATGAATAAAGTTATCCACTATAACTGTGGATAACTGTGTGAGTTATCTTGTAACAATTTAAATGTTGAACGAGTTTACTCGCTTGTAGAGAAATAGCTAAATGATATTGATTTTGAAAACGCCTTTACAAACAAGGGTTAAAAGGTATTTGGTGTTGTTTTGCTAATAGTTGTTTATATATTCACCGTTATTCACATTATCTACAGTTAAGTTAAATTGCCACATTAATAGCGATGAATTCTAATATTTACATAGCGGGTAGTAGTCGTATCTTTTACAATGGTCAATTAGCCAGTTTTAGTCAACCTATAAAAATATTAATGTCTGATAGAAAAAATAAAAAAGTAGACCTACTCAAGAGCCCAGTCGCCGGTACGCTCAAAAATATGACCATACCGATGATCTACGGGATGATCTTATTAATGACCTTTAATCTGGTTGATACCTTTTTTGTTAGTTTATTAGGAACTCAGCCACTTGCTGCAATAAGCTTTACTTTTCCTATTACCTTTACCGTAATAAGTCTTACTATCGGTTTAGGTATAGGTACATCAGCGGTAACGGCAAGAGCGTTAGGCAAGGGAGATGATAGCGCAGCCAAAAACTCAGCAACTGCTGCGATGTATTTAACAGCGTTTATTGTCGGCTTGTTATCTTTACTTGGCTTTTATTACAGTGACGAAATCTTTTTGTTGCTTGGCGCTAACGTTGCGTTATTACCGCTTATCCATCAATACATGGATATTTGGTTTTTAGGTAGTGTTTGTTTAATTGGCCCTATGATAGGTAACGCCGTACTGCGTGCCTCTGGCGATACTAAAACACCAAGTTTGATCATGGGCAGTTCAGGGTTAATCAATGCAGTGTTAGATCCGGTGTTTATTTTTGGTTTTGGCCCAGTGCCAGCGATGGGTATGCAAGGTGCTGCCATTGCAACGCTAATTTCATGGTTATTTGGTACAGCCTTAGTTTTATATATCTTAGTAAGAAAGCTCAAATTGATTCATTTGTGGTTTGCCAATTTGCAAGTTTTGATAAAGTCTTGCAAAGATATTTTAGTTATCGGTTTACCTGCGGCTGGTGCAAACATGTTAACGCCAATTGCTGCCGCGGTTTTAACGGCAATCGTTGCACAATATGGTGAAGCTGCCGTTGCCGCCTTTGGGGTTGGCAGCCGCATTGAGTCAATCGCTTGTTTGGTTGTTTTAGCGCTATCAATGACTTTACCACCTTTTATTAGTCAAAATTTTGGTGCCGGCTTAATGCATCGTGTTGAAGATGCATACAAGGTATCAATAAAGTTTGTGTTAGCTTGGCAAGTACTTATCTATGCAATATTAGTGCTTTGTGCTTCCTTGATTGCTCGCACCTTCTCAAATGAAGAACACGTAATTGAAATTATAAAATTGTTTATTTGGGTTTTACCCTTAGGCTATGGCTTACAAGGGGTTATTATTTTAACCAACTCTTCTTTTAATGCACTGCACAAACCTATGGTTGCATTAGTATTAAGTGTTATTCGCTTGTTTGTTTGCTACGTGCCGCTTGCTTATATTGGTAGTTATATATTTGGCCTAGAAGGTTTTTTCATTGGCGCACTGTTAGGTAATTTTGTTATGGCATTTATCTCTTACCGTTTGTTTATTAAACAATTTGAATCAGGCTGCGCATCGCCAGAGGTTGTTTCATCATGAAAGATTTAAAAATACATTCTGATTATATTCCAAGTGGCGATCAACCAACGGCTATTGCGAAATTATTAGGTGGCATTGAAGATGGCCTTGCGCATCAAACCCTTTTAGGGGTAACAGGCTCAGGTAAAACTTTTACCATTGCCAATGTGATTGAAAAGCTGAATAGACCCACTATGATGTTAGCGCCCAATAAAACCTTGGCGGCGCAACTTTATGGTGAAATGAAAGAGTTCTTTCCCAATAATGCGGTTGAGTACTTTGTTTCGTACTACGATTATTACCAACCAGAAGCCTACGTGCCTACAACCGATACCTTTATTGAAAAAGATGCCTCAATTAATGAGCATATTGAGCAAATGCGCCTATCAGCGACAAAGGCGCTGTTAGAACGTCGCGACGTCATTATTGTTGCCTCGGTATCCGCCATCTACGGCTTGGGCGATCCTGATTCTTACTTAAAAATGATGTTGCACCTACGCCAAGGCGATATTATTAATCAGCGCGATATTTTAAGACGTTTAGCTGAATTACAATACACGCGTAATGATGTCGCTTTTCAACGGGCTACTTATCGGGTGCGTGGTGATGTGATTGATATTTTCCCGGCAGAGTCTGACCGATTAGCATTGCGCGTTGAATTATTTGATGAAGAGCTAGAGCGAATAAGCGAATTCGACCCGCTGACCGGGCAAGTTGAACAAACGTTAGCGCGGGTTACTGTTTATCCTAAAACTCATTATGCAACACCGCGTGACAAAATTCTTGCCGCCGTTGAGAAAATAAAAGTTGAATTAAAAGAGCGCTCTGCTCAGCTAAAAGACTTAAATAAATTGGTTGAAGAGCAGCGCGTCGTTCAACGTACGCAATTTGATATCGAAATGATGACCGAGCTTGGCTATTGCTCAGGCATTGAAAACTATTCTCGCTATTTATCTGGGCGCGAAGAAGGGCAAGCACCGCCGACTTTATTTGATTATTTGCCCGATGATGGTTTGTTAATTATTGATGAGTCGCACGTTACCGTACCGCAAATAGGCGCTATGTATAAAGGTGACCGATCTCGTAAAGAAAACTTAGTCGAATACGGCTTTCGTTTGCCATCTGCGCTTGATAACCGGCCAATGAAGTTTGATGAATTTGAGTCACTTGCGCCACAAACTATTTATGTGTCTGCAACACCGAGCAATTATGAGCTAGAAAAATGTGGTGATGATATCGCTGAGCAAGTGGTTAGACCTACCGGGTTATTAGATCCTGAAATTGAAGTGCGTCCAGTTGAAACCCAAGTCGATGATTTACTTTCGGAAATAAATAAGCGTATTGTTATCGGCGAGCGCGTTTTAGCGACTACCTTAACCAAACGCATGGCAGAAGATTTAACCGATTATCTTGACGAGCATGGCATTAAAACACGTTATTTACACTCCGATGTTGATACGGTTGAACGTGTGGAAATTATTCGTGATTTTCGTTTAGGGAAGTTTGATGTTTTAGTCGGCATTAATTTACTTCGCGAAGGTTTAGATATGCCAGAAGTTTCTTTAGTGGCTATTTTAGATGCTGACAAAGAAGGCTTTTTACGCTCAGAGCGCTCACTTATTCAAACCATTGGTCGTGCTGCTCGTAATATTAATGGTCGCGCCATTTTATATGCGGCGCGTATTACTGGCTCAATGAAAAAAGCGATTGATGAAACCGAGCGAAGGCGCGCTAAACAACACCAATATAATCTTGATAACAACATCACGCCAAAAGGTGTGGTGCGTAAAATTAGCGACGTTATGGATGTCGGCACCAGTGCGGGCGCTGAAAAACTTCAGCGTGTAGCAGAAAAAGCCGCTAAATATGAAACGCTTTCAACTGCCGATATTGATAAGAAGGTTAAAGAGTTGGAAGAGCAAATGTATTTGCATGCACAAAACTTAGAATTTGAACAAGCAGCGGCAACGCGAGATGAAATCAGTAAGTTAAGAGAGCAGCAACTGACTACTTAGCGTAAACTAGAATGAAATTAAGTATTCTTTGAGCAAATAAATAATTGTGCTCAAAGAATATTAGTTTTAAGCGCTAGATTAATCTAAATCGAATACTGTGTGTTTACTTATAATGTTGGCAACTGCATCGCAATTGCAGTGCGATAAGTGGCTAATTTCTTCTATAATTTTATCTTGCACATCAACAGGAAATAACATCAATTGCTCTAAATAGAGGTGTGCCTGTGTTTCCCTGTTACCATTGACCAATTCTGTTAAATGCGCCGCGTGGTTGCTCCAAATTGAACTCATAAAAACTCCTCGTTATAAACAGTGACATACTGTATTTAACTTACAGACCCTTTAATTTTAGTACATGCAGCGTAGTTACTTATAAAAAATTACTCTGACAAAACCACCAATAGTCGTAAATATTATAAATATTCTTTTAGTGTCTGTTTATCTTGCGTATTTTAAAATTGAAATAATGATGATAATTAAAAATAAAACTTAATAATTCGCATTTAGATTGGCCGATTGAGTAAATTGTAGGTATTTATATACAAAAATTTAACAAAGAACAGTAGGGCATTAAAAAAGCAGCTTAAACTTAACGCTTGAAGCTGCTTTAAATATTTGCCTTTTTAAACGATAGCCTATTCGTAGGTTAACGGGTCAATGGCATTGTTTTCTTCAAATGCTTCGAGGCGCTCTTGGCAAGCACCACATTTACCACAGGCTTTTTCTCTGCCGTTATAACACGTCCATGTATCGCTATATTCTAATCCCATGTTTAAACCATCGGTTAAAATAGCGGTTTTGCTGACATTTAAATATGGGCTAAAAATTTCAACTGCCTCGTAGTTGGCAATTTGACAGACATCATTCATTTTCATTACAAACTCAGGACGACAGTCTGGGTAAATAGCGTGATCGCCAGAGTGAGCACCATAATACACTTGGCTAGCTTTTACCGATACGGCATATCCTACGGCTAATGATAATAAAATCATATTTCGGTTTGGCACTACGGTCGACTTCATATTTTCCGCTTCGTAGTGACCTTCAGGAATATCAATATCATCAGTTAATGAAGATCCAGCAAGTAACTGATTAATTGCTGATATATCAATAACTTTATGGTGAACATTTAGTTTCTTACAAACAGTGGCAGCACATTCAAGTTCTTTTACGTGACGCTGACCATAATCGAACGACAAAGCGTAAACTTCTTTACCGTCTTTTAATGCGCGATTTAACACGGTGTACGAGTCCATGCCACCGGAATAAATTACAACAACTTTTTCAGTCATTTATTGTTTCTCATAGGGTATAATAGATTGCTAAGCTAATTTTACTTGATCTGATCTAAAGGCAAAAGAAAAAAAGTGTTGCATTCAACCTATAAAATTAACGAATTGTTTGAAACTATCCAAGGTGAAGGGGCGTTTACTGGCCAACCTTCAATTTTTATCCGTTTACAAGGCTGCCCAGTAGCATGTTCTTGGTGTGATACCAAACACACTTGGGATATAGAACTTGAACAAGAAGTTAATGCTGATACGGTGTTGGCAAAAACTGAGGAAACGACTCAGTGGTCAAATGTCACCGTTGAGCAAATTCTTGCGATTGTAAAAGCGCAAGGCTATCAAGCCAAGCACTTGGTGATCACCGGTGGTGAGCCTTGTATGGTTGATCTTACGCCTCTATGCCTTGCATTTGAACAGCATGGTTATAGTTGCCAAGTAGAAACATCAGGCACTTTTGAGGTGTTAGTTAGCGAGCAGTGTTGGGTAACGGTTTCACCTAAAATTAATATGCGCGGTGGTTATAAAATATTAAGTTCGGCATTAGCGCGCGCAAACGAAATTAAACACCCAGTAGCGACCGAGCAACATGTTGATGAATTAAAAGCGCTACTTAAAACACACAATGTTGGTGAAAAACAGGTGTATTTGCAGCCTATTAGCCAAAAGCCTCGAGCTACCGAATTAGCGATTAAAACCTGTATTGAAAATAATTGGCGCTTGTCGGTGCAAGTTCACAAATACATAGGTATTGAATAAAGCGCGGCGTTTATTTGTTTTGAATGACTAGCGTTAACGTTTAGCTATATTTTGGCTACCTTTTGGCTAAAGTAAAGCTAATCACTACACCAGGAAGATCAGGGCTGTTTTTTGCACTGATTTTTCCATGGTGAAACTCTGCAATCAGTCTTGCAATGTACAAACCTAAACCTAAATGCGGCGTTTCACTTTTACTTTCTTTTCGTATCGATACCATAGAGTCAAACAAGCGATCTTGCATATTCTCAGGTAATAGTTCGCCTTTGTTGGCAATAGCTACAAGCCAAGAGTCTTTATCTTCTTTTAGTTCAATGGTTATTTTTCCATCTTGGCTAAACTCAACCGCGTTAGTAATAATTTTATCAAGCAATTGTGCAACGTGTTCGTCTGAACCTACTAAAGTGGCACTTTCAAGGCTACAGATAAATTCAAATTTATTGTCAGGATAAATTTGTTGATAACCTAGAATGCAACCACCGAGCATTTTAGCCAGATCAAAGGCTTGTTTATCGGTAGTGCGCAGCATTTGTTCAAGCCGAGTTGCTTCGCTCATTCTCGTTAAAACATGGTCTAATCGTTTTATACCGTCTTGCGCGCGCTCTATGTATTGAGTTGCAGCAGGTTGAAGCGGCTGCATGGTTAGGTTATCTAACGAGGTTCTTACCACTGCAATGGGCGTTCGCAATTCATGCGAGAGCCTAGCAGACATATTTTCAAGGTAATGGTTATATTGGCTAAGGCGATTAACGACCTGTGAAAAGCTTCGAGATAAATCGCCAATTTCATCTTGTACTTTACTCGGTGTTACTGTGCTTTTAATGCGACCTTGTTGATCTATCGCAGATTCTGCTTGGTTTCTAAGGTTAACTATTCGCGAAGAAATTCGGCTAGCAAAAATAAAAAATACAACACTGCCAATAAGTAATATCGCCAAAATTGCACTAAACAATTTTTCCAACGCGCGATTTCGTACGGTGCGAATACCATTGGTGGTTTCTTCAACAATTACCGCGCCTTTTACTTTGTTATCAATATAAATCGGATAAGCGGCTGATAAAATTACGGCTTGCTGATCTTGAGTTACGCGCCACTGAGATTTGGCGTTACCTGTTAACGCACTTTCAATATGTTTGCCGGTTAGGTGGCTAGCATCATACAGTTGGTCGATAAAATCTTTGGGTGGCTTAGTTAAGATTTTATAGTAAAGCGGATGTAACCATTGTTGTTCTATTTCTTGCCACAGGTTTGCAGAACTTTCACCTTTTGCACTTTTTTGCCAAACGCCGCTAGCTTCTTTTATATTGCCAGCACTTGCCAAAACTCTGTGATGTTGGTCAACCACCCAAACACTTGAATGAGTATAACTCATACCTTTAACAATACGTTCAATTTCGGGAGACGGCACTAACACCGTGCCTAATGTTGATGCTTGGCTAGGATCAGCAGAGCCAATACTTGCTATGATGTTTTTACTTTTTTGGTCAACATCGTTAATGGCAAATGCAATTTTGTCACCCAATTTTGCTAACGGTAATCTTAGTTCGATGTTGTAGCCCTGCGGCGTAATTAACCATTGTCCTTGTAATTCAGGAGTTACCACAGGAATATTGTTTTCTATATCGGTAATGCGGTATCCACTAAGCCAACCTGGTTTTTTGTTGCTGATGATATAGCGATGAAATTTGCCATTGTCATCGACTAACGATAGCTCTAGGTGGTCGTTATTAAAAATACTGCGTGAATTTTTACCCCGAAACGTGACATGATCATCAACCACACGAAAAAATAGGTACAAATATTTATCGTATTTTCCTAATGATGCGCTGTAATGTAACGACAGCTGTTCTTGTGTTAATAACGAGCTAGGCTCACCTTGCAAAGTGGTTACCGGTATTTGGTTGTCGACACCATAAAAGTGACTACGCTTTTCAAATTCTGGCCAATCTTGAGGTAAACCATCAAGCTGAATTGCCTGATGGTGTTGATAGCCATATAAATCTTTGCCTTGTTCAACACTGGGTAAAAAACTGGCTTGGTTATTAAACAGGTTAGGGCGTTCGTGCAGCGCCGTCGCTAACGCTCTAGCGGTTCCTACTAAGGTTTGTTCTTGACCAAACCTTAAGTATTTCTCCATTTCCCAGACATACTGATAACCAAACCAAGGCACAGTAAATAAAACACTGGAAAGTAGCAGTAACTTAACCCGTAAATTAAAACGCAATTTAAAACCTAATTTCATTGAATAACTAACCTAGTACCGCTTAATTAGCATGGGCTTGAGAAGCCGAAACATTCCAGCGATAACCCATGCCGTATACGGTTTCGATACAGTCAAAACTGTTATCAATTTTAAGAAATTTTTTACGAATACGTTTGATATGAGAGGTGATCGTACTGTCGTCGACATATATTTTTGAGTCTTGCATTAATTGCTGACGATTTTTTACATGACCGGTGTGCTTGGCTAACGCATGCACCATCCAAAATTCAGTGATGGTTAAATCAACGTGCTGCGCGTGCCAGCTAACAAACATACGTTGATTATCAATTTCAAGTGGTCCTGCGGTTAAGAGTTGATCCTGTTGTTGGGGTTCTTTTAGCGCGTCTTGGCGACGAAATAGTGCAGCAATTCGCGCAGACAAATGCGCCAAACTAATATCTTTTGTTAAGTAGTCGTCAGCGCCAATTCTTAAGCCTGACACCGTATCAACATCGTTATCTCTGGCGGTTAAAAAGATGATCGGAATAGTTTTAGAGATATCACGCAACCACTGACATAAGGTAAAGCCGCCATCAAATTCTTGTTCTAAACCAATATCTAAAATAACTAAGTTGGGCAGATGTAAACTAAACGCTTGCGTGGCACTTTCTCGGTTGGCAAAGGTTTGCACCTGATAACCTTGACTGCGTAATACATCAGCATAATTTTCACGAATGGCTGCTTCATCTTCTACTATAGCGATACGTTTGCTCATCAATTCTCATTTCTTTCTACTAAATCTAGCTAGACTATATCGAATTTTTTCATCGGATGCGCTGTTTTATATCAATTGCCATATTGTTGCCACAATTGCTCGTTGCTTTGCCTTTTTTCCTCCCTTTTGGTGGCGCAATTTTGCGTTTTAATTACCTCAATCACGAAATACTCGTGAATTTAAACAAACACTTATCTTAGAGGAAAACACTATGACTATTGGCAAAAAATCAACTAGCACCACAAAAACTACCTTAATAAGCTCAGCGTTAAGTTTATCTGTCATTATCGCAAGCGTAACAAGCTCAAATGCATTTGCCCAATCGACAACTTATGCAAAATCGAATGAAATCTCAGAAGTGGTTAGCGCTGAACAGCTCGAAGAAAGTGCGCAAACCCGTGAAGAAGTAGGCACTGGTGTCGGTGTTGTGGTTGGCGCAATTGTTGCTGGACCAGTTGGCGCAATCTTAACTGGGCTTACAGGTCACTTCATCGCTAAACATATTAATGCCAACGAAGAGGTTGAGCATTTAAGCGACTCACTTGCAATGCAAAAACAAATGAGTGAGCAGCAACAACGAAGTTATCAACGTAATATGGAGCGTAAGCTTCAGCAAGTCGAACAAGAGTATCAAAGCGAATTAATCTCGTTAGAGCAAAATTATCGCCAAGCTAACCAAATTAAAGCAGAGCAGCTATTAATGAGTTTACAGTTCTCTACCGGTTCTAGTGAAATTGCGCCGCATTATCAAGAGCAAGTCGCAATGTTAGCGCAACTACTCAACAGTGACTTGAGCCTGTCAGTCGACTTGTCTGGATATACGGATTTGCAAGGTGATGAAGGTAGAAATCAACAATTATCTAAAGCACGCGTTGAAAGTGTAAAAGCATTATTAATGGCGCAAGGTGTCGGCGAAAACCGCATTCAAAGTTTTGCTTTTGGTGAAGAAAACCCGCTAGTAGCAAATCATCAAGACGAAGTTAGTTTTTATGACCGCCGCGTGGTGTTACAAGTTAAATCTCGTAACGGTCAAACAGCAAAGAATTAGTTCCCAATAGGTCATGCGAATAACAACTATATCAAGGAGGTGATTCTTTAATTAACTAAACCTAATTAACGTTCAAAGCCAAGAGTATTTGCTCTTGGCTTTTTTACTGTTTTTAAATAGTATATTTCAAATAAAAACAACAGATAAAATTACTTGTCCAGTTTTCGGTTGCTGGATAAAAGCGGTTCACGCTAAGCTTAGTGACGTTAATTCTTCTATCGAGTTTTTAAATGGCTATTACCGAGCAACATCTCATTAAAGATTATTATCAGGCACTGGTTGCCCGCGATACACAGTATGTTGGTGTCTTTTATGTTGGCGTAAAAACCACCAATATTTTTTGCATTGCCAGTTGCCGAGCGAGAAAACCTAAATTTGAAAACGTCGAGTTCTATACCAGTGTAAAAGAAGTGATGTCGGCAGGCTTTCGTCCCTGTAAAATATGTAAACCAACAGAAAACTCGTGCGAAGCGCCAAATCAAGTTCAGCTGGCGTTAGCTTTAGTTAAAGAAAATCCCACTGAAAAAATTACCGATTTTCAGTTAAAACAAAAGGGCGTAAGTCCTGAGCTTATTAGGCGATGGTTTAATAAAAATTATGGTATGACCTTTCAAGCGTATCAACGCATGTTTCGCATCAATAATGCTTATCAATCGTTAAAAAAAGGTAAAAGTAACACTGAAGTCGCCTTTGACAACGGCTATGAGTCGCTAAGCGGCTTTGGTTATACATTTAAAAAAATCGTCGGCAAAGCACCCAGTGCAAGTACCAATACTGGGGTGATATTGATCAGTCGAGTAACAACGCCACTTGGCCCTATGTTTATTTGCGCCACAGAAAATGGCATTTGTTTATTAGAATTTGTTGAACGAAAAATGCTAGAAACTGAATTCAAGCAATTACAACAGCGGCTCAATAGCATCATAGTACATGGTGAAAATAAGCACATAGTGCAAGCGCGCCAAGAGTTGGATGAATATTTTCAAGGACAGCGACAATGTTTTTCTGTGGCGATTGAATCGCCCGGCACCGATTTTCAGCAGCAGGCATGGCAAGCGTTAATGCAAATACCTTATGGTCAAACGGTCAGCTACCAAGCGCAAGCAAAAATTTTAAATAAAGAAAACGCGGTAAGAGCCATTGCTAATGCCAATGGTTGTAACCGTATTGCGATAATTGTTCCTTGTCATCGTGTTATTGGCAAAAATGGCCACTTAACTGGTTATGCTGGTGGCTTAGCGAGGAAACAGTGGCTACTTGATCATGAAGCTAAATATCAATAATTGGCAGAATAAATAGTATAGCGGCACAGCATAATATGAGCTGTGCTTAGTGTTTACTTTCTTAGCTTTTACTATCTTTGTTTTCAATGACGCTGTTAGCATTAATGACTACCGTTGCTGATATTTTGTCATGAATGGCTTGTCGATTAGCATCCCAAAAGATTTGAATAAAGCCAATAAGCCCGGTCGCTATTCCTGCACCGTATCCGCCATAGCGACCAAAACTGTCCCACATTGACAATGGCGTGCCATCAAGTTGCAGTACTTTGATGTAAAAAAGTTTTTTACCTGGTGTTTGACCATGCCATAGCGCGGTAAAAATGGTAAAGTAAAATGCCGCCCAACCAAAACCTAAACCTAAGTCGCTAATAATGCCTTTTACCAATTGAATAATTGAATAAACGGGTTTTTCGTCACCCGCACTAGTGTTTGTTTTACTGCTTATTTCACTGTCTATGTCATTAGCCAAGGTAGTTACAGCTGCCGATGAAGGATTGCTCGATATTGATTTATCTAAATCAGCGGGCGCTTGATATTCGAGTAGCAATTTATTGAGTAAAGTCGTTTTATCAGTAGCTGCTAAATCTGTATTTTCAACCACTTCTTCTATACCTGATTTAGCTACTTGCTCATCAAGTGCTAATGCTTGAAGGTCGTTAATATAAGGTGAAAGTATTTGGTGATAACAATCGAGTTCGGTACATTGTGCCTTTTCCATGGCTTGTGAAATACTCAGGGCAAGTGCTGACATTTCAATTGCTTTGGCAAAACCGATCTCTTTGCCATCTATACCAGAGGTTTGTTTGTTAGTTATTTCGTCGCTTAATATATTCTCTGCTTCATCTACCGCAAGTGGTAACAGGCTTAGTAAAATCATAAAAACGATAAAGGCACCGATAAACCGCATAATAGCACGCCTTTTAGCGCCGACAACTTTCCCTTGTTGCTGTGCACGTTTTTTACTGCCTAATTGATAAAACGTATAAGCGATCACAATGGCGAGCAGTTCACCAGGGGCGCCACTTAATATCGCAATGAAAAACAAATCAACTAGCAACGCCGCTAATCGGCGCCAAGGCGCGGCTAAAGCTAGACCAAATAAAGATTGATCGACTTTAAACGCAAATGGGGTAAGTACTTGACGGGTCTCTTCGGTTGATAAGTCTGTCGTTATCGGTGTTTGAGATGGCGCTTGAGGCATATCAAAATTGTCCCTTAAAAAGAATAATCAGCATGAGCACTCAAGCATTGTGACATAACTATTGGTACTTATTTAACAATTTATTGAAATCACCTTTTTTGATCTCTTGCGCATATAACGCCTGTGGTTTACTGCCTTTGGTGGAATAAACGATCACTTTGGTTTTAGTCACTTGAATGCCGTGTTCGCCTGAGCGAAAGTAAACACCGCCTTGAAAACGACCTGATGCGGTAAACCAACCACTTTTGTGCTCAGTTAACCATTTGTTAAGCATTACATAGTCTTCGTCTTGCTCGGTAATGATAATGCGCTCTTTACTGCTTTGGCTAGGGTACATTGTCACTTCTGACGCAAGTTCAATATCGACTGTTTTACTACAGCCAGACACAAAAATAACGACTAATAAGGTGAAAACTATCGATTTTATTTTATTACTCATAAGATCTCTCAACGGACTTAAATTTTAATAAATACTCCGTTAACAAAAATAATCGAGTCGGTCACAAAAGCCAAGGCAATTTTGTTGTTGAATATTGATTTGATTCAACAATTGTGACTTTACTCAATAATTCGCTGATAAGGCGGTAGCGAATTGAGTAGATCTTTTCCGTACCGTTTAGTCACCACGCGTCTATCGAGCAAGGTAATTGTTCCGGTGTCAGCTTCATTTCTCAACAACCTGCCGGTTGCTTGAATAAGCTTTTTAGAGGTTTCTGGTACCGATAAACTCATAAAGGGGTTACCGCCTTTGGCGCTGATGTGCTCAGCATGTGCTTCTTCAACAGGTGAAGTCGGCACGGAAAAGGGCAGTTTGGTGATTATAAGGTTGGTTAAATACTTGCCCGGTAAGTCGAGCCCTTCAGAAAAACTTTGCGTACCAAACAAAATACTCTCTTTGTCTTCATCGGCTAATTTTTTATGTTTTTCGATAAGATGCTGGCGTGAATGTTCACCTTGAACTTGCAGTGTAAGTTTATCTTTTTCACGTAGGTGCTGAGCCACTTTTTCCATTTGCCAATAGGAAGAAAACAACACCAGGGTGGTTTTACCTTGTTTAAACAGTTTCGGCAGCTTCTTTATTAATTCATCAGTAAATTTATCAGCGCTGGGTTCATAGACCATTTGCGGTACGACTAACTTAGCATTGGTTTGATAATCAAAAGGCGAAGCGACATTTTGATACTGACTGCCATCGTTGATTGATAAACCAGCTTGTTTTCTAAAATGGTCAAACGAGTTCAGCGCCATAATCGTTGCTGAGCACAAAACTGCACCTTCACACTTTGACCACAGCATATCTTCAAGCATAAAACCAACATCAATAGGCGAGGCCGACATTAAATAATCTTGACGCTTACCGTCAATTTGTTCTATCCACCTTGCCATAGGCGCGCCTTTGTCACTGTCTGTTTTAGCGTACATAGCGCAAAGGGCGGTAAAATTTTCTAATCGCTGGCTCATAAAGCCTGCTTCGGCTAATAAAGGCTCTGCTAAGTACAGTTGCACATCACCTTCTTTTACATGCTCCATTAAAATGTTGTAGAGCTTATTAATTTGCGCAAGCGATTTTTTACTGGCGCTAGCTAAGTCTTCACTCCAGTTTTTTAACTCTTGTGGAATAATGCCATTTTCAAAACGGTGTAATTTTTCAGCCTCTTTATTGCCAAGCTTTTTGCTAAATTGTGAACTCGGTTTTTCAGGGAATAATTGCTGACGATTACTTTCGATATAAGTGACCACTTTTCGACAATCAACCAGTAAATCTTGTACGTCATCCGCCAGTCTTACTGAAGGTGAAATGGCTGATTGTGACTTTACCAGTTTTGCAATTTTATCACCGGTTTCTTGTAGCTTACTCAGCCAATCAATTGCCCCTTTTAAGGTAATGCTTGCGCTTGAATGGTCACGCGTTACCTTTGGCAAGTGATGGGCTTCATCAATGACATAGTAGCAATCTTCTGGGCTAGGGAGGATTTTACCGCCGCCAAGTTCTAGATCGGCTAATAACAAACTGTGATTGACAACTAAGACGTCGGCTTCGTCCATAGTGTCTCGTGCTTTGTGAAAAGGGCAATGGCTGTGCTCTGAAATATGCTTTAAACAGCTGTGTTTGTCACTTTGAATTTGTTGCCAAACCATAGGTGAAATGCCTTGGGTCCAAGAGTCTAAATCACCTTGCCATGAACCTTCTTTTAGTGCGGAATACATAGCGCGTAAACTGGCTAAATCATCTTTTTTAGGCTTTTCTGCAAAGGTAAAACCTGCCTGCGGGCTGTCATCTTCAGCAACCGCTTGTGTGAGTTTTTGTTTGCAGACATAACGTTGTCGCCCTTTTACTAGGGTGTAATTAAAGTTAAGGCCAGTATGCTCTTTTAAAAAGGGTAAATCTTTATCCACTAATTGTTCTTGCAGAGCGACAGTTGCTGAAGAAATAATGACCTTTTTATCACGCGAAATAGCTAGCGGAATTGAGCCTAAACTGTAAGCGAGTGACTTACCTGTACCTGTGCCGGCTTCAATGGTAATGATTTTTCTTAGTTTGTCGTAATCGCCCGCTAAGGTTTTAGCGATTTCTGCAATTAGAAATGTTTGTTGCTTACGTGGATTAAAGTTCGGCAAACTTTTACCAATGGCTTTATAGGAGTCACGGATCGCTTGTTTAATTTTTTCACTTAACATTTATATTTCACTTTGCGCCAAGCAGGCGTTTTAATCATTCGGCGGATATATTACACTGCTGTATATATTAACAGGTTCTGCAAACAATAATCGACCACAAATGACAAATACTGACAACCTCTTGCTTAACACCGGCTATTTGCTGACTAAACAAGCACAAGATAAGCGACACGGTATCGTGATCACTTTATGGTTACACAGTAAACGCGGACCAATCAAACTGGTGGTTGAAAATGAATTGGCGCTATTTTTTATAGAAAATCATCAAGTTGAACAAGCAAAGCAGTTATTGGCAGAGCATAATATTAATCTCGCTAAATGTCAGCCTTTAACACTGAAAGCGTTTAATCAGCAGCCTGTGAGCGGTTTTTATTTTAAATTTATGCGCGAGCTTTATCAGGCGAGAGCCTTATTATCGCAGCACGGCGTAAAATGTTACGAAGATGACTTTAGGCCGGATGAACGTTATTTGATGGAACGCTTTATTACGGCAAACCTTGCATACACAGGTTATGAGCAACAACAAAACGGTTATATCGAAGTTAGCAACGCTAAGTGTAAACGCGAAAGTTGTGCTGTAGAGTTGTCGATGGTGTCAGTTGATATTGAGTGCTCTTTCGAAGGTGAACTTTATTCAATTGGTTTATATAGAGAACAAGTTCAATGTGTTTTTATCATTGGTGACAAACCCGATGAACCATTAGCAGTTGAGCAACCTTATATCGTTTGGGTAGAAGATGAACAGGCGTTATTACATGCCTTTATCGATTGGCTTGAACGCTACGATCCCGATATTCTTATTGGTTGGAATGTGATTAACTTTGATATGAACTTGCTGCAAAAGCGCTGCGATATTCATGGAATTAGCTTTAATATTGGCCGTGATGGTAAAGCGCCATATTGGCGTAAAAATAAGAATAGCGAGCAACAGTTTCTCGAAATATCAGGGCGTGTTGTGCTTGACGGTATCGATTTATTAAAAACCGCTACCTACAGTTTTCCTAGCTTTTCTTTAGATCATGTCTCTAATGCATTATTAGGTTTGAGCAAAAAAGTTGACGATGTTGATAATCGTATTAAAGAGATCACTCATAATTTTCATCACAACAAAACGGCGCTTGCTGCTTATAATCTTGAAGATTGTCGTTTAGTTTGGCTGATTTTTGAAAAAACACAGCTGCTAGATTTTGCCATTTTACGCTCGCAGCTCACCGGTTTAGCCATTGACCGAATCGGCGGCTCGGTTGCAGCCTTCACCAATTTATACTTACCCAAATTGCATCGCAAAGGTTATGTTGCGCCAAACATGGGTGATGGCCATTCTGGCTTAGTATCGCCTGGCGGTTTTGTTATGGACTCTATTCCGGGTTTATACAAAAACATTTTGGTGCTCGACTTTAAAAGCCTATACCCAAGTATTATCCGAACGTTTAATATTGATCCTATGGGATTAATTGAAGGCTTAAAATCACCCGAGCAAGCGATAGAAGGGTTTGATGGCGCCTATTTTTCAAGAGAAGAGCACTTTTTGCCAGATATTATTAACGACCTATGGCAAGAAAGGGATAAAGCTAAATTAGAAAAAAACGCCGCGTTATCGCAAGCGATAAAAATTATCATGAACTCTTTTTATGGCATTTTAGGCTCAACCGGTTGTCGATTTTTCGACCCACGACTTTCGGGCTCAATCACTAAGCGCAGCCATGAAATATTAAAAACCACCAAATCATGGCTAGAAGATAAAAGTTATCGGGTTATATACGGCGATACTGACTCGATATTTGTTGATGTTGGTAAAAATAAATCGAGTGATGAATGTCAGCACATTGGCAAAGCGTTACAAGATTATATTAACGATAAATGGCAAAAAATTTTAAAAGACAAATACCACGTTGATAGCCAGTTAGACATTGAATTTGAAACCCATTTTAGCCAGTTTTTAATGCCAACTATTCGCGGGCAAGATGTTGGCACCAAAAAGCGTTATGCGGGTTTGTTAGAGAAAAACGGCGAACAAGAAATTGTTTTTAAAGGTTTAGAAAGTGTGCGTACTGACTGGACCGAATTGGCCAAGCAATTTCAACGCGAATTATATCATCGGGTATTTAATCAGTTGCCAGTTAAAGATTATATTATTGATATGGTTGAAAAAACTAAAGCAGGGCAGTTTGATCACTTACTGATTTATCGAAAACGTATTCGCCGAAAGCTCAGTGATTATGTAAAAAACGTGCCACCGCATGTTAAAGCTGCGCGTTTAGCTGATCAGCAAAATGAAAAACTCAATAAACCGCTTAAGTATCAGCGCCGCGGTTGGATTGAATATTACATAACAGTAAATGGCCCGCAAGCGAAAGAATATCAAAGCTCAGCTTTAGATTATCAGCTGTATGTTGATCGCCAATTAGCGACCGTAGCCGATGCTATTTTACCTTTTATTGGCACCAGTTTTAGCGAAATCGTTGATGCCCAATTGGATTTATTTGGTGGGCCAAAATAAGATAGGATTGAATTGGTTAGGTTTTAGCGTTTTTTAATTTAGATCACAACAACATGTGTTGCTGTGATCTTGGAAGGTTATTATTTATAAGTTTAATTTGTAATACTAATATCATCTAAATACAAATCAGGCCAACCATCATCAGATACGGTAACGTCCCAACGATAGGTGTGTCCGCCTTCAGGAACAATGACTTCAAACATTTCAAAAAAGGTATTAGTAGGAT
>NZ_JBPDIH010000012.1:27762-37321 GCF_052030545.1 Thalassotalea sp. PLHSN55 | reverse complement strand
TAGTCCCAACGATAGGTGTGTCCGCCTTCAGGAACAATGACTTCAAACATTTCAAAAAAGGTATTAGTAGGATTGTAAGTTGCCCAGTAAGTACCATCAATATATAAGATAACATTATCAGAGCCTTGTGCCCAGAACGTTAATTTAGTATGACTTTCAGACAGGGTAATTTCTGTTGATGTTGTTCCTGGGCTTGATTGATATGGAGCTTGAAGTGAATGCTGACCACTTTTGGCCACACGAGATATAGCCCAGTCACCAGAGAAATCTTGGCTTAAATAATTGCCTTCGAAACCAAAGGCCGACGTACCTTCACTTTGTGGTGTTGAATGGCTAATACTAATATCATCTAAATACAAATCTGGCCAACCATCATCAGAGACGGTAACGTCCCAACGATAGGTGTGTCCGCCTTCAGGAACAATGACTTCAAACATTTCAAAAAAGGTATTAGTAGGATTGTAAGTTGCCCAGTAAGTCCCATCAATATATAAGGTAACATTATCAGAGCCTTGTGCCCAGAACGTTAATTTAGTATGACTTTCAGACAGGGTAATTTCTGTTGATGAACTTCCAGCACTCGACTGAAAAGGAGGTTGTAGAGAAAAGGTACCACTTTTACTTTCTTCTTCATTAGGTAGCCAGTTCGATAAGCCTTGTGTTGTATCATCTTCAAACCCGATAAATTTAACTTGAGTGTCTTCATCTATTACAGAGAAGTTAATCGTATATTTATCACTGTCTAAACTTCCATCATTAACTACCAAGCTTACTTCATATTGGCCAACAGAATCTAACAATAACTCACTTGTTACATTTGAATTTGAAGATAAAGTAGCAGAGCTCTCATTAGGTTTTTTTTCTAAAAACCAAATATATGTAAGTTCGTCATTGTTAATATCGCTGCTATTTTCAGCATTAAAGGTAACTGTTGAATTTTCTATTAAACCACTAATTGAAGTTAAAACTGCACTAGCATTGGGCTTTATGTTTCCTGCAAAGAGTGTAACTGAATCACTAAAACTGTTTGCTATGCCGTCATTTACAACTAAACCTAGTTGATATTCACCATCAATATCTGGAGTGAAATTGGTTTTTTCTGAATTTGGGGACTCTAAGGTTGAAGTGCTTCCACTAGGGGTATTAATAATCGACCAAGTATATTCTAAGTTTTGGTCATTGATATCGTAACTTCTACTACCATCTAGTTCAGATAAAACCCCCGTTGGGATGATTTTGTCTTCACCTGCATGAGCTACAGGAATGAAATTTAATGTTGATAACAGAACTGTTGATGGTGCACTCGTTAAGCTGCCATTATTAACAATTAGCTTAACTAAATAATCACCTTCAACATCAGGAGTGAAGCTTGGTGAAATAGAGTTTGGGTTATCAATAGTTGCATTGCTGTCGTTAGGTTTTGATTCAAAACTCCAAGAATAAATTAGCGGAAGATTGTTGGAATCGATTGATGCTGAACCGTCAAGATTAACCTTTATCCCTTCTGTTATACTCTGAGGCGTACCTGAGTTTGCTATTGGTGGCAGCTCAGAATCGTTATTAGGTGATATAATATTAATAGCGATCGTTGATATATTTTCAACATTATTTGAATCAGTTACTGTTACACTAATCAAGTGAATGCCGATAGATAGATTAGTTGAAATTGATGCTCCACTTCCTATTGAACCATCTATGCTAGAGATCCAACTTAGACTGCCATTATCTTGGTTAGTTGAAGCGGTAAAGTTCAAGGCTTCTAGGCTAGAGTAGGATTCTCCTGATGTAGGGGATGTAATGTTAACTAAGGGTTTTTCTTCAGTTAATGGACTGTCACTTACTATTATTGTTATGAAGTCGGTATGAGATAAACCATCAGAGTCGGTAGCGGTTAAAGAAACTGTATGAGCGCCTTCAGTTAAGGTAGTGGTTAAATCAATACCGTTCCCTAAAGTGCCGTCTTTACTAGATACCCAAACTAAATTATTTCCTGAGAGTTCCCCATCTTCATGATCTAAGGCAGTCCCTGTTAGGTTAAAAATATCGGTAGTTTTATAATTTGTTGACGATAAACTTGTTGTGATTTGAGAAACTGGTTGCTGTTTTACAATTTCTATTGTTTTAGTTTCTACCTTAACTTCTTGGCTACCTCCGCTATCTCCACCACAAGAAATTAGGCTGAGTGATAAAAGGTATAATGTAAAAAATTTGTATAAAAAGCTAAGCCATTTATTTTCATGTACTTTATTGTCCATTTGATTTTATCCTTTTTTGATTTTATCATCTAATAATTTTTATTGTATCAATGATGTAACAAAAATAACCTGTCAAATATGACAGTAATGAATAACTTTTTATTCTACAAAAGAACAAATAAATACCGCATTAACAAGACTGAAAATGGACTTAATATGGATATGGAAATTATCGGGGAAATACTTTTTTGTTGCTCAGAACTTGAACTGAAAAAAAAATTTGAGCAAGCACTTCTTGAAATAGGGATTATTTCGTTTAGCTACAGTGAAATACAGCATAAACAAAACACATCGATAAAGCTTATTCCAGATATCTCACAAAAACGATATGAATGTTATGTCAGTTATGACCTTAATATATTGGAAATTCCTTTGAATATCTTTAATGATTCGAAGGAAATAGCGAACCTTACTATGTTTTTAGAAGAGAATGAAAGTAGCACAAGGACAGTCCTTTCAATTAACATAGTAGAGTCATATAAATTCATAAAGTTTGACTACATAATTAATGAAACAGAAAAAATAAGCCTATGGTTGCAAAAGTATACATATAAAATAAAAATGCTTTCTACATTATATCATCAGAAGGCGGTTCAATTTAGTGAGTCATCAAATATAATATTTAATGTATCTGGTAGAGAGTTAGAATGCGCTCAATGGGTTAGCTCTGGATTGACAGCCAAGATTGTTGCTAAAAAAATGAATATAAGTGAAAGAACAGTAAGGTTTCATCTATGTAGTTTAAGAGATAAACTTAATGTTAAATCAAAAGAAGAAGTTATTGCATTACTTGCTTACCATCGCCTTATAACAATCTAATTACCGAAAAATGAGAATAAGGTTGAAATGGTAACGTTCACTAATTCATATTGGGTATAACCCTATTTATTATTGATGGTGAATCATAGCCAAATTATTGATTACTCCGATTTAGAGGTATTAAAGATCATTAAACGCAGCTAACCATGCGCTAAATGACGGTGATACTTGCTCTATCGTGCATAATTGCTGGTTATAGAACCACACCGGAATGTCATGATTGCGCTGTTGACAATCACTGAGTTTGAAACAAAACATATTGCCCTTACAATCTGAGGCAAACAAAATATGACCTTTAGGCATGCCGCTTAACTCATACAGCGCAGACAAGTTTTTAACGTCTTCAAGGCTGAGAAAGTCTTGCACTTCGGCAATATCAGCATTCAAATCGCAAATCTTTGAAAAAACATTAGGACTGTGCACTAAGCCATAATTGCTTAATAAATAGATGTATGTTTCAGGTAAAAAGGCGTTTAAGTGCGATTCAAGTGCGCTAATGTCGTTTTTATTTATCGGTGACATGGCGCTTTTACTGCCCCAATTTTTTACAAATAAGTCGATGCTTTTGATAAGTGATACTCCTGCGGGTAAAGCCCAATATCGGCGCTTAATAGTTTTATAAGTTAATAAGTTAATCGCTTGATAAAATATCAGCTACTCTTGCTTGTAAAGGCGGTAGCAATTGTTTTTCAAACCACGAATTGGCTTTCAGCCAGCGATTATTTCTAGGGCTAGGGTGGGGTAAAGGTATTACCCGCGGCCATTGAGTTTGCCATGCTCGCACGTGTTCAGTGACCGTTTGATACTGCTGATTAAGGTGATACGCCTGCGCGTATTGACCAATAACGATGGTTAATTCTAATGCCGGTAATTGCTCAAGCAATGAGGCTCGCCAGGTTTTAGCACACTCTGGCCGAGGTGGTAAATCGCCCGACTTGCCCGTGCCAGGATAACAAAAGCCCATCGGTAAAATAGCGACTTTGTTCTCATTGTAAAAATCGTTTGACGATATCGCTAACCAGCTTCTTAAGCGATCACCACTGGCATCATCAAACGGAATGCCAGAGGTATGTACTTTACGTCCTGGAGCTTGTCCGGCAATAAGAATACGTGAGTTAGCAGAAAGCTGAACAATGGGTCTAACACCATCAGCAAGGGCATGTTGGCAAATATTGCAGGCTCTTACTTCTTTAAGCAGCTTGCTTAAGTCTTTCATCGTATCTACCTAATTTGGTTATTTAGCTACTCATTGAGTCAAGGCGTTAATTGTATGCTTACGCAATTTTTAATTCAAAGCTAATCGTTTTGATACTTAGTAGATAGAACTATTTAATATGCGCTGAGCGCAAAATTTCGTTTTTAGTCGTTAATTCATCGAAAGGGGCGTTGAGCGATCGTATTGCCTTGAGTAAATTTCTGCTCACCAGCATTGTTATTCACCCCATTTCAGGTTATAACCTTGTTTATAATATTACGTTTAGATGGCTAGATAGCCATTATTAAAACATCGCCGCGAACTAGGTTACTTAAAAGATGAAACAAGATACTAAAATTATCAACGCAGGCCGCAAGTCAAAATGGACTCAAGGGGTAGTAAACCCGTCGGTACAACGTGCATCCACCGTTGTTTTTGAATCAACTACTGCCATGAAACACGCGGCAGGCAATAAAACCAATCAAGTGCTTTTTTATGGCCGCCGTGGTACCACAACCTCGTTTGCATTTTCTGATGCTATGGTTGAACTTGAAGGTGGTGCAGGTTGTGCTTTGTATCCGTCTGGTACAGCTGCTATCACCAATGCGATTTTATCCTTTGTGAAAAGCGGCGATCATATTTTAATGGTGGATACCGCTTATGAACCTACTCGCGATTTTTGTGATAAGTTACTGACCAACTATGGCGTTGAAACCACTTACTACGATCCGCTCATTGGCGCCGGTATTGAAGCGTTAATTAAAGAAAATACTTCGATCATCTTTTTAGAGTCGCCCGGTTCAATTACCATGGAAGTACAAGATGTACCTACCATTGCTAAAATCGCCCATCAACATGACTGTATTGTCATGCTTGATAATACTTGGGGAGCAGGTGTTAATTTTCAGCCGTTTGATTATGGCGTCGATATTTCAGTGCAAGCGGCAACAAAATACATTGTTGGTCATTCAGATGTCATGCTGGGCACGGCAACGGCGACGGAAAAATATTGGCCGCAGCTTCGCGAGCATAGTTATACACTAGGCCAATGTACTTCTCCTGATGATTTATACTTAGCGCTACGCGGTATTCGCACCTTAGGGGTACGTTTAAACCAACATGAAAAAAATGCGTTAAAAGTGGCGAACTGGTTAAAAACACGCCCAGAAGTGGAAACTATATTGCATCCTGCGTTTGACTCTTGCCCGGGGCATGAATTTTTCCAACGTGATTTTAATGGCTCCAACGGGTTATTTTCTTTTGTCCTTAACTGCGGTAACCAAAAAGCTTTAAACGCACTGCTTGATAGTATGGAACACTTTAAAATGGGCTATTCTTGGGGCGGTTTTGAAAGTTTAATTCTAGGTATTACCGGTTTAAAAAATATGCGCACCGCAACACAGTGGCCATATGAAAACCCGTTAATTCGCTTACATATTGGTTTAGAAGATGTTGACGATTTAATTGCTGATTTAGAGCAAGGCTTTGAGAAGTTTCATCAAGTACTAGCAACAAGTTAATAAACATCATCTCGCCTCACGTATTGTTAAATTCGTGGGGCTTTTTTGTTTTGGCAATAACTCAATTAGAGCGATTGCCACTTCAACTAGTGCTTTTTTAACCATTGAATACATTTAAATGTTAAAAGCACTATACAAGCTTATTTTCTCATGTCCATCCGCTATATTTATTGTCTTTAGTTCAGTATCATTCTCCTATTCGTAGCTACGCATTTAAGTAAAAATTTATTTTTTCTTTCAGGAATATTTGATGTTCATAACCAAGCTTTATCAAAAACTCAGCCCATTTCAACGCGTTATTATTTCACTTATTCTAGGTATATGTGCGGGGATTTTTGTTGGAGAACCTGCGGGTAAAATAGAAATACTCGGCAATGTATATATTAATTTATTGCAAATGACCGTATTGCCTTACGTGTTGGTCTCGATTATTGGCGGTTTAGGGCGTTTAGACAGTAACATGGCATCGCGTATTGGTATACGGGCGGTAAAAGTGATTCTCATTATGTGGCTAGCCGTAATGACCACTTTATTATTACTACCACTTGCCTACCCAAATTGGCAAACGGCGGGTTTTTTCAGTACCAGTTTAGTTGCAGAGCCGGCAGAATTTGATTTTTTAAAGCTCTACATTCCGTCGAATATATTTGCTTCACTAGCGCAAACCATTGTTCCCGCAGTTGTTTTGTTCTCGTTATTGATGGGAGTCGCGTTAATTAACGTGAAAAACAAAGCCAATTTTTTATTACTTACCGATAACATCAGCGATAGCTTAATGAAGGTTGCCTCTTATGTGGCAAAATTTGCACCAATTGGTATCTTTGCGATTTCGGCATCTGCGGCAGGTACGCTAGCAGTAGAAGAGCTAGGACGTTTACAAGTATTTTTATGGGTTTATATTATTGCGGCAGCGTTATTAGCACTGGTTCTGCTGCCTTTGGTATTAAGTTGGGCAACGCCATTTTCTTATCGTGAATTAATGTCTATCGCCGGTGAAGCGGTTGTTACTGCGATTGCAACAGGCACAGTACTGGTTGTGTTACCAATGCTAATTGAACGCAGTAAGGCCTTGTTAGCCAAACATAAAATGGACTGTGAAGAAACCAGTTCTACAGTTGATGTGTTAGTGCCCACCGCCTATAGTTTTCCAAGTACAGGCGCGCTACTTGGTTTAGGTTTCATTCTATTTTCAGCTTGGTATGTCGGCTCGCCATTAGGTTACGAGCAGTACCTGTCTTTTGTAATTTTAGGTGCATTAACCGCGTTTGGGAAAATGGCGGTTGCGATACCTTTTTTACTCGACTTTTACGACTTACCAAGTGATCAGTTCCAATTGTATTTATTGGGAAGCTTAGTCACTGCAAGATTTGCCACTGGCTTAGCGGCACTTCACGGCTTTGTTATTACACTTCTCGTTGCAAGTGCGGTCATTAAAAAGCTTAAGTGGCATCGGATGATGCAGGCAATAGCAGTGCACTTAGGCATCACATTTTGTGTAATGAGCGCAACAGGCATGGCGCTTACTCATTTGATCCCTTATCAATATGAAGGGGTAGAAACATTTGAGTCGTTAAAAGCAATGAAAAGCGCGGCAAAAAAAGTAAAACATGACCAATTGCAACCATTAACTGTTGAAGAACAACAGCGACCGCGTTTAGATGTGATACGTGAACGTGGCAGTATTCGTGTCGCATATTTTCCAATGTCTCTACCGTATGCATTTAAAAATACGGATAATGAGATTGTCGGTTTTGATGTCGAGCTGATCAATGAACTTGCTAATGATTTAAATTTAGCCGTGGAAATGATCTATTTAGAACAGCGAGAAGGGCAGGCTCAACTGCTAGCAAATGGCAGTATTGATATCAGTATTGGCGGCCAAACAATCACACCATTAAAAGCACTTGATGTCGCTTTTTCAGATTCATATACCCATCATACTGCCGGCCTAGTATTAAGTGATTCTAAACGTGATGAATTTGCAAACATGGAAGATATAAAAGCAATGCCAGATCTTAATTTGGGTATTGCGCCGAATGAATATTACGTTAATGCACTTACTGAACGTTTTCCAAATGCGAAAGTCACACCGGTATCAAATATTCGTTTATTTTTGCGTGGTAAATATCCAGAGGTAGACGCATTAGCTTTTTCTACCGAGGCAGGCTCTTCATGGGCAATGTTATATCCCAATTATAGTGTATTAGTGCCTAAAGGTTTGAAAATAAAAGTGCCTGTAGGTTTTATATTGCCACAAGGTGACGTGCGCTACGTGCAATTTATCAATACGTGGATTAAGTTAAAGCAAGACAATGGTTTTTTACCTGAGGTATACAAGTATTGGATACTCGGTGAAAACCCAAAAGCTAAGCAACCACGATGGTCAATTATCAATAACGTGCTAGGTTGGAATATTTAGCGCCTCGTCGTAAGTTTCTTCACAAAATAAATAACGAGTAACTACACTTTGTTATTTATTTTTAAAACCAAAATGACAACGCTGTCATTTTGGTTTTTATTATGATATCGTGTCTTTATTAAAAATTCAGCTCATGTTTAAAACGGGCAATATTATAAAGTGGAGTGGTAACAATGAAGGTAGTGATCCTTGATAACGCTGCTGATGTAGCTAAATATGGGGCAGACATATTTATCAAACAAATTTCAGCTAAAGCAGATTCTGTTTTAGGCTTAGCAACAGGTTCTACGCCAGTTGCTTTATACAAAGAGCTGATTCATGCACATCAAAATCAACAAGTGTCTTTTAGCCAAGTTTCAAGTTTTAATTTAGATGAGTACCTTGGTCTAAGCGGCGAACATAGTCAAAGCTATCGCCACTTTATGAACGAACAGCTATTTGATCATGTTGATATTGATAAAAACAACACATTGGTGCCACCAGGTGACGCTAAGAATCCATTAATCGCTTGTCACGAATATGAGCAAACCATTAAAGAAAGTGGTGGTATTGATATTCAGTTATTGGGCATTGGCCGCAATGGTCATATTGGTTTTAATGAACCGTCATCGTCACTTGGCTCTCGCACTCGTGTAAAAACACTTACTCAAGAAACCATTGATGATAATGCGCGATTTTTTGCAGAAGGCGAGTTTCAGCCACATCTTTCAATCACCATGGGTATAGGCACTATTTTAGAAGCTAAAAAAGTGGTGTTACTTGCCACGGGTGAAAACAAAGCACAAGCAATTGTTGATACAGTGCAGGGCGCAATTACCGCAAATTGCCCAGCGTCTGCACTGCAATTTCATCCAGATACTGTGATTATTATTGATGAGGCTGCCGCTTCGTTACTTGAAAATAAAGAATTTTTTAGACACATCGAGCGAGAAAATCAAAAGTTAGAAAGTAGTTTGGCGCTATAAAGAAATAATATCCTCCTAAGCATTATTGGCGCATCCCTTAGCTTAATAGTTAAGGGATTTTTTTTACTTAATTTTTAATGAAAATAAGCAAAGTGTTACGTTGAGAGCCTTTTAGAAAACTGACAAACGAATACCGATAAAGTGAACTGACGACTAAGGTCGAAATAATCTTTAGGGTGATAATTAACATTAGAAATTTATACAGAGGAAGTTGGTTGCGGGATCCGCTTATTTTTGAAGAGAGCGAACTGACGACCTAGGGTCGTATAAGATAATAATGGGAACAATTTAGATTTTAAAAATAGAAGTTGGTTGCGGGAGCCAGATTTGAACTGACGACCTTCGGGTTATGAGCCCGACGAGCTACCAGGCTGCTCCATCCCGCG
>NZ_JBPDIH010000012.1:0-27663 GCF_052030545.1 Thalassotalea sp. PLHSN55 | reverse complement strand
AGATTTGAACTGACGACCTTCGGGTTATGAGCCCGACGAGCTACCAGGCTGCTCCATCCCGCGTCCGAATGACCTACGTTAAGTAGGAAAGCCAAGCTGTTTTAATTCAAACTTAAGAATCCAATATTATTTAAACTCTTTATTGAGAAAGAGTTGGTTGCGGGAGCCACTTATTTTGTAAAGAGTGAACTGACGACCTCAGGTCGTTTTCCCAAACCTACTATTTATTTAACCTCTAATAGCGAAAGAGAATTGGTTGCGGGAGCCAGATTTGAACTGACGACCTTCGGGTTATGAGCCCGACGAGCTACCAGGCTGCTCCATCCCGCGTCCGAATGACCTACGTTGAGTAGGAAAGCCAAGCTGTTTTAATTCAAGCTTAAGAACTATTTCCAGTTTAACAAGAGTAAAAACTTCGTTGCCCTGAAAACGAGGCGTATCATAAGGATACCCATCGAAGAATGCAAACGGTTTTTGATAAAAAATCACTGTTGGTACAATTTGTGCCCGATGTGCTTCAAAATTCTACTGACGAGTCACTTTTTGCAGCAATTTAGTGGTAAGTATAGCTATTGAAACGATGAAGTGACTTTAATTACATGAAATCAGTATAAGTCGCATCGCTCTTTGTTTATAATCGCGGCCATGAATTTGTCTGGAAAGTCTTTATGTTTCAATTTTTAGCGTTAACCTCTCAAGGTGTCGAAGTTTTATTAGCCGAAGAACTCAAATCTTTAGGGGCTGAAGAAGTCGTGCAAAAGCCGGAAGGCGTTTATTTTTCTTGTTCACTTGAACAGGCCTACCATGTTTGTTTATGGACACGATTAGCCACGCGAGTATTACTTAAGCTCACTGAGGGCAGTGCTAAAAATAAAGACGAGTTATTAGCAGCCGCCGCAGAAGTGTCTTGGAGTGAGGTATTTTCGCCACAGCAGAGCTTTGTGGTCGACTTTGTGGGTAAAAGTGAAGAAATTCGAAATACCCAATTTGGCGGCCTAACTGTGAAAGATGCGATTGTTGATCATTTCCGTGATTTAGGTATCGATCGCCCATCAGTTGATAAGCTTAATCCAGACATTGGATTTCAAGCACGTTTATTAAAAGACAGTGTCGCAATTTATCTCGAGTTTTCTGGCCGCGGTTTATTTCAACGTGGTTACCGCCGCGACTCTGGTGCTGCACCTCTAAAAGAAAACTTAGCTGCAGCGCTTGTATTACGCTCTGGTTGGCTAGCTGATACCTCAAAACCTTTATTAGATCCTATGTGTGGTTCAGGTACCTTGTTAATTGAAGCGGTATCAATGGCTGCCAAACAAGCGCCGGGCATTGAACGTGAACGTTGGGGCTTTGAAAATTGGTTAGGGCATGCAAAAGACACTTGGCAAGAACAATTACACCAAGCCATGGACTCATCAAGCGAAAACCTTGCGGCGCTTAATATTAAAGTATTCGGTAATGATATGGACAATCGCGTTATTCGCACGGCTGAGCAAAATGCGCGAAATGCCGGTTTAGCACGCTTTATCGATTTTAATTGTAAAGATGCCAATAAACTGGTGAACAGCTTTCCTGCACCAGGTACCATTTTATTTAACCCTCCGTATGGTGAGCGTATTGGTGAATTACCTGAGTTGGTTGAAACCTTTGTTTCGCTTGGTCAGTTATTTAAAAGCCGCTTTGCCGATTGGCGCGTGGCGATATTAACTGCGAATGTTGAATTATTGTCGATGTTAAAGCTCGCAAGCTTTAAACGTTATAAATTTAAAAATGGTCCGTTAGATTGTCAGTTTGCCCTTTATAATATCGATGAAAAACAAACCGCAAAAGATGCGTTAAACCCAAGTGCGTTGTTTGAACAAAAAGACTCGGCTTTTGCTAATCGTCTTAAAAAAAATTTAAAGAATTTAAAAAGCTGGATCAAAAAAGAGCAAATAAGTTGCTACCGCGCATACGATGCCGACATTCCAGAATACAATGTTGCTATTGATGTTTATAACGACGCCATTGTTATTCAAGAATATGCCGCGCCAGCAACTATTGAAGCGGAAAAAACCGCAAAGCGTTTGCAAGAAGTGATTTACTGGGCACCTAAGGTACTCAATGTGCCAACCGATAAAGTATCGCTTAAAACTCGCGCTAAACAAAAGGGCGCTAATCAATATCAAAAGGCAAGTCACGGCAAGCCTGAAATGATCGTGCAAGAGTACGGCGCAAAAATTAAAGTAAACCTTTGGGACTACTTAGACACAGGTTTATTTTTAGATCACCGTAAAACCCGTCAAATTGTCGCGCAAAAAGCGAAAAACAAATCGCTGTTAAATTTGTTTGCCTATACAGGCTCGGTTTCACTGCAAGCGGCTTTACATGGCGCAGCAAGTATTACTACGGTTGATATGTCGAATACCTATTTAAATTGGGCGCAAGATAACTTTGCCTTAAATAATTTAAATGGTCATAAATATCAATTTGTGCAGGCTGACTGCTTACAGTGGTTAAAAGGCAATACCCAAACCTTTGATGTGGTATTTATCGACCCACCAACGTTTTCAAATTCAAAGCGTATGGGAGAGAGTTTTGACGTGCAACGAGATCATGTTGCGCTGATTACCGACGCATTAAAATCGCTAGCAGAAGGTGGCGAAATTATTTTCACCAATAACAAGCGTAATTTCAAAATGGACTTTGACGCGATGGAAAGCTTAGGTTTACACGCCAAAGCGATGAGCGAACAAACCCGCGATAAAGATTTTTTACGTAATAAGCATATTCACAACAGTTGGTCGATCACCCGGTCGAAAAAAGCAGACTAATGAATCAGTTTAATTTATATGGCAGTGAAGGCTGCCATTTGTGTGAACAAGCCCTAGAGATTTGTTTATCAGTATTACCAGCAGCGCAATTAACGCAAATTGATATTGTTGAACAAGAAACGGTCAGTCACGAAACACAAACCTTGGTTCAATTGTACGGCGTTCATATTCCCGTGCTTGAAAAGCTTGAGCAAGACAGCAGCCAAAACAGCAAATTGTTTTGGCCATTTAACCAAAGCCAGCTTGAACAATTTGCCAAGGGCAATAACTAAAAAAGAAGAATTATGGAATTATTAAGAATAGCCAATGGCGAACTAGCCTTTGGTGAAGATAAAATTTTAGACAAGGCCGAGTTAAGCGTACAAACCGGTGAGCGTATCTGTTTAGTTGGTCGAAATGGCGCTGGTAAGTCAACGTTAATGAAAATTCTCATGGGTTTGCAAAACTTAGACGATGGTCAAATTTTAAAATCTAGCACCATGAACTTGGCGATGTTAGAGCAAGATCCGCCAGAGTCTTCAGATACCAAAGTGTTTGATTATGTTGCCGAAGGCGTTAAAGAAAATGCCGAGCTTATTCGCCGCTACCACAGTTTAATTGCGTTAATTTCAGAAGATCCAAGCGACGCTAACCTCAACAAATTATCGCGTGTGCAAGAAGAGCTTGAGCAAGCGAATGCATGGCAAGACGAACAGCGCATTGAACATGCAATGAGTACATTATCGCTTGACCCTGAAGCGAAAATTAGTGATCTCTCTGGTGGTTGGCTAAGAAAAGTCGCTTTGGCAAAAGCACTGGTGACGAATCCTGATATCTTATTGTTGGATGAACCTACCAACCACTTAGATATTGAAAGTGTATTGTGGCTTGAGCAATTTTTAAAAGACTTTGCCGGCACGATTATCTTTATCAGCCATGACAGGGCGTTTATTCGTGGCCTTTCGACCCGAATTTTAGACTTAGATCGCGGTCAGTTAAAAAGCTACCCAGGTGATTACGACTTATATATCGAGCAAAAACAGCACGATTTACAAGTAGAAGAGCAGCAAAACGCATTGTTTGATAAACGCTTAGCTGAAGAAGAAGTATGGATACGCCAAGGTATTAAAGCTCGTCGTACCCGTAATGAAGGTCGAGTGCGCGCACTCGAAAAATTGCGTTTAGAGCGCAAAGCCAGACGCGAAGTGCGTAACCAAAGCACCATGAAAATTAGTCAAGGTGATCGTTCAGGTAAACTAGTCTTTGAAGCCGAAGGGGTTAATGTTACTTTTGGCGATAAAGCAGTGATTAAAAATTTAAATTTATTAATCTCTCGCAACGATCGCTTGGCATTAATTGGCGCAAACGGCACCGGTAAATCAACGCTAATTAAATTAATCATGGAAAAGCTTAGCGCGACTAGCGGCAAAATGCGCTCAGGGGTTAATTTAGATATCGCCTATTTTGATCAGCATCGCGAAGCGCTTGATTTAAATAAAACCGTGCAAGAAATTGTTGGTGAAGGTAAGCAAGAAGTTACCGTTAATGGCAAAACCCGCCATGTATTAGGTTATTTACAAGACTTCTTATTTAGCCCTAAACGCGCACGTACACCGGTTAGAGCATTATCAGGTGGTGAAAAGAACCGTTTATTATTAGCGCGTTTATTTTTACGCCCAAGTAACTTACTGATTCTCGATGAGCCAACCAATGATTTGGATATCGAAACCTTAGAGCTTTTAGAAGAAGTCGTTGCAAATTACGCAGGAACGGTTATTTTAGTAAGCCATGATCGCGACTTTGTTAATAACTGTGTAAATTCATGCCTTTATTTTGATGGCACAGGTTATATTAATCAAATCGTTGGCGGATACGATGACGTTGATAGTTACCTTGCATTAAAAGAAGAGCAACGTAAAAATTTAGCAGAAAATGCCAAAAAGCAAAATGATGTGCAAAACAAAGCTAAATCGAGTAACCAAACAGCGACAAACACAACGAAGAAAAAATTAAGTTACAAAGAAACACGCGAGCTTGAAACCTTACCTGATCAAATTGATCAGTTAGAGAATGAGCTAGAGCAACTACAAAGTGAAGTAAATTCAGCTGAGTTTTTTAATAAAGACAGCGAATATACCAATAAAATATTGAACCAGCTGGCAGAAACAGAGTCAAAACTCGACATTGCTTTCACCAGATGGCAAGAATTAGATGAAAAATAAAAGTTAGAGCGAACCTATTAAATGAATAAATTTTTGAAATCTCTATTAGCGGTTAGCATTTCTACCGCCGTTGCATCGGCGTCAGCAGCTGTTTATGAAGTAATTGAAATTGAAGATAATCAAGACACGACCAAATATACATACGGACAAAAGTTTAATAACTTAGACCAAGTTGGGGTTTCTGGTACCGAAATATTCGACTTCCCAGTGCAATACAGCTATTTAACTGAAGATGATTTCGACGCCATTGTTATATCGTCTTATCAATACTACAACTCAGTTAATGGTATTACCTACATTGATGAAGATGCAGAAGATGATTTAAGAGCAGGGGATCCTGACGGTAATTCACTTTATTGGGTTAATCGCTACTTAGAAAGTAATAGCGCTTCACACTTCTATCAAAAAATTGGTCAAGCTATCGTAATGGCAGATTTTGCCGACGGTAATGGTGTTCAGCAAATCAATATTTTTGATGAAACATTCAGAGATGCAGGTAACCCAAACATTGTTGATAATACTGACGTAATGACGAAGTCTACAACAGAGTATATTAATGGTATTACGCAAAATGGTTGGTTGTACGGTAATGCGTCGGCACCATTTTTAAACTACTATTTTGAACCTACCGCAATCGATGAAGAAACAGAGGCGAATGACCCGTATAATTATTTTATTCGCGACTTCACCACGCGCGGCTTTTTCTCACCAGATAATGGCGCAACCATTATTGAAGTGATCCCACCTACAGAGCAAACCGATAACTCAGAGCGCCATTATGGTGGTGAGTCTGCCGTATTGGGTATGAGTAACGACAATACTTTCGCTGTGGGTTACGCCAGTACATCGATGGACGAAGATAAAGTTGCCTTTATTGAGCGTAGTGAAGACGATCCTGATGTTGATGGTGACGAAAGCGGCTGTCAATTTCCTGAAACCTTAGCACAAGCGCCGTTAGAATTATGTATTGCTGACACTGTGCGTACTGATTTTTACAATCTTAATGGTGCAAAGTGGACGATTGACGCTGAGTATAATATTACTTTTGAACAGCTAGGTTTGTTGGTGACACCACATGAAGATGATGAACGTGTTTATACCAGTGTTGCACAAGCGATTAACAGTAACGGTATTGCCGTTGGTTACTCAGATGGTTGGGTTGACGAGGCAGAAACAGCGCCAGCGGCTAACGAGCAACGCGCACAATACGCGGTAGTATTTAGAGACGGTGAAGTCTTATCTGTTACCGAAGATCATGGCTTGTATTTTAACTCGCGTGCATACGACATTAACGATAATAACTTTGCTGTTGGTGAAGCTTATACGTATGTTAATGGTTCTCTTCGCACGAAAGCCTATTATGTTGACGTCAATGAAGAAGTGCCGCGTATGGTTGTTCCAGACGCTTATTTCTCTGGTGCATCAAGTACAGCACGTGCTATTAACAATAATGGTAAATTTGTTGGTGAAGGTGAAGTTGAAACACATAACGACAGCTCAAGCAATCCACGTCGCCGTGAAGCTTATGTGTATGATATCTTTGAAACTGACGAAGATAAGCAATTACAAAACTTAAATGACTTAATCCGAACCTGTGAAGGTGGTGAAAATACTCAGCAATATTCTATCGTTGAAGCGCGTGATATTAACGATAATGATGTCATTGCAGCAACGGCACTTGTTAGTGTTGACCGTTTAGATGAAAAAGGCGAACCGGTTCTTGATGAAAACGGCACACCAGAGCAAGAAGATGTTGTTCGAGCAGTATTATTAAAACCTATTAGTGGTGAAGTCGAAGAATGTCCAGATCCGGATGAGCTAGTTGAGCGTCAAGGCGCTAGCTTTGGGTTATTTTCATTCTTTGCTTTATTTGGTTTAGCATTAGGCCGAAGCTGGTTTAAAAAGTAACAGCCTCATATTTATAAATAGAGTTAAAAATGTATTTAAAGCGCCTATAAGGCGCTTTTTTTATGCCACAGAAAATTTAAATTTCGTCAGCATTCAATTGGTTAAATTTTAGCGAGTTCCACTCTCTTGCATTACTTGTGTTATTTAACTATTTGTTAAAGCTGTTCATGTGAAAACGTGAGCATCGCTAATACATAATGGAGAGTGAGTTTATGATGAAAAGGCAAAAACGTGACCGTCAAGATAGAGCTTATGCCAGAGGTTATCAAGCAGGAGCGTCAGGACGCTCGAAAGATCTATGTCCTTATCAAAATTTAGAAGTAAAGTCAGAGTGGTTAGGTGGCTGGCGCGAAGCAATCGCCGATAAACAGCAGGGGTTAATTCGGTAGGGCTAACAATAAATAATTCAATAGCCAATAAAAAAGCCTGAGACAACTCAGGCTTTTTTATACAAGGTGACCAATTACCTTAGAATGCTGACGTATCAGTAAATAAACCTACTTTTAAATCTTTAGCGGTATAAATTACACGACCATCAACAGACACAGTACCATCTGCTAAGCCCATGAATAATTTACGCTTGATAACGCGTTTCATGGTAATGTTAAAAGTAACTTTTTTCGCTGTTGGTAAAATTTGACCCGTGAATTTAACTTCACCTACACCTAATGCACGACCTTTACCTGGACCGCCTGACCAACCTAAGAAAAAGCCGACAAGTTGCCACATTGCATCTAAACCAAGACAACCAGGCATTACAGGGTCGCCTTTAAAGTGACAATCGAAAAACCATAAGTCTGGGTTGATGTCTAATTCAGCAATAATTTCGCCTTTGCCGTGTTCGCCACCAGTTTCTGTGATGCTGGTAATGCGATCCATCATTAACATGTTGTCTGAAGGTAATTGGCTATTGCCTTCACCAAACATTTCACCGGTACCGGCTTTAACTAAATCTTCTTTTGTAAATGAACTTTGTTGTTCCATGATTATGGTTCCAAGATAAAACTAATATTCTAATGTGAAATTACAGGTCGCTACTTTAGCGAACACTTGTACACTAAACAACTCCGAACAGTTATTTAGTACAAAATATTGCATTTAATTCGGTTATGCGTAACCATATATCGCCATTTTTATTAAAAAGTAGACACTTATGAGCGAAAAAAAGAAAGCTTTTACTAACGCTGAAAAACAAAAGCGTTACCGAGAACGTCAAAAAGAGCATGGTAAAAAAGAAATGCGTGGCTACTTATCGCCCGAAGCTCGGGAGTGTTATAAGCTAATTTCTGAACAAACCAATTGGTCTGACAGTATTATTTTAAGTAATGCTGTTAGATTAACGTATGCTGCTTATAAAAATGGCCAAATTGGCTTATTAAACAGTTGGCTAAATAAACATGATTTATAAGCAATCACATTGAATAATATTTCATCTTTAGGTCAAAATTAATAATTAAAAAGCGTGATAAGTCGTTTTAGTTAGCTTTTAAATACGCTATATTCTTACCTATAAAGAAATTCTTTGTAACGCAGTTAGTTATTGAATAAAGGAAAAGCATCTTTTGATTAATGTTTTGTTAGTTGATGATCATGAATTGGTTCGTACGGGTATACGAAAAATTCTTGACGAAGTGAAAGGACTAAAAGTTATTGGCGAAGCTGAAACCGGTGAAGAAGCCGTGCAGTTCTGTCGTAAAACTGAGCCTGACGTTGTATTAATGGACATGAATATGCCAGGCATTGGTGGCTTAGAAGCCACCAAAAAGATTATTCGTTACTCGCCGGATATCAAAGTTATTGTTCTTACCGTATATACAGAAGATCCGATCCCAACTAAAGTCATGCAAATTGGTGCCTCAGGCTATTTAACTAAAGGCGCTGGCCCTAATGAAATGGTTAACGCTATTCGTGCTGTAAATAGTGGTCAACGTTATATTACCCCTGACGTTGCCCAGCAAATGGCGTTAAGCCAGTTTAAAACCAGTGAAGAAAACCCATTTGCCAGTTTATCTGAACGTGAACTGCAAATTATGCTGATGATCACGCGTGGTGAGAAAGTCCCTGATATTTCAAAACAATTAATATTAAGTACTAAAACCATTAACAGTTATCGTTATCGCATGTTTGAAAAGCTGCAAGTAAGTAATGATGTAGAACTAACGCACTTAGCCATTCGCCACGGCATGTTAAGCACTGAAAAGTTATAACCTCTTTTGACCGACAACCAAATCACCTTTGATTATAAAGCCTTTTTAAAAGTTGTTTCTGAACAGCCGGGCGTATATCGCATGTATAACAGCGAACAAGTTGTTATTTATGTAGGTAAAGCCAAGCAATTAAAAAAACGCTTGGCCAGTTATTTTCGAAAAGATGTCGGTAGTAATAAAACCCGAGCATTGGTTAAACAGATTTCTGCGATTGATGTCACCGTTACGCATACTGAAGGTGAAGCATTAATTCTTGAAAACAATTACATCAAAAAATACCAACCTAAATACAATATTCTCTTAAGAGACGACAAGTCTTACCCTTATTTATTGCTGACTGCCCATAAACATCCAAAATTAGGGCTGCACCGTGGCGGAAAAAAAATAAAAGGCGACTACTTTGGTCCTTATCCGTCTGTTGGCGCAGTATGGGAAAGTTTGCGCTTAATGCAAAAACTGTTTCCGTTAAGGCAATGTGAAGACAGTTATTATCGCGCGAGAAGTCGTCCTTGTTTACAGCACCAATTAGGGCGATGCAGTGCGCCTTGTGTTGATAAAATCTCGGTCGACGATTATCAACAACAAGTGAATTTGGCGAAACTGTTTTTAAAGGGTAAAAACTCTCAAGTTATCGAAAACTTGGTCACCTCAATGGAGCAAGCCAGTTCAGCACTTAACTTTGAGCAAGCGGCCAAATTTAGAGATCAAATCGCCGTATTGCGAAAAGTTCAGCAGCAGCAATTTGTGAGTGGCGTTGCGGCAGAGCTCGATGTTATTGGTTTTCATCGTGAAAAATCACAAGTCTGTGTGCATTTGCTATTTGTCAGAGATCAAAAAATTCTTGGTAGTAAGAGCTTTTTCCCGTCAGTTCCAGCTAATACAGAAGATGCAGCCTTATTGGAGGCTTTTATTAGTCAGTATTATTTAGGCAGTGAAATTAATTTAGGCCGTATCCCTAAAGAGATTGTCGTTAGTGGTGAATTTGAACACCAAGGACAACTTAAAGCCTTGCTGAGCGAACAAGCTGAGCACGAAGTAAAGATCTCCACCAAGGTTAGGGCAGAGCGTGCACAATACATTAAACTTGCTACAACCAATGCACAAAATGCACTTGCCAGTAAAAATGCCCATAAAGAATCGATTAAAGCGCGCTTTTTAGCACTTAATGAAGTGTTTGAATTAGCCAATGGTATAGCGCGTATAGAATGTTTTGATATCAGTCATACCATGGGACAACAAACAGTCGCATCATGTGTGGTGTTTAATCAAGAAGGACCACTTAAAAGTGACTACAGACGCTATAATGTACACGGCATTACCCCTGGTGATGATTACGCCGCAATGGCATTTGCGTTGAATAAACGTTATAGCAAATCACAATCGGCTGAAAATATGCCAGATATCGTCTTTATTGATGGTGGTAAAGGACAGTTAGCCAAAGCTGAGCAATTTTTTGCAGAGTTATCTTTAGAAAAAACACCATTTCTTGTAGGTGTTGCTAAAGGTGAGTCGAGAAAGCCGGGTTTAGAAACCCTGATTATGGGTGGCAGCCATCAATTAATTTCACTACCTAGTACTTCACCCGCATTACACCTTGTTCAACATATACGAGACGAGTCTCATCGTTTTGCAATAACAGGGCACCGAGCTAAGCGTCAAAAAGCCAGTAAAAAATCGGTATTAGAAGATATTGCAGGTATTGGTGCTAAAAAACGCCAAGCGTTATTAAAGTACTTAGGCGGTTTGCAAGAAGTGCAAAATGCCGATAAACAAACCCTTGAGAAAGTCCCTGGAATTAGCCAAGCGTTAGCAGCAAAAATATATGATGCATTACATGACAATTAAACGCTAAACTGTGTAGAATGCGTTAAAAGCTTGCATCTTGGTAGTATATTTAGCGTTATGTGGACAATCCCAAATCAAATCACCTTATTTCGAATTATTTTAATTCCCGTTTTTCTTACTGTTTTCTATTTACCTGTATCTTGGAACCATTTTGGTGCCTTCTGTATTTTTTGGCTGGCATCGGTAAGTGACGCACTCGACGGTTATTTAGCACGAAAACTTAATCAGTCATCAGCCTTTGGCGCATTCATTGACCCCGTTGCTGATAAATTGATGGTGGTATGTGCTTTAGTTATGATCATTGAAGATTACAATGCATGGTATATCACGATTCCTGCAGCTCTGATGATCTCTCGTGAAATTTTTATTAGCGCCTTACGAGAATTTATGTCGTCGCGTGGAAAAAGAGATGAAATTGCAGTGTCTACCATGGGCAAATATAAAACAGCAGCACAAATGTTGGCGATTATGGGACTCATTTGGCAGCCGGATTATGACATTCCATTAATTTATTTTAATTTTCCTTATGAAATTTTAATGTTTGCAGCATATAGCTTCTATGCAATTGCTACAATTTTAACCGTTTGGTCGATGTTAATTTATTTCAAAGCAACTTGGCCAGAGCTTAAAGCAAACAAATAGGGCGTTTTTCTAAACATTCTAGTTAAAAAAACATCATTTTAGCTGCTTTTTGAGCAGTCGAAATAAAATTGAAATTAAATGGTTGACTCATAATAATTTCAATGTAGAATGCGTTTCCAGTTGACAGGGAGTCAGCAGATGAAGCGGCTGTAGCTCAGTTGGTAGAGCATCACGTTGCCAACGTGAATGTCACGAGTTCGAGTCTCGTTAGCCGCTCCAATCATTTTTTTGGTTGTTGTTTAAATAATTAAAGAAATAAATTCTAAGGAATACTACCTAACTCGTAGTTGATGAAACGGCGGGTTGGCAGAGTGGCTATGCAGCGGATTGCAAATCCGTGGACCTCGGTTCGACTCCGGGACCCGCCTCCACTATGCCCGGGTGGTGGAATTGGTAGACACAAGGGATTTAAAATCCCTCGCTGGTAACAGCGTGCCGGTTCAAGTCCGGCCCCGGGTACCATTTCATCGTTACAGGTTGGGTTGTTAATACATAGTGGCATATGTATGGAAGTAAAAATTTAAAGTTTACTAGTAATAGTATAAATGAAGCGGCTGTAGCTCAGTTGGTAGAGCATCACGTTGCCAACGTGAATGTCACGAGTTCGAGTCTCGTTAGCCGCTCCAAACTTTAAAACCAGAAAGTCTTTGTTTTGTGACAAAACGAAGCATGTGAAGCGGCTGTAGCTCAGCTGGTAGAGCATCACGTTGCCAACGTGAATGTCACGAGTTCGAGTCTCGTTAGCCGCTCCAAATTCTAGTTGTATTACTCAATGTAGTGTTACAAAAGTAGGGAACCAATCTCTACTATAAAAAATATTGCCCTATGCCCGGGTGGTGGAATTGGTAGACACAAGGGATTTAAAATCCCTCGCTGGTAACAGCGTGCCGGTTCAAGTCCGGCCCCGGGTACCATTTTATGGTAAAGCAATAAGTTTCATCTCTATCTGCGGCTGTAGCTCAGTTGGTAGAGCATCACGTTGCCAACGTGAATGTCACGAGTTCGAGTCTCGTTAGCCGCTCCAAATTCTATTCGCAATGCTATTAACTAGCGATGCGTCAGTAGGGAACCAATCTCTACTATAAAAAATACTTACCCTAAGCCCGGGTGGTGGAATTGGTAGACACAAGGGATTTAAAATCCCTCGCTGGTAACAGCGTGCCGGTTCAAGTCCGGCCCCGGGTACCATTTCAAATTTAGCTTTCTTAGATTATAAAATATAACTTCACGTATTATCTCTCACTATTTCCTTTGTCCATTCAATTGTTCATTCTGTTTAGATTTACCGAAAGCTTTTTAATTTTCTTCTGCTACCTCAATAGTAATTTTTGTTTCCATTAAAAACTTACAATCATGTATTTAGTATCCTTATTTTTTTGTTGACAATATACAAATAACAATAGATATTGTTTGCGACTAATTTATAGTCACATATTGACCAAAAAACAATATGCAACTTCAAAGGAGCGGTTTAGATAGACAAACCGCATATAATTTAGGGTAAGCAATGAAAAAAAATATAATAACTGCAATATTAACAAGCTCTTTATTAGCACCACTAACAACATTTGCGGAAGATTGGGATAATATCCCAGTACCAGCAAATGCGGGTGCAGGTAATACATGGAAGTTACAAAGTAACTACTCTGATTCATTTAATTATCAAGGCAAACCAAGTGAGTTTACGAGCAAATGGAAAGATACGTATTTTCACGGTTGGACAGGACCTGGTTTAACTTATTGGGACCAAGGTGAGTCTTGGGTTGGTGACGGTAACCTAATTATTAGCGCCTCTAGACGTGCTGGGACTAATCAAGTCAACGCAGGTGTCATTACGTCAAAAACTAAAGTCAAGTACCCAATCTTCTTAGAAGCGAACATTAAGGTTAGCAATTTAGAGCTTTCTTCGAACTTCTGGTTGTTGAGTGAAAACGATGAACGAGAAATCGATGTTTTAGAAGTATATGGCGGTGCACGTGATGAATGGTTTGCAAAAAATCAATCAACAAACTTTCATGTCTTTGAACGTTACGCTGACAATACCATAAAAAGTGATTACAACGACCAAACACATAACACGCCGCCATGGGGAACATATTGGCGTGATGGTTTTCACCGCTTTGGTGTTTATTGGAAAAGCCCGACAGAAATAACGTTTTATATCGATGGTGTGCAAACTCCTGATGGTTCTTGGGCACAATCGATTATGAAAGACAAAGATTACACCGGTAAAATTTTAGATAAAAGCCAACATAATATGGATCAAGAGGCGTTTATTATCATCGATACTGAAGATCACTCTTGGCGATCTGAAGCCGGTATCATTGCCACCGACGCTGATTTAGCAGACAACAGCAAAAACAAAATGTATGTTGATTGGGTTCGTGTATACAAGCCTGTCGCAACAGGTGGTTCAGGTAATGTTCCTACTGGGTTTACCAACTTACAAATTAAACACAGCAATAAGTGTGTTGATTTAAAAGCGGGTTCAATGCTAAATGGTGGTACATATCAGCAATGGGGCTGTAACACGTCTAATGCTAACCAAGGCTTTAAATTTAATCACTTGGGCAATGGCGAATATTCAATTCAATCTGAAAAAAGCATGCTATGTGCAGAGCTCGCCAATGGAAGTGATGCAAATGGCGCTTTAGTTAATCAGTGGGTTTGTAACCATTCTAATAATAATCATAAATGGACTTTGAACGATACTGGTGACGGATATTTTGAAATTAAAAGTAAAGTTACGGGTAAATGTTTAGATATTGCCGGTAAGTCTACGGATAATGGCGCCAATATCGTGCAATGGAATTGCTATAACGGCAGCAACCAACGATTTAAGTTTCTTTAGCAACACCAACAAACGCTAGTCTTTAAGGCTAGCGTTTTTTATAACTCGATTATGGCCGGTGGTGTGACGAAGAGCATGTTAACGTGAAATAAGCTTAAAGATGAACGGTTCAATTTTAAGCTTTACAGTAACTACAGGGTTAGCTGTAGGTTAGTTAATAATATTACGTGATACCAATGTATAAAAAGTAAAATATCACGCATAAAAAAAGCTCTGTATAAACAGAGCTTTAATTTTTAAATATGGTCGGAGTGACAAGATTCGAACTTGTGACCTCACGTCCCCCAGACGCACGCGCTACCAAGCTGCGCTACACCCCGATATGCAAACAGTTCAAAAAAGGGGATAACTGTTTGCGTTGTGTATATTAACCATTTGCATTTTTAATGCAATGATAATTCAGTCAATTACTCTTCAACCGATGCTTTATTAGTCAATTTACTTTTATTGGCAAACTGCTTTATAAAATGCACGCCGTCAATCATCAATGGAAAGTCACTATCGACGGTGATCGGCGCTTCTAATTGCTGAGAGTAGCTTTTAAAATTACCATTTTGGTCAATAAATACCGACTTATCTTTGCTATAAACCATAATACCTTCGTTCATGGTATTGGCGATAACACGCTCAGTTGATAATTTTGTTAAGTCTGTGCCATTGGCAAGCGCTTCACTTTCAATATCACAATGCAGCCATTGCTTTAATAACGTCGGTGCAATATCCATATGGCTTGTTAACAAATTCTTTTGTTGCGACTTAGCATTAGGAAGCAATAACAATGAAGGCTTACTGTTAAAGCTACTTTCTTGATTGGCATTACCTAAGGAGCTTACCCAGATAATATCGGCTGTTGATTTTTGCTTTTGCGCCAATAATAGAGCGTCCATAAATAATTCAAACTGGTAATCGTTATCATCGTTAAAATAAATAACGTGCAAGCCGGTATTAACATTATTCAGCTTTTCAGCAAATACCAAAGACGATATATCGGTTAACTTAGTCACACTGCCAAAGAGGTTTTCATACCATGGAATATTATCAAGGTGATTGTCTTTACCAATGATGGTTAGATTTTTCTCAAAATCATTATTCTCGAGTACCTGAAATAATAATGGTGGTGTTTGCTGCGTTAATACATCATTTTGATAAATGGTTGGCAGGGCATAAAACAGGTTAAACCAAGCTTTATTATCGAGCGCATTATCAACATGGTTATCTAAAGTAATAGCGCCGCTAAACGAGCGCTGTGAAATCTGACTAATTTGTTTATTAGAAAGTGCTTTGTTGGTTAATACCATAAACACAGACTGCTTGTTTTCAGGGTTTACACATTGCTCGCCAATTTGAGGGTAGGCAGGAATGTTATCGCTAAATGAAAGCGGCGCCGTTTTACGCTTTATATAATCGTCTTGATTAAACATGCCGTACTTAGTTAACAAGGTTTTAGCGGTAGCTGGGTAGGTTAACGGTAAAAAGCTGTCTTGGCGCAAAATATCGTATTCTAAATTCGCATCCGCCCAAATATGCACGATATGACTAAAGCTAAAGGTCGCAACTAAGGCAACAACAACTTTTTTAGCAAACGTTGTACGTTGCAATTGTCTTAAATGTTTCCATGCATAGTTACTTACCACTAATTGTAGCGACATTAATACTAAACACAGCATTAAGCTAATAGACCAAAACAAGCGACTGTTTTGCTTAATTAATCCTGCGATTAAGTCGATTATCTGACTGCTCGACGAGGTATTTAAATGATAGCCAAGTTGGCTATAAACAAAACCGTCAAGCACGATGAGCAATAATATAAAGGTAAAAATAAATGATGCAGTTAGGCGAATAAACCGCGTTTTAGGCAGTATTAAAATCAGTGGAAATAGAATTAATACAAAACACATAAAGATCAAAAATGAAATGTGGCTAAACCAGTTAGCAACAAAATACACTTGACCTAATAGCGTCTCTGGAAATGTTTCACTAAAAAGATAAAATGAAGACATGCCCAAGGCGGCAATAATATTAAAAAAGGTAAACCAATGCCCCCAACTTATTAGCGGCATGAGTCTTTTACTGTAAGATTTTGGTGAAAATGAAACCATAGTGAAAAATTTTCTCTTAATTATTAGATTTTTCTACAGATTGTTTCAAGGCTGTCGTAAAATTATCAACAATGGCCTGGCGTTGGTGTTCAGGTACTTGATTATTAATGACATCGGTAATGGTATTACCTAGGCACATTAACGCAAGATCAGCGGTAACTTTTTCATTAATGAGTACATCAAGTAACTCTTGGATAATTTTTTCTACACGTTCGTTGGAATACTTCGATACAATAGGCATCTTAAATAACTTAATTGGTTGAGATTGGCGCAAGTTTATCAAAAGCCAGAACAATATAATACTGACTGTTAACTTATGAGTTTAATAATTTCTAATATAGCACTACATTTTTTGTCGAAAAAAGAAGAAACCGGTGAAGTGGTTCTTCGTGTTGGCCCTGAGTCAATAGACGTTGAAGGCAAAATTCAAAACTTCGTTGATGCACTGCATGCTATATATAATGCCAAAGGCAATAAAGCATATGGTACTTTTTCAACCATGCCCGCTGAAGGCGAACAAGCACGCTTTATTGATATAATGGAAAGCTATTTGTCTGATGTGCAAAGCTTTTATTTATTTAGTACACAAGCGGCAAATCTGTTAAAAAATGAATTAGATAAATACGACTTAGCAGAAACCGGTTATTTAATTGTGTGCCACTATGAATACATGGGCGGCCGTTATTTGCTTGCTGCGATTATTCCGGTGTCTGAGCATTACTCGGTTGACGGTGAATTAAATATTTCTGCTGATCAACATCTTGATACCAGTAAATTACAACTTGCTGCACGAATTGATTTATTTGATTACCGTGAAAACCCACAAGGTAATCGTTATATCTCCTTTATTAAAGGACGCGCAGGCCGTAAAGTGTCAGATTTTTTCTTAGACTTTCTTGGCTGTGAAGAAGGCATTAACGCCAAAGAGCAAACTCAAACCTTAGTTCAAGCGGTAGAAGATTACGTTGCTGTTAATCAACTTGATGCAAGCGAAAAACAAAATGCGCGTAAAGAGCTATTAAGTTACTGTAAAGAGCAAAAAGAAAGCTCGCAAGATGTGTCTATTCAAGAGCTGGGTAAAGTTATTGCCCAAGAAGGCGCTGAGCAAGACTTTTATGAATTTTGCCAAGAGCAATCTTATCCATTAGAAGAATCGTTTCCGCATGACCAAGCAGTAGTTAACAAAGTCACTAAATACTCTGGTTATGGCAATGGCATTAGCATTAGTTTTGAACGCTCTCACTTTGGTGAAGATGTTGTTTATAACCAAGCAAACGACAGTTTAACCATTTATAAAGTGCCACCTAATTTAAAAGACCAATTACTGGCGTTATTAGAAAACGCGCAAGAAAGTGCCCCTATGGCAGCTCCAGACAGTGAGTAAAAACATTATTTTAATGCGTAATTAGTTACGCGTTACCATTATTTAGCTTATATTTACCAGTAATAACAAAGCACTAGCTTGTTATGCTGTTTTAGGAACAAAAATGACAACATTAACCATTACCCGCCCAGACGACTGGCACATTCACCTTCGCGATGGCGAAGTTTTACCTAATACCGTAGCTGATATCAGCCGTTATTTCTCTCGTGTTATTGTTATGCCTAATTTAGTGCCGCCAGTAACTAATGCAAAATTAGCCACCGAATACCACGAGCGCATTATGGCGACTAATCCGCCAGCACATTTTAAACCGTTAATGGTGTTATATTTAACCGACCAAACCACGGCGCAAGATATTATTGAAGCTAAAGAAAGCGGCTTAGTTTACGCGGCAAAATTATACCCGGCTGGTGCAACAACCAACTCTTCTTCTGGTGTTACTAATGTTGATAATATTGCTGACGTATTAGCCGCAATGCAAAAGGTAGAAATGCCATTGCTTATTCATGGCGAAGTTACCACAGCAGAAATTGATATTTTTGACCGTGAAGCTTTATTTATTGAAACGATTTTAACGCCACTCGTTGCCAAATACCCAGATCTTAAAATTGTATTAGAGCACATCACGACCAAGCAAGCGGTAGAATTTGTAGAGCAGGCTGGTGATAACGTTGCCGCAACTATTACTGTTCACCATTTAATGTATAACCGTAACCACATGTTAGTTGGCGGTATTCGTCCGCATTATTTCTGTTTACCTATTTTAAAGCGCAACATTCACCAGCATGCACTTATTGGCGCAGCCACAAGCGGCAATAAAAAGTTTTTCTTAGGCACTGATTCTGCGCCGCACGCTCAGCATGCAAAAGAAAATGCTTGTGGTTGCGCCGGTGTATATTCAGCCAATGCCGCGATAGAACTTTATGCTGAAGTATTTGAGCAAGAAAACGCTTTAGATAAACTTGAAGGTTTTGCTAGCTTACACGGCCCAGCGTTTTATAACTTGCCAGTAAATACTGATACCATTACCTTAAGTAAAAACAGCTGGAAAATGCCTGAAAGTTTAGACTTTGGTTCATCACAAGTGGTACCAATTTGCGCTGGTGAAGACATTGTTTGGCAAGTAGTAGAGTAATCAATAGCATGCAATTATTTGTAAATGATCTGACCGTAATCGACTTTTCTTACCTGTGTAAAAGCCGCGGTGTTGTTGGCGAAAGCTGGATAGTTGACGTATTACTTGACGGTGCGCTTAATGAGCAGAGCATGGTGCTGGATTTTGGCATTGTCAAAAAACAAATCAAAGCCATTATTGACGATGCGGTTGATCATAAACTGTTGCTGCCGATGCAAGAGCCGTGCTTAAGCGTTTATGATTCAGCGCGTGACGATCATGAATTTGTTGATTTTGACTCAGACCAAGGCGGTTTTTATTTGCAGTCGCCTAAACAAGCTTTTGCGAAAATTAATAGCCTAACGGTTAATATTGACGCGGTAAAAGCGCATTTGACTGATATTATTCTTGAGCAATTACCTGATAATGTTAAAGGCTTAACCTTAACGCTGCGCCCAGAAGTGATTAACAGTGATTATTACCATTACACTCATGGTTTAAAATTACATGATGGAAATTGTCAGCGTATTGCTCATGGTCATCGCTCAAAAATTCAAATCTTTAAAAACGATGTTCGTAGTCAAACGTTGGAAGAATTATGGTGTCAGCGCTGGCAAGACATTTACATTGCCTCAGAAGCTGATCGCATTGATAAAGCCGAAATTGAACTTTCAGCAAACGCAAAAGCGAAATTGAAACCCGATCACCATTTCTTTTCTTACTTCGCGCCGCAAGGTCGTTTTGATATTGCCGTACCTGAAAAGAAACTTGATGTTGTTGATTGTGATTCAACCGTTGAACTTTTAGCTGACTTTATTTTACGCCAGCTTAGCCAGAGTGAATTAAATAAAGGTGAGTCAGGTAAAAGTACTACAGGTAAAGATGATCGGTCAGTAAAATTAAAAGTCATTGCCTATGAAGGTGTCGCTAAAGGCGCCATTGTTAGCCAAGAGTAATTTTATGAAAAACAAAACGCTATTAACGACTTTAACCTTAGCTAGTGTATTTTGTACCAATGCGTTTGCCCAAATTCAACTGTCGGGCGAATTAACGCAAGGCGGTTTAATGATAGGTAAAACACAAGCTGACAGCGTGGTAAAACTCAACGACAAAGTACTGCCAGTCACTAAACAAGGCAATTTTGTTTTTGGTTTTGGTCGCGACGATGCTAATACCTATACCTTAAGTGTAGTGCAGCCTAACGGTGAAAAAGAGATAAAAACCTTAACGCCGAAAAAGCGCAAGTACAATGAACAGCGTATTGAAGGCATCAAAAAAAGCATCATGAAACCCAATCCAAAAGCGGTTGAACGTGCAGCTAAAGATAGTAAGCAAGTTAAAGCTGCGCGCACTATTTTTAGTGATACCACCGCATTTGCTAACGGGTTTATTGCCCCAATTGAAGGCACAATTACCGGTGTTTACGGTAGTCGCCGAATTTATAATGGCGTGCCAAAATACCCACATTACGGCTTAGATTATGCCGGTAAAACCGGCGATCCAGTTAAAGCACCTGCCGATGGTAAAGTGCTTTTATGGGTGCCCGACATGTTTTATTCTGGTGGTACTATGATCATCGATCATGGTCATGGTGTTAGCTCTACCTTTTTACATTTAAGCAAATCGTATGTAAAAGCAGGTGATACGGTGAAACAAGGTGATGTCGTTGCTGGAGTTGGCGCAAGTGGCCGCGCTACCGGTCCGCATTTAGATTGGCGCATTAATTGGTTTGATGTGAAAATCGACCCAGCGTTAGTGCTAAAAATATCTCAGTAACTGTCTAGGGGCTGTATGCAAATAGGGCGCTTAGCTAGCATTTGCATACAGCCAAGCCATTTTTATTTTGTTTGTTTCGCCTGCGCGATAAAATCGTTTAAATAATCAATATGCTGTTCATCTTTGCGTATACCAACATAGATTTGTTTACCGATCCCTTGCTTGCCCAAACGAAGGCTTTTAATAGGCATTGATTTTGCGTATTCGTCAACTAACCAACCCGGAAGTGCACAAACACCGCGACCTGCAGCCACCATTTGTAACATGATTTCGGTGGTTTCAATCAGTTTGTGCTTTTTCACCGAGCACTTTGCTGGATTAAGAAATTGACTAAAAATATCAAGCCTTAATGGCTCAACAGGGTAACTAAAAAGCACTTCGTCGCTCAATTGCTCAGGGCTTACAAAGTCTTGCTGTGCTAATGTGTGCGATGTAGCTACAACTAATCGGTGCTCGTAGTTAAAAACCGGAATGTACTCAATTTTGGGTTTAAAAAGCGGATCTGGGGTGATCAGTACATCGATTTCGTAGCTAAGTAATGCACCTAACGCGCCAAACTGAAATTCTTGTTTTACATCCATGTCAATGTTTGGCCATTGCTGTAAATAAGGTTGAATGACTCTAAGTAACCATTGATAACATGGGTGGCATTCCATACCAATGCGCAACGCGCCCATTTCGCCTTTGGCAATTTGATTTAATAAAAGTTCAGTATGCGCAAATTGTGGTAATACTCGATTAGCAAAGGCTTGAATGCGCTCGCCAGCTGGCGTTAGTCGAAGGTTTCGACCATCTTTTTTCCATATATTGGTGCCTAACTGGCCTTCGAGCTTTTTAATGCTGTGACTAAGCGCCGATTGAGATAAATGCAAAGAATCAGCCGCTTTGGTTAAGGTTCCATAGGTTTTTATTGCGGTCAGTATTTCTAAGTGGATCCTCTCCAGCATGGTTCCCTCCAGTAGTTCAGTTTTAAATTGAATATAAATTTATAATGATGAATATTTTTCATTGATACTCTAAATTCTACCACTTTTATTCATCATAAAGCGGCTTTCTCTTATATTTATTCTGTTTAAATAGGCGACATTTGTATTGAATATCATAGGGTTTAAATGTGCTACTAGATCAAAACTTACAATAGAGTTGATGTTTGTAATAACAGTTCATTTCTAACAATGTTAGCTCCAGCACTTAAAGCTTTAAGCTTGCCTGTAGCAACCTCGCGCGATAACGGCGCCATGCCGCAATTTGTGCAAGGGAAGAGCTTGTCAGCATCAACATACTTAAGGGCACTTCGTAAGGTATTAGCTACTTCCTCTGGCGTTTCAATGGCATTGCTTGCAACATCAATCGCGCCTACCATAATTTTTTTACCGCGAACAAGTTCAAGTAATTCAATGGGCACATGCGAGTTGTGACATTCAAGCGAAATAATATCAATGCTTGATTTTTTCAATTTTGGAAAAATTTTTTGGTATTGTCGCCATTCACTGCCTAAGGTTTTTTTCCAGTCGGTATTGGCTTTAATGCCATAACCATAACAAATGTGTACCGCAGTTTCACATGCAAGTCCTTCAATGGCGCGTTCTAAACAGGCAATTCCCCAGTCATTAACCTCATCAAAAAACACATTAAAAGCCGGCTCGTCAAACTGAATAATATCAACACCTGCAGCGGCTAATTCTTTCGCTTCTTGATTGAGTATTTTGGCAAATTGCCAAGCAAGTTGTTCCCGGTTTTTATAATGATCATCAAACAAGGTATCTACCATGGTCATTGGGCCGGGAAGTGCCCATTTTATCGGCTGCTTGGTTTGACTGCGTAAAAATTTTGCATCCTCTACAAACACTGGGTTTGGGCGAGATACTTCACCTACCACCGTTGGTACGCTTGCTTGATAACGATCGCGAATTTTCACTGTTTTTTTGTTTTGAAAGTCAACGCCGCTTAAGTGCTCAATAAAAGTGGTGACAAAATGCTGCCTTGTTTGTTCGCCATCACTGACAATATCAATACCTGCTTGCTGTTGTTGATGTAAAGCGATAGATAACGCGTCTTGCTTACCGTCAACCAGTTCTTGATCTTCAAGCTTCCAAGGTGACCATAACGCTTCAGGTTCGGCAAGCCACGACGGCTTAGGTAAACTGCCTGCTGTTGAAGTAGGCAGTAATTTTTTCTCTATCAGTGGGTTTTGATTAAATGTTGTCATTGTTTATGCTCTATACCTACAAATAAATTAAAGTGCGTAAGCTGCAGACCACTGCTTAAGCACATGCTGATAAGGTTTGATAAAATGCTCTTCTGCAAATTTTCCTTGGTCAACCGCCAGTTTGCTTCGCTCTTCTCGGTCATAAACGATTTGTGTTAACGAGTGGTCAACATTTTTTAAGTTTGGCTGGTAGCATTTACCTGCTACGGCGTTGGCATTATAAATTTCAGGTCGATAGATCTTCTGAAAGGTCTCCATCGTGCTGATGGTGCTAATTAGCTCAACATTGCTGTAGTCATTGAGTAAGTCACCAAAAAAGTAAAAAGCTAACGGCGCCACGCTATGTGAAGGCATGAAGTAGCGTACTTGTAAGCCCATCTTTTTAAAATATTGCTCAGTTAATGACGATTCATTCGGCTGATATTCAAAACCTAAAACAGGGTGCTGATTTTCAGTTCTAAAGTAGGTTTTATTGTCAGAAACACTTAAACAAATCACCGGTGGCTTTTTAAAGTTTTGTTTGTAGGTGTCTGAATTTACGAACGATTGAAATAACTTGCCGTGCAAGTCACCAAAATCTTCTGGAATACTAAAGTGCGCTTTATCTTTATTATGATTTAACAATAAAACACTAAAGTCGTAATCTCGCACATAAGATGAAAAATTATTGCCAACAATACCTTCAATCCGCGTATTGGTGAGTTGATCAACAATATTGGTTTTTAATATTTCAATCGATGGGAAGGCTTGACCACTGCCTTGCACGTCGATATCAACAGAAATAATGTCTAGCTCAACATAATAACGATCGCCTTTAGGGTTATCCCAATGCGCTAAGGCATTAAAACTATTGTTAATCATGGTTAGGGCATTACGTAGATTTTTTTTCCGGCTTTCACCGCGCGCCAAATTAGCAAAATTTGTGGTAACACGAGTACTGTTTGATGGTTGATAATTTTCATCGAAACCAATGTTGTTAATCGTAAAGCTAAAGTCGTTATTCATGTTGATCTACTATCCTATTTTTTCCATTAAAAGCTGATTGTTTATCGCGCTTTATTGCCTTGTTAAAGCGGTGTTCACTCAAGTAAAAAGCACGGTGTAATTTATACGCGCAATTTATAATGAAAAAAATTGATTATATTTCATCAAATGATGAGTATTGCTCATGGGTTGGTTTCGGATTGATCTTTTCAGCTAGATTTGACTAAACCGTTTTAACTTAGCTTAAGAAATTTAGTGATTAGAAATTAGAGCTGAAGACAGGAATTATTATAATGCTGTGTTTATTCTTGGCTCATAATTCTGAGTGCTGAGTGCTGAGTGCTGAGTGCTAAGGTGATGAATATAGACAGGTTTTAACCAAGGCTATTGCAAATGGTCAACGGCTTAATGAGTTGTTGACAAAATTAAGCCGTTAGTTTTATGTCAGCTATCTTTACTTAACGGCAGCTATCGGGAAAATAAGGGCTTTAGTGATTTTGCCATGTTGATGTTTAACCAAAGGCGGCGCAGTGTTTTGTTGGCTAGTTTTGCTTAAATTGATAATTAAACCGGCAAACTTTTTTGCTTTTAACTGCTTTTGATTACCGCCTGTTTTTGTTTTACCCGCTGTACTATTGTTGTTGCTGTTCTCTAGCTGACTTTGCGGAAAACTTTTCTCTCGAGTTGCAGCGACAATGCAAATGCTATTTTCAACAGCACGCGATATTAACGCCTGCTCAACTTCATAAGCTTCTTGAATATCAAAGGGAACCAGTAATGCATGAACATTGTTTTGCGCAGCGATTTCAACAATTTCAGTGATGTTGGCATCGTCAGCCGTTAACATTGCAACCTTGATATTACCTTGCTCTAACGGTAATTCAATAATGTTTAAATCATCACCGAGTGATGTCCATTGGTATCGGTGGCAAAAATGTAATTGTGTTTGTTTGGCTAATACACCTTGTTGACCAATAAGCACAGCCTGATGTTTATCATCAAGAATTAAACTGGTGCAAACGTATTGAAAAGGTCTTAATACTGCGCTGACTTTACTAATTAACTGCTTGCTTAAATTGGCTATTAGCGCGCGTTGCTCAGCATTTTGAGTCAGGCTTTTATCGGCAACAAAAAATAATTCCGGCAATTGAATAATATCACTGAGATTATTTTCAATGTAATGACAAACATCTTCTATGGCCGCTTCATTTGACTTATATGTTGCAAATATTGCCACATTAGCTGTTTCTGGCACCTCAGTTTTATTCAAGTTCTCAGATCGTGCAATCTTTTGTTTAGCTAGGGGATTGTCTGATAACACTTGATAAAGCTTCGGGCGGCGTTGTTCATTTATATTGGTGCCGTCAGGTCGTACTGGGTTAGCCGATGATAGGCTTTGCTGTGCATTTAACGAACTGGTTTGTTGACTATCTGCTGCGCGCATTATCGATGTTTTCCGTTTAACTTGGGCTGAAATTTTAAAACCTAATTACTATCAATGATTAAGTTGTTCAAGCAAAGCATGAATTTCAGCTTTTAATTCTTTATCTACAATTTTATTAGCACTGATTTTGGCTTGTTCCAAATATTCGATAGCCCCCGCATTATCACCTAGTTCAACTTTTAACGAGGCAATTGAATAAGCAATGGATGAGAGAAAGTCTTTATCGTTTATCGCTTGTGCTTTTTTAAGTGCTTGCTGGTAAATGGTAATGGCAGTGTTTAGGTCTTCGGTAAAATCAGCCAATGTTTCCCATTGTACCGGGTGGTCTTTATCTGAGTTTTCATGTTCTTCACACAGTTGCTTTAACTCGGCATAAAAACCGTCGAAGCGTTGTTGATTCTCTTGTTGAGCGGCTGCAAGTAGGCTGTCGGTCAGAGAAAGCACGCGTTTGTATAATTTGGTATTCATAGGTAGACCTTAAGATAATTTAAGTCATGATTATAGTGCTTTTACCTTCAGTAAACAGTAAGTTTCGCTATTCATATCGTTTTAAGATAGCTATTTTATCATCAAGGTTTGTAGGACCTTACTGAGCGAGTTATTACTGAAAGCTTGCATGAAAATCAATTAAAACAATTAACAAAGCTTTTGATTTTACTGGTAATTTTATGGAATTTGTTTTTTAGTTGTTGCGATTAAGTAGAGTGTTATTTACGGAAAACGCAGAAAAGCAGGGCGCTTAACTGCCATTTTCCTAAACCGATAAGCTAAGGCTAATCAACTTTTCTTCGTTTACCGCTTTCAGCACGTTTTTTGTTCTCACTTTGAACATATACCGTATCAGTTGTAGCCATGCTGGCATGACCCAGATCTTCTGAAATATCTTTAAGTGGCCGGCCACGTTCAATTTCCATACTTGCGCCGGTATGTCTTAACCAGTGAGCAGACGCTTCTTTAAGCTTTAATGCCTTGTTTTTTCCTTCATGACGAAGCATATTTTCGTAAGCTTTATCAAATACCGCTTGCACAATACGGCGTAAATGCCGTGATGTCATGCCACCTTGACCGCGTATTTTCTCAACCAGTACCGAATTTTCATTACTTGCTGGTAAACCTAATAATTCTCGTGAGGCGCGATAACGTTCTAAAAACGGTAAGAAATCGAGCGGAACGGTAATATCACGCAGCTTACGGCTTTTACCAAATATCTTTAACCACCAGTTTTCGTCGTCATCTTGCCAAAAATGTCCCATGGTTGGTGACCAAGTTGGCCGTTCAGACAATTCAGAAATCCTTAAAAATAAGGTTTTTAGTGCAGCAATTACAAATAAGTTACGCTCAAATTGAGGATCTTCATCAGCCATTTCAACCGCAGTGTCTAATACATATTGCCATTGGCTAGCGGTTAAACGCTTAATTTCTTTTACTTGTGAGTCAATAATGAAGTGACGACAATCTTTTTTAGCAATTTGCGCTGGGTTGCCAATGCAAAAATCTTCAGCCATACAGTAATTATAAAAGACGATTATTGCGGTAAACATGGAAGAAAGTGTTTGCTGTGATGGACGATACTTTTTCTTATCAATCACAAACTGAGCTTTTAAACTTTTAGGCGCTTGAATTTTAAATGGGAACCAAAATTCATTTGCCGTTGAATAGCCATTGGCAATTTTAAAACGTTCTTGGTTTGATGTGCCGATCCAAGTAACCGGTGGTTGCCAACAAAAATCGGCAAATTCGAGTAAGTCAGATTTACGTAGTTGATCAATCGGTTTTTGTTTTTCGATAAACGACCAAAGTAAAAACCGTTCAACGTCATTTCTAAATCTGTCATAAGTATGTGCTGATTTATTTCTGCCGATATAAGTTAAGAATGCTTTTCCCCAATTAAATTGCTCAAGCCACCAAGACTCATTGTCAGCAAAGATTTTTTCTAGCTCAGGATAATCTTCAAGTTCGAAGTCGCATAAATCTAAATAAGGTGGAAACAGCGGTACAGGCTTATTTAATAAGGTCTTGGTTGATGCCATTGATTTAAATACCTAATTTTAATTCTAAGGAGTAATTACACGTAGAAGCTAGTTTAAATCATCATATACACTATGTCCAATACTAAAGAGTATCGGACATAGCAAAGGTATGAATTAGTCAGGGTGCTTACCCTGTGTTTTTTGATTATACCTACGAGC
>NZ_JBPDIH010000011.1:0-136671 GCF_052030545.1 Thalassotalea sp. PLHSN55 | reverse complement strand
GCTAGAAGCTAGAAGCTAGAAGCTAGAAGCTAGAAGCTAGAAGCTAGAAGCTAGAAGCTAGAAGCTAGAAGCTAGAATGAATAAGCGGCGGAGTTATGTAACCACATGACTTGTCGCTTATTTTGTATTTAATAGTGGTTATATAGTCATTAAAAGTAGTGTTTATGGACTCGAATAAAAATAACGTCAAGTGGTTTAGAAACGCCGCGCCTTATATTAATGCTCATCGGGGTAAAACCTTTGTCTTAATGTTTGGTGGTGAAGCGGTCAATCACGCGAATTTTGCCAATATTATTCATGATATTGCCTTACTGCGCAGCTTAGGCGTTAAGCTGGTATTAGTGCATGGCGCGCGCCCGCAAATTGAAGAACGCATGAAGTATCGCGGTGTTGCACAAGAGTTTGAAGATAATGTCAGAATTACCGACAGTGAAACTTTAGCGGCAGTAAAAGATGCCACAGGTTCAATGCGCATTCATATTGAAGCCTTGCTCACTATGGGGCTGATTAACTCGCCAATGCATGGCGCACAAATTCGGGTCAGCACCGGTAATTTTGTTGTTGCCAAACCTATGGGCGTGCGTAACGGGGTTGATTTTAAACACACAGGTTTAGTGCGTAAAATTGACGCTGTCGGCATCAATACCCAGCTAGATTTTGGCTCAATTGTGCTGCTCTCGCCGGTCGGTTATTCATCAACTGGCGAAGTCTTTAACTTGTCATTGGAAGATGTTGCCACACAAACGGCGATAGCCTTAAAGGCAGATAAACTGATCACCTTTACCGACCAAGATGGTTTATTAGATGCCAAAGGTAAATTAATAAAAAGTTGCAGCGCAAGCACGGTTAGCAAGCTAATTAGCCAAACCGATGAGCACGAAAAGCAATTATTAATGCGAGCGATTTTGCAAACCAATCAACAAGGTGTTGAGCGTTGTCATTGCATTAGCTATGAAAATGATAGCACGTTATTGCAAGAGCTGTTCACGCGTGACGGCTCAGGTACACTGATCGCAAAAGATCATCGTGAGCAAATTAGCACGGCATCGATTGATGATGTTGGCGGAATTTTAGAGCTAATTGCTCCGCTTGAAGAAGAAGGCACATTAGTTAAGCGTTCACGTGAGCTTTTGGAAACGGAAATTGAACAATTTACCGTGATCAAAAAAGAAGATGTTATTATTGCTTGTGCAGCGTTATATCCGTATCCAGACCACAATACGGGTGAAGTTGCTTGTGTGGTTATTCACCCTGATTATCGAGGCGGACAACGCGGTGTGCGGTTAATTGAAGCAGTAGAAGCAGAGGCTAAAAAACAAGGCTTAGATTCCATTTTCATTTTAACCACAGTAAGCTCTCATTGGTTTTTAGAGCAAGGCTTTACCGAGCAATCTGTAGAAGATTTACCTGAAGGCAAGCAGCAAATGTATAACCTGCAACGTAAATCGAAAGTATTTAGTAAAAATATTTAAGAAAGTATGCAAACAAAAAGCATTAAAAAAGGGACAATAGCCAAGCTATTGTCCCTTTCTTTATTGTTAGTCGTTAAAACTAGAAAATATCTTCTTCAACAACAGGCTCATTACTGCCCTCTAAAATTTCGTGGCTGTTATCTTGGGTGACATAATCAATCGGCTCGGTGCCAACGTCAAAGTATTCAAATAAACTGCTACTGTCGGTTTTGGTGGTTAGTTTACCTGTGGCTTTATCAATACGCACATTCACCACATCTTGTGGTTGTTCAAACCCTTCAAATGGATAGTCTTGTAATGCTGTTTCCATAAAACGTATCCAAGCCGGTTGCGCTGATTTTGCGCCTGCTTCTGCGCCAGTCACTTGGTTTTTATCTAAATTGGCGTTGTAAATAGTGCGGCCAAGGTTTTTACTATGGTCATCAAAACCTATCCATGATGTTGCCACTAAACGGCGACTAAACCCAGAAAACCATGCGTCTTTACCTTCGTTAGTGGTACCGGTTTTGCCAGCAATATCGCGACGGTCAAGAGATCGCGCACGAAAGCCAGTGCCTTGCCAATAAGGTTTATTACGCCAGTCGGCTCCCCAAATAGCAGAGTTTAAAGCCTCAGTAATTAAAAAAGCATTTTGTGGTGAAATTACGCGCTCGGCTTGTTGGTACACTATTTTTTCACTATCTGCTTCAGGTTGCTTTAGGTTGTCATCATTTAATTGTGCTGTTTGATTATCAAGGCTATCAGCTAAGCTCTCGCCATTAAGTTCTTCTATGCAGGTGTCACAAGCGATTTTGGGATTTGCTTGATAAATTACGTTGCCAAACGAGTCTTCAATACGTTCTATTAAGTAAGGCTCAACTAGATAACCACCGTTGGCAAAGGCGGCAAAACCTGTGGCAACTTCTAATGGCGTAAGTGATGCAGAGCCTAGGGCTAAAGATTCATTACGCGGTAATTCGTCAGGCATAAAACCAAAACCCGATAGATGGTCGATAATTTTGTTTAAGCCGACTTCGCGCAGCAATCTTACCGCGACGACATTTTTAGATTGTGCCAACGCTAACCTTACGCGCAAAGGACCACTGTATACTGGTGGTGAGTTTTTGGGGCGCCAAACAACACCTGAGCTTCTATCCCATTGGTTAATGGGCGCGTCATTAACGAGCGAAGCTAAGGTCATGCCATTATCAAGCGCAGCGGAATAGATAAAAGGTTTGATGTTAGAGCCCACTTGACGCTTTGCTTGCGTGACTCGGTTAAACTGGCTTTGTTTGAAGCTAAAGCCACCCACTGCCGCTTTTATGGCACCATTATCTGGCGATAATGACACCAATGCTGAACTTGCTTCAGGGAGCTGACTTAAGACAAAGTTTTGCTCACCTTGGTCAATAACATAAATCACATCGCCGTAGGTGAGTATTTCACTTGCTGATTTAGGGGCAACGTCTTGTTTTTCATTATTAATGAAAGCTCTTGCCCAAGACATGCCTTGCCAAGCAATGTCAGCACTATGGTTATCAACAAAAGATATAGTTGCTGACTGCTCTTGAACATCTGTGACAACTGCGGGTATTAACTGTTGGTAAGTGGCAACATTGGTTAATGTCTTGGTAATTTCTTCATCGGTCAATGGCTCAACTTGGTCGAGAGTTTTAGGCTGCTCGCTGTCCTTAGCTAGCTCTGGTCTTAACGAGAAAAGAGCACCACGATAGCCGTGGCGTTGATCATAATTTAGCAGGTTTTCAACAACCGCTTGTTGCGCTGCGCGTTGAAGCGAAGAGGGTACTGTGGTGAAAACTTTATAACCGCCAGTATAAGCTTGTTCTTTTCCGTAGCGGTCGACCATTTCTTGGTGCGCCATTTCCGCAATATACGGTGCACTTAATTCTATTTCTACTCCGTGCTTTTTAGCGGTGATCGGTGCGTTTATTGCTTCTTGATATTCTTGCATACTAATGTAATCACTCACTAACATGCGGTGTAATACCACAGCACGTCGGTCTTTTGCGCGATCAGGGCGGCTAATCGGATTCATCGTTGAGGGCGCTTTTGGTAACCCTGCTAATACGGCAATTTGTGCAAGTGTTAAGTCGTTAATATCTTTGCCGTAATAGACTTGTGCAGCTGCACCAAAACCAAAGGCGCGGTGGCCTAATTCAATTTTATTTAAGTAAAGCGTTAGAATTTCATCTTTGGTTAACAGGCGTTCAATATGAAAAGCGGTGAATATTTCTCGAATTTTACGTATATAAGTTTGTTCACGCGTTAAGAAGAAGTTTCGTGCAACCTGCATGGTAATGGTACTAGCACCACCTTTGTTTTGACCGATAATTTGTCCAAAAATTGCGCGAGACATACCGATTGGATCCACGCCAAAATGCAAATAGAAACGATCGTCCTCTGTCGCCAAAATTGCATCAATAAGTTGTTGAGGCATTTGATCTAATGTCAGCGGAATGCGCTTTTTTTCACCAAATTGTGATATTAACGCACCATCTGTGCTATATATTTGCATAGGTGTTTGCCATTTAAGGTCTTTTAAAGACTCGACACTTGGCAATTCATCCTTCATGCTGATATATAAGGCGACTGTTGCCGCAACAGCTAATAAGAATAATACAGTTAAAATTTTAGCGATTCGTTTGAGTGAAAACAAAATAAAAACTCATTAAAATAAAAAAACTCAATAATAGTACTAGTATATCGCGTAAAAGCATGTAATAAATGTAAATATATCTATATTATGTCTAATATTACTATAACAATATGATCTAGTAGGTAGTTATGCTGAGCAATCTATGGAAAAAGAAAGCATCGATGATAGTAGGGATAGATATCGGCTCCCACTCTATTAAAGCTGTTTTGTTAAACCAGGGGAATGATGGCTATATCTTAGAAGCCTATGTGGTTGAACCAATGCCACGCGGCGCTGTGATTGATCGTGAAATTCAAGATATTGAAGCGGTTGGTAACATTGTCGCTAAAGTAAGAAAACAAATTGCTTCATCTGTTTCACATGCTGCAGCGGCAGTTTCCGGTCAAACGGTTATCACGAAAGTGATTTACATGGACATTGCTCTTAATGAAGATGAGCTTGCTAGCCAGATCGAAATTGAAGCCGATAGTTTAATTCCCTATCCACTAGATGAAGTAAGCCTAGATTTTGAAACCTTAGATGTTAATGAATCAGATCCGAGTAAAATCAATGTCCTTTTAAGCGCAGCACGAACCGAGTCTGTTGAGGCCCGCGTATCGGCATTAGAAGCGGGTGGCTTTGAAGCTAAAGTCATTGATGTTGAATCTTATGCCATCAGCCGGGCACACGATATTTGCCTGTCTTTATTGCCAGAAGATGCTAACGAAAAAGTCGTTGCCATTGCGGATGTTGGCGCCACGATGACATTATTCTCGGTCACCGAAGCGGGCAATCACATTTATAGTCGCGATCAGCTTTTTGGTGGCGAACAATACACACGTTCGATTGTATCTTATTACAACAAAACCTTTGAAGAAGCCGAAGCCGCGAAAGTTAGCCAAGATCTTCCGCCTAATTACACCTTCGAGGTTTTGGCGCCATTTCATACCATATTAGTTCAACAAATTCGCCGCGCTATACAAATGTTTCTCACTGCCAGTGGTAAAGAAAAGGTCGATTACCTAATTATTTCAGGCGGAACTGGTTTAGTTGAAGGTATTCAGGAATTACTTGCAGAAGAGTTAGGTATTCATACGATTATCGCTAACCCATTTAGCAATATGACTGTTTCTGAAAAAATAGACCAAGAAAAATTAGAAAAAGTAGCGCCGCAACTTATGGTTGCTACTGGCTTAGCGCTTAGGAGTTTTTCGCAATGGCATATATAAACCTACTTCCATGGCGTGAAGAAGCGCAAAAAGCCAAGCAACAGCAGTTTTTCACCTTACTTGCGGCGGTTTGTATCGTCGCTTTTGCTATTGTTTTTATTGTTGGGCAGGTTTATCAAGCGAGAATTGACGGTCAGCTCAAACGTAATCAGTTTTTGAAAAATGAAATTCAAATTCTTGATATTAAGATTAGTGAAATACGGTCGTTAAACGATAAAAAAAGTGCGCTTAAAAAACGTATCGGTGTAGTAGAGCAATTACAACGTAGTCGTAATGTAGGTACACAAGTTCTTGATGAAATAGCGAAAGTTGTGCCAAATGGCGTATACTTAGTTAGCATCGAAAAAGATGAGAACAGTATTCAGATTATTGGTAAGAGTGAATCGAACAATCATTTGGCAAATATGATCCGTGAAATCGAGCGTTCAAATTTATTTGCTGATGCAATTTTAGAGTCAATTACCAGTAACGATGCTAAAAGCAAATTGTTAAGTGATTTCAATATGCGTATACGTATCCGTGGTTTAGTCGAAGACTATGACGCCGCTGTTGAAGCTACAAGCACAGGAGGTTAGACATGAATCTTGATTTATCTAATTTATCCGAACAATTTAGCGATTTAGATCTTGAAAACATTGCGCAATGGCCACCAGCTGCAAAATTTGTTGCCGGATTATTTTTGGCTGTGGTTGTTTCTGCGGTTGGTTATGCACTAATCATTAGTGAAAAAATTGAACAATTAGATCGTGTTAAAGCAGACGAAATTACCCTAAAAGAGCAGTACAAAACTAAATATCATATTTCTGCCAATTTAGATTTATTTAAAGCGCAAATGAAAGAAGCGGAATCTATGTTTGCCAATCAATTAAAAAGTTTGCCAGATAGCCATGAAACACCTGGTTTGTTAGATGATATTACCTTTGTTGGCACAACCAGTGATTTAAACTTTGTAAAATTGAACTGGCAGCCAGAAATCACACGTGAAATTTATGTTGAGCTGCCAATCGATATTGAAGTGATTGGTAGTTATCATGATTTCGGGCACTTTGTTAGTAAAATTGCAGGGCTACCACGCATAGTAACCTTACATAATTTTAAGATTGCGCGAGATACACAAGGTCAAGGGGAACTAAGTTTAAAGCTACAGGCTAAAACTTATCGATATAAGGAGTCTGAGACAGAATGAAAAAGTTAATGTTATTACCTTGTATTTTGTTAGCAGGCTGTTTTGACGATACCAGTGATATAAAAACACATATGGTGCAAGTACAAGAAAATACTAAGGCTTATATTGAACCTATGCCTGAAATTGAACAATTTAGGCATGTAGAATATGCTGCGGAAGAGTTAAGGAGCCCATTTAATGCGCCTAAACCCGAAGCAATTCAAGAAAAAATTCAACAAATGTCAGGTTGTTTAAGTCCTGATCCTCGTCGCAGAAAGCAGCCATTGGAAAAATATGCTTTAAGCGATTTATCTATGCGAGGCACGTTAGGGGAACTTGGTATAACTTGGGCGCTGGTTGAAGCGTCAGATGCAACTTTACATCGCGTTGCGGTAGGTGGATATGTAGGCATGTACAACGGAAGAATAACAGACGTAAGTCAAAATAGTGTCAAGGTCATCGAATTGATTCCCGATGGTGCTGGTTGTTGGGTAGAGCGCGAAACTGTCGTGAATATGGTAAAAGCGGATTCAGAGGGGCAAAGGAAGTAATGTTGCTAAATAATAAAATGAAAAAAATTAATACTACTATCCGTACTGCCGGAATAAAACTGCTATATACGGCACTTTTATGCGTATGTTCTTCAACAGCTTTTTCAGCGACCCTAACGGGTGTTGAATATAATACTTTGCAAAATCAAGAGATTGAACTGGTTTTTTCATTATCTGAAACTATTAGTGTTCAACCGCAAGTAAAAACCTCAATGAATCCAGCAAGAATTGATATCACCTTCGACGCGGACGATTTTGATTTGCAATTATTATCAACCACTGTAGAGCATGCAGGCGTTGAAAATATTACCGTGCAAAAGCTTGCCGGTTTAGTTGTTGCCTCGATCAACCTTGAGAAATTAGCGATTTTTGATGTTAAACAAACTGACAACCAATTTGCAGTAACGTTAAATAAAAATAGTTCAAATACACCAATCGCTAAACTTACGCCAGTGGGCGGCGACTTTATTAATAATATTGACTCAATTGACTTTCGTCGCGGCCAAGAAAATGAAGCGCAGGTATTAGTGTACCTAGCTGACAGCATGGTGGCTGTTGATGTTAGTGATAAACTTGGCAAGCTTTATATCGAATTTCACAATACTGAAATTGTTGAAGATTTGCTTTATAAGCTTGATGTTACTGACTTTGGCACCTTAGTGACCGGTATTGAAACCTTTAAAGATGGTCGAAATGCACGTTTAGTGGTTGATATTGATGGCGAGTTTACTTTTTCACATAATCAAGCGAACAATATTTTTTCGCTAACGGTTGTTGAAAAAGTCAAGGTACCTGGCTATTTAGGTGAGGCTGATGACTTTTCAGGTCGTGCCATTTCATTAAACTTCCAAGACATTCCTGTACGTACGGTGTTACAAATTATTGCTGACTATAATGGTTTTAACCTAGTTACCAGTGATACGGTAGCAGGCAACATTACCTTAAGATTAGACGGTGTTCCTTGGGATCAAGCGCTCGATATTATCTTAAAAGTTAAAGGTTTAGATAAACGCATGGAAGGCAATATTTTAATGGTTGCCCCAAGTGATGAATTAGCCGCGCGTGAAGCAAGAGATCTGCAAGCTAAGCAACAAGTTGAAGAGCTTGCACCGCTATATTCAGAATATGTGCAAGTGAACTATGCAAAAGCCTCTGAATTTGCCAACTTGATCAAAAATGAAGATACCAGCATTTTATCTGAGCGCGGTAGCGTAAGTGTTGATGAGCGTACTAATACATTATTGATACGCGATACTGCCAATAGCATTGAAGATATCAAACGCATGGTGAATATTTTAGACATCCCTGTGCGCCAAGTTGTTATCGAATCTCGTATGGTGACAGTAAAAGACAATATTAACGAAGAGTTGGGTATTCGTTGGGGCGTAACGAATACCGATGGTGAATACACCAGTTCAGGCTCAATTGCAGGTAACGACTCAGCAACGGCCGGTAATTTACCAAGTATTAATGACCGAATGAATGTCAATTTACCTGTCGCAAACCCTGCAGGTAGTATAGCATTTCAAGTGGCGAGACTCGCTGATGGTACCATTTTAGATTTAGAACTATCGGCAATGGAAAAAGAGAATAAAGGCGAAATTATTGCCAGTCCTCGTATTACCACTGCCAATCAAAAAGAAGCGTATATTGAACAAGGTGTGGAAATTCCTTATCAAGAAGCGGCTTCAAGTGGCGCTACGGCAACACAATTTAAGAAAGCGGTATTGAGCTTAACCGTAACGCCACATATTACGCCGGATGATCGCATTATTTTAGACTTAGTGGTTACCCAAGATACCGTATCTGATGTGCAAAATGGTCAGGCGCCTGCCATTGATACACAGCGAATTGGCACACAAGTATTAGTAAACAATGGTGAAACTATCGTCCTCGGTGGTATTTATCAGCAGTCAATTATTAGCACTGTATCGAAAGTACCAGTGTTAGGAGATATTCCATATTTTGGCTGGATGTTCAGAAATAGTAACAACTTTAACGAAAAGAAAGAGCTGTTAATATTTGTTACACCACGTATCGTTACTGAGCATTTTTAATTATTTTGCAAGTAAGTGGGGTATTTTCTCACCACTTACTTGCAATCTACACCGAACAATTGCGATAATTACGCCCTTAAAATTTTCGAGGGCTCCCCTCATACCTGTAACCGTAATTAATTTTTAATGAGAATTAAGTTAGTCTAATGGCAGAAAAACGTAACATATTCCTTGTAGGCCCAATGGGCGCAGGCAAAAGTACCATAGGTCGTGAATTGGCAGATAAGCTACATTTAGACTTTTATGACTCTGATCAGGAAATAGAGCGCCGCACAGGTGCAGATATCGCATGGGTGTTTGATCTTGAAGGCGAAGAAGGTTTTCGCAAAAGAGAAGAAGGCGTTATTGATGATTTAAGCGAAATGCAAGGCATCGTATTGGCAACTGGCGGTGGTTCAGTGATTAGTAGCCAAGTTAGAAATCGCTTATCAGCCCGTGGTATTGTTGTTTATTTAGAAACAACTATTGATAAACAAGTTGCTCGCACGCAACGTGATCGTCGTCGTCCATTATTGCAAACATCAGAAGAACCACGCACAGTTTTAGAAAAGTTAGCGCTTGAAAGAAACCCGTTATATGAAGAGATCGCTGACGTTATCGTTAAAACAGATGATCAAAGCGCAAAAGTAGTTGCGAATAAAATTGTGGAACGTTTAGATTTCTAATCAATGAATACTCTCCATGTTGAATTGGGTGACCGAAGTTACCCTATCTATATTGACGCTGGGCTACTAAGTGATAGTAGCCTTTTTGCTAAACATATCCGTAGCAAACGTGTTTGCATCGTATCTAACGATCTTGTAGCGCCTCTTTACCTTGAAGCCTTAAAAAATCAACTCAGCGACTTTGATGTTGACGAAGTGGTTTTAGCTGATGGCGAAGCACAGAAAAACCTGGCTAATTTTGAGCTAATTATGTCTCACTTGTTAGCTGGTGCTCATGGACGCGATACCACATTAATTGCGCTTGGTGGCGGTGTTATTGGGGACATCACTGGCTTTGCGGCAGCGTGTTATCAACGTGGAATAGATTTTATTCAAGTACCAACAACCTTATTGTCACAAGTTGACTCTTCAGTTGGTGGTAAAACCGCAGTCAATCATCCGTTAGGTAAAAACATGATCGGTGCTTTTTATCAGCCTAAAGCAGTGATGATAGATATCGATAGTTTAAAAACACTGCCTGAACGTGAATTTAATGCCGGTATTGCTGAGGTGATAAAATATGGCATCCTAGGCGATGGCGAGTTTTTCACCTGGTTAGAAGACAATACTGATGCGATTAAAGCTGGCGATCCTGAGACTTTAACGCAAATGATTGAAACTTGTTGTCAGTGTAAAGCCGATATTGTTGCTGCCGATGAAAAAGAAGGTAGCGTGCGTGCCTTATTAAATCTAGGTCACACCTTTGGTCATGCGATTGAAGCTGAGTTAGGTTATGGTAAATGGTTGCATGGTGAAGCTGTAGCTACTGGCATGGTACTTGCTGCAAAGCTTGCAGTAACAATGAATTTACTGCAAGCGTCAGATCTTCGTCGCATTGAAGCATTAATTGCTGCCTTTAGCTTACCGCTTGAGTCACCAAGTGAAATGAGTTTCGATGCCTTTATGTCTCATATGAGTCGAGACAAAAAGAATATTGCTGGTAAGCTACGTTTTATCGTACCAACAGCAATAGGTCAGTCAGAAATACGTGACGACATCACTGAGGAAATGCTTCAGCAAATTCTGTAATTGAACTTAATACAGATAGGTGAAGCATGCCTGCAGCACAAAAATCAGAAGAAATACAACATAATCAAAGTGTCACTAAAATAAGCACCAATGCGCGCATTGATTATGTTTTACGCTTTTCTAAGCATGCTGTATTAGTCATTGATGAAGACAACAGTGTATGCTCTGAAGTAACCAATCAATTTTTGGCAGCATTACCTGACGAACACAATGCGGCTTACATCGCCATTTCGTCAAAATTAAACGATATTCAAATAAGATGTCGTATTATTGAACAACTGTTTGCCAATACCTTATTCGATCCCGAACAATCCCTCGCTGTAAGCTTGTTTAATTTAGCCAAACAACAAGGTAAAGCGATCAGCATCGTTGCTGAAAATATGCACAACGCATCGGTTCAATTGCTCCATGAACTCACCCAACTTGCGTTAATCGCGAAAAAAGCCAATCTAGATATTAATGTTGTTATGTCAGGTAACCTCGATGCGGGCAGGCTGACTGCAGAGCATGATCATCTTTTTGATAAAAACATGTCGATTTTATTGGCACATTCAGGTCAGCTTGTACCGGTCACTTCAGCGTTATTTAAAGTTAAAAGATCAATATTTTCGGCGCCAATGGCTAAACAAGTGAGTTTATTAGTTGCTATCATTTCTGTGATTTCTATCGCGACTATCATGTATTTATATCAATTAGACAGTGCCAGCTTTAGCCAACTTCCGGCTCAAGAGGAGCGAGAATTAAAGACTAGTGAGCAGTCCGATTTTGTCTTGCCACTAACTCCAACGAAAGAAAGTGCTGCGCAAATAGATAATGCAACGATAACCGAAGTTGACGATATCAATATATCGAGTCATTTGACTGACCAGCCAATCATAGCGGCCAGTGCACAAGATATTTATTCAGCATTACTTCAATTTTCAGCGTCGCATGAAAATAAAGCGATTGAAGTTGCTTCACAACCAGCAAACAGCGAAGAAATTTCAATGGCGATTGTTAACTCGTTTGTCGATAACAGTAGAGCCGAGCCACAACTTAGCATACCGAAACAGCGTAAAGTAATACAAAGCGAGTTAAAACCAACTAATCGTTCAACAGTAAATTTATTGACCTTTCAGGGGCTAAACCCTCAATATTACCTAGCTGCTGAGTCGGGTTTTGTTATTCAATTTTCAGGGTTTTCTAAGCAAAGTATTTTAGATGAATTTTTAGTCGCTAATCGAGACATTGGTTTTCATGGCTATCATAGATTAATCGCCAATCAATCGATGCTGATGGTAACTTCGCCTATTTTTGATGAGCGAAACTTGGCGGTTGACTATTTAAATGGTTTGCCTTCGCACATTCAAAACTTAAAACCATTTATTAAAACAATTAACACGGTTAATAGTGAAATCAATAGCTTTGAAAGCTCCCATTAACACGTAATACAGGATACAATTCGCCTTTATTTTAAATTGCAGTAGTGATGAAGGTTTTTGGTAGGCATGATTAAAAAGCATCGAGCGTTTCTTAAATGGGCCGGCGGTAAATATGGCTTAAGCGATGTTATTCGAAAAATGCTTCCGCAAGGTGATTGTTTAATTGAACCTTTTGTTGGCGCAGGCTCTATTTTTCTTAATACTGACTACGACCATTATCTGCTCAATGATATTAATCAAGACTTGATTAATCTTTATCAAATTCTTAAAGAGCAGCCGCAACGTTTTATTAACGACGCTCAGCGGGTGTTCACTCCTGAAAACAATCAGCCAGAGGTTTACTACCAGCTACGTAGTGAGTTTAATGCCAGTGACGACCCATACTTTCGATCGCTAATTTTTCTTTATATGAACCGCCATGGTTACAATGGTTTATGTCGATATAACAAGTCTGGCGGCTATAATGTGCCATTTGGCAAATACAAAAAACCTTATTTTCCTCAAGCTGAATTAGAGTTTTTCGCTGAAAAAGCACAGCGTGCAACCTTTGTCTGTGAAGGCTATCGAGACACATTTGCTCGCGCCAACACTGGCGATGTAATTTATTGCGATCCACCGTATGTACCGTTAAGTAAAACCGCGAGCTTTACCAGCTATGCAGGTAATGGTTTTGGTTTAGATGAGCAAGCCGATTTAGCGAACGCTGCAGAAGAAGTAAGCACTGAGCAAGGCGCAACGGTAGTGATCAGTAATCATGATACGATTTGGACGCGTAAAATTTATGAAAATGCTGACAAACTAAAATCGATTAAGGTGGCAAGAACCATTAGCCAAAAAGGTAACGGTCGTAAAAAAGTGGCTGAACTATTAGTGAAATATAACAAAAAGTAATGATTCTACTTTAGCTCGGTATCACCAAAGCAACAACAGCAACTAGGCACAAAACAAACAAGACTACGCCAACAATGCCAACAATAACAAAGTGACTGAACTTTCCTTGGGTAAAATCTTGCTGACGATTTTTATTACTTTGCACGCCTAAAAATGCTGCGGCAACACTTTTCACGGTTTGTTTAATGGATTGCGGCTTACTCATAGCATGACTTATACGATCTTTTTTGGAACTATGAGCATAGCAAATTTGGCTATAGAAGCAAAAAAGCCCAAACACCATGCGGTATTTGGGCTTTAAATTTTAAGAACTTAGCTTAGAAAGATTTACCAATGCTAAATACTAGGTTTTCATCACCTTTACCCGTTTCTGCATCAAGTTCTTTTGAGTTTGCAATAACTGCAACACCTACATCAAAACCAGCTACTTCAGTACCGTAACCTAACTCAACGTAGTCGCCGTCAAAGTCGTCACCCCAAGTACCGTATGTCGCGTAGAAGCCTTCGTGCTCAACAGTAGCAGAAAGGAAATCGTAATCTTGGTCTGAACCACCTTCAACTTCCCACTCACCTATATTGTATGAAAGTGAAAATATACCGTAGCTTAAACCTAAGTTAATTTCGTTGTAAGATGTATCAAAATCACCGGTATACTGGTAAGTGGTAAAGCCTACGCTGTAACCTAAACCGCCTTCAAATTCGCCGCCGTAACCGCCATATAGGTCAATTTCTAAACCATCTTGAACGTCAGCAGCCCAAGTACCTACATAAAAACCGCTGTTTTCGTAATCTAGGCCAGCACTTGCTGAAGCTGTGCCTGTTTGAGCAACACCGCGGAAGAAGTATTGTGATACAACACCTACATTTGCAGATAAACCTTCAACGTCTGCAATAGCAGAAGCTTGAGTTGATACAAATGCTGTAGAAGCTAATAATGATGAAAGCGTGATAGAAAGTAGTGTTTTTTTCATGTTTTTACCCTTGCATATTTTTAATTATTAATAAAATTTATGATATTTCTGAATGTTTAATTGCAAAGACAATGCCTGAGCCGTAAAAATCAAAAAAATAAATTTATTATTTCTTAATTAACAATGAGATATATTATTTGTTTTGTTTATTGGTCAAATTATGATTATCTTGTTTAAATCTCTGCTGCACGATTTGAGTGCAAAACAAAAAATGTAATTGCACAAATGGAGTGCGTAAAGTTTCAGCAATAATCTTTGCGCTATTATGGTGAATTAAGGGGAAAAACCGTCAGTTTTATCGCATATTGTGTTGAATTGTTATAAAGTAGCGCTGATTTTGGCGAGGGGTAAAGTATGTCTTCATTTTTAATTGCACCATCTATTTTATCAGCTGATTTTTCACGTTTAGGTGAAGATGTTGCGAAAGTATTATCTGCAGGGGCAGACGTTGTTCATTTTGATGTGATGGATAACCACTATGTGCCGAACCTCACTTTTGGCCCAATGTTTTGCCAAGCACTAAGAAACTACGGCATTACCGCACCAATTGATGTTCACCTGATGGTAAAACCGGTCGATAGTTTAATTCCTGCTTTTGCCAAAGCAGGTGCCGATATTATTACCTTCCACCCTGAAGCCAGTGAACATGTTGATCGCACTGTACAGTTAATTAAAGATCATGGCTGTAAAGCGGGTTTAGTACTAAACCCTGCGACTCCGTTACATTATTTAGATTTTATTATTGATAAACTCGATAGCATTATGCTGATGTCTGTTAATCCAGGTTTTGGTGGACAGTCGTTTATTCCGTCAACATTAGATAAATTGAAATTGGTGAAACAGCGAATTACCGACAGTGGTCGTGATATTCGCTTGGAAATCGATGGTGGTGTAAAAGTCGATAACATTAAAGAAATAGCCGAGGCTGGCGCTGATATGTTTGTCGCCGGCTCTGCGATTTTTTCACAGCCCGATTATAAAACCGTTATTGACCAAATGCGTGCAGAATTAAGTAAGGTTGGCGAATAGTTAACGCCAGCTTATAAAGAATAGAGAAATATTTAAAGGATACACATGACTAAACCTATCGTATTAAGTGGCTGTCAGCCATCAGGTGAGCTGACTATTGGTAACTATTTGGGTGCAATAAAACAGTGGGTTAATATGCAGCAAAGTCATGACTGCTATTATATGCTAGTTGACCAGCATGCTATTACTGTACGCCCAGAGGCACAAGCGTTACGTGATGCAACATTAGACGGTTTAGCCTTGTATTTAGCGTGTGGTGTTGATCCCGCACAAAGCACTATTTTTATTCAATCTCATGTACCAGAGCATGCACAATTAAGTTGGGTATTAAACTGTTATACCCAAATGGGCGAGCTTAACCGCATGACCCAATATAAAGATAAGTCGCAAAAATCTGAAGCAAACATGAACTCAGGTTTGTTTACCTATCCAGTATTAATGGCGGCTGATATTTTATTATACCGCGCCGACCGCGTACCTGTGGGCGATGACCAAAAACAACATTTAGAATTAGCGCGTGATATTGCCACTCGTTTTAATAATCTTTACGGTGACGTTTTTGTTGTGCCAGAGCCTTTTATTCCGGAACATGGCGCCCGTGTAATGAGCTTGTTAGAGCCAACTAAAAAAATGTCAAAGTCGGATACTAACCCAGGTAACTTTATTGGTTTATTAGAAGATACTAAAAAAATCACTAAAAAAATTAAGCGTGCGGTAACCGATTCTGACGAGCAAGCGCGTATTTATTTTGACGTAAAAGAAAAACCAGGTGTATCGAACTTATTGTCATTACTTTCTTGTGCTACTGGGCAAAGCGTGGCTGATTTGGTACCACAGTATGAAGATAAAATGTATGGTCACTTAAAAGGTGATGTTGCTGAAGCGGTTGTCGGTTTATTAGCGCCAATTCAAGAGCGTTTCCACCAGTACCGCAATGACCAAGCGTTTTTAAATGAAGTGATGCGAAATGGTGCTGATAAAGCGTCAGAACGTGCGAGTAAAGTATTAGCGTCGGTTTACGATGCAGTGGGTTTTATTCCTAAGCCGTAAATAGTGAGAAGCTTCAAGCTAGAAGCTAGAAGCTACAAGTTAAAAGCTTCAAGTGATAAAAATATAAAAGCCAGCAACTTAGTTGCTGGCTTTTTTGTTTTTATTCTTTATCTTCTTGCGCTTCTTTGTCGACTTTCATAAAAAGCTTGTTACTGTCTGCAATAAACTTATCTGTCGTTGAGCCAGAGCTAAACAAAAATGACGGTGTCATTATGGTAGCGTCGTATTGCGGTTGACTGCGAAATTCTGGAGTCTTACTAAGCTGAATTAAAAAAGTGCCGCCAAAAACTAAACAGGTTAATGCCGATGAAATAATCAAGCGGCGTTTTGCGTTCATGTGAAAACCGATATAGCAGTTTAGCCAAAACAAGCAAAATGCCAGCGCTATTGGAAGCAGTGTTGTTAACAAACCAACCGGCCAGTTTGCCGATAAGTTAAAACCTGCAATGCTTTCGATAATATCGCTCACCCACATTAAGTTATACAGCAAAAATGCGACGCCTAATTGGCTTAGTATTCGGCTTTCGTGTTTGGTTAAATGCGACACCAAAGCAACAGCGCCAGGCCAAAGGGCAAACATTAAGGTCATGCCAATAGCCGGTACTGCAATTTTAGTCAACGGCACTTCGATGGTTTGATTGAGGAAGAAAATATACCCCGCAATAAACGCAAATAACGAAATGCTTGCGATTAGGGCAATTGGCTGGCGGGCAAAATCAATTAAGCTTTCAAATGGGCTAAATTCAACACTTTCGGCAACAGGGTGATTAGGGAAAAGTAATCGGATCTGACTTTTTCCAAACGAGATCACATCGCCTGATTTAACGATATGTTGGCTTACGGTGCGTTTACCATCTTCCAAATAGCTACCGTTAATACTGTTTTCATCAGTGACTATCCAGTTTTCACCATCAAAGTTAATGTGTAAATGGTCGGGGCAAATATGCGGATCATCTAAAATAATGTCGTTTTGGTAGCCTCGCCCGATACGAATATTCTTTTGCGCAAATTTATGACGTCCCAGTAATTTATGACCACGGCTAATTTCTTCAATAATTAATTCCATGAAACCGTCTCCAAAAAGCGTTGTGTAAAGGCCATGGCATTATTTTGGTCAACACCGGCAACGGTAAAATGACTCACCAGTGCTTTATTGTTTTTATCAACCGTCGCTGATAAGAATAAAATGTCGTAAAGATTTGGGAAATCTTTATAAGCGCGGGTGCAAAATACCGCTTTATTGGTGCTACTACTTTTTTCGGGAGATACTACGTCGTGATGGCACTGAAATTCTGTAACATCGTCTTTACCTGCGCGATTGCCAGGACCAGCTTGACGAATACGGTTTTGATATAAGTGATAGAATTTTTGATCACTTAAGTCTTTTGCCTGCATGTAACGAAATTCCATATCGATAGAGCCGGTAAAAAAGTGTGATGATAAATAGGTATTTTCATCAAGTGAACAGTTTGCGACAGCCACCAATATCAAGGCGTCAGCTTTATCGGCATTTGACTCACCCCAACAACGGATAAAAGGTACATCGATGGTTGGAATGCGTGCTTCGCCTAATTGTTTCATGCTCCAGTTAGCTGACAATAATCGAGAAAATAACTTATTTTGGTTATCGGCCAATTGGTTGGTCATTTGCTGTTCGATATTATCGGGCGCTTTGGCGAGGTAATTATCAAATAAGGTTTGCAGTTTATCGTGCGGTACTAAAAAACCAATTTGGTTACCGGAAGTTGCAACGTTAATACCGACAACCTGCGATTCATGATTAACAACCGGACCACCGCTCATGCCTGAGTTAACCGAACCGGTGAAGTGAATGCGGTCGTTAAACGATTCTTTTTTCAAGCCGTTGTAGGTGCCGGGCACAACTATCATGCCTAAGTCGTGCGGATTACCTAACGAAAATAACTCCTCGCCTTTAATTGGCGCTTGCTTGGCAATTGGGAAAAATGGCATTGCTGAGCTGGTTTCTCGTTTAACTAAAGCTAGGTCATTGATCACATCAACACTTTCTAAAGCTAACGTGCCTTTATTGCCTTGATGATCTAAGTATTCAATTTGGTATTTATGCGGATGACGTGCGTAACTCGAAATAACATGATAGTTAGTGGCAATTAAGCCGTTTGCCGTAATTTGGAAGCCCGAGCCTATTGATGATTTTTCGCCACTGGCTTTGTCGATAATTTTTATTTGATAAAGTGAGGGAGCAAACTGTTTGAAAATTTCTTCTGCTTGCTCACCACTGTAGCTGAAAAAGCTGACGGTAAATAAGCAGAAGGCAATAAAACCTTTCATTAATATTCCTTGTTATGAATGCTATAGGGCATAAAAGCAATTCTCATTGTGCCATTGTTTCTGTGTTTGTCATTAATTAATTAGCGTTACTTTGATTAAGTTAAAACGATCTGAGTCAACTGCGCGCAGATAAGCACTAGCTTTTATTTGATGAATGAAAGTAACATAGCCCTACATTTGTTGTTTAATAAAAATTAACGCTGGTGAATTTGACCATGATAAAGCTAAAAAATGTTTCCTTAACTCTAATGCTCGGCGCTTGTTTGTCATTCAATTCTGTACAAGCAAAACCTTCATCAGAAACCACAGAATACTGCCTTGAAGGGCAGATTGATTGTACTTTGGTTATTTTCAGTGAACAAAGTCAGCAAAAACATGTCATTAATGCCAAGCGTGCCGATACCGCTTTTAGCCCGTTTTCTACCTTTAAAGTACCCAATAGCGTAATTGGTTTAGAACTTGGTCTTATTGAAAATGCTGAGCAAGTGATGAGTTTTGATAAAGAAAAATATCCACCGCAGCAATGGTGGCCATCGGTATGGAAGTTACCTGAATATAGCTTATCGACCGCATTTAAGTTTTCAATGGTGGCGGTATATCGCCAATTAGCGAGCGACATTGGCAGCGCTAATATGCAACAAGCGCTAAAGCGCTTTAATTATGGCAACCAAGATATTTCCTCAGGTTTAGACAGTTTTTGGCTAAATGGCAGTATGAAAATCTCCGCCAACGAACAAATTACCTTCTTGCAGAAGCTAAATGAGAATACATTTTCTATAAAAGAGAAGAGCTTAGCGACTATCAAGCAAGTCATGTTAGCGGGTCAAGATGCGCACTATAAAATGTACGCAAAAACGGGTGCAGGTAAAGTAGACGATAATTCCATGTTAGGTTGGTATGTTGGCTTTGTTGAAAACAAAGCTGGCACGCATTATTTTGCCTTTAACTTTAATCGTAAAACTTACGGTGAAATGAAAAAATCACGTACCCAGATTGTCATTAATCACCTGAAAAAGTTAGCGATAATTTAACCACTGAATTACCTTAGGTAACGAGCACTCATTTGCCAAAATTGACGTGCATCAAATAAGTGATTGATTAACTGCGACAATCTGTCGCAGTTGTGCACATATTCTTTGTTTTCAAATGTAATCAACAACAAAATAGCTGCAATTTTTTAATAATAAACAAGAAGCTATTATGACATTTTCTCTTAAGCCTACTTCAGTTGCTATTAACCTTGCGTTGTTGTCTTTAAGTGCCGTGGCTCTGCCAAGCTTTGCTACCGATGCAAAAGACATTGAAGTTTTAACCATTACCCATCAACGTCATAATGACTTAAGCCATGATCAAAGTTTTGCTAAAGGTAAAACTAGCGTGCCTGATTTAGCAAACTGGTTAAGTTCAATTCCTGGCGCAAATATTAACAGTAATGGCCCGGTTACCGGCATTGCTCAGTACCGTGGTCTTTTTGGTGACCGTGTTGCGGCTTCTTTAGATGGTCACCCAATTATTGGTGCTGGACCAAATGCTATGGATACCCCGTTAAGCTATTCAACGCCGCTTATTGTTGACTCGATGACCGTTTATCGCGGTATTGCACCAGTATCTGCAGGTATTAATACCTTAGGTGGTGCGATTGATGTCAAAATGCGTAAAGCGGAAACCATGAATTCTGACAAATTAGCAACCAGTGGTGATATTCAAGCGGGCTATCGCAGCAATAACAGTGCTAAAACGCTATCGGCTGTTGGTAATGCCGCGCAAGGCGATGTTGCTGTTATGGTATACGGCAATATGCAAGAAGGCGATAACATGGAAAGCGGTGACGGCAGCGAAATTCATCCAACCGCCTTTGATAAAGTGCAGCTTGGCGGCGATATTCGTTATGTGCAAGGCGACAGCGATATTGGCTTAAGTTATCACTATACTGAAACTACCGACTCTGGAACACCAGCATTGCCAATGGATATTGAATATATCGAAAGCCACCGCTTTAATTTAGACGGTAGCTTTACGGCTGGAAAATGGCAGGGTGACTGGTTAGTAGGACATCTTGATGCTGATCACGGTATGACCAACTTTTTGATGCGCGAAAACAATGATATGAGCAAATATCGTCGTAATACAGCAACAGCAGATACCACTGATTTTGCCATTAGTTTCAATCGTCATTTTGATTTTGGTGAAATTACTTGGGGTGTTGATGGTTATTTTGCCACTCACGATTCAGTCGTTACCAATCCAAATAATGCCATGTTTGAAATGATGAATTTCAACAATGTAAAAGACAACCGATATGGCTTATTTGCTGAATGGCAAAATACCTATGACAAAACCAATGTTCAGCTAGGTGTTCGCATTAAACACGCAGATGCTAATGCTGATGAAGTGCATATGAATATGGGTATGAGCATGGGCGGCGACATGGGCATGGGCGGCGACATGGACATGGGCAGCGACATGGCTATGGGTAGCGACATGGACATGGGTAGCGATATGGACATGGGTAGTGACATGGATATGGGAATGAGCATGGGAGGAATGAACCGAAGTGAAGACTTTAATAATGCCAACCGTGACGTATCTGATACCAATGTTGATATTGCGTTAAGCAGCCAAACTCAATTAAATAATCAATGGTCGTTATATGCAGGGGTTGGCATTAAAAACCGCGCACCGTCTTATCAAGAACGTTATTTGTGGATGCCAATGGAAGCAACTGGTGGCCTAGCAGATGGTAAAACCTATATTGGCGATATTAATTTAAAATCTGAAACTGCCTACCAAACCGATATTGGTTTAACCTATCAAAGTGAAAAAGCGATGTTTTCACCGCATGTTTTTTATCAAAACATTGACGACTACATTCAAGGTACAGCGGTACCCATGGAAGATTACCTACAATTTAGCAATGTTGACGCTAAGTTATACGGTTTAGACTTAAGCTGGTATTACAATCTAAATGAGCACTTCCAGTTATCAGGTATTGCAAGTTATGTGCGTGGCGAACGTCGTGATATTGATGATAATTTATATCGCATTGCGCCACTAAATACCCAAGTTAGCGTAAGTTATGTTAATGACAAACTTACTACTAACTTAACCTTCGTTGCCGTAGCAGCGCAAGACGACGTGTCAGTGACTAATGATGAGCAAACAACATCAGGCTATGGTCTTGTCAATATCGACGTTGAATACTTCGTTAACTCAAGTTTAACCATACGTGGCGGTGTTGATAATTTACTCGACCGTGAATATCAAAATCATTTAGGTGGTTATAACCGCGTTATGGGTACAGATACGCCGGTAATGACGCGTTTACCAAGTGAAGGATTAAGTGCTTGGGCTGAAGTGAGCTACAGCTTCTAATTATTGCTAAATCAAAATGAATCCAAGGAGCTATTATGCTCCTTTTTTGTTTGAGTGATGCTCAGTATTGCGCATCATTAATTTATCGATAAATACTTTTATACGAGTAAAGAAAAAGCCAACTCCTTGTTGCTGCTGTTGAGATTGTTCAGCATTCGATGTTGGCTTTGGCTTAGTTTGTTCGTTATTTTCCCGCTTTCTTTTTGCAGCTGCATTAGCGCGCAGAGCAAATGTATGACGTTGCTCTGGCGATAAATGGGTTAAAATACTTACCACATTATTCTTAATCTTTGGCTGCGGGTTTTGTCTAGATGAGCTAGGCATGGCCGACCTCAGCATTAAATAGATATTCATAGTTACTAAGACAGATTTTCGTTGAAAAAAATTTCAACGCCATGATGCTTGAGATCTAGCAAAGAGCGTTTTAAAGTGAAGCTATTGAATTAAAGCTGAGCCCAATACCATGGATGAGAAACAAGCTAAGCGCTATTTATTAGCAAAACCACAAAGCAGCGAAACCTTTCCTTTTGGTGAAGACGTTTCGGTGTTTAAAGTGAACAATAAAATGTTCGCGACGCTATCTCTTGGCAAAATGGGTAAGGGTGGGGACAGCAATGAGCAATACTGGTGGATGAATTTAAAATGTGATCCACAAGAGGCGATGATGTTGCGCGATATCTTTGCGTCAGTGATCCCTGGTTACCACATGAACAAAGCCCAATGGAATACGATCATTCTTGATGGCTCAATTCCGCAGGGTGAAGTAGAACGTATGATTGATAATTCATTCCAACTGGTTGTGAGTAAAATGACCAAGAAAGATCAGCAGTCTATAATGCTACATTTAACATAAGCGCTAATCTTAAGTGCTGTAGTGTTATTGTCATTAGTTAAACGCCGTTTGTTCATTCAGGTTTGATGCGAGCAAATCAATAAAGCTCCTGACTTTAGCGGAAGATAATCTGTCTTCTCGATGAATAATATTTATGGGTAACGGGGCTTGTTCAAAAGGTTCTAATACAAACTTTAATTTATTGTTTTGTAACTCATTAGCTACTTGATATGAAACGATACGGGTGATGCCAAATCCTGCAACTGCGGCGTTAATGGCAGCTTGATTCGTGGTTACCTTAAGTCGCGATTTAATGTGCTGATTAATTATCTTACCATTTTCAACAAACTTCCAATCTTGATTGAGATTGCCTACCTGTACCTCAATTAATGAATGAGTGTTTAATTCAGAATAATGTTGAGGGATGCCATACTTTTTTAAATACTCGGGTGAAGCCACTAATGCTAAGCGAACTGAGCCTACTTTTTTTGCACGCATTGAAGAGTCTGGTAATTCGCCAATGCGTACGCCAACATCGTACCCTTCTTCTAACATGTTAACGATACGGTCTAAAAATACAGTATTTACTTTGGTTTTAGGGTGAGTATTTAAATACTCTATTACGGAAGGTAAAACATATTGTTGGCCAAATAATACCGGCGCGGTCACACTGATAGTCCCTTGTGGCGTTGCATTTACTCCTTGTGCAGCTTCGTTGGCTAATGCAATGTCATCTAATATCCGCTTAACGTCATCTAAATAACGAATGCCGGCATCGGTAACTCTGACATGCCTTGTAGTTCGATTAAATAATTTAACCGATAAACGCTCTTCTAGTGTAGCAATGGCACGTGTAACGGTTGGTGGCGACATATTTAGCCGACGACTCGCTGCAGCAAACCCTTGCTCTTCAGCAACCGCGACAAATACCGACATTAATTGTATTTGATCTAACATGACTATTTTTCGATTGTTTCAATTTTTGAAATAATCAATTGTATATCTTGGTTATTCTTAAAGGAAGCGCTTTGTAGCACACTAGCTTCAACCCCGAATAAGGGAGTAAGACTTAACTTTAATAATGAATAAGAGGAATGGATCATGAGTAGAATTAATTTAGTGACTGCAGAGCAAGCTAACGAGCAACAATTAGCGCTATTTGCTGCGATTGAAAAGCAATTAGGTGTTGTGCCTAATTTCTTAAAAGTATTTGCTAACTCACCCGCCGCATTAACGGCATTTTTAGGTTTACATGGCATTGCTAATGATGGCGAGCTAGACGGTAAAACCAAAGAACGCATTGCATTAGGGTTAGCAGAGCAAAATGCTTGTCAATATTGTGTATCAGCGCATACCGCTATTGGTAAAAACGCAGGGCTGTCAGGTGATGAAATGCTGGCTAATCGTGCTGGCGGTAGTCAAGACGCTAAAGCGGCTGTCGCGGTGAAATTTTCACGTTCGTTAGCTGAACATAATGGTGATGTTACTACTGCTGAGTTATTAGAAATACGTAATGCCGGTTATTCTGATGCTGAAATTGTTGAAATAATTACCCATGTGGGGATGAATTTTTTAACTAATATATTAGGGAAAGCAAGCCGTGTAGAAATTGATTTTCCTAAAATTGATTTACAAAAAGCATCTTAAGTCACTGCATCAAAATATAAAGAGTCGGAAATGTCTCTTTATATTTTATTTACTTTATAGAGGGCAAGCCGATGGCACATCAATACGCAAAAATTGCTTTTACTGAATCAGTCAGACAAGTACAAGTAGAGCAAAATAGCCGCAGCGGTTACGCGAGTATGGACAGCGGAGAAGATTACAATCATCTTATTTCTCAAGAAGAAAGTGATTTTATTCAAAACCGTGACAGCTTTTATATGGCAAGTGTGGGTGAAACTGACTGCCCCTATGTACAACATCGCGGCGGCCCTAAAGGCTTTCTTAAAGTGATTGATGCACAAACTTTGGGCTTTGCAGATTATAAAGGTAATCGCCAATACATTAGCACGGGGAATTTTAGAAAAAATGATAAGGTTTCGCTAATTTTAATGGACTACGCTAATCGTCGTCGATTGAAAATTATTGGCACAATTTCATTAGTTGATGAAAGCGATTGGGAGAAATTAGCGTCATTAGAAGATGAACATTATAGAGCGCGTGTCGAACGGGGATTTATCATTAAGATCGCCGCTTTTGATTGGAACTGCCCGCAACATATCACCCCAAGGTACAGTGAGTTAGAACTTTCAGCCTTGATTGAGCCATTAGAAGCTGAAATTCAGCAGCTTAAAGCCGATGCAGCGAATAACCGTTTATCTCGTACTCATGCATTAAGCAAAGTCTTAGGTGATGGCGAATTACCTGTGGTGATCTCAGGCGTAAGGCAATTAACACCTGAGGTTCGTGCCTATGAATTACGAGGATTAACCGATGCCGCACTACCAAAAATTTCAGCCGGCGCTCACATTCAAGTACCTATTGAATTAGATAATGGAGAGATCGCATGGCGCAGCTATTCGATTAGTAGTAATCCTAATCGAACCGACTGTTATGAAATAGCGGTAAAGCGTGAAGACAAAGGTAAAGGAGGGTCTATCGCGGTTCATCAACAATATCAGTTAGGTCTGACCTTACATTGTAAAAAACCACATAATCATTTTCCTTTAGAAAATAACTTATCACATACGGTTTTAATTGCGGGCGGCATTGGTATTACCCCAATAAAATCAATGGCATTAGCACTACTTAAACAAAATGAATCATTTGAATTACATTATGCTGGCCGAACCGAAAAATTGATGCCTTATGCTGGCAGGTTAAAGCGTCAGCTAGCAGAAAAGCTGCATTTATATTCTTCGCAAGCGGGTGAAAAACTATCACTAAGAAAGCTCTTTGCAAATTTGTCAGTACAAAAAAAGCAAACAACACACTTTTATTTTTGTGGCCCGTCATCAATGTTGGCTGAGCTGAAAAGCATTGCTCAGGAGTTTGGAGTCGCTAAAGCAAGGCTGCATTACGAACAATTTAACGCTGAAATCGATAAATCAGCCACAGCGTGCTCACTTACCTTAACCAAATCAGCACAAGAAATTGACGTAGCAAGTGACCAATCGCTTTTAGATGCCGTGCTGGAGGCGGGCGTTTCAGTACCATTTAGCTGCCAAACAGGGGAGTGCAAAAGTTGCATTGTACAAGTAGATCCAATGGTCAGTATTGACCATCGAGATACTTGCTTAACCGATAACGAACGCGCTTCTGGAAAAATGTGTTTGTGCGTATCTAGACCGAACTCTGACCATTTAAAGATTAACGTTTAAGAGAAAAATAATGAATATAGATTTATCAATTGAAGAAGTAAGACATCCATTACCCAACTTCACTCATAAGCAAGCTATTGAAAAAGTGCGTAAGGCTGAAAATGCGTGGAACGCCCAGCAACCTGAATTAGTCGCTACAGCTTATAGTCTTAATTCACAGTGGCGTAACCGTGATTCATTTATTAGTGGTCGTACCGAAATAGTGGCCTTTTTAACGGCCAAATGGCAGCGAGAAAAACACTATAAATTGGTGAAAGAATTGTGGTCAGTTACTGGTAATAGAATTGCGGTAAGATTTGCTTATGAATGGCAAAATGATAAAGGGCAATGGTTTCGTTCACACGGCAATGAAAACTGGCAATTTAATGAAAAAGGCTTGATGGAGCAACGCTATGCAAGTATCAACGATGTAAAAATAGAGGAGGGTAACCGAAAATTTTTGTGGCGAGGGCTACAAAGGCCTGATGATTTTCCAGAGCTATCTGAACTTGGTTTATAAAGGGTAGACTTTAGGATTAACAATTATTTGGTCAGCACATTATTTGTCTAAAGGATTAAAATGAGTAGTGCTAACGATTATATGATTAAAAAATTATGGAACACGATCATTTTAGATGGCTCAATTCCGCAAGGTGAAATTGAGCGCATGATCGATAATTCTTATTTGTTGGTGGTTAGCAAGATGACTAAGAAAGATCAAGCATCTCTCTTGGTGTATTTATCAATTTAATAATAGCATTTCATAAAACGCTAACGCGGCACTTCCTGTTTTGCTTCCTTTAGGCAATGTAATATGTAAAGGTACTTGATATTTCTCATTTTGTTCAATTTTGATTACTTTTAATTTTTCGTTGTTTTGCTGTTGTAAAATATGTTCAGGTAAGCGACAAAACCCAAGTCCATGCTCAATCGCTCTTAAAGCATGATCAAAGTTATCTACGGTGATTCTTTGGTTTGCCTTTAGCCATCCTACATCTTTAGTATTGTTATTTGATTGATCTCCACCTAAATCTCGTATCACTATTTGACAATGATTAGCTAAATCTGAAATGCAAATTGATTCCAATTTGGCAAGAGGATGATTAGTAGATACTACTGGAATCATAGTGGTTAAAGAAAACACCTGCGCTGGATAGTTTGTTATTGGTAGCGTTATGATTGAAACATCAGCTTTCTTACTTGTGACCATGTTAGTGGTTTTAGATAGAGATGTTTCACGAACATGTATAGATGTGGTGGAGTTAATTTTTAAGAATTCTTTCATTGGACGATATAGTAAAGAAGGCTCGCAAAGGTGATCCATTGAAACAATAATTTCAGATTCCACACCTTTGGAGAGTTGGTGACTTATTTCTTCTAAGTCCCTAGCTTGCTCAATCATACTTGTAGCTCTTCTGAGTAAAGATTTAGCATGATTAGTTAATACGGAACGCCGCCCATGTATTTCAAGCAGTTTCACACCTAATTGTGTTTCCAATTTTTTAATTGAATAGATTAACGTAGTGTGACTTTTATTGAGTAACAAAGCTGCGGCTTGGATACTTCCTGCTTTATCAACTTCTTGTAATGTAACCCATTGTTCAAGAGTGCTCTTTAATCTCATATACAACCTGTCAGTTTTTTGAACATAAAATGGCAAAATTATGAACTTTAATGTGCATTAATTGTAGTTAATAATTTCAACAATAGAAAACAAAACGCACAAAGTGTCATTACTGGAGACTACACAATGAAACTATTACAAGTTGATTTTGATTATCAAGGAGCAATGGGTGAAGAAATGTCAAAAGCCCTTGTTGAACTGGCAAAGTCTATTAATAAAGAGGAAGGCTTAATTTGGAAAATTTGGACAGAAAATGCGTCTAGAAAGCTTGGTGGTGGAATTTATCTATTTCAAAATGAAAAAAACGCCCAAGATTATTTAGAAATGCATTCAAGTCGATTGAAGGAAATGGGCGTAAAAGAAGTCAGAGGAATAATTTTTGATGTAAATTTACCATTAACTAAAATTAACCAAGGTCCTGTATTTCACGAAGGTAACTAAAAGATGAGTAATCAAACATTTTTCACAGTTCATGGGACTATCTACTTAGTTTTTGCTTTAGCATTATTTTTTCTACCTACACAAATTTGGCCTATATATGGATTGGAAATCAATGATAAGTACGCAAATTTTTTATCACAACATACTAGTATATTTTTAGGTGGATTAGCTGCTGTTAGTTTATTTCTCAGGAAGATTAGTGATGAAGAGGCGGTTGAACAGCTTTTAAAAGCTCTGATAGTTACAAACTTACTTGGTGTAGTAATAACAGCCTATGCAGGAATAGTTGGTATTTTTGTTGGATTTGGCTGGAGTGACCCCGCTTTCTTCTTAATATTGACAATCGTAAGTTCTTGGCAGTTAAAAAGGCATAATATTTAAGAAAGCTAAATAGGGTGAATGTAAAAATCTCACCCTATAAATTTTCATTTGCACTGGGTAGGTTATTGCTTCTAGCTGAACCAATGCCACGAGCGAAATAAGTTATCGCCTCAACCTGAGGAAATTTTTCCCAACTGATGTAACTAGGGTGGCTCGTTTTAAGTTGGCTGGCTTGCAACCAATTTTGTTGTTCAAGCGTCATTCTCGCCGGCATTGCTGCAAGTGCATATGCCGCAGGAAATGTATTTTGTATTGGGTGATGTGATGCGATTTCACCTAGTGTTTCGTGTGCTTTTTGCGCTTCGCCCAACTGCAATAAGCCGTATATCTTGTAATCTAGCGCATGTACATAATGCATGGAGGTTGATGCTTTAGTGGGATATTTAAGCGCAGCGGCTGCCGAGCGAGCATTCCAATGAATCGTGTCTTGCCATTCTCCAAGCCTAACAAAAATATGCGTGGGCATATGTAAGGCATGGGGAACATCTGGCGCAATTTTATCGTAGGCTCGAGCGGGCGTTAATCCCAATGTTGCCAGCACTGGATTATCGTAGGCGTGAATACTGTAATGAATAGCGCTCGGATGTAATGGCTGTTTATCTAAAACTGTTGTCAGAATTTTTCCTACCTTTTTATTGGTAGAAAAGCTTTTGTCTGTTGCCGATGCGATCACAAGCTGAGATAACGCGTAAAAAGCCGTTGCATCTATATCGTTAGGGTAGTCTTGATAAAGTTTTTCATGCGCATTTGCCCATGATGCAATGCGCGCTTTTTCAGGAATGCTTTGCCAGTTATCGTAGTATTTGTTTGCGCTAGAAATATAGGCTTTTTCACGTGGTGACGGTTGAAGTTTCTGCGCTTTGGTTAGTGCTTGTTGACCATTAGCCAACGCTTCTTTGGTGATTTTATCCGGCCACAGTGGATGAAATAATGACATTGAATAGCCCCAATATAACATTGCACATTCTGGCTTTTGTGTTAGCCACTTTTGAAAAAGCTGCTCGGCTTGCGCGTACATCATATGGTGTAAAAGCCCTAAGCCAGTATTAAAGGCTTTTTGTGACTGTGCATCGCATGAAATATCAAAGTTAACTTCGCCCAAATTACCCAAATCATTTAATACAATATCTTCATTTTTATGACCATCATGGCTAATAGCAAGGTTGCTTATAAAGAACAAGAGGAAAATTGCCCTCGTCCAGTGGGCTTTGCTATGTTGCATTATATTTAGTCCTTTAAGCTATGTGTGCACTAAAACCTAGGTTAACAATGCATTTAAATCAAGATAGGTAAGCTCTTTTCACTGACTGATTTTGAAAAAAGTAGCGTTAATGTTTATATATTTAAAAAATTATGGAACACGATCATTTTAGATGGCTCAATTTCGCAAGGTGACTCTTTTCTTAAGAGAAGGAGCGCATGATTGATAATTCGTTTAAATTAGTCGTTAGTAAAATGACCAAGAAAGATCAGCAATCGATCTTGTTACACATGTAAACTACCAAGCAATTGTCTTTCCCTGCCAATCAACATAACTTACTTGACCGTCGTGCTCTGATTTTTTGACAATAACCAGTAGTTGCTGAGCGACAAATTCAGGGGTGAAGAGCTTTTTAGCGGGCACGTTTTTTTGAAAAGGTTTCGACAACGGGGTGTCGGTTGTGCCCGGATGAAAAGAGATTAATTTAATATGTTTAGCACGCCTTGCTAATTCTACCGCCGCTGTTTTTAACAGCATATTCATGGCTGCTTTTGATGTTCTGTAACTATACCAACCACCTAATTGGTTATCATTAATACTACCTACTCGCGCGGTGAACACCACTATAGTACACGGCTTTTTGTGCGTTAATTTCGGCACTAAGTGTTTTAACCACAGCATTGGTGTAATGGTATTTGCTTGAATTATTTCGCTAAAAGCATCCGCCGAAAAATCTTCTAAACGTTTCTCGGGTTGGCAGCGCTTGTTGTGCAATACGCCATGACAAATAAATATTTGAGAAATATTGATGCGTTTATCAAAGTCAATCGCTGCAATAGCATTGATGATCTCATGTTCACTGTAATTCTCCACCCAAATGAGTTGAGTGTCGTTAAATGGTTGCCGCTGATAGAAGTCAATGTGGCGGCTGATAATAACTAACGAAATATCATCACAGATGGCTTGCTTGGCTAGTGCTTTTGCAATACTGCTATTGGCGCCGATGATCAATGTTGTTGGTTTCTTTAGCGGACTTTTCATAACACACTCCTAGCTCACAGGTGTTGGTGCCAATGCCTAAACGTCGATAGATAAATTGAGATAGTGGGTGACGATACTTGGCGACTAATAAGTAAAAGCAGTGAGCCAGCTGTTTAACAATCGGCAACTGCAACGGTGCAACAAAGGCTCCTTTGCCCACTATGGTCCATGCTCGGTGAGTGACATTTAAACCGAGTAATAATTTTTTTTGGTACACGCCATGTAAAATAGTCATGGCTTTATTAAAATTAATGTCGGGATAAAGTGTATTAAAATTTGCTTGATGCAAGTTAACCAATTCGATTTGGTTGTTGGCGTCATGCTGTTTTAACTTTTGCATTTCTAAACTGCATAACGGGCAATTGCCATCATAAAAAATGACTAATTTATCGCATGTATATTTTCTCGTGGTCATTGTTAACCCTATTGAACCTAAGATTTAAAACCAAAGTAGCAGCGCAATACAATGCAAAGAAGTTACCAATACAGTTAATGTAAATCTCATCAAAAAATAAGACTTAGTGAATGTTTGGTCATTGCCGCGGTAAAGCACATATTCTGCCAACAGTAAGGTTAAGTAACCTAATGGCAGGATCAGTAATCCGTAAAAAATAGGAAGTAACAAGCAACCGAAGGCCAATAAACAAAAAACGTTGCTGACAATTTGTTTTGATGGCAATGCACAGCGATGCTGTTCTAATTGATTAAGTACTTGGTGCTCCGATTTTTTATTCTCCTTGCAAATCGTATGGTCCTTTTGCCATAAGGTACCTGCAATAAAACTCAAAATAATGGCGCTATAAAAAACAAAACCTTGCTGCGGATCAACGGCGACGTTGTCCAAAGGAAACGTTGTTAACCATAAACACGCGATAAAAGGAATTAGTCCCAAATAACCTAGCCATTGCCATGTTTTCATTGAATGATATGTCCTTAATGTAGAGTACATCGTTTAGCCAAGGTGTGGTGAGCCAACTAAATTGAGTTCAACTAAAGAAGTGTCAGGTTTTGCATAACTTAGGCGCGACAATCGATGAGTTGAATGATAACTGTCTAAACCAGAAACAGTGACCGCACCTAACGACTCAATATCAATATAGCCATCGGGCTGAATAGCTTGCTCCGTACAGATAATGTCTGTTATCTCGCCGATAACCAATAGCGTGTTATTAAGCGTTATTGGTAGTATTTCTTTCAGTGCCACGGCGTACTTCAATTGACTTTCTTTCACAAACGGAGCTGATATATTGTCGATAAATTGCATGCTTAAAGCGACTTCTTCAAACTCACTCTGGTGTCTTTCATAACGAGCTGAAGTTTGGTGAGCCCCTTGCCAAAAATCTGTGTTGACTTGATTAATGGTATATTGACCCGTTTGTTGAATATTTTCTAAGGTATGTCGTTCGACACTGCTTGGACGCATAATAAATGCAACGAGGGCAGGCGAAGCTCCCAGATGAATGACCGAGCTAAATATTGCTAAATTAGTTTGGTCTTTATCGTTTATTGAGCCAATAAGATTAACGCTTTTAAAACCAGACAAACTATTAATTAACTTTGCCCTGTAGCGTGAATCCATATTGAGCAGCGCTTCGCGGGTGATGTAGGTCATAACAGCATTCCTGATAATTATTAACAGCTAATAATAAGTTACGTGTGCTTTGCAATTTAAGATCATTAATGGCGCTGTATAGGCAACAAGTTTCGCTGTTTAACTATTTGATGATTGTTGAAGTTCGATTATCTGCTTTTTAATCTGTTCAGCTTCGTTTGTTATCATCGCATAAGATTTAATATCACCATTTCTCTGTGCCAACATGGCTTGTTCAAGCTTAATTTCGTAAGCGTTATCCAGTTTTTTAATCGGATCTTTTTTAAAGATTGAAAACATTGTTGAGAGCATAATAATGCCTGATGTGTTAGTGGTATTAACGTATACGGTGTGAAATAGAAATTGGTTTTCTTTTGGCAGATTTAAGTTTGAATAGGCTAAGGAAAAACGATGAGGCTGGTATTATTTTTAGTGAACAGTAAAAACAAAAAGAGTAGGCGGTAATTACTGTTCATCTTTTATTATTGATGGTTTAGACAATAGTGATATTAGTTGACGGGATAAATAATCATCTTACCTATGCCCAATTTTCGTGGCGTATCGCCGAGCGCTGTTAGTTTTTCATGCAAATGCTTAAGATCTGTTACTGACAGCACTAATGACATTTCATTAGCATGATAAGTGCTTTCAACTGGGTAATCGACGTTGGCTTTGGTCGACATTTCGATGTGTGCTCCGAGAACGGCTAAAACCTGATGCTCCTGAGAAAAGCTTACTAGCCGTTGAATACTGTTTTTGTACACTTGCCAGTTACGTACATATAAACGCCCTGGATAAACGGAGTCGCCAGTTAACAACCAGGCATTTTGCTGATCGTAAAAGCTTATCGCTTGTGCTTGGTGTCCGGGAGTGGGAATAATGGTGACCGGTCTGTCTCCAAGGTCAAACTTTACGTTTTCTAAAGGCCAATTCGACAATGAAAATGCATCAACCAGTGCTTTAGTATCATGCGTATTAATCACCTCAGCATGTTTTAGTGCGCTAAATTGGTGGTCGGCGGCGATGTGATCGCTATGGCTATGTGAATGGGCGACCAGCAAAGGTAAACTCGAACTTGCTAGTTTTAGTTGTTTTGCTCGCTTTGCCATTATTAATTTTACTTGCTCGGCTAACGGGAATTTGTCTGGGTCAGCGGTCGCGCCAGTATCAATAAGTAAGGCACGTTCTTTACCAAATAAGAGATAAATAAAAGGGGCTTCATAATGCAAGCACTTATTTTGACGCAAGATATAACTGTCTAAATTATATTGATAAACCTCAATAGCAGGCTGTTGCGTTAAATGGCAGTTTTCTGCGCCGCTAAACCACGATTTATGTTTGAGCTTTTTGATATCTGAAAGTGCAGGATCTGCATGAGCGGAATAGCTGATGCTAGACATTGCTAATAACACTGCCAAGCATAGTATTTTGAAGTTCTTCATTAGTTAAAGTCCTGTGTTTCGATGTAATCAAAGCTAGCATCTAAACATTGAGCAAAGTGCTTTTTAATGATATTAGCCTCGCGTGCTATTGGCTGGTCGCAGCTCAGTGGCGTCGAATTTTCTTTTTGGGTGATATTAATAAAGCCAATGGCATCAAATGATGGTGCACTTTGAATTTTATGGGCAACAACTGCGGTGTTATCGCTAATGGCAATACGATAGAAAAGTGCGTTATTCGCGCTAAAGCTAGGCTCAACTTGTTCGCTAAGTATTTGTAGCTCAAAGTGTAATTGGGCTGAAAAAATAGCTTTACCACCACGTTCAAAATGACCTTCAAAAAAGGTGGTACTTAGTGAGAAACGCTCGCCGTTAATTAATCTGGCTAAATCAAAATTTTCCGGCAATACAGTTACTAGACCTTTTTCAAATAAAGGCGTTAATCGCTGCGGATTATCAAGTGTTACTTTATAGATAATTTGATAATTATGCGGATGAGCATACAAGGGTAAATGGCTGGCAAATAACCCCTCGTTGGCATTAAATAATAAAACCATGCCGTGTGATCCCATTAAGTTATGATGTTGATGAGGCTTGGGCTGATTGAATGCTGCGCTACTAGATGAAAAAAATACACTACAGATTAGGCTGAAGCACAATAAGATTGAGGTAATAACGTTAATAGGCATAGACGACATCGTTTGTTTGGTGAATCAAATAATGCGCTATAGTAGAATATTGATTGTTTATATATAATCGAATAATAAGTAGTTTTTGTTTCCATATGGGAAATGGTTATGCAGATTGAAGAGTTGCAACGTATTGTTCATTTGGCGCATTCACAAAATATTCAAGTAAGCGCTAATGCGTTAAATATTACAGCTGGTGCCCTGTCGAAAACGTTAAAAAAAATTGAACATAAGCTACATACAAAGCTGTTTGACCGTATTGGTCGCACGATAAAGCTCAATAGTCATGGCAAAAAATTTATTGGCTATGCCTTAAATCTCATCCATGAATACGAGCAAATGTGTAGTGAATTTACCGATAATCATGTTAAGTATCAATTGCACTTGTCGGGACCGACGGTGTTGTTAGAGGCAAGCTTACAACGCATTATTCCACACATACCTCAAGATAAAATAGCCATGACTGTCGATCCCATTTATGAAGGAGATGCGTTAGATAAACTCGAAAACGGTCAAGCTCATATCGCCATTGTCACCGATGCTGCGATCGCTGGCGAGAGCAAACCTGAATTAACGACCATTTCGCTAGGCAGTACTTGCAGTAAGCTTATTGCTTCACCTGAACATGCTATTTTTAACGCTTTTCCTGAAGGAAAGGTAACGATGAATGCGCTATTAACTCATGGTTTTGTCTGTCCTAACACTTCGCCATTTTGTGGCATAGCACGCGGGGTAGGTTCTGATGGCTGGCCCGATCATCAATTTTCGAGAAAAATTCCGTTTCGAACTGATGATATTAGTTCCTTATTGTCTGTGGTCAAGCAAGGCGCCGCGCTTGCTTATGTACCAGACGTGATAATCGATGAAGCTCAATTTCGCATTATTGAGCTTACCGATGTTGCCATTAACAATGTTGAAGCTTATTCATTAGTCTACCGCACAAGCACTGCCGATGGCTGGCTGAATCAACTGGTGACCGCGATTAAAAAACATTAACCGCGTTGAGCGCCTCAACTGAAAAACCTTGATCGTAAAAATAGACAATTTCACCTGCTTTGTTCAGTAGTATGACTCTGGCATTGTTTGGGTTTACATTGCCGGTAAAGGCTTGAACTTTATCACCATCTTTATACACAGAAACAACGCCTTGCCATAATGACTTTGGAATGCCAGCGCGCATACCGTTATCGATCATGGTGCTAAACATGCGTGGAAACATGCCTTGAATTGTCGGCACTTCATAAACAGGTAATTGGGTTTGTATCATATCTAAACCAATTAACCAGCGGTCAATATCAAACTGTGCATCTTGTTTGTAGCCGACTAATAGCAGCGTGAGTTCTTGGTCAAAATCGTTAGGAATATTAACGGTTTCTTTTGCTAGGCTTTGACCTGAAATCGCAGGAAAAATTTTTCCTTGCACGTTTTGGTTTTGATAGGTGGTACTGCAGCCGGTGATAACTAACAAGATAATACTAAGTAAGAAAAAACGCATAAATAGCGACTCGCTTTTTTTGATTGTGTTTAGATGATATTGATAAAGGTATTACGTTGCGAGTTAGTGTTTGGTTCACCAAAGATTATAATTTCTCGTAAAAATGAACTTTTATTGCTGCTTAACCGTACAGTTTGTATCAATAGCTCGCTAAACACCCTGAAAGAGCTTTTACAAATAATGATTATTTAAGGTGTAAAATGAATCAAGTTAACCCGAAAGCGTTATTGCATAGTAAGTGGACTAAGGTTGATGTGCGTAATAAAGAAAAACATTTTGCCGTGATTGACGTTACTTTTGACGAAAATCAACGGGTAACTGAGTGCATTATTGAAGCGGTTATTTCAGGTAATGAGTACTCAATAAATTGGCGCGATTTAAAAAGCCCGTCAAATTGGAAGATTGGCTGGCAGTAATAGCAACAGTGTGGAAATTGGCGCAATAACAACGAGTAAGTAAACCAGCTTACTCATTGTTAGCGGGTGGATAATTTTTTAATTGTACTGCTGAACTGAAACTGCTTAACTGCGCCAGTCTAGCCGCGAATAATTTTACTGCTTTAGGTAGGTATATCCGTCTAAACAGTCTTCATAAAAATCAATTAAATTAACACCTTCTCTTGGTTTTATTTTACCGCGCGCTATTTGCACGTCGATATCTTTTTTGATCACCTGAGCCATAATAGCTGGCGTATATTGCATGGTTGAAAGCACGTTATCAACTGAAGAACCTTTAACAACTTCTTCGATATAAAAGTCTTTAGGGTCATCGTCATAACTGACAATGTGCACTTCATTTAAACGCCCAAAGAGGTTGTGCATATCGCCCATCACATCTTGGTATGCGCCGGTTAAAAATAAGCCAATAAAGTAGTCCTCATCTGCTTTTAGCGCATGCATTGGAATGTTATCGGCGATAGATTCTTGGCCGATAAACTTGTCAATTTTACCGTCACTATCGCAAGTAATATCAACAATGCTGCATAGTTTGCTTGGTTTTTCATTAAGGCGAGAAATTGGAATAATAGGTAGCACTTGATCTATTGCCCACGAATCTGCGGCTGATTGGAAGACAGAGAAATTGGCTAAATACTGCGACGATAGCATTTGTGAGATATCGTTGAGATCTTCAGGGATAAAGTCGACTTCTTGCATTTGTTGCTGGATTAAATTAAGAATGCGCCAATACATGGTTTCCACTTTTGCCAATTCATCTAAAGTGAAAATGCCGAGTTTGAAAGCCTGCATGGCTTGCGATTTTAATTGCACAACATCGTTATAAATTTCTTGGTGATTATCGTTTTGTTCGCTATCGAGCAAATCTTGCTCTAACTCTCGAATATTACTGACGATAATATGTTCACCCGTGGATTTACGTGTTGAATATTGCGTGCCACTTGGGTGAATTTCGCCAATAACGTTAGTGATAACACATGAATGATGCGCGGTTATTGCTCGTCCACTTTCACTCACTAAATGCGGGTGTGGTACAGACTCTAAGTCGCAGTTTTGCTTAAATCCGTAAACAATATCGGAAACGTATTCACTTAAACTGTAATTACACGATGAATCGTTAGTTGATTGTGAGCCGTCATAATCAATGGCTAAGCCACCGCCAACGTCGACGTATTCAATTGGCACGCCTTGTTTTACTAACTTACTGTAGATCAGTGACGCTTCTTGTACTGCTTCTTTAATTGCCCGAATATCGGTAAGTTGGCTGCCAATGTGAAAGTGCAAAAGTTTAATGCATTCCGTTAAACCTTCCGCTTCTAGATAGGCAACGGCATTAAGGATTTCAGCGATACTTAAGCCAAATTTAGCGCGTTCACCGCTAGAATGCTCCCACTTGCCACGACCTTTGACCATCATTTTTACCCGTAAACCAATCACAGGCTTTACGTTTAATTTTTTGGATAGCTCGATAAGTTTAATCAGCTCGCTGTATTTCTCGATAACAATAATCATATTGCGATCGATTTTTAATCCTAATAAAGCCAAGCGTAAATATTCTTCGTCTTTATAACCATTTAATACGGTTAACGAATTTTTATTGGTATTGTAGGCAAGTGCTGCGATAAGTTCTGGCTTTGAACCGGCTTCCAAACCATAGTTATATCGACTGCCAGCATCAACAATTTCTTCAATAACTTCACGCATTTGGTTAACTTTTACTGGAAACACACCAAAATACTGACCTTCATAATTAGCGGCTCTTATGGTGTCTCGAAACGTTTCATTTAATAGCTCTACTTGCGAGCGTAAAATGTCATGAAAACGCACCACAACAGGTAGCTGAATACCTGAAGTATTAATTTCTTCGACAACTTCTCTAAGGTTTATTTTTAAGTCTGGCTGGTCATATCGAGGAATAACATGAATATCGCCAGAGGCGCCTATTTCAAAGTATCCGTTACCCCAACGTTTTACATGATAGGTGTTTTCAGCGTCATCAATTGACCAAGGTGTTAATGGAGTGTTCAATGTGCATTCTCTACTGATGATTTAAACAAATAATTAATTCGCGTACGACCTTGGCGGCAAAAACATCACTATTGCCAGTCGCGTCAATTTCGGGTGACAGTTCAACTACGTCACAACCGACAAGGTTTTTATTTTTTAATAGCTTGCAAAGACTAACAAAAGAGTGAAAATCTTCGCCGCCTGGTTCTGGTGTTCCCGTACCTGGAAAAAAGCTCGGGTCGAAATAATCTAAATCGAGGGTGAGGTAGATAGGGCGATCATCGGCTATTTCAGCAACCGACTGTAAAAATTCTGCGCGACTATTTTTAAGGGTGTTATTGGTGCGCATCCATTGGTATTCCTCTTTAGTGCCCGAGCGAATACCGTATTGAATAAGTTGATGCTGCGCCGAAAAATTATCATGCACACGTTTTATAATGGCGGCATGTGAATAGTGAAACCCTAAATATCCGTCGCGCAAGTCTGCATGCGCATCCAAGTGCAATACCACTAAGTTTTCATAGGCCTTTAAATATTGTGTAATTGGCGCATAAGAAATAGAGTGTTCGCCGCCTAAGGTTAGCGTTTTTATTTTATGCTTAGCTAAAGTTTCAGCGTTAAATTGCGTGCAGTAATCATTGCTCGCCACTTGCCACTGCTGCTCAATATCTTGGTGTGAGTCGCCACAAGGAATAATCTTAGTTGATAAGTTTCCTAAGTCATAAAAGCAAATATCGGCAATGTCGGCGTCTAGGTATGGAGAATATGACTCAATACCGTCAGAGACATTTCTTAATGCATTTGGTCCGGCTTTGGTGCCTTTGCGAAAGCAGGCGGTACCGTCGAACTCAAAACCTAAAATATATAGGCCATTTTCATGCAAGCAATCTGTAGGTTGTGCGAAGTCAAAACGCGTTTCAGGTTGAGAAAGCGTGATGCTTAGCTCACAAATTTTGTGGTTAGTATTCATTGTAAAAACTCAAATAATATACCAGCAGAAATAAATGTCGCATTATGCTTAAAAACGCCATAAAGTATAGCTTTTTATGCGTATAAAATTCACTCAATTATTAAGCGATTATCTATTGAAATCTACCTTTTTTTTTGTAAAATACCGCCTCTTTTTTGTGCCTAATAGTGACTTTATATTAGGGTTTTGCTTGAAATGTTTGGTTGGTAATGGTGCCGCTGAAAAGTAACGTTAGGAAAGTCTGTGTTTTTTGAAGGTTCAGAAAAAAAAGTTGAAGTACTCGTTCATAACGATAATTTTTCACTACTTACTGATATTAATGATGAATTTTGGGCTGAATTGGTAAATTGCTGCCATGCTAAAATATTGTCGAGTATTTCAAACGAGCAGTGCAAAGCGTTCTTATTGTCAGAATCTAGCTTGTTTGTTTGGCACAGTAGTTTTCTCATTTTAACGTGCGGTGAAACTAACTTAGTTAACTCAGTCGAATATTTCATTCAACAACTGGGTGTCGACAAGATAAAACACTTAACCTATCAACGTAAAAATGAATATTTTTCTCACGCCCAGCCCAGTTGTTTTGGCGACGACATTAAACAGTTAAGCCAATATATTGATGGCACGGCAATGCGCTTTGGTGCGATGGACAGCCATCATAATTTTGTTTTTCACCAAAACAATGGCTTTCAAGCGTCAGCGGAAGATAAAACCTATGAGATATTTGCTTATCAAATTAGCGAGCAAGCGTCTAAGCACTTAACCCGAGAGGGAGTAAATTCAGCCGATATTCGTCAGTTTTTACGACTGGAAGAGTTAGTGCCGGGGTTTCAAATAGATGATTTTACCTTTGAACCTTATGGTTATTCAGTTAATGCGATTTTAGCGGGTAAGTATTTAACCATTCATGTAACGCCGCAAGCCGACAGTAGTTATGTCAGCTTTGCGTCTAATTTAAATTTAATCGAATTATTGCCGATAATATTGGCGGTACTAAAGCCGGCATCACTTGATGTATTAAGCAATAATGAGCTCGAATTTGAAGCGCTAACTAAAGCGAATATTCCTTCAAACTACATTAGCCAATCTCTTGTACAGCAATCATTGACAACCGGTAGCGTGATTAATTTTGCTAACTATATATTACCTAAACAGCATTTTTCCCAAGCAGTAATACTCGATGTTAATGCTAATAATCATGCACTATAACAGTTATTATTTTGGCTGCTTGAACGTGATTGATTTTAAAATTTCTTTACCTTGCTCTTCCGCTAACGCTTCTTTGTAGATGATCAGCATCGAGAATCGTACTGTGCCGTTAACTTCTGGGATAGCTAGGCCGATACGTTTATCTTGAACAAATAACGTTCCAGATAAATCGTCTATGGTAACTGATTCTGTTTTTGCTTGTCGCAAATCATCTAATTGACTGGCGTATATGCTTAGGTCAAATAACACCACCATGTTGTCATCTTCTAGTTTTCCAGCCGTCGAATCTATTATCTGAATTTCGGCAGATTTTAGGCTTTCAGGGTGGATAAAACAAAACTCATTATTCGGGCAGCTTTTGGTCCAGCCAGCTTTTACTACTTGAGTTTGCTCGTCACTGCATGCGGTAACGCAAAAAAATAAAGTGAAACATAGCACTAATTGAACGGTTTTATTAATAGACATTTGCTTTCCCAACCTTGAACACTGATAAACAGTCTAGAGCGTGTTGATCTTTGATGTATGTTTTTGCAGCAGTATATTGCGTATTTATACAAGGCAGTGCCTATGCAGTGTGGTTGTTCCACATAAATAGGCGATAACGTAGTAAAAATAGGCAACAAAGGCTGTCACTAAGATTCGATTAAACGTGATTTACTCTCGTTATAGCGCATTTATATAGAATAACGATACTTCAATCGCTACGCATTTTTATCCTTTGCATAAAATCAGAATCACGTTTAATGAGAACAAAATTTATACCGCAAAGGTCAACACGCTCTAATGAGTATAACACTAAGTTTATACAAAGATTATTACGACGCTGGATCTTTTATCCAGCTTTTTGCTAAAAATTGTTGCAATACGGATGGGGTGAACAAGAAAGGAAATCAGTACTATTATACGCTTTGAAAAATTGAAAAGCATATAAAAGTACTGAGTATAATCGCAAACTATCTATCTTAAATTTTAATTAATATCGATTATTTTGCGCGTTTTTTACCCATTGAAAATAACAGGCCGCCAGACAGTAAAAACAATACTAAGGTGCTAGGTTCTGGTACCGATTGAATCGCTTCACGAACGATAAGCACAGGGTTAATGTCGACCCAAAAAAATTGACCGTCTGTTTGTACCAACGGGCTGTTACGAATAATGTTGACTTCGTTGTCGGTGATTAAGGTTTGGCCATTAAGCGCAGGGTCCATTAAAAATGCACCGTTAATGTGAGGTAGCCCTAAATTATGCCCTAATTCATGGGCGAGTAGTTCACCACCAAACCCACTTGCAGCAAAGCTAGACTCTACAACAAAGTCGTTACCTGGAAACTCACCACAACCAACTATGGCTGGGTTGATACCGCCACAGGCGCTGATGGTGTCAACAAAATAGAAGTTTACCACGGTTGCTAAACCAACATGTTGTGCGAATAAAGTGGCAATTTCCGCGTTAGTGTCAATATCTAACAAGTCTGGAAAAACCAGTTCGGTTGCAGCGCCGATACGAATATCAATCGGCATATTGCCAAAGCTTGCTTGTGAAAAAATAGCATCTAAGCTGGCTTCATTGGTGGTAATAAATGCGGCTTGGCTAGTGGCAGTAATCAACAATGATACTGACAGTACAAGTGTTTTGAAAAATTTCATCGGCATTCCTTTGGTGAGCATAATAAAAGGGTTAATCGTTAGAAGCATAAAGTAGACCATAAGTTTTATGTGACATAAATCATATAGTTACATTGTGCGTTATGCTAAGTTACTGATAGTTTGTAAAAATAGCTGACATTTCTTTAGGCAATAAAAAAGCACTAGATCAAGGTCAAGTGCTTTTAGAGATTACTATTTATTTAATGCTATTTTGAAAACTTACGAGAGGCAAAACCTAGAATTGCTAAAGCAAAAATAGCTAACGTTGAAGGCTCTGGTACTTGTGCTGAATGCGTCGAAAATTGTAACGCCCAGCTATTCACAAAACCTGAATCTGCACTCAAAGTATCTGTAACCGTTAATGCCCAGTCGCCTTGAGCAGATAAACCGTTAAACGCTGATAAGCTTTGCGAGGGTAAAAAACCATAGTTTGTTGAAGTGTCAGCAACTTGCGGCCAAGTTGGCGCAGTTGCGTACAGATCAGAGAACCAATCGTTTACCGCATCTTGTGGGCCGCCTTGGTTGTCTAAAATCAACACGTTAACACCGTTATGGCTCAGCATGACTTCAAAATCACCAATCCAGCTTGAAGTTGCATCAAAATATACCCAAACATTATCAATAATATCAGTGCTTGTTTCAGTATAAGTATCAGTTACGGTCGCACGGTCTGGAATAGATTGGTTAATTGCAATATCACCCGTTGAAATTATGCCGGCATTCGCAACACTGCTAAGTGTAATGACTAAGCTCGCTGCAATTGCTTTTAGTATGTTTAAACGCATTTCGTTTCCCTTAAAATTGTTTCAGTTATTGTTTTTTACTTTAATAACTTATTATTAGCACTTAACGTGCCATTATTAAAAACTGTTTTATTTCAAGGTGTTGTCGGAAGTTCGTTGTGCGCTGTAAACTAAGTGTAAAAATATTAGACAATGTTAAGTGAAAGCTTAACATTGTCATCATAGCCTATGATTTTTTATTTGAAATCCAAACCGTTTGATAAGGCGCTAAGAGAATTTCTTCCGTTAACTCCGTGATCTCTTGATGACTTATCAGCTCAATCCAAGACTCAGTAATAATCAAGTTAAGTTCACTTAGCGGTAACGCCAGTGGTTGATCAGAGATATTGCTGACACAAAAAATACTTTGTTTTCGATCTAGGCTTTGTCGCCAAAAGCCAAACAACTGTAAACCTAAATGTAGGGTAAATTGCGTGGCATTGGGGTGAAATGCCGGCTGTTTTATGCGAATATCTAACAACGCCTTTAAATGCGATAACACTTTTGCATGGTGTTTATTGTCATCATTTAACGCAGCTTCTAATAATGGCTGTTGCCAGCGATGGCGGTTAATCGCGCGATTATGTCCTGTTTGCGCGAGTTTTTGTTCATCGTTTTGTGTGCCCAACATGCTGTGTATATAAATACCAGGTATGCCTTCAAGGGCAAACATGATCGCGTGTGCGCAAATAAAACGATCAAAATTCCATTCGTCTTTACCTGCAACAGTACCTTGCATTGCGTCATACAATGCAATATTCATTTCATAAGCTTTTTGCTCACCATTATCAGATGTGCGCCACGATATTTTACCGCCAAAGTTTTCAATGGTGGTGATCAAGCTTGTCAGTTCTTCATCGTTTAATAAGCCTTCAGCTGGGCGCAACCCTATGCCGTCGTGCGAGGCAATAAAGTTAAAGTAGGTAGTACCATTTTGTGCTGGTGGCATGCTCATTAACCAGCGCTTTAAATATAAGCAATTGCCGGTTAATAGGGTATTTAATAATAACGGAGGTAGTGAAAAGTTGTAGATGGCATGTGCTTCGTTGGCATTACCAAAGTAGGTTAAGTTTTGCGTATTAGGAATATTAGTTTCGGTAATAATAATCGCGTTTGGCTGTGCCCATTCAATTAAAGTTCGTAGCAATCTTACAATTTCATGAGTTTCGGGTAAGTTAATCGATTTAGTGCCAACCACCTTCCAAATAAAGGCAATGGCGTCAAAACGAAATATTTTCACACCGGCATCAAGATATTGTCGAATAATGGTGACAAAAGCTTTTAGTACCGCGGGATTGCGAAAGTCAAAATCGACTTGATCATGACTAAAAGTACACCAAACATGTTGTTGTCCATTTTCAGTTTCGGTAGCTCTTAATAACGGTGAGGTTCTAGGGCGAACAACGTCTGAAATATCATCACTTTCTTTGGCGGTGAAAAAGAAATCGTGCCCTTCGCCTTGCCCTTGAACAAAGTGTTGAAACCAAAGGTTTTCGCTCGAGCAGTGGTTAATCACCAGATCAGACATTAAATTGCGACTTTCGGCAATCGCGCTTATATCTTGCCAAGTGCCTAGTGTTGGGTTGACGGCGGCGTAGTCAATTACCGCAAAACCGTCGTCTGAGCTGTAGGGAAAAAACGGCAAAATATGCACACCGTTAATGCTATCGCCAATATGATTATCTAAAAATGTTTGCAAGGTTTTTAATGGCGAGGTATCGGCTGAAATAACACTGTCGCCATAAGTAATTAAGATGGCGTCTTGCTCTGACCAATGGTTTGCGTACGGTACTGGCGCTTGACTATCATCAGACAAGCGCATTAAGTTTGCCAGCTCTAATGCGAGTTCAGCTATGGGTTGTTCAATGGCAACTTCCCGATAAATGAATGAAAGTTGCTGATTAAGTTTATGTATCAGTTGTTCGAAAACTTTTTCCATCGTTGCCCTCGCTTATAACTGGTTTGCAAATTCTTGATGATCTAATTCTACCGCTTCTTTTAACTGTGTTAATACGTCTGGCATTGCACTTACAACACGGTTCCATGATGGAATAAACGGTGTTTCCATCGGTTGTTCTAAAAAGGTATTGCCGGCAGCAAGTATATTTTCGGCGAACATTTCAACCGCTTTTTCTTCGTTATGAATATCAAGCGATAAGCCATTCATGATCGCGTCATTGCGATAAGTTTCCACGTAATCGAGCGCAATACGGTAATAAGTCGCTTTTAGTGTTCTGAATTTTTCGGCAGTGAAGGTTTCACCTTGAGTCGCAAGTTTACGGATAAATGCTTTACTAATATCAATCGACATTTTTGATAAGCCACCGGCAGTGCTGTCTAATGACAAGTCTTGATGCTTATGATCATACACATCAGCAATATCGACTTGGCAAATACGGTTCGAAGAATAGTTACGGTACATTTCCGACAATACACCAATCTCTAGACCCCAATCACTTGGAATGCGAATATCACTTAATACGTCACGTCTAAATGAAAATTCACCGGCGAGCGGGTACAAAAAGCTGTCCATGTATTCCAAATAATCACAATGACCGACGGTTTTTTTCAATGCTTTAATTAATGGCGTAACCAGTAAACGAGACACGCGACCATTAATTTTTCCGTCGGCAACGCGGGCATAAAAACCTTTCGAAAATTCATAGTTAAATAAAGGGTTGGCAACCGGGTAAAGTAAACGAGCAAGCAAGTCGCGCTCGTAGGTTAAAATATCACAATCGTGCAGGGCGACTGATTCCGCCTTACCTGATGCTAAGATATAACCCATGCAATACCAAACATTACGACCTTTACCAAGCTCTTTAGGAGCTAAGCCTAATTTTTGCAATTTAGCGTCAAGTGCTTGCAACCTTGGCCCATCGTTCCAAAGTACGCGGTGGTGCTGTGGTAACTGACCAAAAAACTTTAATGCATGTTTGTATTGATCTAAATTGGCGCGATCTAAGCCAATGACGATTTGTGATAGATATTCAACATCTTTAATTTTATTGATGATATCTGGCAGTGCCTTGCCTTCTAATTCAGAAAATAATGACGGTAAAATAAGCCCTAGTGGTCGGGTTTTTGAAAATGTTAGCAGTTCAGCTTCCATATCAGCTGGATCGCGCTGAGCTAAATTGTGCAAGGTGGTAACAACACCGTTTTGATAAAAGTCGGCCATAATAATTTACCTCAAAGTTATGCGATTAATTTAAATTGTTGTGATAAGAGTTGCTCGAGTGCTTGCGCCCAGCCTACGGGTCCAAAGCCTTGAGTTTGAATAACCTGCTCTTGGCGATTAAGCTCAGGAAATTGATGAACAGGAGAGCGTATTTGCACTGCGACTGTGGCGGCTTCTAGCATGGTGCTGTCATTTTCACCATCACCTAAGGCGATTGTGGAAATTGTGCTCTTGGTATTGGCTTGTTGGTATTGCTGAGCTAGCCAAGTGAGTGCTTGTCCTTTGTCGCTATGACCACATAAATGCATGAAACGTCCGCCATGTACTATGCTTGCGCCATGTTGTTCAAGTAGCTTGATAAACGCTTTTTTGCTTTTTTCATCGCCGAGCCATTTTATTGGTTCGCCGTATTGGCGCTGCTTGGCAAGGGTTGCATTTTCTGCGCTTAAGTTGGTTAGTGTAGAGACTTCATCAACTGTCATGGTAGAAAAGCTGGTGAACATCTCACTAAAAGGTGCAGAGTGCTTATCGAGCAGGTTTAACCAATGCGTTCTGTCTAAAGCAAATTCTTTACGCCAATAGCCATCAACTAAGTTTGTATCAGTTGGCTGTACAGCAAATGCGCCTTCTGGGATATAAACCGCGGCGCCATTTTCAACGATAAATGGGCAGTTAAGTTGTAATTGCTTAGCAATAACTTCGACTTCGGCTTTGGTTTTACTGGTGTTTAAAATCACCGGTATATTGGCAAGCTTTAGCTTGGCTAATGTCGCTTGTGCGGCACTCGACTCGTAGGTGAAGTGATCGAGTAAAGTGCCGTCTAGATCACTGAAAATTATAAATTTATCAGTGCTCATCTAAGCTTCCTTGGTGGTCATTTTGGCAATCTTTCTGTCGTAATCTAAATAAAAAATTGTATCGGCCGACTGGGAAACACTGTTACTGGCTTGCACACTTAAGCGCTGAAAATATTGGGTGAAATTCAATATTTGCGCTGGCGTCATGATTTTTGAATTTTCAAGATCTGGGTTTCTTGCTTGCAGCTTTTCTTCTTGTTCTAAACGCCACTTATAAACACAGTCAAATGACGGCGCTTGCAAGGCAATCCAATAATCCATTGCTTGATATAAGGGTTGGTAGAACGCTTTAAGTTGCTCATTTACATAACTGCGCCACTGACCATTGCTGTCGTGTTGCATTTCCAGCTCATTCATTGGCGTTTGCAGTTGTTCGTCGGTTTGCGCATTCACGCCCCAGCACCAACCCTCTAATAAAATAATATCGATTGGCTTGGTAATTTGTTGCCATTTTTCTTGTTCAAAAGGCTCATCTGTTGCTTTGTTAAATTTGGGAATGGTAAAGCCGGTTTCTTGATTCTTGAGTTTAGCAATGGTTTCACTCAGTGCGCTAACATCATGAGTACCGGGTACGCCACGTGTTGCTAATAGCGGATGTACTGATTCAGCCAGTGCTTTGCGTTGCTGTGATGGTAAATAAAAGTCATCTAACGACATCACCACAATGTTAAGTTGATATTGGCTGCTGAGGTGTTGCGCGAGAAAATCAGTAAAGGTTGACTTTCCACTGCCTTGGCAGCCATTAATACCAACAAATAATGGCGACTGTCCTTGCTTAAATTTGCCATAAATTTGTTCGGCGACGGGTAAATAATGCGCTTTCACTGTTGTGGTAAAATCGCTTGGTAACTGGTGTTCTTCAATAAAACTGGCTAGCAAAATAATATACCTCAAATGAATCCTTTGTTAATAAGGTATCAAATCTTATGCCATGTTTATTTTTTTATTAAAAACTTCATGCAGGGCTAACTATTGCTGAAATTTACGGCAATTGTTGAGATTTCCCTGTGGGTGATGATCATCAGTAAAGGTGGCATTGGCACGGTTTTTTTGCACTATAGTGGTGCAGAAAAAGGTAAGTGAATAATAATGCACTAACGGGGCTGTATTGATTAACTTGCTTTGATCACATTAGTCTTCGGTGATCGGGCATATTTCTTTGAATTTCTCAGGTGAAATACGTTTGAAGTTTACCGATCCTGTAGTATTTGTTAAAAAGCCGCAATAACGACCAAATAAATTACTAATTGGCATTTCTGGGTTAGATCTATTCCATTCTAATTCGACTATGCCATTAAAGTTCCAATCTTTGCCACCAATAAAATTAGAGTATTTATAAACTAATGAGCCGGTATTTTTATAAAAATCACTATGAAGAATTTCTTTGGCTTCGAAATAACGTTCAGGCGCTTTAACTTTATTACAAATCCAACCTCGAATTCGCAATTTGTTATCTTCGAGAATATCTATTTTAACAGCACGCGGTAGTGCATAGTCGATATCTGTGCTTGCATTCGCTTTATTTACTACATCGAGATAAACCCAATGGCCAGCAATAAGATTTAGAGACTGTCTAGCTCTAAGTTTATTGAGAAAAGAGATCAATCCGATAGATAAACCTGCGGAAAATAATAAGGCTTGTTCCGCAGTCATTTCAAAACTTTTGGGCAAAAATAAATTATTTAACATCTGAATTTGAAATGTTGCCAATACAATGGCTGATACTGCGACTTTAACAACATTAGAAAAGAAACTGTCGTTAAATAACCAGATACGCAATTTTTTCGTTATGTCTGCAAACTTTGATGATTTTACCTGCTTACGTTCTACTAAAATAAATTCTGTTGAATTATCTTCCCTGTCTTGTACGCTTTGACCCACTAGATGTAAACCTAATGCTAACCCAGCCGCTTTTGAGCAAATTATGGCAGTATTTTCGCTTAACTTTCCATTAGCTAATGCCTCAGCTGAAAGTGCCGTGTCAGCCATTTCTTTTAGTTCAATGTTACCTATGTGTTCACGGATATAATTTTTACACTGCTTTAATGCTTGAATATGCGAGGCGACGGTTGAGATTTGTTCAAGGTTGATACTATTATTTTTAACAAATAAGCAATGCTCTATTTTTAAAATATATCGATGCTTTACGTCCCAATCTTCAGAGAAAAATGCTTCGTATGTTTCTTTAACAATACCGCCGATAGTATTTTGTATGGCGACTACCCCTAAATTAATGTCACCGCTTGTGAGATGGCGAGCTACGTCTTCTGATGAAATTAAAGGGCACAACTGGTAATCATCAATACCATATTGTTCTAATAACCGACTGGCGGCTAATTCACTATAACTATTTGTTAGTCCTTGAAAACCTACTTTCATCGAATGATTTTTCTCCAGTAAAAAGTACAACTAGTCTGCGTTATGTTGTTGATGCAAGCAACTATTTTTTAGTGGGTTAGTTCAGCGTTCTAAACACTATTTAGAAATGCTTTAATCGACCTTTCAATATATTTTACCCGCTGGCTCGCTTGGCCATTGCGGTTTTTACAGAGGTAAACGGGTTCTGAAATTGAATGTGTTAGTGAATGAATATTAATTTTTTGTTGTGACGAGAAAGCATTTGCGGCGTGTGCAGGCAGCACGGTAAAACCTAAACCTCGACTAACTGGTTCTAAAATAGCACCGATTTGATTTGAAAAACCGTGCTTGGTAATTTGGCTAATATGTTCAAACTCTGGGTAGTTTTTACTTAATAATAATTGCGCATGGTGCGCCCCGTCGGGGTGACCAATAAAGCCAAGCTCATTGAGTACTGGCCAAGAGACATGTTCAACATTAGCGGCGGTAACTAATACCAAAGCTTCATTAGCGATTTGATGACGGGTAATTTTTTCTTGTCGTGACTGTTCAGTCATTAGCCCTAAATCACAGTCATGGCTTAACAGCGAATTTTCAATATCGGCATTGGGCGCAATAGTGTAATGCATGGTGAGTTTTGGATGCTTGGCTTGAATGTCGAGTAAATAGGGATAAAGCTTTAGGCCAATACTGCCGGGAGATTTAATTCGTATTTCGCCACAAAACTGGTCGTCATTTTTAATCGACTGCTCTAGCGCTTGCATTGATTGCAATAATACTTTGCCTTGCTGATACAGCTGCTTTCCTGCATGGGTTAAGGTGAAAGACTTGCCTTCTCTGATCAGTAGTTCAGTTGCTAAATGTTGTTCAAGCTTTTTAACGTGTTGACTAACGCCAGACTGGGTCATAAAGAGTTTATCTGCTGTTTGAGTAAAGTGCCCAACTTCAGTAAGTGTGCAAAATGTATGTAGCCAAGTCTGATTTATCATAACGATATGTACTTAATTAATGGGTAAATGATAATTTTGGTACATTAACATGCGTTAAAAATTTTAGCTATTTAACCGCAATTTTAGAGGGGCAATGGAGAACGATAGGGTGATTGGGCTAAGTTAGTTGTGGTTTGTTAGGTGTGCGCTTATATAAATAAGCACTTAATATCGCCGCAACTAAAAATAGCGAAATGCTGATCAAGAGTTGCTGCTTGTCTGCGAGTTTTACGCCATTGCCCATCATAGAAAAAATAAACATTTGTGGTAAAAATCCGATGCCAGAGCCCAATAAATAGGGTGTTAACGGCACTTTAGCAACACCGGCTAAAATATTTGTCAGTAAGTTACTTCCTGCTGGTAAGAAGCGAATAATTAAGGTTTTGGTAAAGGTGTCGTGACTAAAAAACTGTGCCAAAGACGTTAGTGCTTTAGGGTACTTTTTAGTGACAATGCCGGTTAACAATGCGCGCGAGGTTAATAGCGTAAGTAAGCAACCACTTAATGCCGCTGCTGTTGCTAGTAAGGCACCTGTAGTAATTTCAAGCACAAAACCGCAAGCAAAAGCGGCCACCTGTCGTGGTAAGCCGACGCTGGTTGCAAACGCTAATATAATAAAAAGCGTCGCGATGCCTAAGCCACCTGAAGGCAGTAATGCTAAGGCGTCTTGATAAAAACTAGAGTGGTTAAGGGAGTTGTAACTTAACCATAAGCTTAATCCGATCAAGATGCCAAATAGGGTTGTGATCAGCGCTAATTTTTTTGTTGTTGAAATTTTCACTATGGGTAAAAGATTAATTTTCTACTAAATCTTGCAGTAATTTTGCTTTTGCTAACTCAAATTCACGCTCGTTGATAAAGCCTTGTTGTTTGAGATTTACCAGCTTATCTAATGCGTCGACAATAGCAGTATCGGTACCTGAATTACTGTGTATTTGCTGACTATTTTTGTCAGTGTTTGTAGGTGCCCCGACATTTTTTTTGATTGGTGCAGGTTTTGGAGCCGGCTTTGACGTGGCTTTAGTGGTTACTTTTTTCTGTACTTTTTTCACCGTTGCTTTTGCCACAATGCGTTTTGCGGTATTTTCAGTGTTTAGATGCTCTGCAATAAACCAGCACCAATCAATGCACTGCTCGAGTGCTTTTTCATATTTTATTTTTGTTAGGCGTTGGTTGCCTTTACGGTAATAGAGGCAAATCGAAAATGTTTTATTATTCACATCGGTAATACTGATATCAAAATGACGAATTTTTCCGTCAATCATTTTATCGCGATACTCTTTAGCAAAAGCATTGCGTATCTCTGTTTCTATGGTTTCGTTAAAACCATTTTCAGCATCAGCATTGATTAAATTAATGCTGCTTTCGTTTAACAGTACTTCACTGGCGCTAATATCGTTAACAGCTAAAGTGGTTTTTACGGTATCACTATGGCGATCATAAAAAGCTAGCGTTTGTTGTTCATTGTCTAATTCAAAACGTGCAAAGGTCTTATATAAATGCCCATGATCTTTTTTGTTATTAGGACGAAATTTGAACCAATATACGCCTACACCTGCAAGTACCAGCAATAGTAAAATAAGCATGTTGTTAGCATTACTATTGGCGCTTTCATTTTGTTTTTCATTGCGTGTTTGAACAGAACCGGCTTGCTTACTTTGTGTCGACGACAATTCAATAATGTTGTGATTGTCTTGATCGTGAATCGCCAGTCGGTCTTCACCGTTCAAAAAAAGCGCGACCTTTGACGAAGATGTTAAATGCGCCAATGGCACATCTGCAACTAGGTTGCCTGCTTGCTGGTTTTGCTGCAATTGCGTTAACGGTATTGAAGACAACTGCCACGCTAAATTAGTATTTTCGCGCACTAAAAACAGCAGCTGATCACGTAATTCAGGTATTGCTCTGCCTGAATATAATATAGGTAAGCCAAGCTGTTGTTGCTCGCTCGCTTGCCACAATACGTGAGTGTTGCTATTGGTTTTGGTTAAAAAATTATCACCGATATTGACCAATGAAAGCTGATCAAGCCCTGCTTGATTATGATGAATAATAAACTGATTGGTGTTGCGCTTTTGCCATAAAAACTTGTTTAGTTTATTCAAACCTAAGGTAATAATTTCATTGTTAATCGTGGCATTGCTATTAAATGGGTTTGACGCAGGAATGGTGTAGCTTTTAAGGCCAAATTTTTCCGGGTTGATGCGCAAAATTGCGCCCGAATATAACGGTGCTTGCTGAGCAGCATCTTCACTGGTAATGGCAATATGCAATAAGCCGTAGTTGTCGTCCCACGACTGAACATAAGGATTAAAACCTAACTGGTTAATCGTTATTTGCTCTGAAGGTACATTTAGGCGCAACACTTCACGTTTGCTATTAATATCAATACTTTCTTTATTCGCTGGGTTTAGTTGCCATTGCAATACCACAAGATCAAAGGCATGTTTTTCTTCATTAGCCGTTAAGCGTATGGCTTTTAGCGCCGCATTATAGTGCTCAATATGTGCGGTATAAATTACGGCAGTGCCATTTTGTTCGCGTAAAGCGAAGCTTGGGTGCATTGCCATCGCGGTAAGTTTTATAAACTTGCTGTTATTGGCAAGCTTGTTCATTTCTAAAATGACATTGGCTTCAGGATAAGCGCTGGAAAAAAAGCTTAACTGGCCATGAGAATTACCCAGCAATACTTTTTCACTGTAACTAGGCACGGCAATGGGCGTTAACCATTGAGCCTGGCTGTTAAATGATTTTAGCGTGGCAACTTCGTTTACCTGAAAAGGCTGTGCATAGACTTGAGTCACCAGTAACTGAGTACTTAGTAAAAGATAAGCTGAAAAAATAGAGCTAATGCGCTTTAACAGGTTCTTTACAGTGACTGGGCTGGTAGTACTCATTTTATAAACTTATGTCCTTGGGTGCTCTTGATCCGTTTGATAGACAAGCCGCAATGGGAGATTGTTGGTTGGCTAAATACGATTGAGCAAACTGTAGCTTATTTTTAGCTACTTTTTCAACAAATCGACTTGTTTTGCTTCAATAAATTGAGATTTGTTGGCATCTTTTAGATAGTTTAGTTTGCCATCAACAACAACACTGTCGTTTTCTTGCGCATTATTTTTAATGTAACTGGCTTGTTTTCCCCATAAATGCACCGGTCTTTTGATTAAAAAACTACGTAACTTTTGGGTAATTGGCGAATAAACTTGATGGTTGATCTCAATGAAAAATTCGGCCAACTCGATGTTTTTCTCAGTGGTGACTAATTTCACCGCTGAAACAATACGGCCACAGCACTGCACTTGGTTTAATGATTGCGCGTAGCCTTTGTTATAACTTTGCGCAAAGGTTGCGTGGATAATTTCTCGGTCTGATTTTTTACTGTTAAGTAAATAACCTTGAATCAGCAGTACATCGCCTTTGTCGGCATGAATTAGCGCTTGTTCAACGGCATCGCCAATGACTTTAATCGTATGGAAGCTAGTCCATTCTTTAAATTTTTGACTGCTTTTGTCATACCAACGGCTGTGCGTTGCTAACGTTAACTCGGCAATAGCAACCACAGGGTTGGCTTGGTATCGAATTTCTGGTTTAGCAACTAAGTTACCAAGTAAAGTGACCGTACATAAATCGACGCTGTTAAAGGAGTTGTTCATTCAAACGCTACTATTATTTTCATTAACGCCTAATTTACGAGATGTCGGTTAGGCAAGCAATAGCAAACGTGAAACTTTATAACGTATCAGCCATAACCTTAGTAACGGCTTATCTTTAATTACTTATCAGCGTCTAATGACACTTTCGCCAATTTTGACTAAAATAGCGGCAACTTCACTTTCAAATAGCCTAGTTTATTTTGACAATAGCAATCTTAAATTATAAAAAAAATGGTGCTGTGCTACTGACCTGTTTAACCTTCTCATGGTCAACTTGGGCAGCGTCTGATGATGAAAAAGCGTGCTTGTTAGCGGCATTAGAAAATGCAGCCGATCAGGTAACTGTTGGTGAATTAAAAGCGGGTTGTCAAACTAAAAGCATTGAAGTTAGTGCCAATAAAACGCCAATAGCTGAAAAAGAGCAAGTGCCGGAAATTCCTTTTATTCATAGCCGCCTTGAAGCCGAGCGCCAAGTGTCGTTCAACCCTTATGTGATCACGCCACATAAAATGAATTATATTTTGCCAGCGACTTATACCAGTGATATGCACCATCAAGCTTATAGCGAGGTAAGCGAGTGGGGCGATCAACTGCAAGAATTAGAAGCTAAATTTCAGCTCAGCATTAAAGTTCCGCTTTATGAAAATATGCTAGTAGCCGGAGACCAACTGGCCTTTGGTTTCACTTTGCAGTCTTGGTGGCAGGTTTATAATCAAGAGCTATCACGCCCATTTCGTGAAACCAATTATCAACCCGAAATCTTTTATTTTATGCCGCTGCCATATCATCCACTTGGTGGTGATTCCGGTATAATGTTTGGGCTTGAGCACCAGTCAAATGGCCGCTCTCAACTTTTATCACGTAGTTGGAATCGTGTTTACGCCAATTACTTTTTTACCAAGCGTAATTTTATTTTATCGTTTCGACCCTGGTGGCGCATTCCTGAAGGTGACGTAAAAACAACGCCAGAAGAGTCGGGTGATGATAATCCTGATATACTTGATTATATGGGCCATTTTGAATTGATCATGGCTTATCATTGGGACGAATATGAGTTTTCGTTTACCACACGTGAAAATTTTAGTACCCACAATGGCGGTTTAGAGCTTGGTTTTACTTTTCCACTGTCAGGTCGTATGAAAGGCTATGTTCAATATACCCAAGGTTATGGTGAGAGCTTAATTGACTACAACCATTCCCAGCAACGTTTAGGTATTGGCATTGCCATTACCGATATTTTTTAATGGTTTTTATTAAGGATGTACATGTTTTTGTTTGCTTATTCAAACAATAGATTAGTTATCACTTTGTGTGCTTTATTGGCAGTACAAGCAAATGCTTGGGCTTTTTCGAATCAAAATAATACGGCAGATGAAAAGAATGAGCAGTGGTTAAAAGAACGCTTTTATGAACAACATCAAAAGCTTATTCCTGTTGTGGCGGTAGCGGATATGTTTTATGCCTGCAATTTAGAGCGAAAGGTTGATGATAACAATCACCCGATTAGCTATCTGGTCAATAAAATGGATAAGCAGTTATTAGCTGAGCAGTTACAAAAGTGCTTAGCGGGTGATGATTTAAAGTCAGACGTCGCCATCAACTTTGGCTTAAAGGGCTGTTTTCATGAACAATTAGCTGAATTGCCAGAAGCTGAACGTCAACAAAAATTTAAACTAGTGAAACAAGCGATTGGCTCTTTATCTAAAGAACAGCGCCAACAAAGCTTAACGCAATGCGTAACTGATCAAGCGATTAGTTACCTTAAATAAGCTGAGCTCAGGTTAAATCAACTAAGTTATTTTTTGTCGTTATTAAATGAACTCGGTAAGATCTCAACGCCGACCATGCGGCCGAGTTTTATTACAAGCGGAATAGTGATCGGGGCAAAAGGTAATACCGCAAATACGCCTAAACCTAAGCCTTTTAGTAAGTCGACAAACTGCTTATTTGCTGCCTGCATTTCTTCTGCGCTTGCCTGCCTTTGAGTATATTTTTTATAGGTGGCAAGCATTTCTTTGGTTTCTTGCTTTTCTTGCGCTAAGGCAGATTTTATTTGCACCATGGCGCGTTTTAAACGTGTAGCACTGCGCCTTCGTGAAATACGAACAACTCTAATAGGCGCTTTAGCAAAATATATCCACACTCTCATACGACAATTTTCGCACATAGTTTCTCATATGTATGTAGTTGTCTGGATAATAATGCAACAACAGTTTGCTACTGAGTTGATTAGTATAAATAATGAGATAAATGATAAGCTGCTATTCACTGTTCATAGTTTGTAACAAATGCGTTGTTTTAAACTAGCGGTTATTTTTTAATTCTGCCTTATTATTCTTTATAGTGTATGCAAGGTAATAATGAGAGAAACATCATGGGACATGAAACACCAAAAATTTTAGTTATTGACGATGACATGCGACTAAGAGCTTTGTTAGAACGCTATTTAGTTGAGCAAGGTTTTGTGGTGCGAAGCGCAGCGAATTCTGAACAAATGGACAGGTTACTCGAGCGTGAAAACTTTCACTTATTAGTGCTCGATTTAATGCTGCCGGGTGAAGACGGCTTATCTATCTGCCGACGCTTACGTCAAGACGGTAACGACATTCCAATTGTGATGTTGACCGCTAAAGGTGATGAGGTTGACCGCATTATTGGTTTGGAAATTGGTGCCGACGATTACATGCCTAAGCCCTTTAACCCACGTGAGTTATTGGCACGTATTAAGGCGGTTTTGCGTCGTCGAGTACAAGAGGCTCCAGGCGCGCCATCACAAGAAGAAAACATTATTACCTTTGGTGAATATCAATTAAACCTAGCGACACGTGAAATGTTAAAAGGTGATGTTAGTATGCCATTAACCAGTGGCGAGTTTGCCGTGTTAAAGGCACTTATTACCCATCCGCGCGAGCCTTTATCGCGTGATAAATTAATGAATTTAGCCCGTGGTAGAGACTATTCAGCACTTGAGCGCAGTATAGATGTACAAGTATCGCGTTTACGTCGCATGCTTGAAGTTGACCCCGCTAAACCGCGCTATATTCAAACGGTTTGGGGCTTAGGTTATGTCTTTGTGCCAGAAGGTAAAGCCGTTGCCTAGTTGCGTTTAAGGTAGTTATGAAAATAGTCCCCCGAAGTGCCTTTGGTCAAACTGTACTGCTAATTGGTGTGTTACTGTTAGTCAACCAAGTGGTGTCGTATGTATCAATTGCACTTTATATTATTCAGCCTAGCTCTCATCAAATTAATCAGCTTTTAGCTAAGCAAATACGCGTGGTATTTATTGATCTAAAAGATGCTGAAATGAGCCCGAGAATGGCAGAAGCTTTCCACCGCGAAACAGATATAGGGGTTTATCGTGAACGTGATGCGATGGCACTTGGCTTACAAGATGCGATTTACTTTCCGTTTCGCTCGGCAGAAATGTCGCAGCTACTCGATGGCCCTGCTGAAGTACGTATCTCCCCAGGTGATGAATATCTTTTTTGGATCCGAGCTCCGCAAGCACCGCACTTGTGGGTCAAAATTCCATTGTCTGGTTTAGAAGAAGCAAATTTTTCTCCCTTACTTATTGTCTTAGTTATCTTAGGTGTACTTAGCGTTATGGGTGGCTGGGTTTTTGTACGGCAACTTAACCGGCCGCTTAAAGCCTTACAAGTCGCCGCAGAAGAAGTGGCAATTGGACATTTTCCCAAACCGTTAAAAGAGCAAGGCACCACTGAAATTGTTTCGGTAACACAAGCATTTAACCATATGTCTAAGGGCATTAAGCAACTAGAAGCAGACCGAAACTTATTGATGGCGGGTATTTCGCATGATTTGCGTACGCCGTTAACACGCATTCGACTGTCGACAGAAATGATGTCACAAGAAGATGAATTTCTTAAAGAAGGTATCGATAACGATATCGATGATATGAACAATATTATTGATCAATTTATCGATTACATTCGCCATGATAATAACGACAGTACCGAATTAATGAATATTAACGATTTACTGCATGATGTTGTACAAGCTGAATCGATTAATGACAGAGAAATTATTTTTAACCCCGGACCATGCCCCAACGTGCCAATACGCTACGTTGCTTTAAAACGTGCCGTGGTGAATTTAATGCAAAATGCTTTTCGTTATTCAGCCGATGCTATCGAAGTGAGCTCAGGATTAAGTGACGATAAACAACAGGTTTTCTTTATTGTGGCAGACCGAGGGCCTGGTATTCCTGAAGATGAAATTGAACACTTATTTGAACCTTTTTCTCAAGGCGATAAAGCACGCGGTGGTGTTGGCAGCGGTTTAGGGCTGGCGATAATTAAACGTATTGTCGATTTGCACGGTGGCGAGGTTATCTTGTCAAATCGCACTGAAGGTGGCTTACAAGCGAAAGTGTATTTACCGATTCTAAGCTAACGCTTTGAATGTTTTCACGCGTGTAAACATGTTCATCGATACCAAATAACAAACATAAAAAAACCAGCGACTCGCTGGTTTTTTAATGCTGGTATTTTTTATGTTGTTAAATACTTATCGCTTATCGCTTATCGCTTATCGCTTATCGCTTATCGCTTATCGCTTATGCGCTTTTAGCTTGGTCTAATACAATTGGACCTGCTGCAACTAACGACTTACCGTTGTCAGTATCGGTGAACTTCTCAAAGTTATTGATAAAGCGACCTGCTAAGTTTTCCGCTTTTTCTTGCCATTGTGAAGCTTGCGGGTAGGTTTGACGCGGATCTAAAATACCGTCTTCTACACCTTCAACATGGGTTGGGATCGCTAAGTTAAACATAGGTAAAATTTCAGTGTCGGCATGGTCAATTGAACCATCTAAAATCGCATCGATAATCGCGCGAGTTGCTTTAATTGAAATACGTTTACCTGTGCCGTTCCAACCTGTGTTAACTAAGTAGGCTTCAGCACCAACAGCTTGCATACGTTGACGCAAAACTTCAGCATATTGTGTTGGATGCAAACTTAAGAATGCTGCGCCAAAACAACTTGAAAACGTAGGTGTTGGCTCGGTAATACCACGTTCAGTACCGGCAAGCTTCGCGGTGAAGCCTGATAAGAAATAGTATTCAGTTTGCTCTGGCGTTAATTTCGCAACCGGTGGTAATACCCCAAAAGCATCAGCCGTTAAAAAGATAACCTTTTTAGCGTGACCGGCACGAGATACCGGTTTTACGATATTGTCGATATGGTGAATTGGGTACGAAACACGGGTATTTTCTGTTTTTGAATTATCATCAAAATCAATCGTGCCATCGCTAGCCACGGTAACATTTTCTAATAATGCATCGCGGCGGATCGCTTCATAAATGTCAGGCTCGTTTTCTTTGCTTAGGTTAATGGTTTTAGCGTAACAACCACCTTCAAAGTTAAATACACCATTGTCATCCCAACCGTGCTCGTCATCACCAATTAATTGGCGTTTAGGATCGGTTGAAAGTGTTGTTTTACCTGTGCCTGATAAACCAAAAAATACTGCAACTTCGCCATCTTTACAGACGTTCGCACTACAGTGCATTGACGCGATGCCTTTTAAAGGTAATAGGTAGTTCATCATTGAGAACATACCTTTTTTCATTTCGCCGCCGTACCAAGTACCGCCAATTAACTGCATTTTTTCAGTTAAGTTAAAGGCAACAAAATTCTCTGAATTCAAACCTTGTTCTTGCCATTGTGGATTAGTGGTTTTGGCACCATTCATCACAACGAAATCAGGTTCGTAATCTTTTAACTCTTCATCCGAAGGGCGAATGAACATGTTTTTAACAAAATGTGCTTGCCATGCAACTTCGGTGATAAAGCGCACTTTCAAACGAGTATCGTCATTTGCGCCACAGTAGGTATCAACGACAAATAAACGTTTACCTGACAACTGAGTCGTTACTAAACCTTTAAGATGGTCCCAAGTTTCTGGTTCCATTGGTTTGTTATCGTTTTTACCTTGATCTGACCACCAAACCGTATCGCGGGTAATATCGTCGCGAACGATGTATTTATCTTTTGGTGAACGACCGGTAAAAATACCAGTATCGACTGATACCGCGCCGAGTTCAGTTACGACACCTTTGTCATAACCTGTTAAACCTGCTTTAGTTTCTTCTTCAAAAAGTAACTCATAAGAAGGGTTATACACAACCTCTTCTACGTCGTTGATCCCGTATACAGATAAATCGATCGAGTTTTCCAAAGCGGTCATAGCGTCTATTCTCCAAAGTTATGACAATATTCATGTAAAGTTAAGTGTTGATGCTTCCTGTTAAGGCGCCAATTCTAGGCGATCAGCGTTTAAAACAAAAGCAAAATATAACGATATATGAAAGTTTTCATTATAACTTACATGAATATCTTATTTTTAATGATAGTGTAAAAATAATTATAACGAAATTTCAGTTAATGAGAATTGGGTTATATATGTAAATAGAACGCTAATCTATATGTTAACTGTTTGATTTAACGTGGGATTGCTTGGGTGTTGATTGGATGGTTTTTGAATGTCTGAAAGATAAGATGTAAATAACCAAGAACACATTTATTCTTGGTTATTATTTTCGGCAAACTAACTCATCGAATTAGGTGCGGGTTTAGTGCTTTAATTCGTTAGTAAAAACTGCGAGTTCTTGCTCGCCAAAAGCGTAGGTCGTTAAGCAATAATCGCAGGTCATGCTGACTGAGCCTTGCTCAGCAAGAATGCTCTTAATTTCGCTTGGCTCTATTTGAGAGATAGCTTGTAAACATTTTTCTGTTGAACAGCTGCACTGATAAGTAACGTTTTGCGGATCAAAAATTCGTACTTCTTCTTGATTATACAAACGATAAAGCAGGGTTTGCGCATCTAAGGTAAAAATTTCTTCTGCTTTTATGGTGTCTGTTAGTTGGCATAAGTGTTCAAAGTCGTTTAGTTGCTGCTCTTTGTCTTCACTATCTGGCAATAACTGAATCAATGCACCGGCAACAAGTTGTTGCTCTGTATCATTAAATAACCAAATCTTTGTTGGGATTTGCTCTGACACTTCAAAGTAGTGGGCCAAGCATCCAGCGAGCGTGTCTTTTTCTAACGCCACAATACCTTGGTAAGGTTCGCCTTTAGTTGGGCGTATGGTGATCACCATATTACCTTTGCCGATTAGATTTTGTAGACCGGCTTCAGTGGTTTCTTGGCTAAGACGAGCAATACCACGCATCACTTGTTGGTCGTTGCCATTAACCGACATATAACTTACTGGACCATCACCTTGCAATTGCACGGTAATTTCACCTTCAAATTTTATTGTTGCGGTTAACAAACAGGTTGCGGCTAATAACTCACCTAACAGTGATTGCACACCTGCTGGGTAGTTATGTTTTGCGATAATAGCTTGGTAGCTATCTTGTAATTGCACTAATTCGCCACGGGCATGTAGATTGTCGAATAAGTATCGATTTAATACGTCGGTTTGAGCGTTCACTTGCTAAATCCTTTCTTTAAATTCCCGTAATTTACGGCGTTGTTTTTTGTCTGGTTTACTGTCGCTTGCCGGGCTGAGTAAAATACCTTGTTTGCGAGCTATGGCATTTTTTTCTCGGCTAGCGATGCTATCTTTTGTTTCTTCATACAAGGTTTGCGCAAAAGTTGCGTCTCTGCGCTTGTCCGCTAAGGCAATTACCTTAACTTCTTTTTCTTCATAACCTTGGCGTATCTTTATCGTATCGCCAATGGCAACATTTTTACCTGATTTAGTACGTTGGCCGTTATAAAACACTTTGCCGCCGTCAATCATTTGTTTGGCAATGGCGCGAGTTTTATAAAACCGTGCCGCCCAAAGCCATTTATCAAGACGAGTTGAACTATTTTCAGTCATCTATATCTTATGTCCTAAGTTTGTAACTTTTGCCTGATATTATTTTGCGCGCAAATTACCATACAGCTGCTATTTTCGCCACTCCAACAGCGAAAAAAGGAAATTTTTAATAAAAAACAGTTAGGAGCTTGTTGGTAAGCCCATGGTCAAGTATTATCGATGAAGACTTTCTATGATGTATGATAAATATTAGTAATATAAATATGCAATTGCCAGTTAATGCCGTGTCATTTTCAGACACTATCGCCAAACTACCGCAGCAAAAAATCGCCAAAGCTATCACCGTATTGTTGATGGCTTATATTGCTTATTTATTAGCGCAAATTACTTGGCTAGCTTTATCGCCAACGCAAGTGCCTTCTAATATTGTAACGAATGTCAGCAATAACAAGGGTGAATCTAGTTTTCAAAGTGAAAAATTAAGTATCCAAAAGTTGCAGTCGTTACATTTATTTGGCAAGTACAATGAAAAGCCAGTTGAGCAAACAGTAGAAGAAGTTAAAGATGCGCCAGAAACAAAATTAAATTTAACGCTCTCGGCAACGGTAGCCAGTGACGACAGTGCTACTTCGGCAGCTGTTATTGAAAATGGTGGCAAACAAGAAACTTACGGCATTGGTGATAAAATTAGCAATACGCGAGCAACGCTTGAACAAGTATTAACGGATCGCGTTATTATCAAGCAGTCAGGTCGTTTAGAAACCTTAATGCTTGACGGTTTTGAATATGGCGCACAAGCGGCGAGTTCTAAACCCAAAGTCACCGCGCCCAAAGTTAGCGCACCGAGAAAAATAAGTGCTCAGCATTTATCGTCGCCAAACGTTGTAGACCAACGTCAAAATAAGCAGATAAGTGCTCAAGCGAGTAGCTTGAAAAAAGATTTATTAAACAACCCAGGTAAGATAACCGATTACTTAAAAATTTCACCAAAACGTAAAGACGGTAAAATTTTTGGTTATCAATTACGACCCGGAAAATCACCTGACTTTTTTAATGCCGCAGGGTTAAAACTTGGTGATGTTGCTATTCAAATGAATGGTTTTGACTTAAGTGAACCAAGCGAAGCTGCACAAGCACTGCAAGCTTTAAGAAAAGAAAAAGAAGTATCATTACAAGTTTCTCGTAATGATGAAATCACTGAAATACTTTTTAGTATCGATAATTAGAAGAACGCAATACTTATGAAAATATTCTCCTTAGTGAAACCAACGGCTATTAAAAATACGTTACTAGCTTTAGTGGCTGCGTTAACGATAAATAGCATGGCAATTACTGCTGTTCAAGCAGCAAACTATTCTCCTAATTTCAAAAATACTGAAATCACTGAATTTGTAAATATTGTCGGTAAAAACCTGCAAAAAACCATGATTGTTGACCCGAACGTGCGCGGTAAAATTAACGTTCGTAGTTACGATTTATTAACTGAAGCGCAGTATTATCAATTTTTCTTAAACGTACTTGAAGTGTACGGTTTTGCAGCGGTTGAAATGGATAATAATATTATCAAAATTATCCGTAACAAAGATGCTAAAACCTCGTCTATTCCAGTTGTTGGTAACGAAAACCCAGGCATTGGTGATGAAATGGTCACCCGAGTGGTTGAAGTTAAAAATGTTACTGTGCGTGAATTAGTGCCATTACTGCGTCAATTATCAGACCAAGCGGGTTCTGGCAACGTGGTGAACTACGATCCAGCTAACGTTATTATGCTTACCGGTACGGCCTCGGTGGTAAATCGTTTAATTAAAATTATAGAACGGGTTGACCGCGCAGGTGACCAAGCGGTGCAAATTATTCCATTAAAGTATGCCTCTGCAGCTGAAATGGTACGTATTATTGAAGCCATGAATAAAACCAGTGGTGGAAAAACAGCGGGTACCCCGACATTTTTAATTCCTAAAATTGTTGCAGATGAGCGTACCAATAGCGTTATTGTTAGTGGTGAAGTCCAAGCAAGGGAACGTGTTGCGGCCTTAGTTGCCCGTTTAGACAGCGAACTAGAAACCAATGGTAATACCCGTGTTTATTATTTGAAATATTCTAAAGCAGAAGATTTAGTTAAAGTATTGCAAGGGGTCAGTGAGTCAATTGCCGCAGAAACCGAATCAACAAAATCTACCAGTTCAAAAAGTCAAAAGCGTAAAATTAGTATAGAAGCGCACGCAGATACCAATACTATTGTGATCACCGCGCAGCCAGATATGTTGCGTTCTTTAGAGGCGGTGATCCGCCAACTTGATATTCGCCGTGCGCAAGTATTAGTGGAAGCCATTATTGTTGAAGTATTTGAGTCAGACGGCATGAGTTTAGGTGTACAGTGGTACAGCGAGCAAGGTGGTTTTACTCAGTTTACTAATGGTCCCGCATCAATCGGTAGTGTTGCAGCAGGTGTTGAAGCGGCATTGCCAACACCAGGTGAGCCAGGTTCAACAATTATCGATGAAAATGGTAATACTACGATTAACCCAGATGGCAACGATATTCAAGGTGACTATTCGCTGCTTGCGCAAGTATTGGGTAATGTTAGCGGCATGATGTTTGGTATTATGAAAGACGATTGGGGCGCAATTGTGCAAGCGGTTAACGCTGATACCAATTCAAATATTCTTTCAACACCAAGTGTAACTACGTTAGATAACGAAGAAGCCTATTTTATTGTGGGTCAAGAAATTCCAATTTTAACTGGCTCTACGGCAAGTGGTAACAACAATAACCCATTCCAAACGGTAGAACGTCAAGAAGTTGGTGTTAAGCTACGCGTTACGCCACAAGTGAACGAAGGTAGTGGCGTACAATTAACTATTGAACAAGAAGTTTCGTCAGTCAGTGGTGCAACGGGTGTTGATATTTCGATTAACAAACGTGAAATTAAAACCACTGTGCTTGCCGACAGCGGCGCGACTGTGATTTTAGGTGGTTTAGTTGATGAAGACGTACAAGAAAGTGAACAAAAAGTACCGCTTTTAGGCGATATTCCAATTATCGGTCACTTATTTAAGTCAACCACTAACTCAGTGCGTAAACGTAATTTAATGGTATTTTTACGTCCAACCATTATTCGTGATGGCGCCTTAATGAGTGAAATGACGAAGTCTAAGTACAACTATATTCGTGCCAAAGAGCTGTTAAAACGCGAGCAAGGTTTAGAGTTGTTAGACGATGAAAAATTACCATTATTACCATCATGGAATGACGACCTTAAATTACCACCATCGTTCGAGAAGTACATGGACGATAAAGATTTAAATGTTGAAACACCTGCTGATAGTGCCGCTGGTGAGCAAGAAGAACGCTAATCATGAGTGATATTGAGCATAGTTTGGCGATTGAAAGTTCAGCCATTGAAGACAGTGAGCAAGCCCAAGTAACACCACAGTTAATGTTGCCATTTGGTTTTGCTAAACGCCACAGTGTATTCATTAGTCAGCAAGCATCTGGCTATGTGTTACATTGCCGTGCTGACGTATCGCCAGAAATTATTTCCGAAGTGCGCCGCATGGTTCGTCAGCCGTTCACTTTTGATATTTTAAGCCCAGAAGCGTTTGAACAAACCTTAACGATTGGTTATCAGCAAGATTCTTCAGAAGCTAAACAAATGATGGAAAACATCGGTAATGAAGTGGACTTATATTCCCTTGCCGATGAAATGACAGAAACCGAAGACTTGCTTGAAAATGAAGATGATGCGCCGATCATTAAGCTGATCAATGCAATGTTAAGCGAAGCGATTAAAGACCAAGCGTCAGATATTCATATCGAAACGTTTGAACAAGCCTTGCAAATACGTTTTCGCGTTGATGGTGTTTTACGTGAAGTACTTAAACCTAACCGTAAGTTGGCATCGCTGCTGGTATCGCGTATTAAGGTTATGGCAAAACTTGATATTGCTGAAAAACGTATTCCGCAAGATGGCCGTATTTCATTAAAAATTGCCGGTCGTGCGGTTGATGTTCGTGTTTCAACTATGCCTACCGGACATGGCGAACGTGTGGTATTGCGTTTGCTTGATAAAAACTCAGCACGCTTAGATTTACAAGATTTAGGTATGACGGAAAACAATCGTCATATTTTTTCAGATCTTATCGAAAAGCCACACGGCATTATTTTGGTGACCGGACCAACAGGTTCAGGTAAAAGTACCACACTTTATGCGGGCCTTTCTCAAATTGACTCCAGAGAGCGCAACGTATTAACCGTAGAAGATCCAATCGAGTATGCAATAGAAGGCATAGGCCAAACCCAAGTAAATACCAAAGTTGACATGACCTTTGCTCGTGGTTTACGCGCAATTTTACGACAAGATCCCGATGTGGTCATGGTGGGTGAAATTCGAGATTTAGAAACGGCGCAAATTTCAGTGCAAGCGAGTTTAACCGGTCACTTAGTATTATCGACCCTACATACTAATACGGCTTCTGGTGCCATTACTCGTATGGAAGATATGGGCGTTGAACCGTTTTTACTTTCGTCAAGCTTACTCGGTGTACTCGCACAACGATTAGTGCGTACCTTATGTCCGCATTGTCGTGAAGAGCATTTGCCTGACGAAGAAGAAATGCATTTATTAGCCTTGCCTGCCAATAATAAAGCACCGATTTATCGCGCTATTGGCTGTAGCGAGTGTAATTTTAAAGGTTACAAGGGACGAACCGGTATTCATGAATTATTAGTGGTTGACGACAAAGTACGTGAGCTTATTCATAACGGTAAAGGTGAGCAAGCAATTGAAAAGCTTGTGCGTAAAACCACACCAAGCATTCGTCGCGATGGTTTTGATAAAGTCATGTTAGGCATTACCACTTTGGAAGAAGTGCTACGTGTTACCCGTGAAGATTAACGGGGCAGACTAATGGCAGCATTTGATTATCAAGCGGTAGATAACCGCGGCAAAACCAAAAAAGGCGTCATCGAGGGTGATACGCCACGCCATGTTCGCAGCTTACTGCGCGAACAAGGCTTAATGCCGATTGAAGTAACCGAAAGCTTAAAAAAGCATAAACAATCAAAAGGTACCTCAGCATTTGGCACACGTAAAAAAGTATCTGCTGCAGAGCTTGCTTTATTAACGCGTCAATTAGCCACCTTGGTTGAGTCGGGACTACCACTTGAAGAGTCGTTATTAGCGGTTGCCGAGCAGTGTGATAAAAACTCATTAACAAGTATGGTCATGGCGGTTCGAACAAAAGTGACCGAAGGCTATGGTTTAGCTGAAAGCATGGCAGAATATCCACAAATTTTTAGCCACTTATATCGCTCTATGGTGGCGGCAGGTGAAAAATCTGGTCATCTTGAGAAAGTGCTGAACCGTTTGGCAGATTACACCGAGCAGCGCCAACAAATGCGTTCACAATTGATACAAGCCTTGGTTTATCCAATCATCATGACGGTAGTTGCCGTTGGTGTTATCGCAATTTTATTAACTGCGGTAGTGCCTAAAATTGTCGGTCAGTTTGAACATATGGGGCAAAACCTGCCTGGTACGACTCAGTTTTTAATTGCCAGTAGCGACTTTTTGCGCGCTTACGGCTTGGTTATTTTATTGCTGATAATCGCCTGTGGTTTTATTTTTGGTCAGTTAATGAAAAAGCCCAGTTTTAAATTAAAGTTTCATCAACGGCTATTACACTTACCCGGTATTGGTAAAGTCGCTCGTGGTATTAATACTGCGCGGTTTGCCCGAACGTTGAGTATTTTAACCGCCAGTGCTGTGCCTTTATTAGAAAGCATGCGCATTTCCGGTGAAGTATTAGAAAATTTATACATTAAAAAAAGAGTCGCAGAAGCTGGTGATAAAGTGCGTGAAGGTTCAAGTTTGCGTTTATCGCTAGAGCAAACCAAGCTCTTTCCACCTATGATGCTGCATATGATCGCCAGTGGTGAAAAATCAGGGCAATTAGAGCATATGTTAGGACGTGCAGCCGACAACCAAGATCGTGAATTTGAAGCCTTGGTGGCGATATCACTTAAAGCATTTGAACCTGCACTTATGGTGTCGATGGCATGTGTGGTACTCTTTATCGTTATGGCAATATTACAACCAATATTGCAACTTAATACCCTAGTGGGTGGTTAAGCATTTAAGTTTATCTTCTGATAAAAATTTTACGTAGTAGGAACGCAAATATGAAAAAATTAACAGTTAAATCGCAACAAGGTTTCACCTTATTAGAAGTTATGGTTGTTATCGTAATTTTAGGTATTTTAGCCAGCATGGTGGTACCAAACTTAATGGGTAGCCAAGAGAAAGCCAATATGCAAAAAGCGGTACAAGATATTACTGCATTGGAAAATTCAGTGAGCATGTACAAGCTTGATAACTACAATTACCCAACAACAGAGCAAGGGTTAGAAGCTTTAGTTGAAGAAACAGACATTGAGCCGTTACCACGTCGCTTCCAAGAAGGTGGTTACGTAAAACGTTTACCTAACGATCCGTGGGGCAACGAGTATCAGTTATTAAACCCAGGCGAAAACGGTAAATATGACTTGTTTTCAATGGGTCCTGATGGCGAGCCGGGCACTGATGACGACATCGGTAACTGGAACTTAGGTGACTACCAATAAGCCTATTAGGTGATTTGGTTAATGTGTTATGAAATCAGCCCAGCAAACTTCTGCGATCAAAAATGGTTTAGTTAAGCGAAATTTATCGGGATTTACGCTGATTGAAGTCATGCTGGTGATTGTGTTAATTGGTTTAATGGCAAGTGCTATTCAATTTAACCTTAATACTAATGAACCAGATAAAGTGTTAGAAAAAACCAGTGCCCGCTTTGCGGGCATTTTTGACATTGCGGCAGAATATTCCATGCTCAACAATGTTGAAATTGGCGTTGTGGTTGATAAAAACAGTTATCGATTTTTAGGTTACGATGGCACTGGCTGGAGCGAAATTCCTGAGCAGCCGATTCTTACCGAAGTTACCTTGCCTGAAGGCGTAATTGCTGAAGTTGAATTGGAAGACTTACCCATTGACGAGCCGTTATTATTTGATGCCAAAACCTTCAATTCAGAAGATGATGAAGAGTTTTTATCTTATGACAATGATGAAGATGACGACGACAATAACGAAGACAAAAATAGCGAAGATAAGAAGAAAAAGAAAATTGTCCCGCAGGTATACATTCTTTCCGGCGGCGATATTACCCCGTTTAGCATTACTTTTAGTTTTGAAGATGACAGCTTAATTGAGCAAGACTTGGCTTATCGTGTTACGGGTGTCTATTCAACACCATTAATCATAGAAGGACCGACCTTAGATGATTAGGTTTTTCGCAGCAAGAGCAAAAACTAAAGGCTTTACCTTGTTAGAAGTGCTGCTGGCGATGGCGGTATTTTCAATTGCAGGCATAGCACTGTTAAGCGCAGCACAAAATAATTTTACCAGTTTGAATCATTTAGAAAATCGCATGCTTGCTAATTGGGTTGCTTCTAACCAATTAGTGGAAGTGACGCTTGATAGTACTTGGCCACCAAAAAACAATAAAAAAGGTAAAGTAGAATTAGCTGGGCGAGACTGGTACTGGCAACAAAAAGTATTAAAAACTACCGATAAAACTATGCGCTCGGTTGAAATTGAAGTGCGTTTAGATGAAAAAGCCGAAAAACCGATTTCGTCGTTAACCACCTATATTGCACAGGCCACACCTTAGTCATGGCTTTTAAATCGTACCAAAGCCGCCAGCAAGGTTTTACTTTTATTGAAGTCTTACTTGCGATTGCTATTTTTTCTGTGGTGAGTCTGGCAGGGATCACCATTTTAGACTCAGTGATCAAAGGTGATGAAAAATCAAAAATGAAAACCGAGCGACTCAATGAGTTGCAACGTGCATTTTTAATTATTGAACGAGATTTTATTCAAATCGCCCGTCGCCGAATTCGTTTAAATGGTGAAGAAGCGCTAGACGGTTTTATTCATACCGACGACGACAGTTTTTCAACTAGCACGCAAGCAATAGGCTTTGTTCGCAGTGGTTGGTCAAACCCCGGTTTAATGCTGCCGCGCAGTGATATGCAGTCGGTTGGTTATCAAATTAACGACAATGTCTTAGAGCGGGTGCACTTTAACTTTGTTGATGCAGTTGTTGGCGAGGAGCCAAAAGTTAGACCGTTAATTACCTTGGTCGATAATATTAGCTTTGAATTTCATGATGGTGAAGACTGGCGTGATAAATTAGCAGGCAATACCCTACCATTTGCGATTGCGATGGAAATTGAAACCCAAGATTTTGGCATTATTCGCCGCCAATTTTTAGTGGCGGGTGATCCTGCAAAAGGGTCTAATTAATGCGCCCTTTGTATAAAAAACCGCAACAAGGTGTTGCCCTAATTACGGTGTTACTGATTGTGGCATTAGCGTCGATATTAGCGACACAAATGACCTCACGTTTGCAATTGCAAATGCAGCGCACTGCCAATATCGATTTTAACCAGCAAGCCTATTGGTATGCGATGAGCGCCGAAGCCTTTACCAAAAGGGTGTTGCTGCAAACCTTTAAAGATGATCCTGATGTTAATCATTTAGGGCAAATTTGGGCGCAAGGCGAAACCAGTTTTCCGGTTGCTTTTGGACAAATAACCGGTGAAATTACTGACGCACAATCGTGTTTTAATTTAAATGCGCTGCGTGCCAATGGCGCAGGTTCAGGAAACGGATCTGGCATAGGAAATGGGGTAAATTCAGACAATGGCACCGATTCAGAGAATGACACAAGCTCAGGAAGTGGCAATAGTTCTGGCGCGGGCAATGGCACAGGGGCGGGCGCCAAAGTATCTGCCAAACCTGAAGATGTCTTAGAGCGTTTAATTGTTTTACTTGAAGTTGAAGGTGTCAGCTCATTTGAAGCAGAAAGCATGGTTGATGCTTTAATAGACTGGTTAGATCAAGATAGCAGTATTAATAGTGTTGGCGGCGCGGAAGATAACGATTACGCTGCAAAAGAATTTCCATATTTAGCTGCTAATAACATGCTTGCTAGTGTCAATGAATTACGTGTGATTGAACATTTCACCGTACCAGTGATTAATGCATTAAAGGATTATGTCTGTGTTTTGCCTGACAACAGTCTAAATAAAATTAATATCAATACCATAGATTCAGAAAATGCGTTGTTACTTGCCGCAATTTTAGATAAGAATCAAGATGATGCTGAGCAAATTTTGTCAGCAAGGCCTGAGGAAGGTTATGAAAATATTAACGATTTTTTCGCAAGCTCAGAGATGAAAGACTTAGCGTCGAATCAAAATATACAAGCCTTATTTACTGTTGCCAGTGAGTATTTCTCACTAAAAGCAACAACCAGTTTTAATAATAGCTTTTTTACGTTAAATTCGTTGATGCAAGTCTCGGATAAAGGTAAAAAAATTACCGTAATTAGTCGTAGCGTAGGACGTTTTTAATGAGTGAAACTTTATTTATTCGCTTAGGAAGTAAAGCCGAAGATAAAATTCATTGGCTGATTTGGTCGGCTGCTGCAAAAGAAATTATCGCCAGTGGTGAATTAGCCAGTGCTGATGAATTAAGTGAGTTGACCGAAAAATCACAATCGCGCACCACCACGGTATTTGTGCCAGGATGCGATGTTGCCTTAAAGTCGCTGACCGTGCCGGGCAATTCAAGTCGCGCGATTCGCTTAGCCGCACCTTACATGCTTGAAGACGATTTAGCGCAAGATGTCGATGAATTGTTTTTTGCCTATCACAACTTAGCGAAAAACGACGCCGGTGAAAATTGCTTTGTCGCTGGTGTTGCTTATCATCAGTTAGAGCAATGGCAAGCGTGGCTTGCACAAGCGAATATATTTTGTCGCACTATGTTGCCTGACGTTTTGGCAATGCCAGTAGCAGCAGAAGGCTACAATGCGATTGGTTTAGGTGAGCAAGTTATTGTTCGACAAGGGCAGTGGCAAGGACAAACAATCGACAACAATGCTTGGTCGATTATTGCCACACAATGGCAGCGTGATCATGACGATTTAACCATTAACAATTATTCACCTTTGCCGGAAGTTGAAGATGGAATACTTGCGTTAAATGAACAAGCGCCAGAGTTACCTATGGCGCTATTAGCAAAACATGCCAGTGAGCAGAGTTTTAACTTACTTCAGGGTGAATTTCAGGTTAAAAAAGCACATTCGGCAACGTTATCTACCTGGCTATGGGTGGCAGGCATTGCGGTGTTTGCACTGTGTTTGCAAGTGGCGATCAAAGGCGGTCAGTTGTGGCAACTTAATAATCAACAAGCTGCAGTTGAACAGCAAATTATCGAAACCTATAAAAAAGCTTTTCCTACGACTAAACGGGTACGGGTGAATACTATTAAGCCTATCGTCAGGCAAAAGCTAGGCGATATTATGCAAAGTTCAGGTGGTGATAACTTTGTTTCCTTACTGTTAAAAGTAGAGCCTGCCTTTGCCAAAGTACCAGAGCTTCGTCCACAAACATTAAAGTTTGACAGCAAACGTAATGAAATTCGTATTCAAGCGCTAGGGCAAGATTACCAAAGTTTTGAACGTTTTAAAGTCGAACTAGAAAATGCCAAACTAGATGTTAGCCAAGGTTCACAAAGTAACCAAGGTGATAAAGTTTCTGGTTCATTCAGTATTAAGGGTTAATTGTGAAAGAAAAATGGCAACAACTTAATAAACGAGAGCAAACACTTACCGCTGCAATGGCTGTTTTTGTCTTGATTTTTCTTGCCTATAACTTAGTGTGGCAGCCGATTAATAGTGGTATTGAAAAAACCAGCAAAAAACTGGCAAGCCAACAAGAGTTATTGGGTTGGGTTAAGGAAAAAACGGCGCTTATTGCAGCTAACAGTAATAACCAAACTGCGACTAAAAGCAGCGGCAGTTTATCAAGCATTATTAATCGAACAGCACGTCGTCATAACATTTTAATTACCCGTATCCAGCCGCAAGGTGACGATATTCAAGTATGGATTGATCAGGTTGTGTTTAGTCGTTTTTTAAATTGGTTAGATCAGCTTGCGATAGCAGAAGGTTTGTCGGTTAAATCTATTGATTTAAGTAACACCGATGAAGCGGGTATTGTTAAAGTTCGTCGTTTACAACTAGGAAAGAATTAATGAAAAAGTGGTTTGCTTACGGAGCAATTTTTCTTTTATTTTACACCGTATTTGTACTGGCAACTATGCCTGCAAGTTTTGTGCTGTCAAAAGTGACCTTACCTAAAGATGTTACCGTTCAAGGTGTTTCTGGCACTATTTGGCAAATATACGCTGAGCAAGTCACCTATCAACAAACACAGCTACAAAAGGTCAATATTACACCCAGCTTTTGGTCGTTATTGAGTCTAAATCCTAAACTTTCGATTACGTTTGGCGATGCGATGTTACCGGGTCCAGAAGGGCAGCTAACGGTCAGTAATTTATTGGCTGATATTCATGCCACCGATATTGATATTACCGTAGCCGCCAATATGATTGCCGAACAATTACCACAAATGGTGCCACTTACCGCGCATAATTATGTGCAATTACAAATGAGTGAATACCAGATGGGGAAACCTGTTTGCCAAGCAGCACAGGGCAAAGTGACTTGGCAAAAGGCGAGCGTAACAGCACTTGAAGAAACGGTGAAACTGGGTGCGTTATCAGCGAAGTTGAGTTGTGACAATGGCGCGTTAGTGGCTGATGTTGAGCCTAACAATAATTTAGGTTTGTCGTTTTCAGCATATGTACGCGGGCCAAATAAGGTGTCTGGCAATGGCTATTTAACGCCGGGTGATAAGTTTCCAGAGCAAGTTAAGCCGTTATTAACTTTTATTGGCAAGGCCGACAATCAAGGGCGTTATCGCTTAAATTTTTAACGATGTAAATTACCCTGATAAGTAGCTTATTGGTTGAGATAAGCTACTTGATTTTCTCTTCTTTTGTTGCCTTTTATTCCTAGCTGTCACTTTCTACTGTTAAACAGCTTAAATCCCACTTAAATTTTAGCCTAAAAAATTCTGGAAGTCGGCTAATTAAGCGCTTTAATGATCTCTCGATAGTCGGTTACCGCTTTATAGCCCTTGAGCTTTGAAGCGCACAGTTGCGCTTGTTGTGAATCTGGGTTCGCCACCGCCAATAGGTGTTCAATGCCGAATTTTTTTGCGCTATCCAAAATATTAATGCTGTCATCAACAAACAGTGTCTTATCGTTATCAAAATTAAGATCCGCTTGTAATTGTTGCCATAACGATTGCGACTCTTTGGTGACGCCGTACTTATGGGTAGAGATCAGTAGGTCGATATGCTGGTCTAACGCGGTTTTTTCAACTTTTAATGACAAACTGTCAGGATGAGCATTTGTCACCAGCACCACTTCTTTTCCGGCAGCTTTAAGCGCGTCAAGAAAAGGCAAGGTATCAGGGCGCAGTGAGATTTTTTCCTCAATTTCTCTTTTTAAAGCGACAATGGGCAAATTTAATTGTTCGGTCCAATAATCTAGACAGTACCAGTCAATGGTGCCGGCAACTTTCTCATAGTGGCCTAGCAGCTCTTTTTTCGCCTCTGCAATGCTAATATTTGCTAATTCACTATAGCGTTGTGGTAAATGACATAGCCAAAAATAGTTGTCAAAATGCAAATCAAGTAATGTTCCGTCCATATCTAGCAAAACAGTTGAAATTTTTGACCAATCAAACATAGTGAATTCCGGCATTTAGATTTATGATAAGAGTATGTAAAATAAAATTTTACCCGTAGCTGAAATTATAGCGCTTAACTATTGCAAGCAACATTGCTTAAAGAGAAGTATAGAAAAATATGTCACGTAATAAAGAGCTTCCCATAATTAATCATCGCGAAAAAGTTGCGCAAAGCCGTTTATTTTCAATTGAGCAGCTCGATCTCACCTTTAGCAATGGTCAACAGCGCCAGTATGAGCGCATTCCAGGGGCAGGTCGAGGTGCGGTATTAATCGTGCCAATGCTTGATAATGACACCATGTTGTTGGTGCGTGAATACTGTGCTGGCACCCATAGCTACGAATTAGGTTTTCCCAAGGGCTTAATTGATCCGGGCGAAAGTCCAGAGCAGGCGGCCAACCGTGAATTAAAAGAAGAAATTGGTTATGGTAGTTCGGCACTGACTTTTATACATCAAGTAGCGATGGCGCCAGCTTTTTTCTCGGCAAGCATGGAAATCTTTTTAGCCGAATCACTTTATGAACAGCAACTTGAAGGTGACGAACCTGAAGAGCTTGAAGTTGTACCTTGGAAACTCTCCGAATATAAAAAACTATTAGCTCAACCTGACTTTAATGAAGCCCGCAGCATTGCGGCATTAATGTTAATACGCGAGCATTTAAGAGAAGTATTATGACAGATGAAAAGCTACTAGCGGTTGCCATAGAAAGCGCAAAAAAAGCGGGCGATGAAGTTATGCGTTTTTATAAAAACGGTAACTTCACCAAAGAAATGAAGGAAGATGACAGCCCAGTGACTAGCGCAGATATTGCCGCCAATGACTTGCTCATGGATAGGTTGCAAACCTTAACGCCAGATATCCCTATTATTTCGGAAGAGGTGGGCGCACAAGCTTTAGCGAACAGAAAAAACTGGCAACGATATTGGTTACTCGATCCGATTGACGGCACAGGTGAATTTATTCTTGGTAGTGGTGACTTTGCGGTGAATATCGCGCTAGTTGAAAATGGTTGGCCAAGTATTGGTGTTATCCATGCGCCGGATCATCGCCTAACGTATTATGCCCAAAATAATCTAGGTTCATTTAAAGAAAATGACCAAAGCAGTATTAAAATTCAAGTGGCCGACTACAACCACGATCGCCCGGTAAAAGTTGCCATTAGCCGCCGGCAAAAATTGGCACTAATGGGGCAATATCTAAACAACGAGTTTGATTATGAATACGTCGCACTTGGCAGTTGTTCACTGAAAAATTGCTTAATCGCTGAAGGCGGTGCTGATTGTTATTTACGCATTGGTCCAACAGGTGAATGGGATACTGGCGCAAGCCATTGCATTATTGAACAAGCTGGCGGCAGCATTATCGATAGCGAGTTTAATCCGTTAAGCTACAATCAAAGAGAAAGCTTAATGAACCCAGATTTTATGACCTTAGGTTCAGCAAAATTTCCGTGGCAAAACATTATTAAACCTCACGTCGCTCGCCGATAATATCAGCCGCTTTAATGTGGCTCTGAGTGATGTGGCGACAAGGTATTATTCCTGCTGATATTGATCCGCAGGAATAATATTAACCGTTTCGTAAAGCTCAGAATAAACTAATATTGCGCTGCCTTGTTTTAACTGCGCTTTAACATCGGCAATTTTTTCTATCATCTCGATATCTTCACAGCCATAATCGGTACCTTCCCTTAATACAAACTCTTTAATAATTGCTTCAAGCACCTCGCTTGTTAGGCTTTCAACGGGAATGATCATACTACTGCTCGCTTAATAATTTGCTAAAAAAATCGGGTACCCGCTGCTCTAACCAATAAATGGGTTTAAACGGATTATTGCCGGCAATAAAGCCGACATGGCCACCATGGTGGCTTACTTCAAATTGCACATATTGAGAAAGCTTGATGTTAGCGACAACTTGCTCGTGGTTAAGAAATGGATCATCGGCAGCATGCACAATTAAGCAAGGTTGGGCAATGTTAGCTAATACCTTTTTACCGCTTGCTTGTTGATAATAATCTTCAGCACTGGCAAAGCCGTTTATCGGTGCAGTGACTAAATGATCAAATTCCCAAATGGTGTTAATGCTTGCCAGTTGATGCGGGCAAATGTCGGTAATGAGTTTGGCGTTGATTTTTTGTTTGGCGTTATTGCGTAGCATGTCGACCAAATACTTTTGATAAACTCGAGAAAAGCCTCGATTAATGCGCCGACTGCAACTCGCTAAATCAAGAGGGGCACAGATTATTGCCGCGCCAAAATATGGATTTTTTGGATGTTTAGCTAAGTATTGGCTTAATACATTACCGCCTAATGAAAAACCGATAATCATCAGTGGCGCTTTGGGATATTTAGCCGCCAATTGTTGGCTAAAATAGGCAATATCGCGGGTGTCGCCACTATGGTAGGACTGAGCTTTTTTATTAGGCTGTTCACCGCAGCCGCGAAAATGCATTAATACGCCAATCCAGCCTCTTGCTTTAATGGCGGTTAACATGCCTTTAGCGTAATGGCTGTCTTTTGAACCTTCCAAACCATGTAAGATGACCACAATCGGACGCTGATTGTCAGCATTAGGTATTTCCGTCCAGGCAAGTTCAAGAAAATCATCGTCGGGCAGATTTAATAGGCGATGTTGGGTATCGCACCTAAAGTGTCGACGAAAAAATTTGGCTGAAATAGTTTGCAGGTGCTTATTTCTAAGCCACCAAGCAACTTTAAACTGACTCGGTTGGATCATGCCTGTAGGGTTAAATAAACTTCGGCTTGCCAGTTTATCTTAATCCTGAGCAAAAGCCTACGTACAAAATCACGCAGGCATAATTTACTAATGAAGTAATGATTAACGCGGTAGACTATTTATTTTGGTCGATGTTTCGTAAAAAATACCAAACATAAAAAGCACAAATACCAAGAACAATAGCCAAACCTGTAAATGAAATCAGCACGACTGGATCGTTAAGAAAAAGTTCTAATAAGTTCATAATTAATACCTCCAATGTTCATTTACTTAGAGTAAATTATATTGGTGGTAGAAATGCTGATTTGGATCAAATTAACCTTTTATTTATTGTGGGTATTTTGCTTTTTCATTGGCTAGTCTTGCTTTTAGCTCGGCACGTTCAATTATTTTATTGTGCAACTGTTCAGCTTCAAGACGGCCAACTTCAATGTCGCGAATATCGAGTTGATGTTCATCCATATCGCGACTTTTAACCGCGTCAGCATAGCCATTGTTGGCGGCGATAATATTCCAGATGTACGACATTTTTGTGCTTTTCTCGACACCTTCACCGTTGAAATACATTAGTGCTAAATTAAATTGTGCCAAGGCATAATTTTGTTCAGCAGCTTTTCTATACCAACGAGAGGCCAGTAAATTATTCTTTTTTGTACCTTCTCCGTTGTAATACATCACCCCTAAATTAAATTGCGCGCGAGCTAGCTCTTTTTCAGCGGCTTTTTCCATTAAGGCAAACGCCGTTTTTAAATCTTTTTTGGTCACCTCACCTTCGCTATACATATTCGCTAAGGCAAACAAAGCATCAGGGTAATTTTGCGTTGCTGATAATGAAAATAGTTCAAAGGCTTTTTGAGGCGATTTTTTTACGCCCCAACCATTTAGGTACATTAAGCCAACTTGAAATTGTGCCGGTGAATAACCTTCTTCAACTAACGGTTGAAATTGCGCCATGGCATCTTTAAATTCACCGCGGTTGAGTTCATAAATACCAAGTTCAAGATCTGCTGCGCTAACGATACTGGTAAAGCTAGATAAAAATAGGCCAGTTAATAGGTAACATTTTAACATTCGTTTTCTCAATTACAAAGAGCAAGTTATAGTGTTAAGTGTAGCATGTACAAACTAAATATTACCCTTGCTAGGGTAATTTTTTATCAGCAAAAACGTAACAAATCCTGAAAGAACAGTTGAGAAAATGATGGCATAAACCATTTGTGTTAGTTAAATTGGTTAACACGTTTATTCGATTGAAAAAATACGGTTTTACGGTGAGCGACTGATCATGAAACTGATACTAGGTAAGATGATAGGTGATAAGTGAAAGGACTTTTAACCCGGGTAGGGGTAATTCTGGCCTCTGCAATTAGCTGTTTTTCATTTGCAGACCAAGCACAACAAGCAAAGATGGCTAATACTGCATCGACGGTGACTTTTGCGGTTATTGGCGATATGCCGTATTCAAAGGATGAAGAAAAACTATTAACTGCGCCTAATGGCAAAATTTATCAGCAGCTTAACTATTTACAGCCTAGCGTGCTAATTCACCTTGGTGACATAAAGTCGGGTGGCAAGTCGTGCACTGATAAGCGTTTATTTGAACGACTTGCTTTATTGCTAAGCTTGTATCCTAACCAGTTAGTTTATACCCCAGGCGATAATGAGTGGACAGATTGCGATCGCGGCTACTTGTCGACGCGCTTTGATGAGCTAGAGCGCTTAGCGTTTCTTCGGCAGCACTTTTTTGCACAGCAAGGGCTTGAAATGGTTAGCGATTTATCTGGCTTAACACGGCAAAAGGGCATGCCTGAAAATGTGCGTTGGCAAATTGATAACCTTGTTTTTACTACCTTGCATGTTGCAGGCACTAGCAATGGCCGAAAAAAAATAGAAAAAAGCAACGTTGAACAAGCACTAAACGCGGCCGATAAACGCGATTTGGCTAACGAGCAGTGGTTAGCAAAAGCCTTTGCTCAAGCAAACAACGCACAAGGGCTAGTGATTGCTTTTCAAGCAGATATTTATAAAAACCAACCTAGTTCATTGCTTCCAGCATGTAGCGCCAGGAAACGGAAAAATTGCGATCCTTACAAAAGTATTCGCAGCCAAATTGCTCGTTTAGCAAAAACATATGATAAACCTGTGCTTGTTGCGCATGGCGATACCCATGAAATTTGTTTTGGCCTATTAGAAAAGGATGTGCGTAATTTATGGCGCTTAAATGCACTTGGCGATAAAAGTACACCAGATGCGGCAAACATAAGATTCGATGCTTCAAATAAAGACATGCCGTTTCAGGTAACCACACTACTTACAAATAAAACACTGCCTAAAACGTGTTATTAGAGCGTGTTGATCTTTGTGGTATGAATTTAGTCCAATTTAAACGCTTTCTGATCGCGGCACTAACTTGAAGGCATAGTGGTTCTACGTCTAAAGTTAGTAATAAAGAGCAGGAAGCGTTTAAATGGATCCTTCGGACAGCGTTTGTTTGCCATTTCTACTGCGTTGCCCCACATGGATGTGGGGTAAGGTGACTTTGCAGGAGCATAAAGTCTTTATCACTCATTTATGTAGAATAACTACACGACAATCGCTCTGTCTTGTATAAATGGCAAACAATTCGCTGCAAAAACAAACACCAAAGGTCAACACGCTCTAGTTTTTGGCAAGTAGTAGATTTTAAAATTACATAGATTGGCAATATTGTGGCGCAATCATACAAAATTTGTCATAACTTGATACGACTTTTATTGGGAAAAACGGTGAATTTTCTGTATAGTGCGCCGCTAAAATAAATCCAATCATATTAAAGGGCACATTTATGTCGGTTACAGGTAACTTATTTATTCTTTCTGCGCCAAGTGGTGCTGGTAAGTCGAGCTTAATTTCTGCCCTTTTAGAAAATGCCAAACAAGACTCTGCACGTCCAATGCAAGTGTCGGTTTCTCATACAACTCGTGCGCCGCGTCCAGGTGAAGTTAACGGACAAGCCTACCATTTTGTTTCGGTTGATGAGTTTAAACAAAGCATCGACAATAAAGAGTTTTATGAATATGCCGAAGTTTTTGGTAATTATTACGGCACCTCTGAAGCTGCAATCGACGCTCAGTTAGAGCAAGGTATTGACGTATTTTTAGATATTGATTGGCAAGGCGCACAACAAGTACGACTTAAAAAGCCGCAAGTTACCACCATTTTCATTAGCCCACCGTCAAAAGCTGAATTAGAAAAACGTTTGCGCGGCCGTGGTCAAGACAGTGAAGAAGTGATTGCCGATCGCATGCAACAAGCTAAGTCTGAATGTTCACACTATCAAGAGTTTGACTACATTATTGTTAACGATGATTTTGAACAAGCGTTAAATGACTTAACCATCATCGTTAAGAACCAACGTTTAAAATGTAGCCAACAAGCGAAATTGCATAACGCTATGTTTGAGCAATTATTACAAGAAGATTAACCAAAGGCCCATTATTTCAAGCCTTTGTTATTATTAATCGGTCCACGTGCTTGCTTATTAACCTAGGTATAAGTAAAATGCTGGGCTATTTTATGAATTTTGATGTTGGAGTGACCAAATGGCTCGCGTAACTGTTGAAGATGCCGTTGATAAAATCGGTAATCGTTTTGACTTGGTGTTAGTAGCATCTCGTCGTGCTCGTCAAATTGCAACGGGCGGTAAAGATCCTTTGGTTGAGTTAGAAAATGACAAGCCAACTGTATTAGCCTTACGAGAAATCGAAGAAGGTTTAATTACTACTGAAGTAATGAATGACACAGATCGTCATGAACAAGTTCAGCAAGAGTCAGCAGAACTTGCTGCTGTAGCTGCTATTGTTGGCGGTCAATCTGAATAAGACCTTCTTATTTAGAAGCCTAATTAACGCGTAATTTCACTAATTAGTGATTACGCGTTTTTTTATCGTTACAAAAACCAAAAATAAACGTATTCTAACTGTTAAAGCAGTGACGTTTTCTTAGCATTAAACCTGTTTGGGGAGTTTAGGTGTACCTTTTTGAACCGCTTAAGGCCTTTGTATCTACTTACTTGTCAAAAGTACAAGTAGATTTATTAAAACAAGCGTATATCGTTGCACGTGATGCCCACGAAGGCCAAATGCGCTCGAGTGGCGACCCATACATTACTCACCCTGTTGCTGTTGCCTTAAATTTGGCAAAAATGCACTTAGACCATGAAACCTTAATGGCAGCGTTGCTACACGATGTTATTGAAGATACCGAAGTCACTAAAGATGAGCTGGCGGAATTATTTGGTCATACTGTTGCTGAACTTGTTGAAGGGGTCAGTAAACTCGATAAATTAAAGTTTGATAACAAAGAAGAAATGCAAGCGGAAAACTTCCGTAAAATGGTGCTTGCCATGGTGCAAGACATTCGCGTTATCTTAATTAAACTTGCTGATCGTACCCACAACATGCGTACCTTAGAGTCGCTACGTCCGGAAAAGCGCCGACGCATCGCGCGTGAAACACTTGACATTTATGCACCTATTGCTAACCGTTTAGGTATTCACAATATTAAAAATGAATTGGAAGTGCTTGGCTTTGAAGCTATGCATCCAATGCGTTCGCGTGCATTAAAGTCGGCAGTTAAACAGGCGCGTGGCAATCGCAAAGAAATCATTGTTAATATTCAAGAAGAGATTGCAGCACGTCTGAGTGAAAGTGGTATTTCTGCACAAGTAGTGGGGCGTGAAAAACACCTCTATTCCATTTATCGCAAAATGCTTAATAAAGAAAAAATGTTCAACGAAGTGATGGACATTTATGCCTTTAGGGTAATCGTGGATAATGATTTTGGCGATTGTTATCGTGCATTAGGCGCTGTTCATAACTTATTTAAGCCAATTGAAGGGCGATTTAAAGATTATATCGCCATTCCTAAAACCAATGGTTATCAGTCTCTTCATACGTCGTTAATTGGTCCGCATGGTATTCCGGTTGAAATTCAAATTCGCACCAAAGATATGGATCAAATGGCCGACAAAGGCGTTGCGGCACATTGGCTTTATAAACAAGATGGCGACGAAAGCGGCACAACTGCGCAAATGAAAGCGCGTCGCTGGATGCAAAGTTTACTCGAGTTGCAGCAAAGTGCCGGTAGTTCGTTTGAATTTATTGAAAACGTGAAGTCTGATTTATTCCCTGAAGAAATCTATGTCTTTACCCCAGACGGTCGAATTATTGAATTACCGATGGGGGCAACTGCCGTCGATTTTGCCTATGCTGTGCACACTGACGTTGGTAATTCTTGTGTTGGCGTGAAAGTTGACCGTAAACCTTACCCGCTCAGCCAGCCGATTGATTCAGGGCAAACTATCGAAGTTATCACTTCATCTGCGGCAAGACCAAATGCCACTTGGCTTAATTTTGTGGTAACGGCAAAAGCTCGTTTGCAAATTCGCACCTATTTACGTAGCCAAGAGCAAACCGAATCAAAAGCGTTAGGTTTACGCTTATTAAGCCATGCGTTAGGTAAAACCAAGCTAGATGATATTACCCCTGAAAAAGTTGAGCAAGTTGTCAAAGAAAGCGGAAACGAAAACCTTGACGAGTTGTTAGTAAACATCGGCTTAGGTAATGCATTAAGTATTGGTATTGCGCGCCGACTTACCGATGAATTTACTGAAGACAGTGAAATACCGAGTTCACCGAATAAAGCTAAAATGCCAATAAAAGGCACCGAAGGCATGATGGTAAGTTATGGTAAATGTTGTCGTCCTATTCCTGGTGATAGCATTCTTGCTTATTTAAGCCCAGGTAAAGGGTTAATGGTGCATCAATCTGGCTGTCGAAATATTAAAGGTCACGAACAAGGTAGCCTGTTCCCCGTTAAGTGGGACAGCGATATTACTCGTGATTTTGTGGCTAAGTTACGCATTGAAATTATGAATCATCAAGGCGCATTAGCGAGCTTAACCAATGTTATTGCTAAGTGCGGCTCAAATGTGCATTCATTAAACTCAGGCGAAAAAGACTCAGGTGTTTACGCTATCGATATGGAAATAACCTGTCGAGACCGAATCCACTTAGCTGATATTATTAGAAAAATTAAAGTGATGGTTGATGTGCAACGCGTCATTCGTAATAAATAAGTTGCCGATTAAATCATTAAAGAATATTTGGAATTATCACAGTTTTAATTTCAATAATTAATTAAGAGAGTGAATCAATGAAATCAATTATTAGTACAGAAAATGCGCCAAGCGCAATTGGTACCTACAGCCAAGCGGTTAAAGTTAAAAATACCGTTTACCTTTCAGGCCAAATCCCACTAGTGCCTGCAACCATGGAAGTGGTTGAAGGTGGTTTTGCCGAGCAAGCAAATCAAGTATTTAAAAACTTATCTGCGGTATGTGAAGCAGCCGGTGGCGACATTAATGACATGGTTAAAGTGAACATCTTCTTAACGGATTTATCAAACTTTGCCACTGTAAATGACGTTATGAGCCAGTATTTCAGCGAACCGTACCCAGCACGTGCAGCGATCGAAATTTCAAAGTTGCCAAAAGATGTTGCCATTGAAATTGATGGCGTAATGGAATTACCAAACGTAAATTAAACACCTGTTACATGCTTGCCAGTAGTAGTAAATAGTCGAGTAAAAATATGACCCCAGAAAGACACCAGCGCATTATGCAAATGCTTGATCAGCGTCAGCCTGATTTAACTGTTTGCATGGAAGGCGTACATAAAACCCACAACTTGGCCGCTGTAGTGCGTACCTGTGACGCCATTGGCGTAAGCGATGTGCATGCGGTATGGAAAAATGAACAGATGCGCGTTTCTGGTGGTAGTGCGGCAGGTAGTCAAAATTGGATCGACGTTCACAATTATAGCAAAACCGAAGATGCCATTGCCGAGCTAAAAAAGCAAAACATGCAAGTACTGGTAACTAACCTGTCAGATACCGCAGTAGATTTTCGTGAAATTGATTACACTAAACCAACCGCGATTATTTTGGGCCAAGAAAAGTTTGGCGCTTCTGAACAAGCGTTAGCATTGGCGGATCAAGACATTGTTATTCCTATGGTTGGCATGGTGCAATCGCTAAATGTGTCAGTGGCATGTTCTGTTGTGCTTTATGAAGCGCAGCGTCAGCGTCAAGCGGCTGGCATGTATAACAAACCACGTTTGCCACAAGAGCGTCGTCAACGGGTATTATTTGAAGGCGGTCACCCTATTTTTGCAGAAGCATGTCAGCGTAAAGGACTGCCTTATCCACATATTGACGATGACGGGCAAATTGTTGCGGATGAAAAATGGTGGCAACAAATGCAGATGACGCCAGAAGCGTGGCAAAACATCGACGACTAACCCATAGGTTACAGTGATTTGACCTTATCAAAGCAGAGCCAAAATCAGGGTATAAATAAACTCGCTTACACTGCTATTTCAGTACTTAAAGGTGTTGGCCCATCCATGGTGACTAAACTTGAGAAATTGGGTTTAGTTTCATTGCAAGATCTGCTTTTTCATCTGCCACTTCGCTACGAAGACCGCACTCGCGTTACTGCAATTCGCGATTTAATGCCGGGCATTTATACCAATATCATCGGCGAAATTACCAATAATCAAATCGTGCAAGGCAAACGTCGTATGATGGTGGTAACGCTAGACGATGGCAGCGGTACCATAAGTTTGCGTTTTTTTCACTTTTCAGCCGCTCAGAAAAATAACCTCAGTATTGGTAAAAGCATTCGCTGCTATGGCGAGGTAAATCGTGGCCCAGGCGGTTATCAAATTGTTCATCCCGAATATAAAGCGCTCGACCAAGACCAGCCACTCACGCCTGTAGAAGAAAACCTAACGCCGGTTTATCCAACCACTGACGGTTTACGCCAAATAACGCTGCGCAATTTAACCGAGCAAGCGTTAGAGCGTTTAGCGCGGGGTCAGGTTGAAGAATTATTGCCAGAAGAATTTATCCTTGAAGGTTATTCACTCGAGCAAGCGTTGGCGTTAATTCATCGCCCACCACCAGATAGCTCAACGACGCAAATAGAAAACGGTAAACACCCAGCGCAGCTACGCCTAATTCGTGAAGAATTGCTAGCGCACAATTTGAGCATGTTAAAGCTGCGTGAATCAAGCGATGTTCATCCAGCGCTGGCACTTACTATAGATAAAAATCTAGAAGAGAAATTTCTTGCGTCCTTACCTTTTTCGCCAACCAATGCCCAAAGCCGAGTGGTTGGCGAAATTCGCGCCGATTTAAGTAAACAGCTACCAATGATGCGTTTAGTGCAAGGTGATGTTGGCTCTGGTAAAACCTTAGTGGCTGCCCTTGCAGCATTAACAGCTATTGGACAAGGATTTCAAGTTGCCTTGATGGCGCCAACAGAAATTTTGGCCGAACAACATGCCATTAATTTCGCCAATTGGTTTGAACCTTTAGGTATTAATGTTGGCTGGCTTGCGGGTAAAACAAAAGCCAAGGCGAGGCGTGAAGCATTGGCAAAAATAGCCAGTGGTGAAATGCAACTAGCCGTTGGCACCCATGCGCTGTTCCAAGAGCAAGTGATTTTTCAAAAACTCACTTTAGTGATAATTGATGAGCAGCACAGATTTGGTGTGCATCAACGACTATCGTTACGTGAAAAAGGTATCTTTGAGGGCAATTATCCGCATCAGCTTATTATGACGGCGACACCAATTCCGCGTACGTTAGCGATGACCGCGTATGCCGATTTAGATACCTCGGTTATTGACGAGTTGCCACCTGGGCGAACACCCATTCAAACTATCGCTTTACCGGATACACGTCGTGATGATGTGATAGAGCGTATTCGCCAAGGTTGCATAAACGATAACCGACAAGCGTATTGGGTATGTACCTTAATTGAAGAATCTGAAGTATTGCAATGCCAAGCCGCAGAAGATACCGCGAGCTATTTACAAGCACAATTAAGCGAACTCAAAATTGGCTTAGTGCATGGCCGGATGAAGGCGGCTGAAAAACAAGCGGTGATGGAGCAATTTAAACATGCCGAGCTTGATTTGTTAGTGGCAACCACCGTAATTGAAGTGGGGGTTGATGTACCCAATTCTAGTTTAATGGTGATTGAAAACCCAGAGCGCTTAGGCTTGGCACAATTGCACCAGCTTCGTGGGCGGGTAGGGCGAGGCTCTGTCGCCTCTCATTGTGTTTTGATGTATAAAAGCCCACTGTCAAAAACGGCAACCAAACGCTTAGCTGTGCTCAGAGATAGCAATGATGGCTTTGTTATCGCTCAAAAAGATTTAGAAATTAGAGGCCCTGGCGAATTGCTGGGTACTCGCCAAACCGGACTCGCTGAATTAAAAATCGCTGATTTACTGCGTGATGCCGACCTTATTCCAGAAATTCAACAACAAGCCTATGTGTTGTGGAAAAAATACCCTGATAAAGCCAATGCGTTAATTAATCGCTGGTTAGCCAATAAAGAAAAATATTCTGCGGTTTAACCGAGACCTAGTTGTTACGTTAGTTTCACTGTCAATATTCTTTACATTAGTATTTTCACTCTATTTTTATCCCAATTAAAACAACTGTTTAATTTTTGGTATACATCATGCAGAGGTATGACCAGTTGAGTATTTTAAATTGAACAGGATATACAGATGAAAAACGGATTAATTAAGGTTTTAGCACTGTCTACTTTATTGTGTGCGTCAATTAATGCGCAAGCGGGTTTATTGGTTGAGCAATACAATGGCTATTGGAGCAATAACGTTGATCTTTTAAAGGATTATGCAGATAACAATGCTGCCAGTGCGTCAGGCGTATTTGATGTTATTGATTTTACTGATGACCCAGCAGGTTTTGCTGGCGATATTGCAGGTAGTAACCGCTGGCCTTCAGCAGAAGCTGCGGATGCAAATGGTACTAGTCATTCTTTAAATAACCAATTTTTTGCAAAAATAACCGGTGATTTCACTACGTCAGTTGCACAAGATTATTTCTTCCAAACATGGAATGATGATGGTGTCTTTTTGTATATTGATGGTTTGTTAACGATTAATGATCCAAATTTACATGCTGAGCGCCGTTTTGAAGGCAGCCAGTTCCTAGATGTTGGTACGCATTCAATTGAATTATACTTTTTTGAAAATGGCGGCGAAGCGTCTTTAGAATTTACTGTTGCTGATTCAAGCAAAAACTTTATGCATATTGGTGATGCTCAAAGTCCAATTAGCTTGGTTTCTGCCGCTGCGTCAGTGCCAGAGCCTTCAACGTTAGCCATTTTTGCCTTAGGTGTAGTCGGTTTTGCGGCGCGTCGTGTTAACAAATAATTGACATGATGTAGACAAAAAAAGCACCAAGTCTTGGTGCTTTTTTTTATGGCGGTAATTTTGTCCAGAATTTATTGGTACAGCTTATTGATAGAGCTTAGTGAGGTATTGGCTAATACTGGCCTGCCAATCAAATCGACAGTGTTTCGCTTGTTGAGCAATCTGCTGAAAGTGCTTAGGCTCATCATTGAATAACGTTAAGGCTTGCGAAAAGCATTGCAGTAACGCGTCTTTTTGCTGCTCAATATTCTCACCAGAGAAGCTAAACCCTGTCTCTAAATGCTGCACGGTATCTTTTAAGCCGCCAACTTGGTTAACGATACAAGGTTGACCAACACGCATTGCTAACATTTGGCTAATGCCGCATGGTTCAAATGAGCTTGGCATTAAAAATAGGTCCCCTAACGGGTAAAGTGCTAAAGAAAGCTCAGAATCAAAACCGTTGAGAAACAGAAAGTTATTATGCTTGGCCATTGCTATGGTGAGTTGCTCTTCAAAATACGTATCACCACTACCAATTAAAATACAACGCCCTTGATGCTTGGCTAATGTATCAAGCAAGCTATTAATGACTTGTTGATGATTATCAGCCTCAGTCAATAATCTTACTTTTTGCTCGGTTAAACGACCAACACTAGTGACTACTGGCGCAGTGACCGTTTGGCTTGTCTGTGCATCTTGGCTTTGCCACTGGCGAATGCGCTCGCTAGCAATAAAATGTGTTGAGCGTAATTGCGCTGACTGTGCTGCCCACACTAATAAGCATTGACTTGCTTGCGCTAAAAATTGTGACATTGATATAGGGGCTGTAGTACTTTCTGGGTATTCACAGCCGTTTAAAATACCGACCAGTTTATCCGCTTGTTGCGCCTGCTTTAAGTCGTTTTCTAAGCCTTCCCCGCCATAAAAGCCGCAAGCATTATTACTGGGTAATTGCACTTCTTGGCTATAAGTTGGTGAAACAACATGCACTTTATCAGACAAGGTAATGCCGGCACGCATTGGGTTAAAGCAATGCAAATGTATTGGGTCGCAAATAAGTTGTCCTTGATAGGCTAAATGCGGGAACCAAGCTTCTAAGCTTGAGTCGTCTTGGTTAAGCGGCCTAACCCCTTGCAGGGCAATATTGTGCACGGTATAAACGCGTTTAATATTGCTAAGGTTTTGATAGTTAGGATCAAAGGCAAGTAAAACAGCGACAATAGCTGCGTGCCAATCATGCAAATGAATAACATCAGGGCGGCTAATAAAATCATGCTTTAAAAATTCACATAAGGCGGCAGAGAATAAGGCAAATTTATTCGCGTCAAAAGCAAACGGGCGTCCGTCTTGGTCGTGGTGGTAAACCTTACCATCGTTATCAAAACTAGGATGCCAAATGACATATTGATTAATGCCTGCTTGCTCGCCATGATGAACTTTGTATAGTGATGCTGAGGTTAATTGTCCTCGAAAAGGCACATCGATAGTCGCTACTAGGCTAGCATCTAAACCTTGATGATAGTGATTATGATCAGGAATGACGACGTCAACATTGATACTGTTTTTGGCTAATGCCTGTGGTGCATCACGCACCACATCGGCTACACCACCTACTTTAGCGCCGGGAATAACATCATTTTCCGCGGCAACCATTAACACCTGTTTTAACATCTTGTTCCTTTTTCTACGCTAACGCTTTACTATTATTTTGCTCGGCAGCACTTAATTTTTCTAGGGCGACAAGCATATCACGAGTCACTAAAACAATACCGTTTTTCGATACTCTAAAGCCATTAGCAACATCTTGTTTATGATCAACGCCAATTGATAAGCCTTCAGGAATAACACAACCACGGTCTAAAATAGCGCGTTTGACGATACAATTTCGCTCGATAATAACGTTAGGTAAAATAACTGACTCTTCAATTGAGCTGTATGAGTGCGCATGTACATTGGAAAATAATAAAGAACGGTTAATGGTTGCGCCTGAAATAATACAGCCTGCTGATACCGTTGAATCGGTGGCACTACCGCGACGGTCTTCGTCGTTAAAGACAAACTTAGCGGGTGCAAGTTGTTCTTGATAGGTCCAAATCGGCCACTCTTTGTCATATAAATCTAACAGTGGAGAAGGTGATACTAAATCCATATTGGCTTCCCAAAATGAATCTAAAGTACCGACATCGCGCCAATAAGGTTGAGATTCGGCATTCGGATCGCTAAATGGAAAAGCAAAGACATTATGATTTTCGATTATTGATGGAATTATGTCATGGCCAAAGTCGCGGCCCGAACGTTCATTTTTAGCGTCTCGTTCAAGCTGTTCAAACAAAAATTCCGTATTAAAAACATAGTTACCCATTGAAGCTAAACAGATGTCGGGTTTGTTAATTAGCGAATTCGGAATAGCGGGTTTTTCGTCAAAGCGACGCACGCGATTATCTTCATCAACCGTCATTACACCAAAGGTACCCGCTGCTTCTTTTACCGGAGTTTCAATGCAACATACTGTCATATCGGCGCCAGTTTCAACGTGTTTGGCAATTAATGCACCATAGTCCATACGGTAAACATGGTCGCCAGATAGGATCATCACATACTTAGGTAACTCGTGTCGGATAATGTCGATATTTTGAAATACCGCATCTGCTGTACCGCAATACCACTCGTCGCCACAGCGCTGAGATGCCGGTAGAATTTCAACTGACTCACCCAATTCTTTTTTAAAGTGACCCCAACCGCGATTCACGTGACGGATCAATGAGTGCGATTTGTACTGTGTCGCAATACCAACACGACGGATGCCAGAATTAACACAATTTGATAGTGGAAAGTCGATTAAACGAAACTTGCCACCAAAATACATCGCTGGTTTGGCACGCCAGTCGGTTAATTCATGTAAACGTGAGCCTTTGCCACCGGCTAGTATTAAAGCATAAGTTTCTTTTGTTAAGTTACTAATGTAACGGTCTTGATAATTGGGCATGTGAACTTCTCCGTAAGTATGACAATATTTTTAAATGTAATGCGTTAACCTTTGCTAAGCTTCCAGATGTCTTGATTGTACTGACTGATGGTTCGGTCACTGGAAAATTGGCCGCTGGCAGCGGTATTTAAAATGCTTAACTGTTGCCAGTAGTGTTGATCTTGATAAGCGATGTTGGCTTTTTCTTGAGCTTCTACATAGCTATCAAAATCATAAGCAGTAAGCCATTGATCATTCGGGTCTTTAATTGAATCAATCAGCGGTTGAAACTTGTTTGGTTCAAATAAATTAAAATGACCACTGGCAAGTAACTGCAAAACACGTTGCAAATTGGGCGAATTATCAATCGTGGTTTGTGGTTGGTAGTGTGCGTGAATATCGGCGACTTGCTCGCTACGTGCGCCAAATAAGAAAAAGTTCTCTAAACCAACCGCTTCACTAATTTCTATATTAGCGCCATCTAAGGTGCCTATGGTTAAGGCACCATTCATCATAAATTTCATATTGCCAGTGCCTGAAGCTTCTTTGCCCACTGTTGAGATTTGTTCTGACAAATCAGTTGCAGGGCTGATAACCTCCATGGCACTTACGTTGTAGTTGGGTAAAAATGCGACCCGTAAATAGGGTTTGCATGCAGGATCTTCATTGACAACTTTGGCGACATTGCAAATAAGGTTAATGATAAGCTTAGCCATGAAGTAGCCAGGCGCCGCTTTGCCACCAAATAAAATGCAGCGTGGAGTAAAGTCTTCTAGCTCGTTGTTACGTACCCGCTCATATAAATGGATAACATGCAAAATATTGAGCAATTGTCTTTTGTATTCATGAATGCGTTTTACTTGCACGTCAAACATCATGCTAGGGTCAAATTCAACGTTACATTCTTTTTGAATTAATGCCGCTAATTGCTTTTTGTTATCCGTTTTAACTTGCTGCCATTGAGCAATAAATTTTTTGTCATCAAAGTAATGGCGTAATTGCTTTATTTGTGAAAAGTCAGCAACCCAGCCATCAGAGATTTTCTCGGTAATCAAGGCTGCAAGCTTTGGGTTGCAATGACTTAACCAACGTCTTGGTGTTACGCCATTGGTTTTATTGTTAAACCGTTCAGGCCAAAGTTGGTAAAAATCAGCAAATAAACCACTGGTTAATAATTGCGTATGCAGTGCGGCAACGCCATTGACTGAATAACTGCCGACAATGGCTAAATAAGCCATGCGAATTTGTGGTGATGGCCCTTCTTCAATAATTGACATTGCGCGTTGCTTTTCAACATCGCCCGGCCATTGATATGTTACTTGCGTTAAAAATCGCGCGTTGATTTCGTAAATAATTTCTAAAATGCGTGGCAATAAGTATTCAAATAAGGCAGTTGACCATTTCTCTAGGGCTTCCGGTAACAAGGTATGATTGGTATACGCCATAGAGCGACTGGTTACTTGCCATGCGTCGTCCCAAGACAGTTCATAGTCATCCATTAACAAACGCATTAACTCAGGCACAGCAATGCTTGGGTGAGTATCGTTTAATTGGAAAACCTGAAATTCATGGAATTTGTCGAAGTTGTTGCCATGTTTTTGTACCCACTGCGACAGAATATGTTGTAGCGTTGCAGAACAAAGGAAATACTGCTGACGCAAGCGTAATTCTTTACCATTTTCACTGGCATCGTTAGGGTAGAGCACCATAGTAATTTGTTCGGCAAGGTTTTTCTTCGCTACCGCTTCGGTGTAACTGCCGGCGTTAAACTCTTCAAGATCAAACTCGTCAGTGGCTTCCGACTTCCATAATCTAAGTGTATTCACGACATCATTTTGATATCCGGGAACAGGCACATCATAAGGTACAGCAAGTACGTCTTGGCTATTTACCCATACGCGATGCACACGACCATTTTTATCTTTATGGGTTTCTACGTGACCAAAAAACTTCACTCGCTGGCTTTGCTCAGGTGCAGATATTTCCCACGGATGGCCTTCGCGTAACCAATTGTCGGGTTGCTCAATTTGTTGGCAATTATTAATGCTTTGATTAAACATGCCGTATTCATAGCGAATACCGTAACCGGTAACGGGCAATGCTAAGCTGGCACAGCTATCTAAAAAACAAGCAGCTAAACGACCAAGACCACCATTACCTAGACCGGCATCGTGTTCAGCTTCGCTAAGCGATTCTAAGTCGCAGCCATATTGTTGCAATGCTTGGCTAACATCATCCTCGAGGTCTAGATTTAAAATAGCATTACTTAATGCGCGGCCCATCAAAAATTCTAATGATAAATAAGCGACTTGTTTACTTGGCTCAGCGGCACGAGCATGTAGCGTTTTTCTACACTTTGCTACCAAGCGGTCGCGCACGGTATAAGCTAGCGCCTGAAATAAATAATGATGAGACTCAGTGAGTTGATCTCTGCCTAAGGTGTAATAAAAGTGATGACCTAAATCATCAGCGAGAGATTTTTCACTAAAACTTTTTGCTTTAGGTAAGTTGCTCACTTTAGCCTTTTTCTTTACATCATTACTCATAGTCGATCTCCTGTTCAGTGCTAGATAACACACAACTAGAATGTGCTTTAACGGTAATACCGCAAGCACTTGGGAATATAATTTCTGTTTGTTCGACGCTACTGGTGTCGATGCGTAGCTGCCATAATTTTTGATTACTCGGTAGTGAAAATAACAAGTCACTAGCACTGGCATTAAAGAGCACTAACATCGACTGTTTTTCAACTTTATCGGTGATCAAGTAACCAAGGTGGTGATTGTCGCCTTGTTGCCAGTCACCGTCGCTCATCGCATTCGCTTGGCTATTGAGCCATTGCAGATCAAAGCGTTCATCATCATCATGAATAAAGTGCTCTTGTTGAAAAAAGCTCATTTCTTTACGCAATGAAAATACTGTTTGAATAAACTGGTAAAGGGGGTGCTGCTCTGGCGCTTGCCCGTCTTTTTGCCAATCAATCCAGCCTATTTTGTTGTCTTGGCAATAGGCATTGTTGTTTCCCGATTGTGAATGTGCTACTTCACTGCCGGCGCAGATCATCGGCACACCTTGTGACAAGGCTAAACTGAGCAGTAGATTTTTTTGCATGGTGAGACGCAAAGCATTTATAGCGTTATCGTCAGTTTCACCTTCAACTCCCCAATTGTGAGATAAGTTGTCACTGTGGCCGTCGCGGTTATTTTCGCCGTTAGCATAGTTATGCTTGTCTTGATATGAAACTAAGTCATTGAGGGTAAAACCATCGTGAGCGGTAATAAAATTAATACCTGAACTGACCGGGCGGTTATTGCCTTCAAATAAATAACCCGAACCATGAAAATGTTTAGCAAATACTGGTAATTGGAAGTTGTCACCACGCCAAAATTGACGCACAGCGTCGCGGTATTGGTCGTTCCATTCACGCCATGGGGCGGCGAACGCACCGAGTTGGTAGCCGCCAGGACCTATATCCCAAGGTTCTGCGATCATTTTTGCGCGGCTTAAAACGGGATCTTGGTTGATAGTTTGAAAGAACGCTAAGTTGGTTCGGTAGCCAGCGTATTTTCGCCCTAATATAGTGGCTAAATCAAAGCGAAAACCATCAACGCCCATGTATTCAACCCAATAGCGCAAACTGTCCATCACCAAACGTAATGTCGCTGGCGTGGTAATATCGACCGTATTGCCACAGCCAGTATCATTGATGTATTCGCTTGGTTTTTCTTTGTGTACGCGGTAATAACTATTGTCGATACCCCGAAACGATAGGGTTGGCCCTAAATTGTTGCCTTCTGCGGTATGGTTATAAACCACATCTAAAATAACTTCGATACCCGCTTGATGAAACGCAGCGACCATTTGCTGAAACTCGCGTACATCATCGGCAACTAAATAGTCAGGGTGTGGGGCAAAAAAGTTTAATGTGTTGTAGCCCCAATAATTCGATAAGCCTTTGTTAACGATAAACTCTTCACTAATAAAATACTGGCTAGGCAATAATTCGATTGCGGTTATGCCAAGATTTTTTAGATGCTTAATAAAACTAGGGTCCGCTAAGCCGAGAAATTTACCCCGCACGCTATTTTTGATATCGGGGAATAATTGCGTCGTGCCTTTAACATGACATTCGTAAATAAACATCTTGTGCCAAGGAATGTTCGGACGAACCCCTTGGTACTTATCAATATGGCTAACTTCTGCCTTTGGTGGTGTCGGTTTTAACCAGTATTTTTCTTCATCTTCTTCTAAAATGCCGCGCGACCAACAGAACTGACCGTGTATTTTTCTTGCGTAAGGGTCTAATAGTGGTTGGGTTGGATCGTGCCAAACACCTTGTTCGGGCAGGTAATCGCCATAAACATAATAACTGTAAATTTGATGATCACCTATGCCGCTTAGCTCAATATGCCAAATGGCTTGTTCGCCTTGATGCATAGCAAAACGCGCAATTTCATTGTCGCCGTTTTGGTCGTACAAACAGAGTTCTATCTTTTTAGCGGTAGAAGAATAAATAGCAAAGTTGGTATTTTCCCCCTCGCGACTTGCGCCTAAGGTAAAACCATGACCTTGTGATGCGCTGATGTTAGTGTTCATCAGCAATACTCAACAAGTAATAACTGGCCAGTGGCGCAATAGTAAGAGAAATACTATGACTAAAACCATGATTGTCTTTAGGAAAGACCTTAATTATATTTTCTGGCGCAATATCACTGCCGCCATATTTGGCGCTATCGGTATTTAAAATAACCTGATAAGCACCGGCCTCTGGTACGCCCAATTCAAAATGATGATGAACGTTTGGTGTCATGTTGCTAATGCAGATAACTTTGGTTTTATGTTCGCGGTCGTATCGAACAAAACTGAAAATACTTTGTTGATGATTATTTTGATCGACCCAAGAAAAACCGCGCTCGTTATTGTCGCACTGGTGCAATGCTGGGTAGTTTTTATAAAGGCCATTTAAGTCAGTGATTAACTTTTTAACACCTTGGTGCTTTGGCGTATCAAGCAAATGCCAGTCGAGAGAATGATCATGATCCCACTCGTGGTATTGCGCAAACTCTGAGCCCATAAATAGGAGTTTTTTGCCCGGATGCGCCCACATAAACCCATAATAAGCACGTAAATTGGCAAATTTTTGCCAATCGTCGCCCGGCATTTTATTAATTAGTGAACCTTTGCCGTGCACAACCTCATCGTGACTTAGCGGCAAAATATAGTTTTCGCTATAGGCATAAATCATCGAAAAGGTCATTTCATGATGATGATGTTGTCGATATATGGGATCTTTGCTCATATAAGATAAGCTGTCATTCATCCAACCCATATTCCATTTATAGCCAAAACCTAAACCGCCATTGGTGGTTAATTGCGTGACACCTGGCCACGAGGTTGACTCTTCCGCAACCATCATAATGTCGGGATTATTTTGATATAAAGATTGGTTAATTTGTTGTAGTAAACTAATTGCGGCTAAATTTTCACGGCCGCCATATTTGTTCGGCAACCATTGACCTTCTTCACGGCTGTAATCTAAATAAAGCATCGAGGCGACAGCATCGACTCTAAGCCCGTCTAATTGGAAATTTTCTATCCAAAAAGTTGCGTTAGATAATAAATAACTACGAACTTCTGCGCGATCGTAGTTGTAAATATGAGTTTGCCAATCAGGGTGGTAACCTTGTCGGCTGTCGGCATGTTCAAATAAATGGCTGCCGTCAAACGTTGCTAAGCCATGAGGATCAGAAGGAAAATGTGCAGGTACCCAGTCAGCCAATAAACCTAAGCCAGCAGCTTTTACTGCTTGAACAAAAAAGCTGAAGTCGTCAATTGAACCAAATCTATGAGTAGGCGAAAACATACCAATCGGCTGGTAACCCCAAGAGCCATCAAACGGGTATTCAGTAATTGGCATTAGCTGAATATGGGTGAAACCTAGCTCAACCACATAAGGAATAAGTTGTTCAGCTAATTCGCGATAATTTAAGTAGCGATTACCTTGCTCTGGAATACGGCGCCATGAACCTAAATGTACCTCGTAAATACTAATGGCTTGGTCAACTTGGTTGATCACCGCGCTCTCTGTTTGAGTTGGCCGTGCTTTAGCTAATTCACTGGTAACCGATGCTGTATGAGGCGGTAGCTGCATTTGAAAAGCAAACGGATCGGCTTTTTCTAAGCGTTGATGGGTATGGGTTAAAATGCTGTATTTGTAGTTTTCACCTAAGTCTACATCGGCAATAAATAATTCCCAAACACCAGAGCCCGGGTGTTTGCGCATCACATGACATCTTGCATCCCAATGGTTAAGATCATTGACGACTGATACCGACTTTGCATTTGGTGCCCAAACCGCAAAACGAACACCCGTTACACCATTAACCACTAATTTTTGCGCGCCTAAGTGATGATGTGCATGCGCGAGCGTACCTTCATTAAATAAATACATCGCATCTAAATCTAAAGTCGAGTCAAAGGCATAACAATCGTATTGAGTAACGGTGACTTTGGCGTATTGCACTTTAAGTTGGTAATCGCGATAGTGCTCGGTTTTTGGTAGTTCAAGATAAAATAAGTGGGTTAACTGGTAACGAGAAAATAAAAATTCTTGGTTGTTAATTAGCAAGGTGACTTGCTCTGCTTCTGGAAAGAAAACGCGATAACACACGGTACCATCATCGTTCAGATGGGCACCAAGAAAACTAAAAATATCTTCGAAGCAGGCATTTTCTAATGCCTCAGCAAAATGAAAATAATCAGGTAGCGAGGTTGTGGTTACTTGATTGTTCTTTGGCATGTAATCTTCCTAAATTAATTGAGTCAAACAACTTAGTTTGTGCAAAGGTCTTGCTTAACGGCTGATTCAAACGTCGACTCCAGTTTGGGTATTCTTTGTCGGTTCCGGGAATATTAACTGGCGTGGTATTGCCTTCAAGATCTTCGATTTGCAGACAAAATAAGGTGCTTGCAGCCGTTGCAAGTTTTATCGCAACAGCTTGATATATGCTTTGGCTAGTGTCGGTTATATCACCATTACCTAACCATTGAATAAGGTGTTGTTTGTCTTGCTCTCGCTGCGCTAACGCTTCACTGTACTGTTGTGGCTGGCTAAACAATTGATAGTTGTTTTTTATTTGTAAATCGTCAGTCTGCCACCAAGCAAAAAATGGTGGAACGTCGTGGTTTGCAATCATTAACAGCGCATTTTGTCGATACTCTTGCGGCTGCTTAAATTTACCATCAGTGTTTTTTTCAAAGTAAAAAATGTCATTACCAAAAATGTGATTTTTAGCCATGCTAGTTATCACTTCTGGTGGCACAATGCCCAAGTCTTCGCCGACAATTAAGCAGGAATTTAGCTGGCTTTCTAACACTAAAATAGCAACTAAGTCTTCAAAGGGATAATAGACGTAACAACCATGTTGCTGCTCTTGGTATTGAATACACCACCATAAACGCAATAAGCCCATGACATGGTCGATACGTAATGCGCCGCAATGTTTCATATTTGCTCTAAGCAAAGAAATAAAGGGTTTGTATTGATGTAACTTTAATTGTGTTGGGTTCGGCGCAGGTAATCCCCAATTTTGTCCATCGAGAGCAATTGGATCAGGTGGTGCGCCAATACTCACTTTATTAGCAAATAAAGCTTGGTTGCGATCATACTCTTCACCATCGGGTGAGCAACCGACCGCTAAATCGAGCATTAAGCCAATTTTCATCTTTAATTGCAGGCAAAATTGCTGACAATATTCCAATTGCTGATGCGCTTGCCATTGTAAATAGTAATTAAAGTTTGTTAATTGCCATGCATGGTGCTTAGCTTTGAAGCTGCTAAATTGCTGTGCACGAGCGGTATTGTGTTCTAAGTGATGTGTGCAAAAAGATTTATACATTTGAATGTATATGGCGTGCTTCTCGGTACTGACTGCTTGATAGTCAATAAAGGGTTCATCAGTATTAATACTAACGTCGACTTCTTCAAAGTCTTCACTTAATCTTGGGCTAATATAAAGCGGGTTTAGTTGAGTTCTATCGCTTGGACTATATGGGCTGGCGCGCTCAGGTGAGTGCTGAAAAAGCTTATGTAGCGGGTTTAGTAAAATATAATCAGCCCCTGCTTTTGCGCTCATACTGATCAGCATTTTGAGATCGTTAAAATCGCCGATACCAAAATTATCTGTGCTTTTTACGCTATAAAGTTGTACCGATACACCCCAAACTTTGTCATCTTTTATCGGGTTGTAACACTGGGCTGGGCGACATATCAGCTCACCTGTATATGTACTATTTAAAAGCTCAACCTCTAATTGATAATAGTTGGCTGGTAAATGCTCAAGTTTAAGTAGGCGTTCACTAAAGCGTTGCTGCTGATAAAAGTAATGACCACTTTCATCTAGTGTATTGGCGAGCGCTTGGCCTTGGTCAATAACTTGCTGTGCTTGGTTGAGAATTTTCCAGGTAAAGCTCTGCTTAATAAGGTGCGGTGCAAAGCGCAATTTTATACTGCAACTGTCTTCATTAACGGCTTGAATATTTGGCAATACGTCTAGCCAAGGTAAAGCGTCAAGATCTTCAATTGCTTGATTAACAGAGTTAGTTTCTAATTGATGTCCGCAAGCAATTAATAATTGATCTCTAATTTCTTGAGCAATTATTTGCTGTTTCCCTTGATAATCGACGTACTCTAAGCCTATACCTTGCAAGTAGCAAAGTTTGCTTTTTTCATCCATAACTACGTCTAAGCTTGCGACGTAGAAACAACAGAGTTATCAGTGCCAAAGCTATTTAATAAATAGCGATCAGCTTGGTGGTCGTTTTGCCAAATTTCATTATTAACTAGGTAGCGAAATTGAAAGTCAGTATCTTTGGGTAAGCGTACTTTGGCACGAAATGCTTTGTGTTTTTTACTGTAGGTCATTGCCAGTGGTTGCCAATCATTAAATTCGGCGATCAGCTCCACTTGATTATCGATTTCACCTGGGTGCTCAAAGGTAATTTCAGTTTCATTTTTGGTCTTAAAAAAGCGCTTAGTTAACATGACTTCTTTTCCTTAAGTTTCTTGCTACAAAGAGTATTTGATAAATAATATTCAGCTTTACAGATGTAAGCTAAATTTTAAAGTGTGTCTAAATTAGCTAAATTATTTGAATAAAATATTATCAATGTATGAATTTTTTATGACGCGATTATTAGAGTTTTTTTTGCCAGTGATTAAAGTATAAACAGAAATTGTGACTTATCAACGCTCTATAGATGAAATTTATTCATTATTTATAAAAGTCAATATATAAAAGCACGTATGTACAATATTTATTTATAAGTTACTGTTCTTTATTGTATTGTTTTTTGCTTGTGACTATTGTTACAGCTCGCTTTTGTGAACTTAGCCTACGATAATCAAAAATTATTCATCTGGATTTTTGTTGTTGTTTGGAAAATAAATAAATTTAAAAGTTTTTTTCCACAGTAAAAATTGCTGTCTATAATTAAATGGTGATATCCATCTTAAAGTGAATGTTTAAGGTCGATACATAAATAATCATTCAAAAAATGATGCTGCATTTTTTAAACAAGGTAGTAATGAAATAATCGTATACATGCAATTATTTCTGGGATGAGTTTAACTATATTATGGATAATTTTAAAAACTTACACGTTCTAATATGTGATGATTCAATCACTAATTCATTAATATTGACTAAATTAGTTTCTGAGCAAGTAACGACAAACATTACCACTGTTACTGATCCAAGAAAAATTGAGCATACACTTCAAAATAATACTGTTGATTTAATTCTGCTTGACCTTGAAATGCCACACCTTAGCGGCTTTGAAGTGATGAAAGCTGTACGACGTCAATTTAATGCGGATCAGCTACCGATATTGATTATTACTGGAGTGCAAGGCGTAACCACGCGTAATAAAGCATTAACACAAGGTGCGAATGATTTTTTAAATAAGCCCTTTGATCAAGTTGAAGTTATTTTGCGGGTGAAAAACTTACTTAAAATCAGACAAAGTTATTTGATTCATCAGCAAAGTACAGATGAACTAGAGCGCGCCGTTAAAAAACGTACTGAAGAGCTTGATCACTCTATTGAGTGTTTACTATATAGCTTAGCGCTAGCTGGTGAATTAAAAGATGATGATACTGGTCGGCATGTATTAAGAGTGGGTAAATACGCGCGCGTATTAGCAGAAGGTTACGGTTTGCCCAATGAGCTTGTCACCATGATTGAACAAGCAGCGCCATTGCATGATATTGGCAAGATAGGTATTCCGGATAAAATTTTATTAAAACCAGCTCGCCTTGACCAGTTAGAACGCAGCATAATGAATCAACACACCAACTTTGGTCATGAACTTATTGGCGGCAACAGCTCTGTGCTAATTCAAATGGCGCAAAGCATTGCTTATAGCCATCATGAACGTTGGGATGGGACAGGTTATCCAAATAAATTGCAAGGAGAGTCTATTCCGATTGAAGGGCGCATTACCGCGATTGCCGATGTATTTGATGCCCTTACGACCCAAAGACCTTATAAAAAAGCGTGGGAAATACCTCAGGCGATTGATTATATTGAGAATGAATCGGGTAGAGCATTTGATCCTGCGCTAATCTCGGTATTTCACAATAATGTGTCATCGTTTACTGATATTTGTCGAAGCTTAGCGGATGAACCCGATAAAAGCTTCGATCCTGCATAGTAAGTATTAAATGATATATTTTGGGCAATAACTTGCCTGTTTGACTATGCGTTAATGGGCTTATGAGCGAAGAGTTGTTATCGAATCACGTATGATCACCGTCGGCTCAAATGCATGAGTGATGACTTGGTTTTTTTGCTGATAAATATCTTTTAATACTAATTTTGCCGCCATATGCCCCATTTCATTTACGGGGTTGTCTATGGTGGTTAATTTAGGATAAATGTAGCGGGCGAAAATAATGTTATCAAAACCGATTATCGATAAATCTTTTGGTAATGAATAACCGTGTTCGCGAGCGTAAGTCATTGCACCAGAGGCCATTTCATCATTCGCGCATACTAATGCCGTAAATGACTGTTTGTTATTGATGAAATATTTAACGCCATCTTTACCGCCGGTTTCTTTAAAGTCTCCGATATAAAACAGGCTCTCATTGAAGGAAATATCATTTTCTTCCAAAGCGCGTTTATGCCCTAAAAATCGACATTGAGCATCAGATTTAAACTGAGGTCCTGCAATATAAGCAATCTCTTTATGCCCTCGTTCAATTAACGATTTTGTCGCTAAATAGCCACCTAATTCATTATTTAAACTGATGCAGTTTTGCTCCATACCTTTGACTAGGCGGCTCATTAAATAAACTGGGGTTTTGCCTTTAGATAGTTCCAATAAGTAATTATCATCGATGGCTTCAACGTGCAAAATTATTGCATCGCAATTACGACTTAGCAGAAATTCAATACCGTCTTTTTCTTTCTCTTCTTCGTCACCGGTTTCACTATGACCTGTGGTAATCACAACATGTTTACCTGCGGCTCTAAGTTCTGATTCGATGCCTGCCATCATTTGCCCAAAGAAAGGACCGCATAATTCAGAGACTAATATACCGACACAGTTGGTGCGATTTGAAGCAAGTGATTGAGCAATAGAGTTGGGGCGATAGCCTAATTCATCCATTGCACAGAGCACTTTCTTTTTGGTTTTTTCACTAACGCGCGCATTATTATTCATGACTCGAGAGACAGTAGCTAGTGAAACACCTGCAAGTTTTGAAACTTCGTATATGGTCGCCATGGCCTTCCTAAATATGCGCAATCATTCGTTAAGAGTGAAAAAAGAGCAAATTCTAACATGATTGCAATATTTGTTAAAACTCGGCGCGGTTGATATTTCGTGTCTACTGTAAACCAGATGTAAGACCGAAAGACCACTCGCCGCTAAGCTAATGCAATATCATTTCTGCGCGAAACTAGCTCTGTTGTGATCTTTAAATTTTGTTCACTGGTTAATGGATAAAATACCATTAGTGCAGCACCTGCAAAAGAAAACGCTGCTGGGATCCAGCTCATCAATAATTGCATACCTGGTAATGCATTAGTTATTGTGTCTTTGTCCATTCCGTTGTAGCCGTAATTGGCCAAAACAACTAATACCAAAGCGCCGGCGAATCCGCCCCCAGTTTTCTGAACAAATGTTCCCGCAGAATAAATAAGCCCGGTTGCGCGACGACCATTTTTCCATTCTGAATAGTCAGCGGCGTCGCCTAGCATGGTAAAAAATAAGGTTGGCATCATGGCGGCAAAAAATTCAGCGGCACAGCCCAATACAAAAATACTGGTAACATCGCCTGCGGGTATCCAGTAAAAACCCGCGGTAAAAAAGCCACTTAGCAATAGTGCCCAGATAAATAATGCGCGTTTACCAATTTTATCGGCGAGATAACTGGTAGCGAGTGCACCAAGTATCGACACAACTAATAAGGCAATAAAATACTTACCTGTTAATAATTCGTCACCGACATGGTACTTAAAGTAATAAGCGATAACACCATATTTAATGCCATTGAACATCATGGTTAAAAAGCCCATGCCTAATAAAATGAGCCAAGGCTTATTGGTAAGTAAGTCAACCATATCAAGCTGCGAGTGACTGAGGTTTTCTTTCGGTTTGTGAATAAGTTTTTTGATCACTACCCACATCGCAAACATTACGCTGAAAAAGAAAATGCCGCTGTAGATCTCACGGTAGTAAAAAAATAAGGTAGCAGAAAGTAGTGGCAAGATAATAAAGGGCAGGTTTTTGGTTAAATCTGCCAACTCTGTTTTTAAATTACTACTATTATCAACCACAGGCACAATACGCTCGTTGGTACTTGCAAAGGTTAGCCATAATAAAATCATCAACAGAACCGCAAACAAATACATAGTGTATTGATAGCCGGTTGCATCGTCGCCTTGACCAAAATAAGCGACTAAGTCAGGTAAAAATCCCATCACCAATAAACCACCAGCAAACGCACCAGCAAATCGAAAACCCGATAAATTTGTGCGCTCGCTGTCGCTTTCGGTCATTACGCCCATTAAGGCAGAATAGGGCACATTATTGATGGTATAGACTAAGGTTAAGCCAATATAGGTGACATAGGCATAAATGAGTTTGCCGGTATATGAAATATCTGGTGTGGTAAAACACAGCACCATAAATAAGGCTAAAAATGGTGCTGACCATAAGATCCAAGGGCGAAAGCTGCCCCAGCGGGTTGAGGTACGATCGGCGATCATGCCCATGATGATGTCGGTAACACCATCAGATAAACGTACCACCAAAAACAGCATAGCCGCTGCTGCGGCCGTTAAACCAAAAGTGTCGGTATAAAATACGGCAAGGTAAGCAAGTGCTCCGCGCCATACTAAATTGGCGGCTGCATCGCCCATGGCATAGCCAACTTTTTCTTTAAACGGGAGTGTATTCATTACATTACCTATGTGTACGTCATTAACGTTGGCTGATTAAATTTCGATACGCTAAACCACTGGCTTTAATGGTGCGTTGTTGACTTTGATAATCAACATGAACAATGCCAAAGCGTTTTAAATAACCTTCTGCCCATTCAAAATTATCCATCAAGCTCCAAGCAAAATAGCCTTTAACATTAACACCTTGGCTTATGGCATTGTCTACGGCATTTAAGTGTCCTTGATAGTAATCAATACGGTCTTGATCATCAACTTCACCATCGACGAATTTATCAGCCATTGCTGCACCATTTTCAGTGATAAAAATAGGGGGCAGGGTATAGGTGTTGTTTAAACTGACTAAAACATCAGTAAAGGCTTGTGGATAAATTTCCCAGCCAATATCTGTGCGTGGTTCAGGTACCGGCATTTCTGCGTAATGCTCATTTTCATCGGCTTGATAAATCATTCGGGTATAATAATTTATCCCTAAAAAGTCGAGTGGCTGTTGAATGATTTCCATATCACCGGGCAGAATATCTGGCTGATGAGCTTTAGGTAATTGATCGATAATGTCAGGGTAAGCACCATCGATTAACGGTTTGATGTACCACTGATTAATATAGTCGTCGGCAAATTTGGTTGCCTTAATATCGGCTTCACTGTCGCTATTGCTATAACAAGGAGTGAAGTTGAGTACGATGCCGTTTTGCGCATTTGGGCAGTTTTTTTGCAATATTTTCATTGCAAGACCATGGCCTAGCAATAAATGATGCGCTGCTTTTCGTCCAAACTCTTTACCGACAATGCCGGGGGCATGAACGCCAACTTCATAACCTAAAAATGCACTGCAAAACGGTTCATTTAACGTGGCGTAACTATGCACTAAATCGCCAAACGCTTGGCTGATTTTGTCGGCATATTCGGCAAAGCTAAAAGCCGTTTGGCGATTTAACCAACCGCCATTGTCTTCCAAATACTGTGGTAAATCCCAGTGGTATAAAGTAACGTATGCTTTGATATTTTTGCTTTTTAAGCGCTTTAAAATATCCAAGTAAAACTCAATACCTGCTGGGTTTAGTTCGCCTTGTTCAGTCATTACGCGCGGCCAAGAAACAGAAAGTCGATAAGCATCTACGCCTAAGCTTTCGATAAGATCTATATCTTCTTGCCATTTGTTAAAGTGATCACAGGCAATGGCACCGTCTGAGGCATCTGCAATTTTGCCGGGCGTTGCGCAAAAAGTATCCCAAATGCAAGGTAGTCGGTGCTCTATGCCACCTTCTATTTGAAAAGAAGCAGTAGCAACCCCGTAAAGGAAATCTTTTGCCAGCATTGGAGAGTTTAGGGGTAATGATAATTTTGCCATGTTAACTTGAATACCTGTTGTTAAGTGTTATAAGCGCATGCATTTACTGCTAAAAGTTAGTTTCTTATATTTCAAAGAGTTGTAAGCGCTTACATTAAAGTTTGCTAATTTAAACGTTAATCGTTATTAAGGTAAGTCAATGTCTTAACTTACCTCAAACGTTTAACTATTTGATTTACAGTATTTATCTAAAAATTCGCTGTGTTCTGGTAATCGTTCAACAGCGGTTGAAATTGCATTTTTTAACCCCGATAAGAAATTATTTAGTTCTTTATCGTTCATGATATTGGCGATTTGGTGGTACTGCTTAGGATGCAACCCTTGACCAAACATCACCTGCGTCCATGAGTCGACTCTAAAGACATCGCCGTCGTCTAAAAATACTCGCCCAGTTTCTTTAAATAACTGAATTTTGTGTTGCAGCGACTCAGGAATTTCTGCGCTTGCACAGTGCTGCCAGAATTTACTGTCGTCTCTGTTGGTCACTTTGTAATGCAATATAATAAAGTCGCGTACAGCATTTAATTCTGAATCAAGCTTACTGTTGTATTCATCAATTAATGATTGTTCAAGCCCATTAAAAGGAAACAGACGCAATAAGCGTATAATTCCAGACATAATTAAATGGATACTGGTTGACTCTAAAGGTTCAATAAAACCACTTGATAAACCTAGTGCCACACAGTTTTTGTTCCAACCTTTGCGGCGGCGACCGGTTTTAAATTTAATGACGCGCGGCTCGGTAATGGTTTCACCACTGATATTGGTTAATAGCGTATCAAGTGCTTCATCGTCGCTCATGTATTTACTGCAATACACTAAACCATTGCCAACACGGTTTTGTAATGGAATTTGCCACTGCCAACCACTTGGGTGTGCAATAGAGCGCGTATAAGGTACTGCAGGCGCGATTGATTTGGTTTGCACTGCAATGGCGCTGTCGCATGGTAACCAATGTGACCAATCGTCATAACCTGTGTGCAGTGCTTGTTCGATTAATAGCCCAGCAAATCCGGTGCAGTCGATAAATAAGTCGCCAGAAACTTGTTCTCCAGAAGCTAACGTTAACGACGCTATATTGCCAGTCTCACTGTCTTTGGTAACTTCGCTAATTTTGCCTTCAATGCGCTTAACACCTAATTTTTGGCTGAAGCCTTTTAGGTATTCTGCGTACAAAGTTGCATCAAGATGGTAAGCAAAATTAAGCGGTGCTTGCTGATCTAAGGCAAACTTACCCGCTTTTGCCGCTTGTAGCTCAAAACAGTAATCACCAAATTTTGAATCTATGCCTCGGTTTAGACTGTCGAGCCAAAAGTGATGAAATTCACCCGCCCAACACTCTTTACCTGTTACGCCAAAAGAGTGAATATAATCGCTGTTAACTTGCTTCCAGTCTTCAAACTTTATGCCGAGTTTAAAGGTCGCGTGTGTTGCGCGCATCACTTCTTGTTCGTTAATACCAAGCAATTTATGAAAGGTTTTAATCGGCGGAATTGTCGCTTCGCCAACACCAACTGTGCCGATGGCATCAGATTCAACTAAGGTTACATTAATTGATTTGCCAATCAGTTTTGCAAGAGCTGCGGCTGCCATCCAACCTGCTGTGCCACCGCCAGCGATGACGACATTTTGAATTTTTCCTGACATGATTACTTCCTCACTCTTGATGAAAGCTGCTTGAGCAACTCTCTATTACTAGGTAAACCGGCGATGCATTGGTCTTTTTTCTGTTGCACTTTGGTAAATAACTGCTGGGCAATATGATGGTTTTCAATGCGTCTTTTATTTGGTCTTTGTTGGGTATTAAACCTCATGCCGTATAATACATATTGATAACTTGCCGATGGAAAGACTTCTTCATTTTGAATGAAATCATAACGACTTGGTGGCTGATGCTGCCAAAGCTCAAGTAGCTGAGTCAGTCGTTTGGGAATACTTTGCGCAGCTTTGTTGTCGCGCCAATAGGCACTGTCTTCTCGGTCGCTGATCACGTAATGTAATTTTAAAAACTCGATAATGCGCTGCCAGCGATATTCAAAGCGATCATTAAAACGCTCTCCAATAATATCCATATGCGAACGAGTTACTGGCAATTCTTCGCAAATCATGGTGGTTGATAATTCAATTAATGCTAGCGCTGAGGCTTCTAATGGTTCGAGAAATCCTGCTGCCATGCCAACGGCGACACAGTTTTTATGCCAAAATTTTTCTCGATGACCTGGAGTAAAGGTGATTTTTCTGACACTTTCATCAACAAGATTTTGTGCTTTTTCTTCGCCAATACTTTGTGCTAAATAGGCGCAAAGTTCAGCTTTAGCGGCATGGTCGTCAATGTGTTTACTTGAAAAGGTGTAACCAACGCCACGTCTTGTTGGTAGGGCGATATCCCAAATCCAGCCCGCACTTTGCGCGGTAGAATTGGTGGTGGATGCAATGGCAACTTCGTCATTGTCATAAGGCACTTGCACGGCAAGGGCGCTGTCGTTAAATAAAATATCGCGCTTTTCGATGAGTGGCACTTCATAATGTTGACCAATTAGCAGTGCGGCTGAGCCGGTGCAGTCAATAAATAGGTCACCTGAAATTTTGCCGTGTTCTTTGCTGATGATGGCAGCAATATCACCATTTTGTTGTGATTCAATAGCGGTTACGTCATCAATAATGTGACGAACGTTGAGTTTGCTGGTGCAATGGCGCTGTAATAATTGTGCAAATTTTGTCGCATCTAAATGATAACCGTAATTGGTTACCGCGGCATAATCAGGCGTCGCCAGCTGTTTAGGAGCTAAGTTTTTTTCGCAAATATGGCTTTGAATATTGACCGTATCTGCAAAACCTTGTTGATGATATTGCGCTTGCCAGCTCGCATGAAGGTCAATATGTCCATAGCCTTCTGGCGTCATAAATGGGTGGTAGTAGTGGCTTTCTTGCTCGGAAGATTGCCAATTAATAAATTTAGAGCCTTGTTTAAATGAAGCGTCACATTGCAGTAGAAAGTCTATTTCTTTAATGCCAAGTTTATCCAAGGTATTACGCATGGAAGGCCAAGTGCCTTCGCCAACGCCAATAGTTGGGATATTGGCCGATTCAATTAACACAACTTCAATTGTACTGCCGGCGGCGCTACAATGTTCGGCTGCGATAGTGCCAGCAGTTAACCAACCCGCTGAACCGCCACCAACAACAACAATTTTTTTTATTGGGTTATCCATAAGACTTTACACTTCATTTAAAGTTAGGAATAGGCTGCTATCGAAAGCCATTTGCTTTCTAATATAATGCTATGTGATTAATGATGAAATAAAAAGCCGCGTTTAGGCGGCTTTTTATTTTAGGCTAGCTTAAAAAGCGTAACGTGCGCCAATTGCGTAACGTGCGCCTAATTGGTCAAGATTCCAAAGCTGTCTGTCACTTCGGCCATGACGACGTTGATTTTCTTCGGTGATATTTATACCTTCAAAGAATATCGATAAGTCTTCATTGACGTCGTAAGAGACATTGAAATCAATTTGCGATACTGCTTCAGTGAAACCTGGCTCATTGTTGTATTGAGTTGTGGTATCAAGGAAGTCATCACGCCAGTTATAAGCAATACGTGCTTGCAAGCCGTCTTTTTCATAAAGAGCAACTAAGTTAGCGGTATCACTTAAACCAACAAGGGCAAATTGCGTGACTGTTGGATCTGCTGATAAATCAAATTCAACATCACCATTTACTAAGGTGTAGTTCGCTTGGAAACCAAAGCCACTGTCACCAAAGAAGTGTTGAAGTGCAAATTCGAAGCCGTCAATATTTGCTTTACGGCTGTTATCAGGTTTAGCGTTAGTAAATTGTGTTAATGGATCATCTGCATTGGCATGAATGTCATATTGTTGCTCAAATTCTTCATCAGTTAATGAATCAAAATCAATGTTATTTTCCATTGCTGCAACCATGTTAAATAAGTTGGTATCACTTACTGGAATACCTAATCTATTTAACTCAGCTAAGGCTGCTTCGGCACGTGGGCCGGCAGTAGCATCTCGAATACCTAACACATTTTCAACAACTTGCTTGTTACCTATAAAGTTTTTAACGCTTTTATCGAAGTAACCAATAGAGACATAACTTGCGTCGTCAAAATAGTATTCAACTGACAAGTCAATGTTGCTTGATTCAAGTGGTTTTAACGCAGGGTTACCTGACGTTGCTCGTGCTGACGCACTCAGTAGTGTTGGCGATGATTGACCAGAGACCGAAGAAGATGATGCCAAGTTGTTGTAATTAGCACGAGCAATGGTTTGGCTGTAAGAAAAACGTGCAATGACGTTTTCAACCACTTCAATGTCAAAATCAAAGTTTGGTAAGAAGTGACTGTAGCTCTCTTCAAAAGAAACAATTTCTGATTGTGCACCAGCTGGTACTGATACGTTAAAATCGTTGTTACCTTCCCAAATAATTTCAGGCACTTTAACTGCAGAGCTCGATTTTACTGTCGTATCTTCATATCTTGCACCAATTAAAACGTTGTAGGTGCGATCGCCAATTTCACCTGTGTGGCTATATTGAGCATAAGCTGCGACAACTTCTTCTTCAATAGTTCTATCAGTTGAAAGTGGGTCATTAGCAAGAAAATCAAAATCATAAATATCTGCTGCAATAGGACCAATTTGACCTACGCTCGCGGTAATGCCTTGATTAAAGATGCCTGAAGTATCGTAATCGTCGAATAAACCTTTAAAGTCAACTGGCGTTAAGTATTCTGCCGGTAATTCACCTGGGTTTTCCACACCCCAGTTACCCATAGTTTTACGTGTTAAGGCTTGTTGAGATGTATTTTCCATGGCGCGAGATTCTATGCCAAAATCAATGCTGCCATCTTCAAGTTCATAAGTACCGTTTAGGCGAATTTGTGTAATATCCGTTTGTTGACGAGCATAGTTCATGTCTAAGATCGACGTACCAATATCACCCGCATCTAAAACACCATTTGGGTTTAAGTTGCCGCGTGATTCATCATCAAAGTCAACTAACATTACAGGGAAGTCACCAGAGAAATCTACACCTTGACCTCTGTTTACGTTGGCACCTAAACCAAGGTTAGTCCAAACACCGTAAGGTGCGTCAGGGCGACCTTCAGCGGTAGAGTCATGTACATCTAATTCAAGTGATAAACTATCGTTAACTTCATAAGCCAAGTTTAAGCCAATCGACTTATTCTCGTTAACTTGGTTTTGCTCTTGAATGGCTAAGCCTAAATCACGAGGTAACAAATCGCGTCGCTCTTGCGATACTAAAATCGGGCTTCTTACGTTTGGGTTATCAGTATCGAAGGTGATATCAGAGAAGTATCTGTCATCCATCCAAATTGACTGCTCTGCACGTGCTTGAAAAATATCTTGCTTAGCATAGGTATAATCTAACGTGGCGATTAAACTGTCGGTTGGTGCATATTGAAAGGTTAACTGAGCATTAGTACGTTCACGCTCGTGATCTGAAACGGCATAACGTAAATCTGACGGTATTGCGAATAACTCACCTGCTGCTGGAGCATTCGTTACGTTTAGTGCTGGACCATTATAGTCAGGCAAATTTGGATCTAATTGATTTGGTGATTGTGGATAATCACCTTCAAAAGGGTTAACACGCCATTGGTTAACATAAGCACGCGTTGAAGAACTGTGACGTTCTTGTAAACTTGCAGATAACGTAACACCAAAGGTTTCATCTTCATTAATAAAGTTAAAGAAACCAGAGAGTTCAGGTGTAATATCGTCTCCAACACGTACGGTCGTATCGTGCAAGGCTTTAACACCAACTGAACTTACAAAGCCACTGCCGCTAGCGTCAAATGGTTTTGCTGTTTTAATGTCTACGGTTGCGCCAATACCACCAGAGGCAACATCAGCTCGACCTGTTTTGTATACTTCTACCGAACGAACGCTTTCTGACGCTAAATCAGCAAAATCAAAAGCACGTGAATTAGGCACGCCACCACCAGCTGGTAATGATGCAGCAGGCATTGCGCGTCCGTTTAACGTTACCATGTTAAAATCTGGACCAAAACCACGTACGGTGATCTTAGAACCTTCACCGTTTGAGCGGTCAATTGAAACACCGGTAATACGTTGTAAAGATTCCGCTAAGTTTGAATCTGGGAATTTACCAATATCTTCAGCAGAAATGGCATCAACCACACCGCTTGCATCACGTTTAAGGCGCGTTGATTCTTTAATTGTTGAACGCATGCCTGTTACTTGAATGACTTCTACTTCATCAACGGCTGCTGTTTCTGCTGCCATTGTAGGTAGTGCCGTAGCCGTTAGTACTATTGATAAGCTTGTTGCTATTTTAGACTTCTTAAAAGTTCTCTTAATCATTTATTTGTCCCCCGAGCTTAAGAAAACGCTATTTATAATTATTTCATCGTGTAAGCGCTTACAGTAAAGTTACAAAAAAAAACACTTAATGTAAAGCTTCATGTAAGCGCTTACATTTTAAGGTAGGCTATGGTTGTTTTTTCGTCAACCTTTTTTTTAAATTTTTTTATTTTTCAAAATTCTGTTGTGACAAATGTCATTTTTACTTCGGCAGGACATGAAAAAATTTATCATCCAAAACAGTCTGTTGTGATCAATATCTGTTTTTTTTCTAAACTTTAATTGAAAAACACTTGATTGAAGTGTAATTTGTAAGCGCTTACATTTATGGTGGTTGACGACTTTAAATATGATTTTTATTGGTCCAATTAAGCGAATATTCTAGCTTATCCTAGTTTATAGCGTTTACTGGTGAGATGAGAATATTTGTAATTGTTTTGTAGGCTAGCTCGCGGTTACGTTTTTGGGGAAAGCCTTAAGCGAAGAGTGTAAATAACATCAATAATTAAAAGCGTTAATTCTGGTTGCCTCTTTATAAGAATTAACTAAAACGTTAAAAAAGATGGAGAGCCAATTGAGAAACTCACTGAAATTATCAGAAAAAATTGCCTACGCCTGTGGCGATGTAGCATCGAATTTTTATTGGCGGGTGTTCGACGTTTTCCTTTTTATTTTTTATACCGATGTGTTTGGTTTGTCGCCTGCTGCTGTTGGTACCATGATGTTAGTGACTAGGCTTATAGACGCTTTTTCTGATCCTATGATGGGCGCGCTTGCCGATAGAACCAAAACTAAGTTTGGTAAATTTCGACCTTATTTACTTTGGGGCATATTACCTATTGCTGCTGCTGGCGTATTAACCTTTACTGTGCCTGATTTGGGCGAAGACGGAAAGTTGGTTTGGGCGTATGCAACCTACATTTTCATGATGCTAGCCTATACCTTTATCAATGTGCCTTATGGCGCATTACTTGGCGTGATCACACCCAACAGCCAAGACCGAACTAGCTTAACCAGCTTTCGTTTTATCGGCGCATTTTCTGGCGGGAGTTTAGTCGCTTATTTAACGCCAGAGTTGGTTGCTTACCTGGGCAATGGTAATGAAACTCAAGGCTGGCAATATACCATGATGATCTATGGCGCAGTTGCTGCATTATTATTTACCATTACTTTTTTAGGCACAAAAGAGCGTATTGCACCGCCGCAAAATCAACAAAGCTCTATCATGCAAGACCTTAAAGATTTAAGTCAAAACAAGCCTTGGTTAATTTTATTTTCATTAGCCTTGATTGTAATGATGACCATCTCAATTCGCGGTAGTGTCGGCACCTTTTATTTTAAATATTTTGCCAACCGTGAAGATTTAATCGGTCAGTTCTCGTTAGTGTATATGCTGTCACTTGCCTGCGGCGCAGCCATTACACCTTTGCTAACCCGCTTTATTGATAAGCGTCGCTTGTTAATGTTGTTAATGTCGGCAGTAACCTTACTTTCTATCGCCTTCTATTTTGTACCGCGCGACAACATTACCTTAATGTTTCTTTTACAAGGTTTAATTGGTCTGGCTTTAGGCCCTAAATCGCCATTGGTTTTTTCAATGTATGCTGATACCGCTGACTTTTCTCAATGGCGAACGGGTAGACGGGCAACGGCAATGATATTTTCTGCCGCCGCATTTTCACAAAAACTGGGCGGCGCGTTAGCTGGCGCTATGATTGGTTGGCTACTGGCCTCGTTAGGATATGTCGCCAATCAAGTACAGTCGGGCGCATCAGAAAACGGCATTGTTTTATTGATGACATTAATCCCAGCGGTATTTGCGGCACTCGCCGTGCCAGTGCTGTATTTTTACCCGCTCAGTGAGCGCAAGGTCGAAGATATTCAGCGTGAACTTTTTGAACAACAAACTCAAACGTCTTAGTTTAGGAAAGAATAAAATGTCAATGACTGATCGTCAGCTAGTGACCTTAGCGCCCCAGAATAATCGTGCGACGGTAAATTTACATAGCCCAACAAAGCTGCCGCAAGCAGCGAGCTTTTTGTGGAACAAAAAGATGCTGATGCAAGTCAATTGCCGTGGTTATGTCAATAGTCAATTTATGCAACCTGAGCCAAGTAAGTACGCTTATGGTCCTAATATTGAAGCAAAAACGTTTATTCAGCCTGAACATGCTTATTTTAGCCATCACCCAGGACGCTTTTTCTACATTAAAGATGAAGCAACACAAGCCTGTTTTTCTGCGCCTTATGAACCAATGCGCATCCCGCTAGACAGCTTTACCTTTAGTGCGCAAGACGATGTGATCAGTTGGCAAATAGTTCATCTTGATTTAGCGATTACCATTAAAGTCAGTTTGGCTGAAAATGATGTCGTTGAACGTTGGCAGTTTACGGTGAGAAATTTATCGGCGCATCAGCGCACCATAAGCATTTATCCGTATTTTTCGATTGGGTATATGTCGTGGATGAATCAATCCGCCAGTTTTGATCCTAAGCTTAATGCCATAGTGGCAGATTCTGTAACGCCTTATCAGAAAGTGGAAGATTACTTTAAAAATCAATCACTAAAAGATAAAACGTTTTTTGTTGCCAGTCATAAACCTGTTGCTTGGCATGCTAATCAAAAACACTTTGAAGGGGAAGGTGGCTTACATCAACCTGATGCATTAAAAGAAGCGCAGCTAGCTAATTGTTCAGCCCGTTATGAGACGCCGGTGGCAGTCATGCAATTTACCGAAACTTTAGCGGTAAATGCACAGCAAAGTTATCAGTTCCTGTTTGGGCCTGCTAAAGATGAACAAGAAATTGCTACCTTACGTCAGCGATATTTGGGCGAGCAACAGCAAAGCGACACAGATAAAGCTTACCAGCAATATTTAAATAAAGGGCAGGGCTGTTTGCAGCTTGGCACAGGTAAAGATGATTTTGATAGCTTTATTAATCATTGGTTACCGCGTCAAATGTATTATCACGGCGATGTCAATCGCTTAAGTACCGACCCGCAAACCCGAAATTACCTGCAAGATAATATGGGCATGTGTTATATCAACCCAAAAACAACACGTGACGCATTCTTATTATCGGCCAGTCAGCAAACGCAAGACGGTGCTATGCCCGACGGTATACTGTTAACACCCGAAGCCGAGCTAAAATACATTAACCAAATTCCGCATGCGGATCACTGTGTGTGGTTACCGATTTGTTTGGCAACGTATTTAGCTGAAACCAATGACACTTCTCTTTTAAGTGAACAAATTGACTTTGCTGATTCCGCCAAAACCGCAAGCTTTGCACACCATATTGAGTTGGCATTGAACTGGCTGTTAAACGCCACCGATGAGCGTGGTTTAAGTTTAATTGAGCAGGGCGATTGGTGCGATCCAATGAATATGGTCGGCTATAAAGGCAAAGGCGTGTCGACTTGGTTATCGCTTGCTACGGCCTATGCGCTAAATACTTGGTGTGATTTGTGTGAGCAATATCAAATCGACGCTGATAGCGCATTATTGGCTGAATACCGTTTTGCCGCCAATGCTATTAACGAAAGTGTTAATAAACACTTATGGCAAGGCAATTGGTTTGCCCGTGGTATTACCGATGATGGACGCGTATTTGGCACCGAAAAAGATGAGCAAGGTAAAATCTTCCTCAATGCACAAAGTTGGGCGATGTTAAGCGGCGCTGCATCAGCACAGCAGAGTCAGCAAATGAATCAAGCAATAAGCGAGCAGCTTATTACCCCATATGGCGCGATGATGTTAGCGCCCAGTTATACTCACATGGTCGAAGACGTTGGCCGTATTACCCAAAAACACCCTGGCGTTTCTGAAAACGGCTCCATTTATAATCATGCCGCGGTTTTTTACATCTATAGCTTGTATCAAAATCAACAGGCAGACTTGGCGTTTTCGTTACTTGAAAAAATGTTGCCTGATCTCGACTCGTGTTTAAAAACCGGACAACTGCCGGTGTTTGTGCCTAATTATTATCGTGGTGCTTATTATCAATTCCCTGAACATGCTGGCCGTTCAAGCCATTTATTTAATACCGGTACCATTGCGTGGATTTATCGCTGTTTGGTTGAAGAGTTATGCGGCCTAAAAGGTTGTGCAAACGGCTTACTTGTTGAGCCTAAACTGCCTGAAAAATTGAACAAACTCACCGGTGTTCGCCAATTCCGTGGTGCATCAATTAACTTTGTTATTGAAAAAGTAGCAGGGTTAAACGAAATGGAAATCACATTGAATCAGCAACGCGTTCACGGCAATTGTTTATCTGATTTAAGCGCCGGTGAACATTATCAACTGAGTGTTAAGCTGCAAGGATAGGAATGATGGCTAACTTATTTATCATTATGGGCATAAGCGGTTCAGGGAAGTCTTCGGTTGCGTCACTATTGGCAAAACATCTAAATTATCATTTTGTTGAAGCGGATGATTTTCATAGCGAAATTGCCAAAGCACATATGGCAGACAACAAACCATTAACTGATGAAATGCGTGCGCCTTGGATCGCCGATATTATTAGTTATCTTAATAAGCTTTACTTGCAAGGAACCAATGTAGTGTTGGCCTATTCAGGGTTAAAGCGAGAGCATCGTCAACAGTTTCGTTATCTTGACTACAATTGTCATTATTTTTATTTGTCAGGTAGTCGGGAAAAAATTGCCACTCAGATGGAAAGTCGCAACAACCACTTTTTTGGCGTTGATTTAATTGATAGTCAATTTCAAGCGATGGAAACTATTTTGCCTGAAGAGACAGATGTGCATGTGATTGAACTCGACGGAGACTTGCAGCAAGTGTGTAGTAAGGTCGTTCGACTTACTGATGAACTGGTTAATTAATTAGGGGATTTCATGCAACAATTAGTATTCGTTATTAGCTTAGTATTGAGCATCATTACGCATCAGGCAATCGCGCTAGAAGCTAAAAAAACAACCGAGCCGATGGTGATTGATGGCAAGGTTAGCGAGTCGAGTTGGCAACAAGCACCTTGGTATCCGCTTGACCAACTTATTCTTGGCGACCAACCAACAAGTGAAGACTTTTCAGGGCGTTTTAAAATGCTTTGGGATGAACAGCAATTGTATTTGTTGGCTGAAATTAGTGATGATATTTTGTTTGACCAACATGCCAATCCGCTACACTTTTATTGGGATGATGACTGTTTAGAAATTTTTATTGATGAAGATGCCTCTGGTGGTAATCATCAATTTAATTTTAATGCCTTTGCTTATCATATTGCGCTTGATAACCAAGTTGTAGATATTGGCGAGCCTACGCCAACACAAAAAGATAATTTTATTTTATTAAACGATCATATCGACAGTGTCTGGCAGCGCAGCGAGCAAAGCCCGCATAAAGTTTATTGGGAAGTCGCCATTCGTGTTTATGACGACAGTTATCAACATAACAGCGCAACCAAAGCCTTGCCCGTTAAGCTACATCTTGGTAAAAAGCTAGGCTTTATGCTGGCCTATTGTGATAACGATGGCAGCAAAGAGCGCGAAAATTTTATCGGTTCGACCTTTATTAAAGCCGTAAATGGCAATAAAAATTTAGGCTTTATTACCGCCGATGTGTTCGACAGCTTAGTGTTAACTCAATAACCCTTAGTGAATTAGCAATAGTTGCGTTTATGCTCCCTCTATTTGTGTAATCGCGTACTTATTATTGACCCGTTTAGCAATTGATTATCTGCTGGCTAAGTACTAGCAAGTGAGTAGCAAAGAATGAAAAAGAGTTATGGCAAAATATTAGTCACATTATTGTCTGTTTTAGTGGTTAATGCCTGTGTGCAAAAGAGTGACACCACTAGCGAAAAAATGGTATCGAGCGATTATGTGCAAACAAAAGCGCAACGTTTAGCCAGTGTTGAACAAAAAGTTGAGTCATTATTAGCGAAGCTGACGCTGAAAGAAAAAGTGTCATTAGTGCATGCCAGTGGTAAGTTTCATGTCAATGCCATTGAGCGACTAGGCATACCTGAGCTATGGCTTTCTGACGGACCTCATGGCGTTCGTCATCAAATACAACGCCACAGCTGGGACTCGGCAGGTTGGACGGATGACGACTCGACCTATTTACCTCATTTAACCACAGTTGCTGCTAGTTGGGATAAAAACATTGCCACCTTACATGGTACTGTACTTGGCCGAGAAGCACGTGATCGCAAAAAAGATATTATTTTAGGGCCGGGTGTTAATTTAGCGCGTTTGCCTTTATACGGTCGAAATTTTGAGTACATGGGAGAAGATCCTTTTCTCGCTGCGCAATTGGTCGTGCCAGAAGTTATCGCCATTCAAAATCAAGATGTTGCTGCTAACGTTAAACACTTTGCCTTAAATACCCAAGAATTAAACCGCATTGGCGTTAATGCTAAGCCAGATGAGCGTACCTTGCGTGAAGTGTATCTACCTGCTTTTGAAGCGGCAGTAAAACAAGCCAATGTTTATAGTGTGATGGGCGCTTATAACCAGTATTACGGCACTAATGCTAATCAAAGCAAACATTTAGTAAAAGATATTTTAAAAGGCGAGTGGGGGTTTGATGGTGTTCTGCTAACCGATTGGAATGTTGATATCAATACGTTTGATGCCGCAATGCATGGTTTAGATTTAGAAATGGGCACCAAAGTAGATGATTACAACGACTACTTTTTAGCGCAGCCATTTTTAGCACAAATAGAGCAAGGCAAAATTCCAGAGGCGGTACTTGATGATAAAGTGCGTCGAATTTTAAGGCTGCAATTACGTGTTGGTTTAATGGATGAGAACCGCCTCGCAGGTGCGCGTAATACCGATGAGCATCGCCAAATCGCACGTGATATTGCCAGCGCTGGTGTCGTGCTACTTAAAAATACTGACCAAGTGCTACCACTTGATATCAAGCAAGTGAAAAACGTATTGGTTATTGGTCCTAATGCGGATAAAAAACACGGCCAAGGTGGTGGTTCATCAGAAGTAAAATCTGCCTATGAAATTACGCCATTGCAAGGCTTAAAAAACAAGCTTGCCGGTAAGGCAAATATTACCGTAATGCGCGCTCGTTCAAATAATCTTGTGCCAATTGCTGCTGACTATATCGCAAGCCGTCATTGGACAGGAACACCCGCGTGGCAGTTTGCGATGTTTGCTGATGCGAATCGCACCCAACAGCTTAATGAAGATTGGCAAGTTAATGCGCACTACCAAGCAACGCAAACTCAACACGATGAATTTGTTACTATGTCGGCAGACATTAAGCCATTAAAGTCGGGAATTCATCAGCTAAAATTAGCCCTTGATGGTGAAATTACATTGACTGTTGATGGCAAAAAGATAGCGCATTTTAGTGGTGAAAATGGTGAGCTAAAAACCTTTGATCTTGAGTTAAATGCAGAGCAAATCTATCAGTTTACCCTCGACTACAATGGTCAGGGCAACTTCACATTAGGTTGGGACGCACCGGGCGATTTATTTACCAGCGAAGCTGAATATTTAGCGGCGGCAAAAACCGCCGATGCGGTGATCTACATTGGTGGCTTAAGCCATGGTGATGATCGCGAAGCCATTGACCGAAAAGATATGAGGTTGCCTGGTTCGCAAGATGAAATTATCAGTAAATTATTAGCGGTAAATAATAACACCGTGGTTTTAATGGTGGCAGGTTCGGCAGTTGAAATGCCATGGGCAGAGCAGGTTAAAGCGCTTGTTTGGGGCTGGTATGGCGGTATGGAAGCGGGCAATGCCTTTGCTGATATCTTATTTGGTGATGTTAACCCAAGTGGAAAAATGCCGATCACTTTACCCAAAAAATTGGCAGATACAGCGCCAATTGCATTAAATGATTATAACGCAGTCGAGTCTTTGTATTCTGAAGGAGTCTTTATTGGCTACCGCTGGTTTGAACAACAACAAATTGCGCCAAACTTTGTCTTTGGGCATGGTCTCTCTTATAGCGAGTTTATTTATTCAGATATTGAATTTTCAGCAGATAAGCTAGCGGCAGGTGAAACCTTAACGGTGAGCGCAACCATCACCAATACCAGTAATGTCGCAGGCGCAGAAGTTGTACAGCTCTATTTGCATGACATCGTAGCCAGTGTCGAACGCCCGGTTAAAGAGCTAAAAGGATTTGAGAAAGTATTTTTGCAAGCTAAAGAAAGCAAAAAAATATCCATCACCTTAAGCCAACGCGATTTATCTTTTTGGCATACGCAGAACAATAATTGGCATGCAGAAAAAGGCGTGTTTGAAGTACAACTTGGTTCTTCACTCAGTGATATTCGCCTGACTAAATGTTTCAATTATCAAGGGTAATACAACAATGATACTGACTAACTGTTAACACTTTTAAACTTGAGCGCTGCGGTAAATACCTTATTATCGGCGCTCTTTTTTTATCTTGTTTAAGTCAGTCATGGATCTTGCCAGTTATTTAATTTATTTAAGTATTTCTATTTTTGCCTCGGCCAGCATTGGTCCTTCAGTAGTGCTAGCTGCAACTAACGGTATGCATTTTGGTCGGCGCAAAGCCTTGTTAGGCGTGCTAGGCCATGTCAGCGCTATTTTTATATTGGCGCTAGTGTCAGCTTCAGGGGTCGGCGCGCTAATACTAGCGTCTGAAAATCTGTTTTTATTGGTTAAGTATTTAGGCGTCGTTTATTTAGCGTATATTGGCTGGGCGATATGGAAAAGCAAAGGTTCGTGGTCGTTTACGGTGAAAGACGGTAAGTTACCGTCTGGCTTTAGTTTATATCGTAAAAGCCTATTGCTAGGTTTGAGTAATCCTAAAGCGTTAGTGTTTTTCACCTCACTTTTTCCGCAATTTCTTAACCCAGAAGCGCCATTAGCACCGCAATTTTTGATGCTAGCAAGCACCAGTTTAGTTAATGCCTTTGCTTTTACCTTCGGTTATGCCTTGTTGGCACACCACTTAAAAAATCGCGCTTTACCACTCATTAATAATGGCTGGCTTGGTAAAATTACGGGGGCGATTTTTGTTAGTTTTGCTGGCGTGTTAGCGGTTGCTAGGTAGCACTATATCGCTTTTAATTGCTCAATATTGTCAGGGCAAGGGTAGATTTGATTTCGCCCCAGTTCTTTTGCTTGATATAAATGTTTATCGGCATTATTGATCACCTCATCGATGCTTTGGCTTGCTTCAAATTGTGCTATGCCTAAACTTACGGTGATGTCGATGCTAATATTTTGAAAAGTAATACTGCTTTTCTCTACCGCGAGCCTTATTTTTTCAGCAATAATGCAAGCATTATTGGCTGATGTTTGCGGTAAAATGAAAAGAAACTCTTCACCGCCCCACCGAGCAATATGATCTTGAGCTCTAATATTATCGGTAAATAATTTACTGAGCGCTTTTAAGACAATATCACCCGCGTTATGACCATATTTATCGTTCACTATTTTGAAAAAGTCGACATCGCAAATGATAACCGATAAAGGCTCTTGGTTACGCGCTACTCGCGCTTGCTCTTGTTCTAATACAAGTAAAGCGTTGCGACGGTTAGATAAATTAGTGAGTGAGTCAAAATGCGCTAAATGTTGATATTTTTCACTCAGCTCCTGTGTTTTTTGGTACGACAAGTTACGAGAGTGTTCATAAAGGGCAGATAAAAAAGTGATGGTTAAAAATGAATACAGCAAGCGTAATTTAAACTCAGTGGCATAAACTGCATGGGCGATAAAATCTTGCGGTATAAAAGTTAGCGCAATGCATATTACGATAAACGCGGCTAAGTCACATAAACCGCGTTTTAATCCGTGAATAAATACCGTGACAGGTGCGACGATATATACCCACAGAGGGCCAGTATTTTCAACGCCACCTGAAAACACTAAATAAAACATCAACAGGTAAAGTGAATATAAGATAGTGGCGGCACTTAGCGTAATGTTGTTATGTTTTTTGTGAACATAATATCCAAAAAAATAAACCGCACTGGCTAAAAATAAGGTGCCCGCTAATATAAAATTACTATTATACAGGCTAATCAAGCCCATAATGGCGGTAATAGAAAGGCCAACCAATGCAAAAAGTGCAACGACTTGTGGTTGATGAAAGTTATCTGATTTTTTGTTGTCTTTCTTCAAAAAAACGTTCCTGTTAATAAAATCCATTTATTAATTAAGTCTATAAGCCTTGTCTACTGCAAACGGAATTTACACAATTTAGCTTATTTTATAATTGAACATCTCAACCAGTATAACTCCTAATTCTAACTTGCATACTATTTGACCAAAATAAAAGCTGTTGTTTGCTTATATTTGTCAATTTTTATAAACAAAATTCATACCGCAAAGTTTAACCAACACTAATTCTTTTGCTTAATTGCGTAGCTTTTATAGTCCATATCTTCTTGCAAAATATGCTTAGCGAGCCAGTTATATAAAAATAAACCGAGTTTGTGATGCTCCTCACTATCGTTGCTTGCCAAACTTGCTTTTATGTCGTCAAACTTAGCAACGAGTGCTTCATGTTTGCGCATATGCTGAGATATTTTAGGGTACCCTACCTCGGCCATCATCACTTCTTCAGAGTCAAAATGCAGTTGAATATAATCGGTTAGCTTGTCGAACAGTATTTTGATTGAGGTTGGGTCACTGTCGTTAAAAAAGTCGTTGATCAGTGAAAACAGTATTTTGTGTTGTTCATCTATTCGTTCATTGCCAATGGTGTATTCTGGCCGCCATTCAATTTTGTTGTTTTGATTGGTGGCTAATATTTGTATAGGGTTTTTAACGGCTTTTGTCACCGTATTGATCACCGTTGCAGTAGTTGAAGGTTTTAGAATATAGCCGCTTAATCCTAGTGGCACCCAACGGCGAATTAAGCTTTTTTCATGGTGATGACTATAAGCGACAATGGCAACCTTGCTGCCTGTTTCTCGAATACGTTTAGTGATTTCAATGCCATCAATTTTTGCTAAATTGTAGGAAAGCAAAATAACATCGGGATTAAATTCTTTAAACTGCACAAGTGTATCTATGCCATTTTTGGCAATTTGGTAGTCATATTCGCTGTTATCAAACATTTCTGCTAATAATTGGCTGTACAAGTCTGAATGTTCAGCGATCAGTAATTTATATTTGGGTTGTGTTTGCTTTTGTTGGGTTGATGCTAAGTCGGCATAATTAATACTTTCTGCCAGCTCTTTATTTTTAGTCGGGCTGACATTGGCTAAATGGTGCTCTACCCGACCTTTAATTTTTGCTTGGATCGCTTTTGCGTCGATCATTTGCGTTAACATCGATTGCAGCTGAATCGACATATCATTTTGTAGTTCTTGAAATGTTAGCTCGACAACGCGTTGAATAATGGCTTGGTTTTCTGGATTATCAATATTGTTAAGTGCGGCATCGGCTAATGAATTTTTACAGCTTGTGAGTTGCTGTTGTAGCGAATTTTTTAATAAAACCCCATGGGAAATACAGGCGGCTAGTTCTTCTTCGCCGGCATCAGTAAGTTCAGTTAGGTTATTTTCACTATTTATCTCTGTTAATTTTAATGCTTGAATCAATACCAGCTTGAGCCGTTGTGGTTCATTTAGTGGGTTAATTACCACGTAGTTATCAAACAAACCATTTTCACAAGCAAGATAGGCGCATTCCAATTCTTTGTTATTAATTAATACAATGGCAGCGTGCTGAGCTAAGCTTTTGTCGTGGCTTTCTAGCAATTGAATATAAAATTTTATTGTATTTAAAATATTGTTTGACGATAGCAAGATAATTTTGGGCGCCATGGCAATAATATCGTTGATATGGTCAACACCAAATTTTAAGGTGTGTAGTTTTAAGCCTAAGCTTTGCGCTTGTTCGATGGTATATTTAACCATGTCTCTGTCTTGGTAAATGACTAAGACATCAACGGTTTTCTGTTTACTTTTGCTTTTATTTTTTTTAGCCATAATTTTTTATATGTTAAACGACGCATCGTCTTGGTGTTGTTGGTATTCAAGTAGCCAGCGTTCAAATTGCTCTGCCGGCAGCGGTTTACTGTATAAATAACCTTGGTGATTAGCGCAGCCTAAGCTAGCAAGTACCTCAGCTTGTTCAATTGTTTCTACGCCTTCGGCAATCGTGTCTAAGCCAAATGAGTTTGCCATTAGCAAAATAGCCTTCACTATTTCTACGTCTTCTGCAGAGGTGGTAATGTGGTCAACAAATGATTTGTCGATTTTTAGATTGTTGACCGGTAATTGCTTTAAACGGCTTAGCGATGAATAGCCGGTGCCAAAATCATCAATCGCGATTTTAATGTCAAGTGTTCTTAGCTGATGCAATATTTCTGTGGTGGCATTGTCTCCGTTCGAAAAAAGTGACTCGGTCACTTCAATTTCGAGTGAACTGCCGGCAACCATTTCGCGAGTGAGTACTTCTCTCACTTGTTCAAATAAGTTGTTGTTTTCAAACTGTCTTAACGAAACATTCACAGCCATTACGCCATTAAAATAATTATTGATTTGCCATTTGCGTAATTGTTTACAGGCCGACTTTAAAACAAATAAACCAATTTGTTTAATTAAGCCGGTATCTTCTGCGATGGGAATAAAAAGATTTGGTGCGATTAAGCCATGTTCAGGGTGCTGCCAACGTAATAAACATTCAATGCCGTAAACTTCTCGTGTTTGGCAATTTATTTGCGGCTGATACCACACTTCAAAGTGCTGTTCTTGTATCGCGGTATGAATACTGTTTTCTAACTCTATTTTGTGGCGAACGGCATCTTTTTGTTTTTTATCAAAGGTGCAAAAGTTATTGCCGCCAGCCATTTTTACTTTATACATAGCAAGGTCGGCAAATGATATTAACTCTCGCACATCGGTTGAGTCTTCGGGGTATTGGCTAATACCTAAACTGCAGGTTAGATGAAAGTCACCATGCTTGGTAGTAAAAGGCGTTTCAAATAATGATAAAATTTGTGCAGCAATGCGCTCTATATTATTAACGTCTTTTGCCCCTTCAATAACGATAATAAATTCATCACCGCCACTTCGAGCTATGGTGTCAGAGCCGCGAAGTGCCTGCTGAATACGAGTGGCAACAGCTTTTAATACCTCGTCACCAACATTATGACCAAGTGAGTCATTGACCGATTTAAAGCGGTCAATATCACAAAATATCAGTGCAAAGTCGCTGACATAATTTGCATTGAGTTTGCATAAATTCTCAAGCCGTTCAAACAACAAACGACGGTTGGGTAGTAAGGTTAATGGGTCATGGTATATCTGAAATAATTGTTTGCTTTGCGACTTTTTCAGCTCTGAAATGTCAATGAACTGGGAAATATAATGCGATATTTCCCCGTGTGAATTAGTGACACTAATAATATTTAGCCATTCGGGATAAATTTCGCCATTTTTGCGTTTATTCCAAATTTCACCCGACCAAGTGCCAGTTGTTTGTAAGGCATGCCAAAATGCTTGATAAAATGCTTTGTCTTGTCGGCCTGAATTTAGTATCGCAGGCGTTTTACCTATCGCTTCTTTGGCGCTGTAACCAGAGATATCGGTAAAGGCTTTATTGACAAGCTTTATTATGCCCTTGGGATCTGTTACTACAATCGCTTCGGTGGAGTTGTTAAATATTTTTTCAACGATTGTTATCCTGCTTTGAGCGCGCTTATAAAGGGAAATGTCACGAATAAAGACTAAAATATATGGGCAAATATCGGGTGCATAAGAGGCCTTTATTTCTACTGATATTTTTTTGCCGTCAGCGCACCTGTGTCGGGTTTCATAGCTGCATTCAAAATGGCCGGTGTTTATTTTACTGAGCAGTAATTTAGCATTGTTGCCGTATTTGTCTGTGCCTACTTCAATGTCAGTAATTGTTAACTGCGCTAATGACTTTTTAGTGTAACCAGTCATATTGAGGTAATTACTATTTGTCTGCACCAAAGAGCCGTCGGCTTTAAGCATAAAAAAACCGGCCGGTAGGGTTTCAATAATTTTATGGTAATTTGGCACGTCTATTAAGTTCATCTATTTGATTACTTTACAGTTGATTGAATGTTGGTCGAAAAAATATTGGAAAGGATTTATGTTTAAATGCCTTGTTAAAAGCCCACTAATAGATTCTTGCTCTTTGTTTTAAAACTATAGTTATAAGTTTAGTAAGAGCTTGGCATAACACAAATTTTTACGGAAATTTTCTGCCAAAGGCTACGTATTATTGAATAAGCTAGCCCTCCAAAGGGTAAGGAGGGCTAGCGTTTGAAGAGGGGAGTTTTTAGCTTTATTGTCGAAAAATTTGCTGCAAGTTTTGTAAAAAATTACCCCTAGGCTAACTCATCTTTTTCAACATACTTAGTGGCGCAATGCGTAAAAATAGCTGCACTATCGCCCATGGCCAACTGGGCACAAACGAGTTGGCTTTTTCTTTATTAATGGCTTTTACTAACGCTTTGCAGCCTGTTTCGGTATCAACTATAAAAGGTACCGTTTTTACCGTTTCATTGATTTCGCTGCGAATAAATCCCGGATGAATACAGCTAACCTTGATCGGCGTATTCATTACATCGATTCGAATGCCTTCACTGAGGGAAGTAATGGCGGCTTTGGTTGCCGCATATACTGTCATTGCACGTCTAAAACCACGTACTGCGCTAATCGACGATATGGTAACCAGATGACCAAAATTTTGCGCACGAAATATTTCCATTGCAGCTTCAGCTTGGGCAATGGCAGCAACAAAGTTGGTTTGCGCAGTTTGTTTGTTGGCATGAAAATACCCGGTACCAATTGAAGCGCCTTTGCCCATACCCGCATTGATAATAACTCGATCGAGTTGTCCCATTTCTTCGCGAAATTGTTGAAAAACAATAAAAACATTATCGTGATCGTTCACATCTAGGCTTTTAATGACAACATTAATGTTTGGGTTTAACGCTAATAATTCGTCTTTGAGTTGGGTTAAATTTTCTAGCCTTCTTGCACATAAGGCGAGGTTACGCCCTTGTTTGGCAAACTCGATAGCCATGCCTTTTCCTAGGCCTGAGCTTGCGCCTGTGATCAGAATATTTTGTCGTATCATCTGCTTTCCCCGAATTTGTTAGCCTGTTATTAGTTATTATGTGTAGGTGATTAAGCGTTTATCATTTTGCTGATCAAAGATATGGTGTTCATTGATACTCGCAAGGGTCATGTTTTTTTGTTTACCGCGGCTGATAATTTTTGTCACGCCAGCGTTGACTAACGACCAGTTTACGCGAATAAATTCTTCTAAAGGCAAGCCTAACAAGTGGCTGATAATTAAACTAATTGGTCCGCCTGAAGAATAAATAATAATAGTTTTACCTTGCTGCTGTTGGCACAATTCGGTAAAAGCGCTAATGACGCGCTGGCAAAATTGTTGCCAAGACTCGTTATACGGCTCGCCACTTTTGGCGTTTATCCATTGCTCGATCGCAGCTACAAAGTGTTGTTCAAATGCCGTATGCGGATCTGGCTGCTGGCTAAGAAATTGTCGCATCCCTTGTGCGTTAGCAAATTCTTTTTTATATACGGCTAAAATATTTTGGTGATCGTATTCATTCCATTGACTGTTGTTAGTGGATATTTTTGTGAAGTCTCGACCTGCCAGCAGTTCACCATTGAGTGAATATTGTGCGGTTTGCTGATGGCGCAACATGGTGCCGCAAACAATATGATCAGGCTGACAGTTTTTTTGTCGTAAATAATCACCAACCAGTGTTGATTGTTCAATACCCAACGCGGATAACTTATCGTAGTTATCGGCAGCAAAGCTTGCCTGCCCATGCCTGATGAAATACATCGTCGTCATGCTATTTACCTTGCTATTTACCTTGCTGTTTAATGGCTTTTTTACAGCGCCATAAAAGATAGTGCACAAATAGCCAAAAGTTTTTAAAGGCTGGGTTGTTAGTTTGTCCGTGATGGTATCGATAGTAAATTTGCTGCACGATGCCGGCGAGCCTGAACAAGCCGTAGACTTCATAAAAAGTAAAATCGTCGTTGTCGATAGCCATTTTTTGACAATAATAATCAATCACTTGTTTGCGGGTAAACATGCCGTCAAGGTGTGTCGGTTGACGTCGTGTCGCTTGGGCAAGAAAGTCGTCGCCTTTTTCTACCCAATAGGCCAAGGTATTGCCTAAGTCCATTAAGGGGTCGCCTAAGGTGGCAAGTTCCCAGTCAAGCACACCTAACACTTGGGTATAATCGTTAACATCAAGCACAACATTGTCGAAACGAAAGTCATTATGGGTAATGCAAATACGTTCTTCACATGGCATATTTTGGGTAAGCCATTGCATGACAAATTTTCCAGAAGGCACATTCCATGTTTTTGCTTGGCTAAAACGTTCGCTCCAACCTGAAATTTGCCGTTCAGTATAACCGCTGCCTTTGCCTAAATGATCAAGCCCTGCTTGTTGATAATCAACTTGATGAAGTTCAATTAAACAGTCTAAAACGTTTTTGCATAAGCGGGTGGTTTGCGCAGCGGTTGTGGTTAAATTTTTAGGCAAGTTTTTGCGGGGAATAATGCCAGTGAGTTTTTCCATCACATAAAAATCACTGCCAACAAGGTTTTGGTCTTGGCAAAACGCGAGCATATTAGGCACATAGTTATAGACAGGTTTGAGTGCTTGTTGCAGTTTAAACTCTCGCCCCATATCGTGAGCGCCTTTTGCTTTAGTACCTTTTGGAGCGCGGCGTAATATTAAAGACTTTTCAGGGTAGTCTAAACAATAGGTCCAATTCGATGCGCCACCTGAATATTGGGTAACTTTCGGCTGTTGGCTAATGCCTGATAATTGCTGTTTAAGCCAAGCATCAACGGCACTAATGTCTAGTTCTTCACCTTGTCGTACTTGTTTTGCTTGGTCTAATAAGGTTTGATTCATCATTATTTTTCCACGGCTTTTGATGGGGTTACCAAACGTTTAGTGCCTTTGGTACGTTTTAGCATGCTGTTAATATACATTTTTGACGGTAACAGCTTTTTCATTAGATAGGCTTTTTTCCCCAACTTGTGGGTCAAAATAAGAAAAGTGCGCTGCTGAGCTTGTTGGTAAATACGCTCTGCCACTTGTTCGGCGCTAATATCGGCTTTGTCGAAAGCGCGATTCATCATTTTTTCCATCGCCGGTTCACTGGTGCGCATTGACTCGTCTAAGTGTGTTTTGAAAAAACTCGGGCAGACCACGCTCACATCAATATTGTCGTGCACCAATTCGAGCTTCATGGTTTCAGATAATGCGATTACCGCGGCTTTTACTGCATTGTAACTATTCATAAACGGGATGGGGGTTAATCCTGCTTGTGAGGCAATATTGATGAAATAGCCATGTTGTTGTTGTTTAAATATCGGTAATACCGCTTGCGATACTCTAACCATGCCGAGTAAATTAATATCTAAAACCCATTGCCATTGGCTAATGCTTTCACCAAGTAACGAGCCACCTGTTGCAACTCCGGCATTGTTAATCACCACATCTAAACCTTGCCATTGCTGTTTTATTAACGAGACAGTAGCGTCAATTTGTTCGTTATTGGTGATATCACATAAACTAAAAAACGCATCAACGCCTAGTGCGGTTAGTTGTGTAACCGTTTCTTCACCGCGGGTTTGATGAATATCGGCAATGCAAATTTTAACCTGTCGGGCATTATGTTTTGCCCACGTCATTGCCAGTGCTTTTCCTAAACCTGTAGCGCCGCCAGTAATTAATAGTCTTGTTGTCATAATAGCTACCAAAGGTGGTTGGTTAACGATATTTTTTCAATTCTAAACGCGAAACCATGCCCATATGTACTTCGTCAGGACCATCGGCCAAGCGCAGAATACGACCCATGGCATTAAATGCTGCCACCGGAAAATCTGAACAAACTCCGGCGCCACCAAACATTTGCATGGCCATATCTGATACTTGTTGCAGCATATTAGGGACTACGACTTTGATACTGGAAATTTCGGTCATGGCATTTTTTACGCCTTCGGTGTCTATTTTCCATGCGGCATGTAATGTGAGTAATCGCGCCTGATCGATTGCCATGCGGGCTTTGGCGACCCGTTCTAAGTTGCCACCAAGTTTAATTAATGGTTTACCAAATGCAGTACGTGACATTCCGCGTTTGATCATAAGTTCTAATGAACGCTCCGCTGCACCTATTGCGCGCATACAGTGATGAATTCTGCCGGGACCGAGTCGTCCTTGAGCAATGGCAAAACCTTTACCTAGCCCCATAATTAAATTGTCTTTTGGTACACGTACTTGTTCAAACGCCATTTCACCATGACCATAAGGCGCATCGTAATCTCCACAGGCAGTTAGCATACGTTTGATGGTAACACCAGGGGTATCAAGTGGAACGATCACCATAGAATGCTGATTATGTTTGTCATTTTCAGGATTTGATAAACCCATAAAAATAGCGACTTTAGCATTTGGATGACCTAAACCTGTGGTCCACCATTTTGTGCCATTTAAAATGAGTTCATTGCCATCTTCGACTATGGTTGCTTCCATATTGGTCGCATCAGAAGAGGCAACATCAGGTTCGGTCATCGCAAAAACGGAGCGAATTTCTCCCCGTAGCAGCGGCATTAACCATTGCTGTTTTTGTTGTTCATTGCCAAAGTGATATAGCACTTCCATATTGCCGGTATCAGGTGCGTTGCAATTAAAAATTTCAGGAGAAAATAAACAGCGACCTGTTTGCTCGGCAAGCGGCGCATATTCTAAACAGCTCAGCCCTTGGGCAAGTTCGGCATCGGGTAAAAATAAATTCCATAAACCGGCAGCACGTGCTTTTTCTTTTAAAGGCTCGATGGCTGATGGGATCTGCCAGTTACGCCAGTTTGATGATTCGTTTAATGTTCGGTTTTGGGCTAATACCGCCTCTTCAATCGGATAAATATGTTCTTCCATAAACGCGGTTAAGCGAGTTAGGTATTCTTGGCTTTTGGCGCTAGGTTGAAAATTCATAACGGATTCCTTTAATGAATAAATTAGCTCAATTAAGCATAGGGTATTTTTAGTGATGAATTAAGTGAAATATATTGATAACCTATTGTGAATTATATTCATGGTTGAGCTGTTATGATCACCGCTAAAAATATTCAACAACTAGACTTTAATTTATTAAAAGTATTTGAATGCTTATACTTAGAACGCAATATGAGCTTAGCAGCAAAAGTGTTGTTTATTAGCCCGTCGGCGGTTAGTCATGCGATAAAACGATTGCGTTTAGTGCTTGGTGATGAATTGTTTGTTCGTCAAGGTCAGCTAATGCAGCCAACGCCAGCTTGCCAACGTATGGCGCCACAGTTGCTTGATACCCTCGAAAAATTGCGACAAATATTACAAACCTGCGGCGATTTTAATTTAGCTGAAACCACACAAACCTTTAAGTTTGCCATTCATGATGCGCTTGAACCTATTGTAATACCCAAAATTCACAAGTTGTTGGCGGCGCAGGCTCCATATGCCAAAGCGGTAAGTGGTAAAATAGTGCGTGAAGATATGAGCAGGCAATTAGCAACCAATGTGATTGATGTGGCAATTGATGTCGCTTTACCGTTAAAAAAACCGATTAATCATTTCAAACTATCGAGTGATCACTTTTGCATTTTAATGAGTAGCCAAAATGCCTTAGCTGACCACCTAGATAAAACGTCGTATTTGCGCGCGCAACACATAGCGGTATCAAATCGCACCACAGGTATTGTGGTGGAAGATTTGGCGTTATTGCAGCAAGGCATAAACCGAGAGGTCAGTATTCGTTGCCAAGGTTATCAAGCGGCAAAAGAAGTGGTAAAAAATTCCGATCTATTACTGACTCTGCCATCTTTAATTGCAGAGCAGCTTAGAGATGATGGTTTAGTGGTCGTGCCATTACCTTTTAATTTGCCTAAAATTGCCACGCATTTGTATTGGCACCAAAATACAGAGCAGGATGATGCGCTTATTTGGTTTCGAGAAGCACTTAAGCAGATGTTTTAATCTGGCGTTTTTGCGCCTTAGCTTTCCTTGATTTTTGTTTGTTAGCTTGCACATTGCCTTGTGAAGGGCGGTATTTTTTTGCCCAAAGCACTAAAATTAATGGCCCGATGTACATGGCAACACCATAAACACCGGCTGATACTGCATATTCGGGTGACTTTAAAAAACTCACGGCAATAAGAATGGCTAAGGTCGCGTTTTGAATGCCAACTTCAATTGCCAGTGTGATTGCTTCGCGAAAGGCGAGGGAGCCTAATTTAGCTAGCGCTAAGCCCATGAGTAGTGAGACAACATTTAGTGCGAGGCTGGCAAAAAATACTTGCTCGAATGAACTCAGCAGCAGTTCTCGTTCTTGAACCATCAACAATACAATCATCGCGATCATAAATACGAGTGAAAATCGGCGAAAATAAACTTCAATATTCATCGCCCAGTTTGGACAATAATGTTTGACCAAAATTCCCAATTGCACTGGCACTAAGGTAATAACAAAAAGACCAATGGCGGTTTCAGTAAGTGAAAAACTAGGGGCTTGGGCCCCGGCAAAGTGAGTTACCGCATATTGTATGATCATGGGCGTGGTAACTACACACACTAAGGTGGAAATGGCGGTTAAACTTACCGATAAAGCTAAATTTGCTTTCGCTAGCTGGCTGATCACATTCGACATTGTGCCGCCAGGGCAAGCGGCTAATATCAGCAAACCAATAGCAAGTGGGGCCGATAAATTGAATAACAAGGCAATGCTGACGGCGAGTAACGGCAACAAAATAATCTGCCCAATTAAACCAATAATGATGGGTTTAGGCGTTTGCCACAAGCGCGTAAAATCTTGTTTGCTTAAGCTTAACCCCATACCAAACATGATAAGGGCGAGCGCTAATGGCAATAATATTTCGGTGAAAATATTAGCCGACATTTACAGCGCTCCTTGATGCGTACTTGTTTGGCACTGCACCACATAATTAATGGCATAGGCGCTTAATTGTTGCTTAATTTTTTCTTGAATTGTCGCTAATTCTGACTCTGCGCTGGCGATTGAAATCGTCGCTACTATACCGAGTTTTTTATCGGGAATAGCACTAACATTAATTAACGTTTGTTGAAAAACAGGCGCTAGTTCAGTTTGCAATACCTGAACAATTTCACGGCACACCAATTCAGGTTTAAACAGTTTGCCAACGGCGGTTAACGGCATTTCATCAATTAAGTACACTTCTTTTGGAATTGCTGCACGCTCTGGCACATTCGTTTTCATAAAGTCCATTAAGGCGTCTTTGGTTAGCTTGCCGTTATGTTTACAGGTTACATATAACACCGGAAGTTCACCGGCATAACTATCTGGGCGAGGCACTGCGGCAGCAAGAAATACTTCAGGATGGGCGGTGGCAACATCTTCAATCATTTTAGGGTCGATGTTGTGACCACCGCGAATAATTAACTCTTTTTGACGACCGCATAACGACAAATAGCCATGTTGGTCTAGTTTACCCAAATCACCGGTACGCAGTAGTGTTTGTCCTTGCGATGTGGTTACCCAAAGGTTGTTATTGTGACTCTTATCAACATAGCCAGGAAAGACATTATTTCCGGCAATTAATATCTCGCCCGCTTCGTCTATTTCGCATTGTTTGACCAAATCGCCAGCGGCGTTAATTTCGCCAATGCGTAAGGTCATACCTGGGATCGTTAAGCCCACTGAGGTTTGTTGGGCAATGGCGTTGACCGGCATGATGGTGCTTACTGAAGAGCCTTCAGTAGAGCCATAACCTTCCACCAATTCGATGCCCGTTTGCTCGATAAATTTGCTTTGCAAATCGGGTGACAATGGCGCAGCGCCAACAAGTGCCAGTTTCATATTCCGAGGCTTAATGGCGTTAATTTTTTCATTGGCGAGCACTTCAAGCAAGCCAGCATATACAGTAGGTACTGCGGTCATAAAGGCAATATTGAAGTTATCTAAAATAGTCAGTAAATTTTTAACGATATTTTTACCGCGAAAACCTGACGGACTGGCCATTAAGATAGTCGACCCCATCATCACCGACGATAAACCGGTCGCTATGGCCGCGTTTACATGAAATATCGGCAAGCCAATGAGCATAGTATCTTGCTCGGTAACCGGTGAAATTAAATTGACTTGCGCGGCATTGGTTAGTTCGTTGAGGTGCAAATGTTTAGCAAGTTTTGGTAATCCTGTGGTGCCGCCCGTATGAAAATAGGCGCAGATATCGTTTTGTGTCGGTGCTGTGTTTACTAGCTGCTGCTTTGAGTGTTTCGCTAATAATTTTGCAAAACTATAGACAGGTACTTTGTTGCTACTTGAACTGGGTATGTCTTCGCCAAATAGACTGATCACCGCTTTTAACGAGGGAATGTCATCTTTAATTTCGAGCGTTTTTTGCCAAATATCGCTGCCGGGCACAGGTCCAAGTGCAATTAATACTTTGCTGTCAGCCGTTTGAATAATTTCTTTAATAATTTTGCTATCGAGCAAAGGGTTTATTGGATTAGCGATGCCAGCGGCACCTGCGCCCCAAAGTGAAAAATACATTTCTGGAAAATTAGGTAAAATAATTGAGGTTACATCACTGCGGGTTATACCTAAACTTGCTAATGCATTGGCCATTTGAGTAACCGACTGCGCCAGTTCTCGGTAGCTAATTTCACGGTACGGTTTGGCAAAGGTTTTGCCTTTGGTTATTTTAACTAACTGATGAATGGCTTTTTTTGCAAAGGGAATTTGCTTTGGTCCTAAACAATCACCGTCTAAAATATATTTAATCGCAGTTTTATCAGAAAAACGTTCAGCTGAAGTGATAATTGCATCATAAATAGATTGCGGCAGCATTTCTGGGGAGAGTTTGCTTGTGTCGACTTTGTCCATATCCAATTGCGTTTGAATCGACGTAATATCTATTTTATCTGCCATTTTTCACCTCAGCTGTTCGTTTAATCGGTTTACTTTCTAATGTTTTAATCTAAAAAGCTATTATCTTGTGCCGCGACAATTTGATAAAGCGGCTGAAAATTACCCCAAGTGACTAAATCAGAACCATTAGCTTGGCGGGTTTTAATGGCAATATCATGATCGATTAACCTCATTTCACCAGCAGCTTGTGCCAGTAATTGGCTTTGGCAACAACTGTCCATCAAGGCAAAATTTGCTACTGCGGCGTCAAGAGATTTACCAACGGTTAATAAACCGTGGTTTTGTAAAATAACGGCAATTTTGTCACCTAACGATTCAGCAATCATGTCTCCTTCACTTAGCTCTGCGACAACGCCAGTAAAAACATCAAACACAGTATGATTTTGGTAAAAAACACATGCATCTTGTGAAATAGGGGCGAGCTCTTTACCTAATGCTGAAAAAGCACGTCCGTATTTAGTATGTGCATGTGCTACGGCATTAACATCCGGACGCGCTTGATGAATGCGAGAATGAATAGCAAATGCAGCAGTGTTGATGGGAGAATTCCCGTCGATAATATTGCCTTTGTGATCTACGCGTACTAAATCAGACGCTTTAATATGTGCGAAGTGAATACCGACAGGGTTTACCCAAAAAGTTTCTGGGTCAATGCAATCTCGCTGGGTAATATGGCCTGCTAAGCCTTCGTCAAAACCATGTAAAGCGAATACGCGAAAACCTGCGGCTAAGCGTTGTTTATCATATTCGCGTTGCTTTAATGGATCGTCAAATGTTTGTGGCATAGGCACATTGAATTTTTCACTGCCGATGGTCATGCGTTTTGCTTGTTCAGTAAAACTTGTGTTCATTGCTAACTCCTGTGGACTATTTGACTTCAGTCTAATTACTTATAGAATAAATTGAAGTGATACAAATTTATGGAAATGTATAAATATGCTGCATGGTAAAATTGATTTAAATTTATTTTTAGTACTAAAAACGGTTTATCAAGAGGGCACGATCACCGCCGCCGCAGCAAAATTGCATTTAACGCAGCCCGCGGTAAGTCACGCACTAGCACGACTTAGAGAAAAGTTTGATGATCCGTTATTTATTCGTCATGGCCGTAAAATGGTGCCATCGGCTTTTTGTCAAAAAATAATGCCGCAAGTCATTGATGCGGTTGCGATATTAGAGTCAACCTTGTCAGACAATAAAGCCTTTGATATTAGCCAACATCAGCGGGAAATTAAGTTTGGTTTTCGTGATATTTTAGAGTCGATTTTCTTTCCATCTTTAGTGACCGACTTGATCACTAATACCCCTAATATCACCATTAATAGCCGACAAGTGACTAAAGTCGAAATGGAAAAGGCGCTGACACAACAAGAGCTTGATATTGTGATTGATGTATTAATGCCGACCAATGACGACATTAACCATACCCTAATTTGTAATGAGCGATTTTCATTAATTTGTCGTGAAAATCATCCGATTTTGGAGGATTTAACGTTAGAAAATTATGCCAAAGCCTCTCATGCCTTAGTGGCGCTAAAAGACTCCAAAATAGACTTAGTGGATATGGCACTTGCCAAGCATGGGGTTAGTCGAAACTATGCACTGCAATGTGAACATTACTTTGCAGCCACAAGCGTGATCAGCCGTTGCGATATGCTACTTACCATGCCAAATGCTTATGCAAATCTACTTAAAGATAAAATGCCGGTATGTGTTGCTGAACTGCCTTTTGAAGTGCCTCATTTGCCGGTACATATGTATTGGCACAAACAAGCTGAACATGATCCGTTAAATGGCTGGATGCGTGAAAAATTACTTAAAATAGCGGATGAGTTATTGAATTAGGAAACAGCGAGAAGCTACAAGCGATAAGTTACAAGTAAGAAGCGGCTAGAAAAAAGACAAGCTACAAGTGGCAAGTTAAAAGCGGTAAGTGAAAAGTCATGCTAAAAGCAGCAAGTTAGACCTTGTAAATTCAAACGAATCACTTAATCTTTACCGCTTACCGCTTACCGCTTACCGCTTACCGCTTACCGCTTACCGCTTACCGCTTACCGCTTACCGCTTACCGC
>NZ_JBPDIH010000010.1:132384-152330 GCF_052030545.1 Thalassotalea sp. PLHSN55 | reverse complement strand
AAAGAAAAGATTATGGCTCTAATTTATTGAGCAGGGATCAGTGTTTTTAAGTTGACGTGGGGAGTCATACCAACGCCCAATTAAGGGGCTTTTATTAGTTTGCTAAAATGTGAAGCGAAGCGGAACCTAGCAAACTGTTAAAAGTCCCACTTGAATTACTTGTTAGGTGTAATTACCAAATCAACAATATTTTAGGTAAATTTATAGAAACCAACCAAACAAATTAATATGCCAATTATGATTACCATTCCCCCAAGAAGTCTAGCTTTTAAACCATAAATAGGAAGTCGTTCAACTCCATCTTGGGGATCAAAGTGCATTACACCTTTAATTAAGGAGTACAAACCAAAAAGAATGAATCCACCGCCAACAATGAAAAATAAATATACTTGAGCAGACCACTCCATGATTTACACCTAACGCCTCACTAAGAGGCAAATAATAGTTGGTTAAAATAAGCGACGAAGGAGCAAAAACCAACTGTTATTTGTCCTGCTTTAGTGACTTGTTAGATGAACTTTTTACAAAATGAATTGATAGCACATAAACAAAAAATAATGCTGTAATATTTACTGCAAACATAAACGGTATCCCGTCTGGTCTATAAAGGATATTAAAACCAATTGTATTAAGGTCAAACCTTGCACCTAGGATAAAACCTTCTTCAATTGAAAACTCTATTAGCAACCATGATGTAATTGAATAGGATACCTTTGAAATAGAAAAACTGATAACTTGAAGCGATTGAATTACCAATGAAGAAATGTATCCAGCACGCATATTAAGATAAAGATAAAAACCGGCAACAATAGACGATAAAAAATATACACTCATCGTTCCGTATAGAATTCTATGAGTAGTATCTACTTGGTCTAGTGTATAAGGAGCAAGAAAATCATAAATAGCATATGCTCCACCAACTCCACATAGAATCTGGAACACTGAAATGAGTTTAGGTAGCCAATTAGCGTTTTCTATGAAAGGCTCCTCAATTTCCTCTTCTGGCTCTTTCTCAGAAAGTAACTTTTGAATTTCTTTGTACCGCTCAGGGAAAGCCTCTTTATCAATGTTTTGAGAAACATCTAAAAGCTCACTATAAGAATAAGTCGAATAATTTTGAGTTGACACCAAACCTCCATGTTCATCTAACAGCTCTTTTAACAGGAAATATTCCTTGTTTAAACAGGGAATATTTCCTTCTTTAACTTTATTAATAATTAGCACCTTACGGTATTTAATTAACATCTTCAACAAGTTAAAAACACTTAAGTCTGTAATTTGTAGAAATGCGGAAAATTTCCTGCTTTCATTCGCCTAAATTGGAAAAGAATTGAATGAAGTTACAAAACTAAAAAAGTTACCAAGAATAATGTTCGTTTTTCCAATATCAGCTTTGCGCTTATGCCTATCAAGGGCGAGAAAAAAAATGAATGTTGCTCAGTATTTAGGACATTAACATTAATGATTAACTGAATAATTTCACTTAAGTTGGTTTTCATAGCGTTGAAGAATTAAGTTCTATTTTAACAAGCATAAAATAGAACTTAATGTATGCCCTGTAAGCATTAGCAGCTGCAAAATAAAAAGGTTTAGCAGCACACTAAACCTTTTTAAAAAAATGCCAACGATTTGTGCTTTTAAAAAGCCATAATATTTACTTTGCTGTTTGCAATAACATCTCTTTAATATCAACAGGAGTCGGCGAGTTATTACCGCCATTATTTGCGCCTGTTATCCACCAATACAGCATTCCCGCATCAGAGCAATCATATTTATTGGTTTGAAATGGTACTACGCCATCACTTTCAGCATAGGCAAGCATTTGCATGATATAGTTAAACCCTGAGTCGTTATAGGCATTGGTCCAATCCCAGTAATGCATGGGTGTTTGCAGGCCAACATTTTGATCGCCAATTTGATGTTCGGTAATGCCGAAGTCTAAAATTTGCTGCCAGGTAAAATAATCACCGCTGTTATCATTGGCTGGGTGATGCGAAATAACGTGCACATGTTGGCGAGCACTTGGTTTAGCTGCTGCTAACGCATAACCAATTAAGTCAGGCTCGCCCGCCTCAATTATCCATAATGGATTGTTAGCAGTTGAGGCATTAATCGCGTCGGTTAAATCACGCGTTGCTCCTTGTTGATCTTCTCGGCAATTATAAAACTTGCGCAAGTTTTCAAAAGGTCCAAATAACTCAATGCCCGTTACGCTTAGTTCGTCTAATTTTTTCTGACGTCGTAATTCATTAACCGCGTTAATTTGCTGTTTGCCTTTATTTCTAAACGGGTCGAGATCACAAGAGTGCGACAAGTGAACTAATGTCTCATTGAGTCCGGTTTTATTTAACAAGGCAAACATCACCGGTGTTGCGCCAATATCATCAGGATCTGGTGAATTGCCGTCTATAACAACCGCCAATCGCCCCTTAGGTGGTTTTACCACATCTAATGTGGCAGTAGTAACATAACGTTTCCAAAACGCATGAACCGAAGGCGCGCGATGACCAAGCTCGAATATCCACCAACTTTCAACCACATCAGAAAAGTCGACACCACCTTGTGGTACCACTGAATGGCTCGCAGTAAAACCACTAGCATCGACAATACGACTTGCCGTTTTCCAGAGTAATTGCGAGTGTGTATTGGTGTTGGCATTTGACGTTGCAAAGGTTAACCACTTTTTGCTGGTATCAACATATTTGGGCGTGAGTGCGCCTCGTCTTCCTTTGCGATTAAACTCTTTCATGGCTTCATTGCCGTCATTAATCGCATGGTATCGCGTGGCCTGTTTAACATAAGTAAGCGCATCGGGAGAGGTTTTATTTTCATTCCATGCACTGTGCTGCACGACAATCACATTATTTTTAATAAGCGCTTTATCAACGCCAGATTGTTGTAATGCAACCAGCCAATCGCGAGTAAAGTTAGACTGCCCAGCCTCTTGTACCCAAACTTTACCGCCTTGAGTTAATACTGCCCGCACACGATCGCGAATAAAGTTTACCGATTTATGCCAATGTTTATGCGCATTGGTCCACATTAGGTTTTCACGGCCAAACGCCAAAGTAAATAATTCGGGGGAGTCAATATATTCTCCGGTTTGAATACCCACTGCACCTGCCACGGCGACATAGTTAACAGATTTCATATCTGCGTGCGACAACATTGAGCCAAGTGCGGCTATCGCATGTATGTCATCGGCATCGGGTTTAGAGTCAAATTGCGCAAGCAGTAAATCGCTTTCGGTACGAAATGAATCGCGCTGATAATTCGCACTTGTCGATGGCACTAATGCGAGTTGTTGCCAGCGACCTCGTGCCCAAGCAGTGCCGCCATGCTCTGGAATTTCACCATTGGTATTTGATGACGATTCAATCGCAATCACATCACCCTTTTTTAAATGAATTGCTCGCCAAGTGTGTGTTTCAGCTTTTAAATCTCGTGGCGAGTCTTTACCTATATATGAACTTTTGTAAGTGCCAACAACAACATTATTGATTAACAAGCGATAAACAGGTTCGCCATCTTCTTCTGTGAGTACCGTAATTGTCAGGTCATAATTTTTTGCTTCACCGGCAAAGGTATATTCGGCTTTTGCAAACAAATTACGGTAATGCACAACTCGTGCGTCAATAGCCAGCGAAGCGTTTCGTTTGTCTTGGTAATACGGCACATCACCTTTATCACTGCTAGAAAAATCGTTAATAGCATCTAACACAATCGCATTGGTTGCGGTGCTATTTGGCGTGCCTTTTCCACTATGAACATGCGCTAAACCCAAAGGGGTATAAATAATAAGTAATAAAATTAATAATTTATTCATGATTTTTTATATTTCTTTGTTATTGATATTAATAAATCGTCAATTTACGATATCACGACTTGGCACCATTGTCTCTCACAATGAGTCATAATCGCTCACATTAAATCTTTATCTATATGTGCAGTATTGACAATGTATAAACCCATTGGGCGTTTATTCAACGTTCATATATACTCAAAATTATGATGAAAAATAATTTAGCTCAACCAGTTAAACTCGTGCTTATACTAATGGCATTAACACTTGTTAATGTGCAAGCTAGCGCTGCTCAAAAGATTACTTATCGAGGTTTAGGCGGTGGGCCAAATGCTTATCATAGCGAGCTATTGCAACAAATTTTTGATCATGTAAAACCCAATACCTACACTGTAAAGCGCTTTGACGAACAAGTTCCTCATTTAAGAGCTTTTCAAATGTTAAGTACAAATACAGAGCTAGACATTGTTATTGGCTACGCAACTAAAGCGCGAATCAACAAGCATCTCGCAATTGCATTACCGGTAAGGAAAGGCCTGAATGGTTGGCGAATACCTTTGATCCACAAAGACAATGAAGCCATGTTTAAACAGGTCAATTCTTTAAAATCATTACAAAAATTAACCCCAGGTATGTTTCACACTTGGTCTGATAACGAGATATTAGCCTCTAATGGTATTCAAGCAGTAAAAGGCAGTAACCTTAAAGGCTTGTACCAAATGTTAGACAAAAAACGCTTTGACTATATTCCAGTTTCAATTTTAACCGGCACAAGAAAATTAAAACATTATCAAGATGTTGAAGGGTTAAATGTTGTTTTAGCTGATGATGTACTTATTCATTATCCGATTTGTTTCTATTTTTACGTCAATAAAGAAAATACCAAGTTGGCCAATATTATCACGCAGGGGTTCGAAAAAATTATCGCCAATGGTCAATACGATCGCATTTTTAATCAGTATTATGGCGATCCACTGCGCAAACGTTTTGCATTCAACCCCAAAATAATACGGCTAGAAAACAAACTGCTACCAAAAAATGTGCCGCTCGAGCGTCGTGAATTATGGTTAGCTCCTGAACACTACAAACAAGATTAGCAAGGCTAAAGCACTCTTGCTCACTCTCTCAAATTTCCACTTTAATTATTGCGCTTGTATTACCCGGTTTATTACTTCGCTTATTACTAACGTAGCCTTGCAGCGTGGGCTTTGCTGAGCAAACGTTACTTAATAGGCTGAGCTTACTTTAATGTCATCATTCACACAGAGTAAATAGCAAATGGTTAGGTGACAAAAGGCTAAAGATAAAAAATGACTTTATATGACTGTAATTGCTTGGTAATGTATGTTTTAACAAATAATTTATCAATGTGGTGTCTTCGCACTGATGAATTAATGATAAAACACGCAATAAACAAGGTAAATAAACGCAATGTCATCAACAAGCGTTTAACAAAAAATAGTAAAAACAAGTTGGATAAAATAGCAATATGAATCATGTATTTAAATACTATAAAAATAAACTAAAATCTCGTAAGCACTTGCCTGCATTAGCTGTAATGCTTGGTGTTTCTATATTATCAGGCTGTAATAGCCAAAAAGAAATATCCGTAAGCGAGCCAGAAGCTAAAGCAAAACAGCCAAATATTTTATTTATTTTGTCTGACGATCACCGCTGGGATTTAATTGGCAAATATCATCCGATCATTAAAACCCCCAACTTAGATAAGCTCGCAAATCAGGGCACAGTTTTTAAAAACGCCTTTGTAACAACGCCAATTTGTGCAACCAGTCGGGTAAGTATTTTAACGAGCTTAACTGAACGCACCCACGACTTTACCTTTGGTCGACCGGGCACAGGCATTGAAGAGAGTAATAGTATTTATCCAAAGGTGCTTAAAGATAATGGTTACCGCTCAGCATTTGTTGGTAAATATGAAATTAAACTTTCAGGTAAAGCTGAAGATAAATTCGACTATTTTAAAGAGTTATTACAAACCAAAACCGTGCAATATCAAGGGAAAGAAATTCCACAAACCTACCATATAGCAGAATTAGCCAAAACCTTCATCGCACAGCCTGAAAATAATGAAAAACCTTGGGTTATGGCGGTTAATTTTTGGGACCCACATGCGCACGACAGAGATCAGGAAGATCAGTATCATTACCCAGCTGAATTTGAACACTATTATGAAGATGTCACGATACCTGACGCTAAGTTTTCAAAAGACAGTACCTTTGACCAGTTACCTCAGTTTTTAAAAGAATCGATTGGCCATGTCCGTTGGACTTATCGTTACGGCACAGATGCGATTTATCAAAAAATGGTTAAACGTCATTACCGGGCAATTAGTGGCGTTGATAAGGCCATAGGTATGATTTATGCAGAACTGGAGAAACAAGGGGTCGCCGACAATACCGTTATTATTTATGCCGGTGACAATGGCTACAACATTAATGAGCGTCAATTAGCGGGTAAGTGGTTTGGTTGGGAAGAAGACTTAAGAATTCCACTGATTATTTACGACCCACGTAATAAATCAGCGCAAGGCATCGAAAAAACCGAAATGGCATTAAACATTGATATTGCGCCAACAATTTTGGCCTTAGCAGGTGTTGAAGCACCAAAAAGTTATCAAGGCGAAAGCTTAACAGCTCTACTTAATAACGATAAAGATACCACCATGCCTTGGCGACAAGAGTTTTTCTTTGAGCACATGTATCAACCCAAACGTGTTTCTATTCCTCCAACGGTAGGGTTAAGAACGAATAAATGGAAATATGTCGACTTTTATAAGAACGACTTTCAACAACTATACAATTTAGAAAGCGATCCTGAGGAGCAGCACAACTTAGCCCAGCACCCTGATTATCAAACGGTATTGGCTGATTTAAGTGCGCGCACCGACGCATACATTAAGCAATATGAAGATTTACGCAGCGCAGAAGTAGAACAGCGCCCTTCATTTGTCAATGTGCGCAATGAAGACAGCAAACAGTAGCCTTGTAGTTTCACTCGTTGCTCAAACGGCCGTACAGTTTCACCTTAACGTTACCTCATTCGAGAAAAACATATGTTTATCAATAAATTTCAACGTGCTATGCGGCTAAACAGCCTTATTTTAGGGTTAATGCTATGCGCATGCACGCAGCAATCAACTAACGAAAAGTTAGCTATTAAGGCAACGGAACTTGCGTTTAGCAAGAATAAAATTGCATCAGAAAAATCGGTAACTGTCAGTATTAACAAACCCAATATTGTCTGGTTAGTTGTTGAAGATATGAGCCCTATTTTACCCGCCTATGGTGATCACACCATTGAAACTCCGGCCATCAGTGCATTGGCGGCGCAAGGGGTAAAGTATACCAATGTGTATTCTCCTTCAGGGGTCTGTTCACCAAGTCGAGCAGCAATTGCTTTAGGCATGTATCCGTCAAGTATTGGCGCGAACCATATGCGTACCACGTCAAATACTCAAGAAACCGGGTTACCAAAATATGAAGCAGTGCCGCCTTCGTCTGCAAAAATGCTCAGTCAGTATTTACGCGAACAAGGATATTACACCACCAACAACTTAAAAACTGATTATCAATTTACTGCGCCTAAGGCAGCATGGCATGAGAGTGGTCCGTTTGCGCATTGGCGTAATCGCTCAGAAAACCAGCCTTTTTTTGCCGTAATCAACTTTACCACAACACATGAATCAGGCTTGTTTGAACCGTATGGGATCAGAAAAATTGAATCACGCCATTACTTTTCTGATGACAAAAAACGCATTGCTCAGTTGCCTCAGCATCACTCGGTAAAAACCACAGAAATCGACACACCAATACATCTGCCAAAAGATACAAAATTCAATATTCCGCCCTATTTACCCGACACCCCGTTAGTGCGTCGCGATATGTGGAAAATGTATAACAACCTTGCTGAAACCGATAAACAGATCGGTGCAGTTTTGCAGCAATTAAAAGAAGACGACTTATACAAGGATACGATTATTGTCTTTTATTCTGATCACGGTGGTCCCCTGCCCCGTCAAAAACGGTTAATTTATGACAGTGGTCTAAAAGTTCCGATGATCATCCGTTTTCCCGACGGTGCACACGCTGGAGAGGTTGACGAGCAATTAATTAGTTTCGTCGATTTTGCGCCAACAACACTTGCGTTAGCAGGCATTAACCAGCCCGCACATATGCATGGACAAAATTTTATTAATAATGCCAACAAACGCCGCTATATTTATGCCGCTGCCGATCGATTTGACGGTTTTACCGATACCATTCGCGCGGTAAAAAACGCGCGTTATAAATATATTCGAAATTACCGTACCGAGCAGGGTTATTATTTGCCGGTAGCTTATCGAGAGAAAATTCCTACCATGCAAGAGCTACTGCGCTTGCGTGATGCAAAGCAGTTAACTAACGCTCAAGCTCAGTGGTTTAGACCGTCAAAACCTCAAGAGGAATTGTTTGATACTGTCGAAGATCCGCATGAATTAAATAACTTAGCAGCTGATCCAACACATAGCGCTACGTTAACTGAACTGCGCGCCGCATTAGATGCATGGCTAAATCAAATTGAAGATAGGCCAAAAACCGCAGAAGAAAAACTTATCAAGTCACTTTGGCAAGGCGCTGCAACACAGCCAGTTACCGCTAAACCGAAAATCGAACTGATTGACGGGAAAATTCACATCAACAGTAATACGCCAGGTGCGCACATTGCCTATCAAGAAATGACTGCAGATAAAGGATCAACAAGTTGGCTACCCTACAGCGCTAGTTTTCCCGTGAGAAAAGGTGTAACTATTAACGCAGTTGCCCACCGCATTGGTTACCAAGAAAGCTCGCTAGTGACCTATTCGCAGACCATAAATGAACATTAGCCTAAGTTCGGCTTAAATTAATACGACTTTCTCATCAACTGCTTATGCGTTTGCACTTTAGCACAAACGCATAAGCACGACAGAGCGCTCGACCGATTATCTTCTGATCACTTTCGCCCACACGAATAAATCACGTAATAAATATCAATCGTTCCTAGTGTAACTAAGCCTAATAAGTGCCCAACAATATTAGCGCATTTTTTATTATCAAAACCACAAAACAAATCAATAACGCTCAACTAAGCGACCTAAAAAGACACTAAATGACCAACAAATGATTTGATTTGATCTGTTTTAACGTTTATCTTTGCCCTAGCCAATAATTTTTGTTCGAAATAAAACAGTTAATAATCCAACAATTTTGGTTTAAGAAAGTGAGGTTAGTCCTCAGTTTTTTAGGGCGAAAGCCCCACACAATAATGATAAATAATATAACAACAAAACAGTTAGATAGAAGGAAGGGTAAATGCATATATTTAAAAAGCACCGCCTAAAATCAATAAGAAAAGTCTTGTTATTCGCCTCACTTTTTACCGTGTCGGCACAACAAGCGTCAGCAGAAGTCACCTTAGAGCAACAAGTAAAAATTAGCGACTCTGCATTGCATTTTGACGGTAAAAAAATAACCTATGGTACAGTTGGGGACGCTGATACTGGTGATAAGTTTGATTATTTCTTTGGCAGAAACATTTCTGCACATGGAGATGCAGTAAAAATATATAAACACTACGTGTTTATGACTTGGTACCGTGGTGGTAAAAGCGATCGTCACGTAATGCTGTCGCGTTACAATACTGAAACAGGTTCAGTAAAAACCATTGAATTCCCTCATCAACATACTGGCTTTAGAGGCGACCCTAATATAGGTGAATCGCACAATACCATTGGTCTAGCGGTAAGTCCGGTCAATGGCACAATTCACATGGTTTATGATATGCATGCCTATGATAATAATAACCATGATGGCAAATTCAAAAACGATTTCTTCCGATACTCTTATAGTATTGCCGGCACAGCAGAACTGCCTGATGCCGAATTTACCTTAGACAAATTTGTGAAAGACACTAGCACCGTTAGTCAAGGCGAAGACGATTACAAACATTTAACCATGACCGGCGATCTTGCTGATACCAGTAACTTTGCCCGTTTAACCTACCCTAAGTTTTTCGCCAATAAAGATGGCACACTACTACTTTATATGCGTTTAGGCGGCAATAACAACGGTGGTTATGTGTTCAACCGCTATGATGCCGAAGCTGAAAAATGGTCTAAATTTACCGCATTTAATGTAGTGACTGCCAAAAACTTTGGCAACGAATACAACTGGGGTTTATACGGAAACATGAAATATGTTAACGATAAACTTCGTGTGGGTTTTCAACAACGTAGTAGCGACAACGACGATAAATATAAATACCAAAATGGTGTTTATTATGCCTACTCTGATCACCCAGAAGGGTTCGGCGAATGGAAAAACCACAAAGGTGAACCAATGACTTGGCCATTGGTTAATTCCGATGAAATCAAGGTATTTGAGCCAGGCGACTACATTAGCCATACTGAAGCAAATTCAGTCTACATTGTTGGTGATTTTGACTGGACAGTAACGGCGGCTGGCGATATTCATATCATTAGCAAAGTGCGCTCTACCGACAGAAATCGTCCAGACTATGAAGAAGTTTATATTCATTCATACAAGCCTGCCGGTGCCGATGATTTTATTATTTCAACCGATTTTACCGGGGCGAGCTCGATCTATACCTCAGGCGATAACATTTACATTATTGGTTTAAATAATGGCTACCCTTATGTTGAAAAAGCGCAAGGCGGCACTAACGATTTTGAGCGTGTCTATGAAGCGACTGACGGCATGCAGTTTGACCACGGTACTATTCATATTGAAGACGGCAAAGTCTACTACTATTTAATGGAACGCGGCACAGGCACGTCTCTACCAATTCATTTGCAAATTATTGATTTAGATATTGAATCAGATGCTATGCGCCCACAGGTTAACTTTCCACAAAGTTCACTAACCGTTGATGAAGGCTACCAACAGCTTTCATTTACAGTCTCGGCAACCAGTCCTGTTGAAGGAAGAGTGATCAGCAAAGTAGATCTCTATGTTGACGATACGTTCATTCGTACCGATTCTGCTGCCCCGTTTGTTTGGGGACACGTTAATAAACCAAACGAATTATTAAATTTACCTGCGGGTGTGCACACCTTTAAAGCTGTTGCGACCGACTCTGAAGGAGTAACGTCTTCTGCCACAATGCGTTTGCAAGTCAACTCAAAAGCCCCTGTCGTATCGTTTCCTTTTGATTCAAAAACAGTTGAACTCGGTTATCAGCAACTTGGACTCACCATACAAGCCGCGCCAAGTGAAGAAGGTCGAACAATTGCATCAGTTACTTTACTGATTAACGGCAACGAAGTGCGCACAGATACGTCAGCGCCGTTTAATTTTGGTCATCAATTTAAACCACACGAAACCGGTGCTATGGGTTGGTTAGAAACACATGAGCCGAACCCTAATCCTCTACAAGCAGGTGAGCATATCTTTACCGCTATCGCAACGGATAGCGAAGGCGCGCAAGGCAAAGCAAGCATGACACTAACGGTAAATGGTCTGCCGACTCCACCCGTAGTCACCTTTCCAAATGAAGTGATAACCGTATTTGAAGGATATGAAAAGCTAGGTATGACGATTCAAGCAGAATCGCCAGTAGAAGGCCGCACTGTCGAGTCAGTCACCTTATACCGAAATGGCGAGCTTGTTCGAGTAGATACTCGACCAATTTGGAACTTTGGTCATTCATATGCCCCTTACGAATTTGGCGCTATGGGTTGGTTAGACAGACACGAACCTAATCCGTCTCCACTAGGTGTAGGAACGCATACTTTTACTGCGGTCGCTAAAGACAGTGAAGGACTTGAAGGTGAAGGCAGCATGACCTTAATCGTTAAGGCTTTACCGGCTCCAACAGTGAACTTTGTTGAGTCTGATATTGAAATTATTGAAGATTATCAGTCGCTTGCTGTTTCTACTGACGTAGTATCAAGTGAAGCCGCTGTCGAGGTTGTTAGTGTAGCACTTTATGTTGATGACCAACTGATTCGCGAACTTTACGAGCCGCCTTTTATTTGGGGTGACGAGGTAAATAGCACCGAATTATTGGGCCTTCCTGTTGGTAATTATGTGCTTAAAGCAATTGTTTCAGATAACTATAACCGCATGGTAGAAGCGACAACGCAACTTGAGGTCACATTATTAGGTGACTTAGACCGCGATGGCGACGTTGACGGCTTAGATGTTAGAGCATTTAGCTTAGGCGTTAGAAAAAATGAGATCAGTAACCTTCGTTATGATTTTAATAATGATGGCGTGGTAAACAATCGTGATATTCGCGGTATAGCCAACTTATGTTCACGCGCTCGTTGCGCGAATAACGATTAATAATAGGTAATAAAATGAAGTATTTAATGATAATTTTATCAATGGTGTTTACCTTAAATGCAAATGCCGGGTTAATTACTACAGGGTCAGATCAAACCAGCTATAACAATGGTGATATTGTTACTTTTGACGTGTGGGTAAATGCACTAAACCCTGATCTTGACAATTTGTTCTTTGATTTGAGCTTTGATGACACTCAACTAAGTTTTATCGATAATTCTTGGTTTGACTCAGATGAGGTTTTTGACTTTTTTGCCTTCGGTGATGCCTTTTTATTAGCACCAACGACCGTGGCTGTTGAAACATTTTTCTTAAATGGTATTACTGACGTTGTTGGCACTTCATTTAAGCTAGGTGAATTACAATTTACAGCGCTAGGCAATTTAACTAACCCAAGATTAGATTTTGCGTTGTTGGTAGATGCTCAAAACATTTATGGTGAAACTATTGAACCTCAAGTATTACCTGAACCGTCAACATTGGCATTATTTTCACTTATGTCGTTGTTATTTTTCACGCGTAGATCTAACAATCACTGATCGTTAACACCGCTTGTATAAACAAAAGACGACCTTATTTTAATAGGGTCGTCTTTTTTAATGTCTAACCACCCGCTTTCTTTTAGCAATAGGAATTATGGAATTTTATATCGCACAAGCCTTGGGTTTGTTTAGTTTTATCTTGGGCGGCTATACATTCTTTCAGAAAAGTGACGCCCGTCTAAAATTTAGCATGCTGTGTTTGTTTGCCTGCCAAAGCCTTCACTTTTTCTTATTGGGCGCGTCTGTCGCTGCTGCTGCCAACATTCTCAATTTTTTACGTACTTTTATCGCGATAAAATACAACTCGCCACGTATCGGCCTATTATTTATTGCCGCAAATATTATATGGGGAAGCTATTTATACCAATCACCCATCAGTATATTACCTATACTAGGTGCCGGCCTTGGTACTTTTGCTGTGTTTTTTCTACAGGGAATAAAAATGCGTTTAGCATTTATCACCGGTGCAGTTTGTTGGATTACACACAATATTGTTGTGCAATCTGTCGGTGGGGTTTTGCTCGAATCTGTGGTTATTATTGCGAATGTTATTACGATTTGCCGATTATATTGCCAGCAAAAAGAAGAATTGCTGAGACATGATAAATAACCCTCCCCTACTTTCTTCAAAACGACGTAATCTTTACTTGAAATAAAGAACCTAGTGTTACGCTCAAATAGTAAATAGCAAAAAACAGTCAATAAAAAAGCCCTAACGAATGTTAAGGCTTTGATGAAAAATTACGCTTGGTTTATTTATTTTAGCGTTAAAGTTTCACTGTAACTCCCGCTGTAATTCGTCGGTCAGACACATCTTGTTCACACAGCAAGGCATTTTCATTAAAACACCATCTTGTACTGTCTTCACGCGTTACGTTTACCGCTTCAAGTCCAACAGTTATCGACTCACTTATTGAATAACCAACACTCATATTTAGCTGTCCACGAGAGCCAATAACCGGCGGAATATTAAAACGCATACGGTTTGCTGCTTGTGTATACGAATCACGCCAGGTATAGCGCACACGAGCGCTTAGGTCATGTTTATCGTAAAATACAGTAAAGTTATAAGAGTTTTCAGATAGATCGTCGAGGGTTATACGTTCAGTGACAACATCATCATCTAATGTCGGCGTACTATTATTGCTGTCTGTAATTTGGTAACTTCTAGTGAAGAAATTAAAGCTGCGGGTAAATCATCAAAGCTGATCCCTGTGCGATCACCACCAGCACCAACTGACGACACCCCGTTAATTTCAACTCTATTGTTGTTGGTACCACGAATTTGAACTCCGGTGCCAACACCACCTATTCGGTTAATTTGAACTCCGGTTATATTTTCAAGTACTTCTGCCAAGTTTTGATCGGGTAGCTTTCCGATATCTTCCGCTTGAATAACCTATTTAATATTCGATGAACTGCGCTTTTCAGCCAATGCACTAGCTAACGCACTTCTTATCCCTGTTACTTCTATAACTTCAACTTCTTCATCATTTTTCACTTGAGCCTGCTCAGAACCTGTGGTCTGTGCGAATACAGTCCAATTAAGTGCTATCGCAATAGCGATAGCTAAGCTCGATTTTTTGATCAGTGTATGCTTCATTGAATTATCCTTTTTTATTATTTTGGTCGAAATACAACCGCAACATATAAACACAACAACAAAATCAAATCAAAAACAATCAAAACATCAATAGTTCAACAAAGAATTAACATCGACCTGCCCTACCCTAGAAGAAATTCAAAACAACTCAAAAGTGATGCATTCATAAAATGACTAAGCATTGCGCACATTCAATAAAAGAGATGAAATGAGCTTGTTCAACCAAAGCTCTACCAATAACGAACTTAACACACTGTTCTCATATTAAATGCTATTTAGTTGCTTAGCAGCTTTATAGATAACTTTAAAAGTACCCTTTAATGTATGCAGCTGAAAATTTTATATAAAATTTCACTAGGTTAACCACTTATTTATTAGCTAGGCTAAGCTCTAGATTATAAGAGTAAATACTCTATTGCTAAACTTTGCATAGAAACGTGGGAATACAACATTAGAAATGCTAGTTAACACCACTTATTGATTAAGCTTTCAATTACTTTATTGAGATAGACGAATGAATTAGTTTTCCTGTAAACACTGTTTACAACCCAACTTCAATTAAAAAAAGCAATTCAATAGCATCAATATTTAGCTCTATTACTTTCAAGTAAGGTTTGATTAATTTGATTAGCTAAGTATGAAGTGTAATAAAACCAATAAAAGACTACCTATACAAACCCAACTATAGCTGAGCGCCGCAATTACAAAGTGGTGGTAGTGAAACCTGTAATTGAAATTTGAAGAGTCTGATGTTTCTTGTAAACAGTGTTTACACGCATTAATAAAAATGAAATTTTCAATGAAAAAGTCATTTAGCGATAATAAGTGGAAAGTTTTTTAGTAGCCTACAGCAATCATTAAAATATAGCCTCCCTGCTCTATTTAAAAAAAGATAACAAATAACATAATGCATATTGGCAACTTTAAATAAGAACTAGATTTAACATTGCTCCTTTATAAGTTGGCTTTTTAAATTTATGATTTATTCATTCTATCAAGTTAATGGTTTAGACAAGGTTTTTGTAACGGCCAACAAAAGCGAAATAGATATTAATGATAAGGTCTTTAATATTTTTATATAAAAGTTATTTTTAAAACATTGTCACCACTTTAATTTAACTCGCAATGTTAAAGCTCTTTATTAAGGCGCTAGAATTAATGACGTTAGGTAAAAGATTATCTCCTGCAAAATTATCATCAATGTGTTGTCGAAAGTTCAAATAACCGGAAAGCCGTTAAATAGAATCTGTAAACACTGTTTACAGCTATAAATGTTTTGCTAAGCTTATATTAAAAGAAAACAGACGCTAATTATTTTTGACGTAAAGATGAGCGTGGCTTGAAATGTTTTTCCAATTATTCGTGATTGGCAAGATAATTTTTTTATTAGTCACCTCAATATCCTTGAGCTGAGTAGATACTGGAATTATAGCGTCAGACTCATTAGCCAAAATAATTGGAATGCTAGCATAAAATTTATGCCAATTAGTTATACCTGGCATTTTCATCTTGATTAGCGGTTTAGGTTGGTTTGGTTGTATACGAGTGATAATAGTATCTGGCGGGCAATTATCTAAATACCTTAGGCCAAAATCAAGATCTTCAAGCCAAGTTTTACGGGAAACATCAATAGGGCAGGGAGCAAGCTTTATTCTAGCTATAATATTTTGGGCTGCTTGTACTGAGAGCTTGTCATAACGCTTTGCTGACTGCCACATATAAGCAATTTTGGTTATATTTAATTGATCAATATTAATTTTTCGATAGACTTGCAGCGTATTTACCATAGGAAAACCAATAAACATTAATGGGTTCATTGTATATTGCGCAATGCCATTGGAATTTATTCTCGTTTTCTTTTCATGTTGTTTTAAAAAATTCCTTATCGTTAATTTGACCTGATTGACAGAGTCAACAAATTTAACGGCTTTATCATAATGCTGTTGAGCTATTTGAAAATAGCCTGGAAATAAGTCAGCTTCCTTGGTATTACTGGGATCTGAAACCCGCAGACGGGAAAGTGTTTCTGTTGCATCTTCTAATGATGGAATTTTTTGGCAAGAATAACAATTTTGCTCTCTAGTAACATTGTATACATCATATTGAACAACAACATCGAATGTTAATAAGAAAGACTTTAGCTGGTGGAACCTTTCATCAAGCATATTCATATACTGTTGAAGTTGGTGTAAATGTTCTTGATGAATATGTTCCAAAGTCATTCCAACTACGTCATATATGTATTGTAATAGGTTGATTTAACGTTATTAATTTTAGCCTTAACTAGCTTAAGGCATTGTAGTAAATAAATCTTGCTGAGAGAGATGTTCTTTTTTATAACTATCGAGAATAGTATTTAACAGTGGGGCTATTTCATCACCATCCCAATCTCGAGCGAGTAGCTTAATATACATTTCTTTTTGATATAAAAAGTCATAAAGCTCTGTTGTACTTACATACAAGCCTAATTGCTTTAAGAAAATTTCTTTCAATAAGATAAACTTATTGCGATCAATTGAAAAACCTTCACTGGTTAGGGGAGACAACCTGTCTCGTTTAGCTTCAATATGCGTGAAAACACCTTGCTGAATACTGTCGTCATTTTCACCAATAAAAATATGCTCAGAAATATCTAAAATTTCACGATCTGAGGTATAAAAATTTATATACCATTGGCTCGCGGTTAAACTAATAATAATTCGTTCACGTGATGTTTTTTGAAAAGAGACGTTTTTCAATGCACGTGGCAGTAATAATCGTGCATTAAAATCTTGTGGAAACTCATTACCCCGTGTTTCTTTGAAGTTTGATAACATTGGTAGATATTGAAACATTGGGTTTAAACTCGTTGGTGCGGCAGTATTACCAGAAAGTGCTTTACCATCAATAGTTTCAATATCTAAGAAGTTAAGCATTTTTTCCATAACCACTCGGAAACTAATAGAATCTATTGTCCCATCATTAAAAGTAATTACTGTAGAAAAGCCTTCAATATCAAATTTATAAGCGTTTACTGAGCTTAAATCTGTTGTTTCTTTTTTATGTTTTAACCAAGCTTTTATTGCCGTTAATAAATCACGTCTAAAATTATAGATATTGGTAGAAGAATTTAGTTTGCTATGTAATTCTTCCATCGATAATTTAAGTGTTTTATTTTGCTTATCTTTACGACTGAAATGATTCCTTAAGTACATGTATAATAAGAATATTATAGTATGACTTGATAATACACTTAATGGAATAACAAAGAAGTAATTATCACTTAGCATCTTTTTAAATAAGACATCATTCCAAGTGATCAAAAAACCTTTGGGGTTAATTTTAATAAATTCATTGTCATTTATATCGACATCAACTACAGCACCTTCGCTGCTAATAGGCCAGCAATGTTGAAAAAAGCTAAAATCGGTTGTTGCAAATAGTTTTTCATCATTTTCTGCGTCAATAAATATCGCTTCAAGACCATGCAAATCAAATGTAGTTCGCTTTATACGCATAATAGATTTTACAAACGAGTCATAATAGCTGCCCGCAGAATTTTTCTTAAGCGCTCGCATAATATGTCTAATTTCAACATATTGTTTATTTAATGGTGCGATTTTCTTTTGAATATAATAATTGAGTGAATTAGCTTGCTGATTAATAAATAACGTCATTAAGATAAAAACTGTTTTTAAGTCTTCATCAAACATTAATGATGAATCTGAAGTTCTTAGCTCAATAAGTACTTTACGTCCTTGAATTGTGGCTTCTTTTATAAATGTTTTTTTACTGTAGTGTCTATTAGGTAAAAACTTCTCGAATTGAGGCACACCTCGAGGGTACATGCCCCTAGATATGTCGTTTTCAATAACATTAGTTGCTAATTGGTTTGGTATTAATATATTTTTAACAATATCTTCTTTCGTTAATTTTTTGGGTTTTGCAAGGTTTGGTTTTAAGCTTGTTAATATTTCTAGCCAATCCTTTTTATCAGCTAGCTGGTAACATTTACTTCTGCCAATTGAATCATTGGTTGTAATGCTGAAGTCTATTGCTTTGAAAATTTTATATTTAACGAGTTGAGATACTGTTTTATTTAAGGTTACTCGTGCAGTAGATAGATATGATTCTACTTTTTCAATGTTAGTAACTTGGTTGTCATTATTAATTGCTAAATCAATAGCTTTGATAAATTTTATTTGACTAGGTGTTAGCTTCGATTCATTTGGTAAGGCACTTAGAAAATCGGTTAGATTTTTTTTAAGATCAATGAAAAACAAATGACCACTTTTACGATCTAAGTTTGTGCCAAAGTGTTTTATAGGATCTATGACTAACATTTTATTATTTTAGCTAAGTGGTTTTGTTAAATTTAACAGTTAGTATCTGATAATGCAAATTTAGATCTTTTTACTTAAATCGATCTTATATAATTGTTGTTTTTTTTAATTTAGATATGTTTATTTAGTTTAATATGATCTTATGTTTATTATGTTAGCTAGATTTTCATTTGTGTTATATCTTTTTTATCAAACACTTACGGTTGAATTGAATTAATGATCACTCGTAAATGATCTTATGATCACACGTAAAAAGTTATATGATCATTCTTTAAATTTTTAATAGTACACGGATTAATTTAATACGCATTCTTTTATTTTTAATGCGCACACGCTTTTTATTAACAGGTTCTGCACAGTTTTTTCAATGTTACCCAAGGTTTTTTAATTTTTATTCACAATACGAGTTTAATAATAGTTGCCTGTGTTAAATATATTTTTAAAAAAGTTAGAACTTGATAGAGTATTTTGCGTGTTAATTTAAATATCTTAATCGGCTTTACTTTTTAACGCTCTACATAACATATCGTCTAATCACTGTATTTAAATAAAAGTTCACTGTTATCGATAGCTGTCAGATAGATGATTAAAACCTTGTTAATTATACTCATACTTTTGATAATTAATATAGTTAGAAATTGATAGGTATAATTGCGTATTATTTATATATTTTCATTTAATACAATCGTTTACGTAATTTTTTCAGGCTAATTTTTCATTTAGGTGAACAATTAGATGCTGTCAATAACATGAAGTTCAGGGGTAAATTATCGTAGTTAGTATTTGAGAGTAAAAATTGCGTATTATTTTCAAGAACTATAACTACTTGTTTATCTGTTAAATATTCGTAAACACTGTTTACAGTAATAATCTTATGTGTAATTACGTTTAGTTTAAACGCTGAGTTAATGTATGAAGCCTCTAGCTTATCGGAGCCGTGTCGTCGTTAAATTTACGGGGGGATTGCAGCTTTAAGCGGCTATAGGTTAGTTTCATCTAACTAATAATAATACGCACACGGAAGTTCCTATCAACTCTGCGCTTGATTAACTAATGCGCACACGGAAATTTCCATCAACGCTGTGTTTGATTAACTAATGCGCACACGGACAAATTCATACCAACGTTGTGCTTGTTTAAGTAATACGCACACGGGAAAATCATACCAACGCTATGCTTGTTTAACTAATGCGCACACGGGAAATTCATACCAATGCTATGTTTGATTAACTAATGCGCACACGGTAATTTTATCAACGCTGTGCTTGATTAACTAATGCGCACACGGGAATTTCTATCAACGCTGTGCTTGTTTAACTAATGCGCACACGT
>NZ_JBPDIH010000010.1:0-132288 GCF_052030545.1 Thalassotalea sp. PLHSN55 | reverse complement strand
ACGGAATTTCTATCAACGCTGTGCTTGTTTAACTAATGCGCACACGGGAAATTACTGCCAACTCTGTGTTTTTCTAACTAATACGCACACGGGAAATATTCGTCTTTTGTGATCTTTGAATTGAATGCTAGATATGAAGATTATGTGGTTGCAGCAGGGGAGTTAATGTAAAGGGGTTAGATAAAAAGTAGGGTAGGGAAGGGGCGCATGGTCATTTGCCCCTTAGATCTTGTTAACTTGGCTGAACTACTTAGATATTAAGACAAGCTGCTAAGTTAAGGTACTAAGATAATGTACTCAAAAAAGCTTTGAGCTTTTCTGTTTGCTCTTTATTTAGGTGTTGCTCAAACAGCACATGTTGAAGCGCTCCGTTAGTGATCTGAGCACTAATACCTTTACCCCATGTCGTATTACACTTCACTTTTGTTGAGGATGTTGTAGATTTGGCAGGCATTGCAAATGCTATTATGGCATTGGTTAAGTCTGCGGCTTTAGAGCCAGACAATGAATGTCCGTCTGTATAATTAGTCCAAACACGGTCTAACAGTTCAGCATTGTTGTTTTTCATGTAGTCAACAATTGCATCGCTGCTTTTATGCTTGCAGCAGTTGCTAAGCTTTAATATTGTTGGTCGGCCTATTAAGTTAATAGAAGGGTAAAGGTTTTTAATTTCTTCAGGTAGGTTAGCACCTGTGATACCAGCGGCAATAATAGTATGAGAAATTTTATTGTCTTCTATCTGTTGTGATATTTCACGCGAAGACAAGCCTTCCTTTTCTTGTATCAAGCGCCAAAACTCACCTTTTTCACACAAGGATACTTCTTCATAAACATTTTCATGTTCAGAAATTATCGCAGCTTCTTCATCTGAAATATTATCGGCGGCAAGAATCGTGTAGGGAACATTGGCAAAATACGTTGCCATTCTTCTGCGACTGCCGTAAATAATACTGATGGTGCCATCACTATTATGGCGGCCTAATGCTGGTGTAACTTGGTTGGTCTTTTTTAAGCTTCGAATTAAATAGGCGAGCGAGCTTTCAGTTAAGTACTTTTGCAATCGTTGATTTCGTTCATCAACAATCGTTTTGGTTAATATGTCTTCGCCGGTAAAAGTATAAGCCTTTAGCTGTATGTCTTTGCCAGTAACAGGAGATTTTATAACAACGCCTGTCTCTTGCGAAAGCAAGTCATCAATATCTGGAATTGAGTTGGTATTATCAACTCGGAGTACTTTTTTTACCATGTTACAGGCCCTCAAATTCGTTTGGGTGCCATGCTTGTTGGCACAATAATTCTATTTCACTAACCAGATCATCCATATTATTTTGCGCGTCAGTGAGTTGCTCTCTCGAGCCTGGGTATTCGCTTGGTTTCATGCCGTACACGGTTGTGAAAAAGTCGGCACAAATTTGAATGGCTTTTGAATGCTTCATTGGCACTGATATCACGCGATCTCTAAAATACTTTTTCATCATTGAAAAGTAGGTCATGCCAATGTTATTTTTGCTAAGTGCGCGCGACGTATCTACGTCGACAGCTAACATTCTTAAAAAGTAAAAACCTTTGTGGCCTGCATGGGCAACCATTTTATAGATGTCTTCAAATCGTTCCATGTATTTCATTGTTGCATCGAAACTTAACATTTCAGGCTTGGTCGGCGTAATTACTGCGTCTGCCGCGTACATGGCGTTGTAAAATGTTTTGTTTAATGAAGGCGGTGTATCGATTAAAATAATATCGAACTCGTCTTTTACCGCATCAATTACCTTTTCTTTGAATATCTTGTATACATCTGCTTTGTTTTTAAGGGTGTCGTTAATTTGCAGTTGTTCCGCGTAACTTTCAAAGAAATAGTCAGGTACTTTAGCGGGTAAATATTTTAAATTAGGAATACTGGTTTCTTTAAAACATTCGCTAATGAACTGCTTTTCACAGTCGCCTTGTTCCAATTCATAATTCGACTGTAATATATCGCCTACGGTGAAGTCGTCTTCAGATAAATTAGGCACACCAAATAGAGAAGCGGTACCTTGGGGATCTAAGTCAATTACGCCAACACGGTAACGTTTATTGTTCGAAACGGCTAAACCTGTGGCTACATTGACACAAGTTGTGGTTTTTCCAACGCCGCCTTTTAAGTTACTAAAAGCAATAGTGATACATTCTTGGTTTTCTTTTCGAACAAATTTAGGGATGTCTAATTCATCAGCAAAAAAATGTAAATCGCTTACCGTAAATGCATAATTTTTGTTGTTTTCTCGATTGAAAACTCTGTCAGGGTATTTTGCTTTTATACCTTCAAATGCGCGAGAAAAGGTGGTTGGGTATTCTATGCCAAGCCACTTAACCGCATCAGCCTTAGAGTAAGTTCTAAAGGTAGAGCTGTTCTGCTCTGCCTCAGTTGAAACAATAGAGCTTTGTTCTGCTCTATTTTCCTTAACTTCATCCATACGCTTTTTAGCGATAGTTTTTAAAACACTGATTTCACGTAGTGTTTTAGTTGCTGAACGATCTCTCATGACAATCCCCTAAAATTAACATGTTTGATAATTTATGCTTGTGTGTTGTATTTGTCAACACAAAATGAAAAATTCAACACGATATTTGTTTTTCAATAAAATACGCTGAATGTAATACATCTAATGAATGTTTTATCTGCAAAATGAGTTTTATAGATTGAATTTGATTTAAAACAACTGAGTTGGACTGAATGTGATTTACTATGTTTGTTAAAAGAAAGTATTTTCAAAACAAGAGAGTCTTCAATGAATAATCATTTACCTAATGAAAAGTTTAAATATTTGCACCCGAAAGATCGCATAGTCATGATCATGGAGCGTGTATACGCCTATGAGATGACCACCACATCGGGTGGTAATATCTCAATTAAAGATGACAATGGCGATATTTGGGTTACTCCAGGTGGTATTGATAAAGGCAGTTTGACGCGAGATGATATTGTTTGTGTTAAACCAGACGGCAAAGTTGTCGGTAAACATAAACCGTCTTCTGAATATCCTTTTCATTTAGCCATTTATAATGTGCGTCCAGACATAAAAGCGGTGTTACATGCTCATCCTCCGGCACTTGTTTCTTTTTCGGCAGCCGGTTGTGTGCCTAGAACCGACTTATTACCCAATGTAGAAAAAATTTGCGGCGATATTGATTTTGTCCCTTATGCGTTGCCTGGAAGTAATGCGCTTGGCGAAAAAATTGCCTGCTCTTTTGAAAAGGGCTGCAACTCTGTATTGTTAGAAAATCATGGCACGGTTGTTGGCGCCGCTGATTTATTTACTGCGTATCAACGTTTTGAAATGTTAGATTACACAGCCCGCATCCAAATAAAGGCGACAATTCTTGGTGCACCGAAAGCGATAGGGGAGTTAGATCATGATATTTATGAACAAAAATATAATGAACTGCCTGAATTTACTCCTGCATTACCTAATAGCGCTGAAAGAGAACTACGCCAAGAAATGTGCAAGTTTATTCATCGAAGCTATGATCAAAAATTGTTTACAAGTACAGAAGGGACGTTTGCCTGTCGTTTAAGTGAAAACCAATACCTTATTACGCCTTTTGGTTTTGACCGAAAATATATCGCACCCCAAGATATTGTTTTAATAAACGCTGGTTGTCGTGAAGCAGGCAAGTTACCAAGTCGCTCAGTTCAGTTGCATCATACTATTTTTGAAACACAGCCTGATATAAATGCGATAGTTATTGCTCATCCGCCAAATTTAATGGCGTTCAATATTACCGATCAAACTTTAGACTCTAAAATAATTCCTGAGGCGTACATTCTTTTGCGCGAAATTCAAAGTTTACCGTTTGCGACCCCGATACTCGATCATGAAAAAGTCGCGTCTACGTTAAATAATGTTCAGCCGATTTCAATGTTTCAAAATAATGGCATTATTGTCACCGGCCCAAATTTGCTTACGGCATTTGATCGCTTAGAGGTTGCTGAATATACTGCGAAAGCTGTGTTAGGCGCATATCAAATTGGCCATGTAAATAGCATGGGTGATAGCGTAATTGACGAACTAAAAGAAGCTTTTAATCTGGCGGGCTAATCTATATTGTATAGCTAACTCACTTAATATTTGAGTTAGCTATAGTAAGTACCTACTACCTTTTAATTGTATAAAATTCAGACTTCGTATGGTTATTGGTCACTTATATAAACGCTGCCGGTTGTAAGTCTAGACAGCAAATCTTGCCAGTCACTTACATCCCAGTTCGCTCTGTTGCCTTTTTCGATGGCTGTTCTTAAATTGTCGACCACTTGGGTAAAATCTCTATTTTCACGTTGCTGATGAGAGAGCGCTAATAGGTAATAATATTCAGGATTATTTGATTCACTGTCTGCTAAAGCATTTAAATATTCAATGGCTTGGTTGAGATCATGCAAGGCTTTATTTTTTGAGGTTAATAATATTTCTGTTGCGCGAAGTTTGGCGGCAATATGATCTTTATCTATCGCTAAGTTATACCAAAATAGTGCCTTTTTATCGTCATGTTCAACCCAAGGGCTGGTTTGCAATAGCTTTCCTAATCGGTATTCAGCGCGAGATAATCCATATTTACTCGCCTGAGAAATCCAGTGAATTGCCTCTGTAATCTTGCTTTGCTCTAGGTAAAGCTTTATACCATATTCATACATGGCTAACGGGTGACCTTGCTTTGCTAAACCGTACAAACGCTGCTCGGCTTCATTGTCTTCTTGTTTGATCCACGGAAAATTCAGTAACAACATTGCGTATTGATATTGTTCTTGAATGCTCGTTCCTTTTTCTAGTTTGGCGCGTAATAGCACAATTTTTTTATATAAAGCAGGATCTTCCTCTAACAGAGTAAACTTGTTGTAGGTTGCGGCACCTAGGTAACTGCGGTGAATAAAGTGGGCGGGTTGCTTATCAAACTCAGGTTTTTTTGTTGGAAATAAAATGTAGTTTTTTATCAGGTTAAGCGGCGCACCAATTTTTTGTACTTCACTGTAGTAGCGAATAGAGCCGTCAGGGTTTACGTCATGCTCTAATATAAGTACAGGCTTAAGCGGTGTCGACATCATCAGAGATAATTCGTCATCTTCATCCAAGTTTTCTATATAGTCAGTGGCAAGATCATCACTGGCAATATCTTCTTTATACATGCTCTCTAGGGCAGGTTCGCCTTCAAATGTCACTTTTAGGGGGAGTTTTTCTTGAACAATGACCGGGAAAAGCGCTTGATTAATTTTTGCTTTACCATGACGTTGTTGAAAATCGACCAATATACGTTGCAGCTCTTTTCGTTGATTTTCAGGCGTCGCATTTAGCATTTTATTGACCAATTCTTTGGCATTGTGAAAGTCGTATTCGGCCGCAAGTGAAAAATAAATTAACGCATTTAACGGATCTTTTTGCTCGCCTAATCCTTTGGAATACATAGTGGCTAACTGATAATAGGCGTGAGGATTGCCAATCTTGGCACCTGCTAAATACTCTTGTTTGGCCTGCTCATATTGTTGTGACGTATACAAACGGTCAGCTTTAAATATATCAGCCGCCAATGTCGACGCTGAAAAAGCCAAGCTAAAAAAGACTAAAGTGAATTTGTGCATGAATACGCCTAATAATGTAATGAATCTATGTAGTCTTATTAAGTCATATCAAATCATGTTTGTAAATCTATACGCACAATTTCAGTGTAAAGGTTAGGTAAAATTACATTAATTATTAAATCGCTTGAACGGTTTAATTTTACGTATATCAATAACTGATATTTAGTAGGTTGAATTTTATGGTTATTTTCAGGTGTTTTTATTGTTAAGTTTAACCTGCCAATTTTTATTTTTACTTAGAGATGGCAAAAGCCTGGGATTTCCGTGACTTCTAATGATTTAATATGATTGATATTCATTGCAAGGTGGTTATACAAAGTTTATGCTTTAAACTATGTAATAGTTAATTAATGAATAATAAGAAATAAACATGAAGAAATTTTTTACGCATTTGTCTATGGCATCGGTATTTTCTGTGACGACCTTTTTAGCAGGTTGTGCAGATACCGATGTTTATTCTCCTTCAGTGAACTCAGTTACTTCATCGACGGTAAAGGTCGATTATTTTGCTGACAATGCCTTAGGTAATCCGCTGGCAATTGTGCAACATCCTGCTGGTGTTCACCATAATGGTATTACTTACGTCTCATATCAAGGTCCGCTCGAAGATCCTTATGTTGCATCTTATAACCATAATACTAATGAGTGGCAAGGGCCGTTCAAAGCAGGTGTTAGCGAAATGGGGAAAGATCCAACAAGAAACAAAATAGACAATCATGGTAAACCGACTATGGTGATTGATGATTTAGGTTATATCCATGTATTTTTTGGCGGCCATGGTGGCATGCTTAAGCACGGTAAAAATTTACTTGGTAACATTCATTATGGTCGTAATGCTCATGCCGTTTCTAAGAAGCCTTATGACATTAGTGCTTGGGAAGAGCTTGATACAATTCCTGCCTTTGGTACCTATAATCAAGCGGTTAAAATGGATAATGGCGATATTTATTTGTTTTATCGTCACGGCGCACACCGCAGTGACTGGGTTTATCAAAAGTCGACAGATCATGGTCGTAGTTTTGAAGCACCCGTATCGTTTTTAAAACATAAGAAGCGTACCGATATTGCCGCTGACGATAGCTGGTATGCCTGGGTTGGCAAAGGACAAAACGACGATATTATCGTTACTTATGACTACCATGTTTGTTGGAATAATGGTGCGGGTATAAATGGCCGCGGTCATACAACCGAACGACATGACGCTTATTATATGGTTTTTGATACTAAAAAGGGCACTTGGCGTAATGTTGAAAATCAAGCGGTAACCATTCCTGTTACACGTGAACATGCTGATGAGCGTACCTTAGTTGCGCGTACAGGAAAAAACTGGACCTTTAACGGAACCACCCATCTTGACGAAAACGGCCATCCACATATTGCTACAAATATTGGCCGAGACCTAGGAGCAAAAACAGGTGGTCCTAAGCAAACGAGTTATTTTCGATGGACTGGCAATGAATGGGTTGGCGGTGCGCCTGTCAATAGTCAATCTCGAGCAGACAATACTGTTTCGCGAGGTGACTTTGTTGTTCATTCACCTACCCAAGTAAGCTTTACCTTAGCGTATGAAGACGAACAAGATGGCGTGATCGCATTTTTCAATAGCAACAACGGCGGTGAAAGTTTTATCAAAGGCAAAGAAATGCTACGACGCAAAGGTGCGACTTGGGCGATTACATCAATTATCGATAATGCTCATGCCGATGCCCGTGTCATTGTTGCTGAAAAACAAAAAGGAACCAACAATTGGCATAAAGTTTACCTACTTGGTGACAATGGGCCAATTCAGCGTAGTAAAGCAGCGGCTTCATTACTGGAAAAATAAAGCCTGTTATTGGCAAAGGTAAAATAATATTTGCTGTTTTACTGGTGTCACCGAGTAAGCATGTTAGTTAATTAAGTGCCGTTAATTGTTTGGTTATCGGCACTTTTTATCGCATCTTTTATCGACATACATATCATCACAAGTTTTACGCAACACTTTGTTGTACAACTTAATATCAATGCATACTGGTTACTAAGTTTGGTGTGTTGGTTTCGACACTTTGCACTGGTGGTGAGAAGCCGGTGATAAACGAGTAGGAGCCTGAGTAAGCGTGCAATAACTCAAATCCATTTTGAATCTTATCAAGCTCGCCCGACATAAATAACATCAAAATGCTATTGAGATATTGAATATATAAATTAAAGTCAGCAGCCAAACATTCAATATTGGTATCGTGAAAATATTCAATATTTTTATTCTCAATTTCTTGTCCCATTTCTGCGTAATACAAGGCCATCGACAACTGATATTTAACCAAAGGTAATTCGGTAATCGTCAGGCATGAAGCGATAATGCTTTGCGCAACCCTTAGACATTTACCTGTGGTAACAATTACCGCTAACGAATCATCTTTATCTAAAGAGCCAATAAATTCTCGTCTATCACAATGGTGCTTGATACGGCTATTAATAAAATGCTTGATTGAATCTACGGTATAGTTAAGATCACCCGACTGCACATCGACCTCACTAATATTCATGTAGCCATTTTCAAATAAGGTAAATCGATTTTTAATATCAGGATACTGATCAATATCATCAATTCTTCTTAACTGCGGGTTAATAATATCTATCGCTTCATTCAGGCTTGAATAATCTTCATAAACACTGATCGCACGATGAAGGTACTCACTTAACGCTAAACTATCTAATTGACTTGCATGAAAATGCGTAGCAATTTTAGTATTTTGTTGAACTTCCCAAACGGTTAACGTGCCTGCTTTGTTGTTCATGCTTTCACCCTCTAGTTTCAAAGAATAAATTCATAGTAGAAGAGTTTAAGTAACAATCCTGTTATCAGGTGTTAATATTTGGTGTGTTTGTGTAACTGGATGGTTTGTTGTAGGTGTGTTTTAGTCTGACTTTTAAAAAACTGTAGCGTTTCTCGCTTGAATTGGACTGTGTCAGTTTTTTGTTTTTTATGTATCTGTCTTTTAAATAAAAAATAACTGACACAGCCCTAGTAAATCAGCATTACGAGTGATTTTATATTCTGCCTTAGTGGCTTAACACTTGTCTTGATTTCACTGGATACCATTTGCTTAGTTTTTTCGATAAACGTGCCACGATTTCTGGATGTTGCTGAACAAGGTTAGTTTGTTCGTGTTCATCTTCAAGCAAGTTATATAAACGAGGGCCTGATAAAACGTCCTGATGATACTTTTGGTAACTCACATTGGTACCGTCATAACTTAAGATAAGCTTCCATTTTCCTTCAATCACCCAACGATATAATAAGGTCGATTCGGGATCATTTAAGTCTTTCATATCATGGGCAAACCCCTCACCAAAAATAGCATCTCGGTTGATAGGCGTTTCAGTTTGCATGTTTGAAAATAAATTCAGCCCGGGTAACTCTTTCGGTACATCAATGCCAGCAGCGCCAAGAATTGTGGGTACGATATCAATACTGCTGACGACTTCAGAGCGCATTTGTGGTGTTAATTGTGCCGGTAACGAAAACATGATCGGAGTTCTAACGCCACTTTCGCCTGGGCTTTGTTTTGAACGCGGTAAAAAACGATCGGTTTGTGTTGGGTTTGTTACCCAGCCGTTATCTGATACGTATACTATTAAGGTATTTTCTTTTAAGCCTTTTTGCTCTAAGTGATCAAATAATTGGCCATTGGTTTCATCAAACCATTCGATCATTGCATAATATTTAGCAATTGAAATTGGCAAACCTTTATCGCTGTATTTTTTGAGAATACGTCGCGGAGGGTTGTGTGGTGTATGAGGCATTAAGGGCGCGTACCATACAAAAAATGGCTTGTTTGCTGCGTCGGCTTTATCGATAAAGCGAGTAACGGTATCTATACCTTTTCTGCCAATTTCTAAACCTTTATCACCATGTCGGCCACCTGGGTTTGGAAAACCAAGTGTCATTCCTTCGTCAAAGCCGCCACGAGAGAAATGGCCTTCCCACCATTTACCGGTTTGTAATGACAAGTAGCCTTTTGATTTTAACAACTGCGGCAAGGTTTGAAATTTGTCTATTTTGGCAATAATTTCTGCGCGCTGTTGTTGATAAAGCTCGCCAGTTTTACCGCCCGGAAGTTTACGTGATGGGTCATTGCCAGTAATGCCATGATCTGAGGCATATAAACCTGTCGCAATAGTTGCTAGTGACGGTCGACAAAGCGACGTAGGCACATAGCCTCTTTTAAAAGTAACACCTTCATTGGCAAGTTTATCCAGAGAGGGCGTTTTGACAATGTCATGTCCCATGAAACTGTAGTCGTTCCATGCATGATCGTCAGAAAGAATTAATACAATGTTTGGGGGGGTAGCTTTTGCATTGGTTGTTTCATGCTTCGTTTCCGGTTGTGCTGAACAAGCACTTAGCAACATGAATATACTGATGAAAGCGAGGTGCTTTAAATGTTTGAGCTGTTTTACCCTAGCTTGAGCATATACCATTTTTGTTCCTTGTTATTGTTTTTTAGTTTATACACCCTTGCTCGTTGTTCCTAAAAAACATCGAACCTTTGCTATTCACCTTGTCCTAAACCTATCATTGATATGACTTGATTTTATTATTAATGAAGGATTATGATTGTTAATGGTGTAATTTTGTCATAATACGTAACTAAATATTATTTACAAGTATCTGTGTGGGGAAACATGAAGCAAAATTTCGATGTTATAGTGGTTGGTTCAGGTATTACTGGTGGTTGGGCGGCAAAAGAGTTTTGTGAAAAAGGCTTTAAAACCTTAGTGATAGAGCGTGGTCGAAACCTTGAACACCCTAGCCCTGAATACACAGATATGCAAGCGCCGTGGGATATTGAAAACAGAGGCATGCCCTCTGAAGTGTTTGACGAAGAAGGCCGCTACAAAATTATAGGCGCTTCTGGTGGGCGTTATAAAACCCAAACGTTGCAATTTTTTGTTGATGACAAAGAGCATCCTTACTCTACACCCAAAGACCGCCCTTTTAGTTGGACGCGTGGTTATCAATTAGGCGGTCGTTCAATAACCTGGGGGCGTCAGTCTTTGCGCTGGGGTGTAAAAGATTTTCAAGCAAATGCCAAAGACGGCCATGGTGTGCCTTGGCCAATTGGCTATGATGATCTCGCACCTTGGTATGATTATGTTGAACAATTTGTCGGGATTTCTGCCAATAAAGATGGCTTAGATGAAATTCCAGATGGCATTTTTCAAAAACCTTGGCAGATGAGCTGTGCCGAGCTTTTTGTGTCTAAAGGTCTCGCCAAACACTATAGCGACAGAAAACTAGTGGTCGGGCGTGCCGCTAATTTAACCGAGCCAACAGAGCAACAAACCGCACTGGGTAGAGGCCCATGCCAAGCACGATCTTATTGCCGAAGAGGCTGTAGTTTTGGCGGCTACTTTAGTTCTTTATCAGCAACGTTACCGGCGGCTAAAAATACCGGTAATTTAACCATAGTGACCGACGCGATTGTTGAGAAAGTTAATTATGATGAAAAAACCGGTAAGGCCATTGGCGTTAGCATAATTGATGCTCACACCAAAGAAAAACGAAGTTACCAATCTCGGGTCGTATTTCTGTGCGCATCAACCTTAGCGTCAGTGCAAATTTTACTTAACTCTAAGTCCACAACATTTCCCAATGGCATCGCTAACTCCAGCGGAACTGTTGGCCGATATATTATGGATCACTTTGGTGGGGCAATGGCAAATGCACAAGTGCCGGGGTTTGAAGATAAATACGCGTATGGCAGAAGACCAATAGCGACATATATTCCAAATTATAGACACGATAAAACCGATGAAGTCGACTTCATTCGTGGTTACGGCTATCAAGCGATTGCTGCCAACAGAACTAACTCTGGTACTGCAGCAAAACGAGCGGGCATTGGTATTGAGGCAAAAGACAGTGCTCACCAACAAGGGCCTTGGCGTTTTAGAGCTTTTATGTACGGAGAAATGCTTCCCTATTACGATAACACCGCAACCTTGCATCCTACTAAAGTTGATAAGTGGGGAATTCCGCTGTTACACATCGATGCCCACATTCGAGAAAATGAACGAAAAATGATCGTACAAGCGGCGAAAGACATTAAAGAAATGCTGACCGTAGTCGGTTGTACCGACATTAAAATTACCGAATTAAACAAAGATAAGCATCTAGAGTTAGGCAATAAAATACATGAAATGGGCGGTGCTTGCATGGGAGACAACCCTAAAACCTCGGTACTAAATAAGTGGTCGCAAGCACACGATGTGCCTAATTTATTTGTCACCGATGGCGCATGCATGTCTTCGTGTGCAACACAAAATCCTTCATTAACCTACATGGCGATTACCGCGAGAGCGGCCGACTATGCAGCTAAGTTATTGAGTGCTAATAAGCTCTAACACTGATTAAGGAAAATAGTAATGCTTGATATTAAAATTAGTCGACGTGTCTTTATTGGTGTCACCGCGTTTACCGTGTCTGCGCCCATATTGGCGACAGTATTAAATAAACACACTCAAGTGCAAAAAGTACTCAACGACGGGCAATTTTTTAATGCCAAAGAAATGACCTTGTTGACGGACGTCGCCGAAATAATGATCCCAAAAACAGATACACCTGGTGCAACCGATGCTCATGTCGCTATCGTGCTTGATGCGTTAATGCTGACTTGGGCAGGGAAAAAAACCAAGCTGCAATTTCGTGCATGCCTTGCGCAAATTCAGCAAATCGCAAACGATACCTTTGCGAATGATTATCTGGCGTTGTCAAAATCGACCAGAACCCAGCTTATTACCCAACTTGACTCGCGGGCATTTAGTCATAAAACGACGGAATTGTCAGCAAGCTATCGCAAATTAAAAGAAATCATTTTTCACCTTTATTACACCTCAGAAGAAGCTAACCCTGATTTTGTTTTAATACCCGGTGGATATCGAGGCGATTTAACCAAACAAGAGCTAGAAAATATTCATAAAAGAGGTTACTTATAATGGCCTCAGCGATAACACAAGCGTTTGATGTTATTGTTGTTGGCTCGGGAATGACTGGCGGTTGGGCGGCAAAAGAATTCTGCGAAAAAGGTTTTAAAACCTTAGTCATTGAACGTGGTAGACACCTTGATCATCCGGGGCAAGAATACACCGACATGCAAGCACCGTGGCAATTGCAAAACAGAGGCATGGCCGCTGAAGTCTTTGATGAACAAAAACGCTATCGCATGCTTAAAGCCAAAAAAGGCAAGCTGAGCACTGACGTTATGCAGTTTTTTGTTGATGAAAAAGAGCATCCTTATTCCTATCCTAAAGAGCGTCCGTTTATGTGGACCCGTGGTTATCAGCTCGGTGGTCGCTCAATTACATGGGGGAGATTATCGCTACGTTGGAGTGTTAAAGATTTTCAAGCAAACGAAAAAGATGGTCATGGCGTTCCGTGGCCGATTAGCTATGATGATCTTGCGCCTTGGTATGATTATGTTGAATCTTTTATTGGTGTTGCCGGTAATAAAGACAATCTTGATGCTGTGCCCAATGGCGTATTTCAAAAACCATGGGAAATGAGTTGTGCGGAATTATTTGTATCAGAAAACTTAGCCAAAGCGTATTCCGACAGACATCTCATTATTGGTCGCGCTGCTAATTTAACTGCGCCAACTAAACAGCAGCAAGAATTAGGGCGAGGTCTATGTCAAGCGCGCTCTTACTGCGCTAGAGGGTGTTCATTAGGGGCTAATTTTAGTTCTTTATCTGCGACCTTACCGGCAGCTAGAAAAACAAATAATTTAACCATAGTCACTGATGCGATCGCTTCACATATTGATTACGACCCGAATAGCGGCAAAGCGCAAGGGGTCACGATTATCGATGCAAAAACCGGTGAAAAACGCAGTTATCAATCGCGGGTTGTGTTTTTGTGTGCGTCGGCATTAGGTTCAGTGCAAATCTTACTTAATTCAAGATCAGCAGCATTTCCAAATGGCATCGCTAATTCAAGTGGTGTCGTTGGGCGCTATATTATGGATCATTTTACAGGCGTGATCGCCAATTCTGAAATTCACGGTTTAGACGATAAATTCAGTTTTGGACGTAGACCGGCAAATACGTACATTCCAAACTTCAGACACGATAAAACCGATGATGTTGATTTTGTCCGAGGCTATGGTTTTCAAACCTTTGCGGCAAGCAGACCTAAAACCGGTACTACCGCCAAAAAAGAAGGTATAGGCGCCGCTGTTAAATCAAAGGCTAGACAATATAAAACGTGGACATTTGGCGCGCGCATGTATGGTGAAATACTGCCTTACTATAACAATCGCGCGAGTTTACACCCCAGTAAAGTTGATCAATGGGGAATGCCACTTTTACATATTGACGCTCAAATTGGCGATAACGAACGAAAGATGATCGTACAAGCAGCGAAAGACATTCGAGAAATGTTGACCGCAGGGGGCTGTCGCAATATCACCATTGAGCAAACGCCAGAGCATGAACATATTATGATCGGCGGTCGAACCCACGAAATGGGTGGTGCTTGTATGGGCAAAGATCCTAAAACATCAGTACTAAATAAATGGGCGCAAAGTCACGATGTTGCTAATTTGTTTGTCACCGATGGTGCATGCATGTCGTCAAGCGCCTCGCAAAATCCGTCGCTCACCTACATGGCGATCACCGCCCGTGCAGCAGACTATGCTGCTAAATTAATGAACAAAGGAGTCATTTAATGGATCGCCGCCGTTTTATTCAACGTTCGATTACCGGAGCCGCTGCGTTAAGTGTCGCTGCTTGCTCCAGCACTAGCGACTCTCATGTTAAAGACCAAGATGACATTATGCCCTTGGCGCAACGAAAAAAGTGGTTAAAGCCTTTTGCTTGTAATATTGAGCAATGGTTTAGACCTATGCCATTTTTAGACCGTATTAATGCCGCCAAAGCATTGGGGTTTAGTGCGGTTGAAATGTGGGAACCGCATCAAGCGCAACATGGAAAAACGCCAGAATTCATTGCCCAGCGAGCGAAAGAGCAAGCAATTACCATTACCAGTTTTTCGCCAAAGCCGCCCAATTTGGCTGAGCCTGAAAATGAGCGCGATATCATGGTATGGCTCGAAAACGTGATCGCCACAGGAAAAACACTAGGTGTTGCTAACTTTAATCTTACCGGCCACAAATTAATTGCCGGATTGACGCATGCGCAAATGGTCGAAAATTACACCCTGATGTTAACGAAAATAGCGCCGCGTTTAGAGGCAGAAAATATGGTAGCTACCGTTGAGCCGTATAATCCGTTTAATCACAAAGGCCATTTTATTTATGGCAATGAACCTTTGGTATCGATTTGCCGAGCCGTTAATTCTGCAAGCATAAAAATTAATTGGGATTTTTTTCATATGCAGCGCACCAATGGCAATTTGATCACGCATTTGGAGAACGGCTTTGATCAAGTCGCTTATGTTCAATTTGCGGATTCGCCAAACAGAAACCAACCGGGTACAGGAGAAGTAGCTTACGGCAAAGTATTTAAACGATTACGCGAATTAGGTTACCAAGGTTATTTAGGGGCAGAATTTTTTCCACAAGGTAAAGACCCACTAACCGCTGCGTCTGATATCGCAAAATTAGCACAACGCATTAACTTGAGTGCCGCCACTATTTAACCAATAGCGGATGCCATTTATTTATCACGAGTAGAACATCATTTAATTAAAAACAGTTGAAGATCTTATGAAAAACCCTAGAAAAATTAAAAATAACATTGATAAACGAACAAGCGGCAAGCTATTGCCTGTGTTGGTAGCACTTGCGTTATCAGGCTGCGCGCATGCCGCCAAACAAGAGGGCGTTGATGCTGCGCAAAATATTTGGCCAGAAAATGACGTGCAGTTTTGTCACGCAGCGTTAGACAATGCAACTCTGCAGCTAGATGATTTTAGAAAAGCCTATACTAACCCGAAAGAGATCCCGTCCTCATTTACTAATGGTGAAGTCAAACTCATTACGCCATTTGGTTGGACTAGTGGCTTTGTTGCCGGTAATTTTTGGTATATATACGAGCATAATCAAGACAAAACGTGGTTAGCCACTGCCACTAAATGGACCCATGCTTTAGAAGACATGCAGTTTAATCGTAAAACCCATGATATTGGTTTTATCATGAATAATAGCTACGGAAATGGCATGCGATTAACTGACAATTCCGATTACAAACCTATGATTGTCAATAGTGCCCGCACCTTAATGGAGCGTTTTAACCCGAATATTGGCGTGACTTATTCTTGGAGCTGGGGTACGTGGGAATTTCCAGTGATCATCGATAACATGATGAACTTAGAATTACTGTTTGAAGCGTCTAAAATCAGCGGTGACCAACGGTTTTATGATGCGGCAGTTAGTCACGCAACGGTAACAATGAAACATCATTTTAGAGAAGATTACAGTTCATATCACCTTGTGAATTACAGTCGCGAAAGCGGCTTGCCGATTGCTAAACAAACCTCACAAGGTATTGCTGACGACTCATCATGGTCAAGGGGACAAGCTTGGGGAGCTTATGGTTACACTATGGTGTATCGTTATACTCAAGACAAAAAATTCTTAAATCATGCGCAAAATATAGTGAACTATCTTTTAACTCACAAAAACATGCCAGAAGATTTAGTGCCATATTTTGACTACGATGCTCCCGACGATGCAAGTATTGTTAATTACAAAGACTCTTCTGCGGCATCATTACTGGCGAGCGCGTTATTAGAATTAGCACAATACGTTGATGATCAAAAAGCACAAGAGTATCGTCAAGCCGCGATGAAAATGCTGCGTAGCTTATCATCACCTGAGTACCTTGCCGGAAAAGGTGAAAGTGGCCATTTTCTACTTAAACAAGCCACGGGGAATTATCCTAAAGACTCAGAACTTAATGCCTCGCTTAATTATGGTGACTACTATTACTTAGAAGCGTTAAATCGATGTAAAAAATTATAATTTTTTCATATCCTCGGTAGTTTTAACCTTGTTGAAACTACCGATAGCTTTCCCTCTATCGTTGACCTGCTGATATTTATCCTTATCACCTTTCACTCATCCCTTAATTATTATATTAATATTGGTAAGGCCACTTTACTGGTTGTCGGTTTAAGTGTATTATTTCTATCAATATGATGTTGATGCATAACCGTCCAACATTTGGTAGTAACAGCTCAAATAATATTCAAAGACACTAAAAGCAAAAATGAGTATGCGCAAGGGGAAGTGAATGAAAGATAAGTCTGATATTGGTTTAGTAGGTTTAGCCGTAATGGGTGAAAACCTGATCTTAAACATGGAGTCTAAAGGCTTTACCGTAACGGCATATAACCGTAGCTATAGCAAAGTTGAACATTTTCTCAATGGTCGTGCTCAAGGTAAAAATATTCGGGGCGCAAGCAGCATTCAAGCATTTGTTGAATCTTTGTCTGTGCCAAGAAAAGTAATGCTGATGGTGAAAGCGGGTCAAGCGGTTGACGATTTTATTGAACAGCTGATCCCTCATTTAACCGCAGGCGATGTCATTATTGATGGCGGTAATACGCATTTTCCAGACTCAAATCGACGCACTCAATATCTGAAAACAAAAAATTTATTATATATCGGCGCTGGTGTTTCTGGCGGTGAAGAGGGGGCATTAAAAGGGCCTTCAATTATGCCCGGTGGCGCAAAAGAAGCGTGGCCGATAGTCAAGGACATCTTTCAAGCGGTTTCTGCCAAAGTTGCTGATAGCCACGGTAATGAAGTGATGCCATGTTGCGATTGGGTTGGCGACGAAGGTGCTGGTCACTTTGTTAAAATGGTGCACAACGGCATTGAATATGGCGATATGCAACTTATTTGCGAAGCTTACCAATTGATGAAAGTCGTATTAGGTATGAACGCTGACGAGATCCAACAAGTATTTGCTCACTGGAATACCACTGAACTTGATAGCTACCTTATTGACATTACTAAAGATATTTTTGCCTTTAAAGATGAAAATGGCGAAGCTTTAGTCGAAAAAATTCTTGATACCGCAGGACAAAAGGGCACCGGAAAATGGACTGGAGTCACCGCACTTGATTTAGGGGTGCCATTAACGCTAATAGCTGACTCGGTGTTTGCACGTTGTATCTCATCGAAAAAAGAGCAACGTATTGCCGCGTCAAAACTTATTTCTGGACCAACAATAACGTTTAATGGCGATAAAGCGGAATTTATTGAGCAATTAAGGCAGGCGGTATTAGCGGCGAAAATTGTCTCTTATGCGCAAGGTTACATGTTAATGCAAGAAGCGGCGAAAGAATTTAGCTGGCAGCTAAATTATGGCGCTATTGCGTTAATGTGGCGAGGTGGCTGTATTATTCGTTCCGCATTTTTAGGAAAAATTAAAGAGGCTTATGATGAGCAGCCGGAGTTAGAAAACTTACTTCTTACCCCATATTTTATGGATACTGTCACCAATTCACAGGCTGCATGGCGTCAGGTGGTTGGTACTGCGGTAGCTAATGGAATTGCCATACCTTGTTTAAGTTCAGCATTAACTTACTTTGACGGTTTTAGAACGGCACGATTGCCAGCTAACTTATTACAAGCGCAACGTGACTTCTTTGGTGCCCATACCTATGAGCGTGTTGATAAACCTCGCGGCGAATTTTTTCATACTAACTGGACTGGCCGTGGTGGCGATACCGCGTCAACCACTTACGATGTTTAAACTTATTTGATAACGGTAATAAATTTTAAGGTGCGATTATGTTTCAATTTCTGTTAACGGTGATAACTGCTATGGCTGTGTTCGTTTTTTCTCCCTCAGCAACAGCCGTTGAAAAAGACATACAAGCCACGTTTGAGCCTGCAACATTTGCCCGTTTTGTTGCTGAACGTAAAGATGACTTTGCGTGGGAAAACGACCTGGTTGCTTTTCGTGCTTATGGCCCTGCTTTACGTCAAGGCGCTGAAAACGCAGGTGTTGATTGTTGGCTAAAACGCGTAGAACAGCCGATTATCAATTTGTGGTATAGCCGTCACCAACAAGGCATTAGTTATCATAAAGATCACGGCGAAGGGCTAGATAATTATCATGTTGGTTCGTCTGCCGGTTGTGGCAGTACGTCGCTTTGGCTTAATTCAAAAAGAGTACCTTTGGAAACCTACACACAATGGAAAATTATTGAGCAGAGCCAACAAAAAACCGTTTTTGTTTTAACCTATGAAAAGCGAATTGCTGGTGATACCTACAAAGAAGAAAAACAAATTTCAATTGAACTGGGCCAGCGATTGTATAGCGTTACATCAACATTTTGGAAAAATGGTGATATTGCGAAGGTGTTGCCGGTAACGGTTGCTTTAGCAACGCATGACGAAAAAGCGATGGTGTCAGTTAATCTTAAAAATGGCTGGCTATCAGCATGGGAAATATTAGATGAATATGGTTTAGGCACCGCAGTGCGTGTTGACCCTAAGCAAATAAAGGCGACAAAAATTATTCACAGCAATGGTATTAAAGATAATGGCCATGCGTTATTTGTGCTGCATACCAATGACCAAGGTCAAATTGCCTATCAGGCTGGGTATGGCTGGCAAAAAGCAGGTGTGATCACCAGTAGTGACAAATGGCATCAATATTTAAATAACCTTAAATAATTAAGAGAAAACCATGAAAAAAATGTTAGTAATAGGTGAGTGCATGATGGAGCTAAAAGAGTCTAGTGCGACCACCATGGCAAAAAGTTTCGCCGGCGACGTATACAACACAGCGATTTATGCAAAACGATGGTTTCCCGAGGCACAAATTAGCTTTTTAACCGCTATTGGCAAGGATCCTATTAGCCAACAATTTGAGATGATTTGCCAAGAAGAGGGCATAGATCAACAGGCTATGTTGCATTCTGATGATCGTCATATGGGCATCTATTCTATTACCACAGATGAGCATGGTGAGCGCAGCTTTACTTACTGGCGCAATCAATCAGCTGCCACGCAAATGATGCCGATGTTAGCAGGAAATTACAGTTCGCTGTGTCAATCTCAGTTTGATTTGGTGTATTTTAGCGGCATCAGCTTAGCGATTTTATCAGTGGAAGATCGCACAACATTATTTGAGTTACTTGCTCAGTTAAAAAGCTCAGGGGCAAAAATAGCTTTTGACCCTAATTACCGAGCGCATATGTGGCCCAGTAAAGCCGAGGCGAAACACTGGCTAGAAAAAAGCTATGCTTGTAGCGATATCGTTTTACCTGGCCTTGAAGATCATCAAGACTTGTTAGGTCATCAAAATGTCGAAGAAATCCTCGCATATCTAGGCCAATTTTCAGTATCTGAAATCGTGATAAAATGCGGTAAAGACGGTGTTTATAGTTATGCAGGCCAAGAGGCTGATTTTCATTTACCTTTTTCACCTGCCGACACCCAAGTTGACTCGACCGCAGCCGGAGATTCGTTTGCAGGAACCTATTTGGCAACACGTTTGCACGGACATTCTTTAAAAACCGCAGTTAACGCTGCCGCAGATACCGCTAAATTTGTTATCCAACATCACGGCGCGATTGTGAAAAGTGCGATTTTCGACGAGTTTTTGGTAACATATACGCTTGTTAGCTAAATATTGCCCTGCTTTTTGCCTATGCACTTTGATTAGTGTAAATTGGTAAGGTGGCTTTATTGGTGAGCTATGCCCACAAAAGTGAAACATTTCAAATTAATGACTCATGCATACGTAATGAATAGGATTAACCGCAATGAACGACATCGATAATTTTCAGGCCATTACGACAGATCGCTTGTATATCAAAATTGCTGAGCAATTACGTGGGCTGATCGAGAAAGGCGTGTATAAGGCTGGCGATCGGTTTCCTGCAGAACGAGCCCTCGCTGAAAAATTAGGGGTAAGTCGGCCAACAATCAGAGAAGCGATGATTGCGCTTGAGCTTTCTGGCATTATCGAAATTCGCACCGGCTCTGGCATTTACGTTTCTAATCGCGCTAACCTTTCCGCACCAAAGCTCACCGATAAAGGTATTGGACCGTTTGAAATATTAGAAATGCGCTACATTTTAGAGTCTGAAATATGTGCTATTGCGGCGACTAAAATTACTGATGAGCAAGTTTCGCGTCTCTATGAATTGATTGACGAGATGGAAGAAGAAGAAAAACGACCTGATGCAAGTGAGCAAGCGGATGGTAAGTTTCATCTACTAATCGCTGAAGCTGCACAAAATAGTGCCTTATACGAGTCGGTTAAATGGTTATGGGATTTACGTAGCAAGTCAGTATTAAGTCACTCATTTTTCCAAACTATCAGGAAAGAAGGTATTCAGCCATCAATTGATGATCACAAAAAAATAGCGTTTGCGCTTGAACAACGTAACCCAGAGCGCGCTAGCTTAGCGATGAAGAATCATATTGAAAACGCTACGGTTAATGCGGCGAAACACTTTGAAAAATAGTGCCAATATTGTGTTATGATCACCACAATTGTAGTGGAGTCATAGGATTTACGTTGTGAAGAGCGCTGATCAATTCAAGGTCATTAAAACAGATAGGCTATATATAAAAGTTGCGGAACAATTAACAACATTGATTGAAAATGGTGTTTTTAAAGTTGGCGACAAGTTTCCAGCAGAACGAGCGTTAGCAGAAAAGCTCGGCGTAAGTCGCCCGACTATTCGCGAAGCGATGATTGCATTGGAAATATCTGGATTAATCGAAATTCGAACGGGTTCAGGTATTTATGTCACTGAAAATAAAGTTAAAGACGACACAGCTCTTATTGGTCAAAGCATAGGTCCATTTGAAGTTTTAGAAATGCGCTATATTTTAGAGCCAGAAATTTGTGCGCTAGCTGCCGCTCGTGTTAATGACCAACAAGTTGAACAACTTAAAGACATTATTAAAGAAATGGAAGCGGCAACTGATGCCCAAACATTCGAAGATACCGATTGCAAGTTACATAATGCCATTGCGCAAATGAGCCAAAATAGTGCTCTGCAAGCATCAATTGCTTGGCTATGGAAGTTAAGAAACGAGTCGGTATTAAAGAATTTAGTCTTAGAGGCCATAACTAAAGAAGGCTTGTGTATTGAAGAGCACAAAAAAATAGTTAACGCCATTGCACAGAAAAACCCTGAAAAAGCGCGCTTAGCAATGAAAAACCACTTAGATAATGCTACCACTACTATCGATTTTGAACTGTAAGATTTTAATATTCCTACCTTTAATTGTTGACACTTTGTAAAACACTTAATGCATATTAAGTGTTTTTTAATTTATACCTATTCACTTCTTCGTTTCGTCGAACCTTATTTGTATCCATATTTTAACGATAATTTGCACCAGAATTAGAGCGTTAGTTACGTTAAAACTACTTTTTTTCCCTACTTTTTTTAGCGTTAATTTGGTTGAAAATCGTTCTTTGGTTGGTTGTTATCTCATCAAGTAAAAATAATTAAATATTAAAACTCTTAAAATTCAACATATTAACTTAAAATTAAAAATATGGTAATTGGTAAGGCCGCCTTGCCTCTTTACCTTGGTGTTGCATTGGTGCTATATTGATTTCGAATACAAAACAATCACAAAAAATATAAATGATTGAAACAGGGGAACGAGAATGTCGAATAGTTACACTAATAATAAAAAGCCTTGCTTTAAGCGAACTATACTCAGCTCAATAATCGCTATGAGTGTTATGGGCGTTAATGCACAGGAAGTCAGTAAAGCAGCTACTGAAAAAGAAGCTGAAATAGAAGTTATTGAAATAACCGGTACATTTAAAGGCAACTTAGAATCTGCTTTAAATGACAAAAAATCATCAAGTGTTGTTTCTGATAGCATTTCAGCCGACGATATTGGCTCACTGCCAGCGCTTGATATGGGTGAAGCTTTACAAGCTGTGCCAGGTGTACAATTAAACCGTGAAGGTGGTCGCCGTGAATCAAGTGTGAATTTACGTGGTTTACCGTCTGGTTTTGTATTAACTACTGCTAATGGACAATCAATTGCAACGCCAACGCGTAATAGTTCAGCATCAGCATATGGTCCAGGTAACCCATTTGGTGCCTATAACCCAGCCGTTTTTAGTGGCATTAAAGTCGTTAAATCGCAAACCGCTGAAATGCAAGAAGGTGGTATAGCAGGTACTATCGACCAAGGCTTACGTGGTGCGTTAAGCCGCAAAGACTCGTTAAGTTTTAGCTTAGGCACACGTTTTGAAGAACTATCAGACTCGTTTGACCCAGAAACAGTTATTTCAGGCTCTAAACATATTATCGAAGATGTTTTAGCGTTTAACGGTACCTTGGCATATTCAGAACAAACCTTTCGCCAAGATCTGATCAAGATTAATGCTTACGACACCATTAAAGAAAGAAACTTTGATCAAGGTGCGGGTAATACCGGCACATTTGATGAATGGAAAACGGCCAACGGTTTAGCGACAGACTCGATTATTAAAATGCCGGGTGAATATCGCCAGCAAAGTGAAACCAATACAGGTGATCGCTTGTCATTTTCAGGTGGCGTTGAATATCAACCAACCGACGAATTAAAGATAGGTGCGAATGTTATTTATACTAAGCGACAACTTGATGGTAGCCGCTTAGAACAACTAGAGATGCGCCTTGATCAAAATACCGTAGGCATTACGCCGTTAGCGCAATACGCACCAAGAGCAACAGGTGAAGTGGGCAATGGTGGCGAGTCAGTCTACGTTTTATCAGGTGTCGACTTCAACAATGCAAGATATTACTTTGATAATCGCCAAGATGCACAATTACAAGAATCGCAAGCGATCATTTTAGATGCTGAATATACCCGAGATAACTGGATATTTGATGCGGCGATTACCTTGTCATCGGCGACCAATGAACGTAACGAAGTCTTGCTTTCTTCACGTATTAACAATTCAGGTGTAAATGGCCGTGTATTTACCGGTGAAGGTGATATTGGTGAATTTTTCTTTGATATGGAAAACGCGAATGGCGCGATGGATTGGGATAATGCTGTATGGAATCCAAAAACTGCTGTTGCCAATACGGCATTAGTTGGTGCAGACAATGGGTTGTACATGATCATTACCGGTAACTATGAAAAAGTAGAACACGATAGTGACGCGATTGAATTTAATGCTGAACATATGTTTGATGACGGCTTTATTAAAAGCGTTAAGTTTGGTTATCGTTATGCTGAAGTTGCCCAAGACTCAGATTATTCAAAAGGCTCTTCCGTTGGTGTTGATCCTACAGGGCACTTAACCAGTGATGCAATTACCGACCCGTCTTACGTGTCAGAAGAAGCATTTTTTGGTGGTAAAGCTCCTGGCTTTGTAAGTGCAGCAGACGGTTGGAGATCGTTTGACTTTAACAGTATGAATGCTGGCTTGATCAGTACTATCGACATTAATAATGTTGCACCATCAAGCAGTGGTGAAAACCCAGTACTTACACCTATGGGATACATTCAACGTGGCGGTCGACAAGCTGATGGCTACATTTTCTCGTCATCATTAAATACACATGCCTTATACGCCATGGCAAATTTTGAATATGAGTTTGGTGATACTTACTTAACAGGTAATGTTGGTGGTCGTTATATTGACTCTGAAACTGAATCTCGTGCACCGCTCGTTGGTCCAAATTCAGATTTAAACAATTTACCTGAAGGTGTTTATCCAGCAGATTACAGCCACTTTCTGCCAAGTGTTAACTTAGCCATGAATCTAGATGAAGATGAAGAATTCATGTTACGTTTTGCGTATAACAAATCATTGGTACGTCCTGACTTGCGTGCAGCTTCACCAACCGCACAATTTAAGTACATTCCAGGTTTAGCTGAAGTACAGTTACCGGGTGTTGGCATTGAGCCATTTGAAGCGGACTCTTTAGATCTTTCATTAGAATGGTATAACCGTGAAGGTAGTGCGATTACTGTAGCGCTCTTCCAAAAAGAAATTGAAAATTTGTTTGATGCGGTGGGTATTTGTGACAGCAGTGCTTTAGAAGGCACAGGTGTTGATTTAGGTGAATTAACAGAAGAAGCTGATGGAACCTGTATTACCGATGGTGACGACAACCTAGCTGACGAAGATCTGATTCAAGCGGGTGATGAAGTACGTATGGCAGGTATTGTTAATATTGAAGATACAATTACTGTGCGTGGTTTAGAAGTTTCAATTCAGCAAAACTTAGACTTCTTACCTTACCCATGGAATGGCTTTGGTGGCGTGCTTAACTATTCTCGCACTAAGCAAGACGATAGCGATGAAGCACGTGTACCGGGTATTTCTGACCAAACTTATAATGCCATTGCATACTATGAGCAAGACGATTACGGCGTAAGATTAGCGTATAACTATCGCACCGCGTATGACTTACGAACTACAGGTACAGCCAATGGTTCAGGTGATCGCTCAGTTGCACCAGCAGGTCGTTTAGATGCCTCTTTTTACTACAATATTACCGACGATCTTAAGTTTAGCTTTAAAGCTTACAACTTAACCGATACCTTGTATGAAGAGTATCAAAATAACGAATGGCAGCCGAGAACAACAAAATTCTCAGGTAAAGTTTATACTGCGGCTATTAAGTATACGTTTATGTAAAGTGTACTGAAACTAGTGAAAAACCTGTTGTGGCGAAAGTCATAGCAGGTTTTTTTTGACGATTAATTTATTATATAAATTAATCGGTAAACGTACATCCTCATCATTCTTTTCATGACAGATCTGAAACGTTAATATACACTAAGTGTAAATTGTCAACAATAAACATTTATTATGAGAAGTTTACTAACTACCTATCTTATTTTATCTATTACACTTTTTGCTTTTATTAGCCATGCTGAAGATAAACGCCCAAACATAGTGGTCATTTTATCCGATGACTCAGGTTATACCGATTTAGGGAGTTTTGGTGGCGAAATTGACACGCCAAACCTTGATCAGTTAGCCAATACCGGCGTGCGTTTTAGCAATTTCTACAGTAATGCCAGATGTAGCCCAACACGAGCCACTTTATTAACCGGCGTAGATGCGGCACATGTAGGTTTTGGTGGTGGTGTCGTTGGTGATTGGGTTCGAGAAATGCCATATAAAGCGCATCGAGGACGATTACCTTATGAGCAACCTTTAATCTCAGAAATGTTAAGTGGCAATGGTTATCAAACCTTGATGGCTGGTAAATGGCATTTAGGTGGTAGTTATATTAAAGACCACCCTAAGCAGCTGAGTCCTCTTTGGAAAGAAACACATCCAGGCATGGAGCTTACACAAGAAGAAATGGAGCAAGACTACTTAGGTTTGCCGCCGCAACGTGGTTTTAATAACAGCTTTGTATTTCATGGCGCGCAAGGAAACCTGTTTGTTACTCCTGAAGATAAGCATGAATATTACCTGAATAATCAAAGGGCTAGTCTTAAATATGATTACAACTACCGTATGCGTTGTTTCACTAAAACGGAGTTTAATAAACAACGTTATGGTGCTTGTGATGGTAAATCGGGCCGTGCGTTTTATGCTACCGACGGGGTGACTGATCGCGCTATTGATATGGTTACCGAGGCATCTAAAAGTGAACAACCGTTTTTTATGTATTTGGCTTATCGTGCACCGCATAAACCTTTGCAAGCACCAGAAGAACTTGTTCAAAAATATTTAAAACGCTATGAAAATATACAGAAAATTGCAGATGACCGTCATGCGGGCTTAGTGGCGAAAGATCTCTTTCCTGACAGTGCACAAATTGTCAATACCAATGTATTGTGGAGCAATCAAAAACAAGAAAAATTAGAAGAATTTCGTTTACAAGCTGCTGTTCACGCCGCCATGGTTGAAAAAATTGACGAAAATGTTGGAAAATTTATCGCGCAATTAAAACAAAGCGGAGAATATGAAAATACCCTCATTTTATATTTTTCAGATAATGGCGCAGCGGCACATATTGGCGATTTAATGAATTCACCTTATAAAGGGGTTAAAGCACTGTTATGGGAAGGTGGTGCAAGAACTCATGCAATTGCGAGCTGGCCTGGGATTATCGCACCGAATACCATTTCGAACGATCTTGTGTGGGTAGGGGATATCGTGCCAACCTTATTGGAAATTACTAAAACACCTTTCCCTGAAAAATTTCATGGTTCAATGCCTAGAAAACCTGATGGTCGCAGTGTGCTTGCAAGTTTGCAAGGTGAAAACATGGCGCCGCCTGAAGCCATTTTCTTTAATGATAAAGGACAACAAAGTGTGGTTTATCAAGGGCGTTGGAAATTACTAATTGAGCCTGGTTGGTATTTACAAACACTTGCAAAACCTGGGATTGTTTATGAACTTTATGACTTACAAAAGGACCCAGGTGAAGCAAATAATTTAGCCTCTAAACATCCAGAATTGGTGGTTAAGCTGACAGCGATGGCTGAAAAATGGAAAAAAGAAAATGGTATTATTGATTACTCGCAACTGATTAAATTAAAACCAAAAGACCCGTATTAAGTATGGTTACTCACTAAAGGTGGGTCATCATTCTCTTATAGACTATTTGTTATCGTATTTGTGCTAGCGCATTTGAAGATAGGCCATGAACTTACTAAAGTACATGGCCTTTGTGTTATTAATCTTGTGTCGCGTTGACAGACCAAGTGCCATTAGTGACTTCAAACTTCAGATACTTTTTGTCTTCGTCAATAAAGTTAATGCCCGTTAGTTTTTCAGGCTTATTCCAGAATGAACTGTTTTTTGTCCACACGGTTTTGCCATTAACCTTAACACGGCCAATTTCAAAATATTCTTTAGGAATACCGACGACGGCAGTAGTGTTAGCTGGCGAGGTTAATGCGATGGTGATTGATGAGCCGGTGCGTTGAATATCAAAATCAATATCACCTTGCACGCTTGGCACTGATTGTTTGATGTGCTTCATGTGTGCCATATTCGGCATGATTTCATAAGTTTTCCAAGCCACTGATGTTGGTGCAATGCCGGCAATATATTGGCTTAGTACCGTAGCGGGAGCATTCCATGCGTGGTTTTCGGTGCCACGACCGTCCATATACTCGGTTAAGGTGGAGCGTTCTTTGTTATCCACTTGCTTGCCATAACGTTGTTTCATTCGCGCTAACGCATCGTCGTAACGGCCTGAAATTGCCATGGCGTTATAAATCATCCATTCAAAATGCGGGCTGGCAAAGTGATTAGGAATTAATACGTTATCGACAATTTGTTGATACTGCTCTGACTTGGCTAAACCAAATAAAATAGCGATGGCATTAGCTCTATCATCTTTGAACTTTTTCGGGTTGCTACTGTAAAAACCATCTTGCCAAAAGTGTTGTTGGAAGGCTTTTTTCAGCTCTGTAATTCGTTGATCGTAAAACGCTATATGAGTATTGTCGTTTAAGGCTTTTGCCATTTTACGTGCAGATACTAAAGCGCTGTAATACAAAGCGTTTTGGATTACATCGTAATCAATCGTGTCTTGCGGGCCCCAATCGGTCCACTTCCATGCGCCATTTCTAAAGGTCGCAAGGCCATTGTTTTTAATGCCCCACAGGGTTAGGTATCTATGTACATATGGGTAGGCATAAGCAAGCGTTTCTTTATCACCTGTGTTGTAATAATAGTGCCAAATCGCTTGTTCAATAAATTGTAAGCTTTGCGCCGGTAATTCACGAAAACGCCCTGGGCCTAAACCAGCAAATACACCCGATTCAGAATCACTAAAGGCCATGGTGACTTTAATTGCTTTTTTCAGCAAATCGCGGCCGGGTTTATCCATAGAGTAGAAAAGGTAGCTTGCTTGGTCGGCAACGTCACCAATCCACAGACCGCGTTCACGGTCTGGAGTGTCCATAAAGTTATCGCGAGCACAAATGTATAAGGTGTTTTCAGACATCTGCCAAATGCGTGAGAACCATGGATCGTCAGATTCAAAATGTCCTGGTGTTGAACCAACGCCTGTCCAGCGATACTTCAAACCGTGTACCTTTACACCTTTTGGAATAGTGTATTCAATAATGCGACCATTCATCCAAGAGTAGGATTCAAACTGCTGGCGACCTTGCTTGGTGGTGTAAAAGGTCTGAATAGTATTTAGACGCATGTTAGATTTTACGTGTACTTTTAAACCTTCTTTTGCTTCGATATCAAAATAGGGCGTGAAGTTTTTATTAAAATCTAACTTACATTTTATTTTTTTACCGTCACTGATAAACGGGAACTTGGATGCTGGGAAGTTTGTACAGTTAGCTAAGCCATAATTATTTAATGGTGGAATTTCACTCGGGAATAACTCGAAAAACGGGGCGCGAGGAGGGGTTTTTGCACTATTGGCCGCTTTCCACTTAGAGTCGTCATAACCCTGTAAATACCATGCGTCGTTACCCCAATCACCCATGTCATTGCGGGCATCATAATTAACGCTCCATGCAGCAACTCGGCGGTGTTTTTCTTTCTCTACTGGTTGGTAAGACTCATGCTTTTTAGCTTTCCATGAGGCATCAGAAATAATGAGCTGTTCGCCCACCTTAGCCTGAAATATAAAACCACCAATTCTCGAAGAAATGTGGGTGCCTTTGTCACCATTAGCGCCATAATACCAAGCTAAAGCTGCAATGGTGTTTTTACCTTTTTTTAAGTATTTCTTGATATCAACTTGGTCGTAATATTTATTCGATGCAATGGGAAAACCGTCAACGCGAGGCGAGGCTTTTACTGGCGATGGGCCACCGGTATAACTGCCTTCAAACACCACCATTTCACCATTGATCCATAACCAATATTTGGTATCGGCGCTGATATAAGCGGTTATTGTTTCATTAGCTGCTATCTTATCAAAATCAGTGATATCGATTTCTTTACGCAGCGCTACCCAAGTGTTTGGATTGCCAATTTTTTGTTTAGTCCAAATCCATTCTGCATCCCATTTGAGCGCGACTGATTGAAATGAAGTTAAGGTTAATAAGCTGGTGATGAGCCAGAGCATTGTTATTTTTTTAGTCATGTGGTGTCCTAATAAGCACTGTACTTAGCAAGCGCACTATTTAGTTAATGCTGCACTTGGCAGTGATTAACTGCGTTGTATGTATATGCATAAAAGCTGTGATGCATATAAGACTAAGTCACCGATTCTTGAAATTGATACCCATGGTTTTTAATTTTTTTAAATGAGTACTAGCTGCCAATGTCACTGGTTAAGTCACATTGGCAGTGGTAGCAACTGTCGCTGGTGTTATTGCTCAATGACTTGATAGGGCAGTCCGGTTAAAGGGTCAAGTTGAACAACCGTAAAGGCAGGTAACGCCAATTGAATATCTTTTGGCAAAGGGGTAGCGCTTGGTGGAAAACCAAAGTAATTATTGCCTTGCTGAGCATTGTTGAAGTGTTTTTTCAGTATCAATGGCGAAAGTGCAAAATCGTAAAAAGCCACTTCATCAATTGTGCCTGCAAAAGCCTCTTTAGCCCAACGCGACTCTGCTGGGTTATTGCCGATAGACGCTTGCCCAGGGCCACCTGTTAATATTTTTGAACCTGGGGGATATTGATAGCTGGCAAGCAGTTCACCATCAATATAAATGGTCTTTAAACCGGTAATTACATGATAGCTGGCGACAATATGATGAAAATCACCTTCTTTTAGTTGAGCTAAGGTCGGTCGGCCTTCACGACCATCAAGCGGTAGTTTTAATTCATGGTAACCTTGACCAACAATGTATAAACCAAAACTTAAACTTTCGTTAAAATCACCTTTTGGCCTTAAGTAGCTTTTACCTTGGTCATGCTGAAAACTAAGCAGCATGCGGAGTTCATCATCGCCTCTATCTTTTCGAAAGATAACATCTATTGCTTTAAATTTGCCAGAAAACTCAGGACGAATAAGGGCTTCAATGGTGACGCCGTCTGTCACCGAAAAAGATCCTGTTGCCGGAGCTGTACCACCACCTGAGCCAACATCTATTCGTGCATCGGCGCTATTATCAAAAATAAAAGCACCTTGGCCGGTAATGCCGTTGATGCGGGTAGCTCCTATTGCTGGTATGCCTGTGGCACCGCCTACGGAATCTATGGCGCGATCACTTTGACTATCAAAACTCCAAAAATGTTTGGGTTGCCAGCGACTTGGTATTAATAAAGTGTATTCACCACTATCGATTATGGGGTTTGAATGATTGTGCGTTAAATCGAGTGAAAGCTCTCCACCATTTGAGTGCAAGGTGAAATTTGGTCCGTGTACAATAATATTGTTGTGTGAGGTTGATTCAATACTTAACTTACCATCGATGAGTCGCATTTCATTATTATTAAAAAGCTTAATCTTTGAGTGAGGCGCTAAGTGCAAAATGTCACCATCTGCGAGTATTAAGCTAGACTGTTGTACTATTTCATATTCGCCAGAAAATACATGATCTCCTTCGATCGAGCCTTGCCCAATAATTGCGATTTTTCCGTGTGCTATTTCTGCAATTTTAGACGTAGATTGTTGGTAAAACAGTTGCCAGATGATTAACAGCAATAACAATAAGGTGGATATTATGCCCCATAATTTAGCATTGCTAGGTGGAGGTGTTTTTTTAACGTTTTCAGTTTTTTGTTTTTCGTTTGAAGCTAATAAATCTTGCGTTGTATTGTTAACCATCGGCAGGTTATTAGCTATTGGTTGGTTGTTTTTACGGCGAACAACAAGTTCTTCGGTCACGGCTGTTTCAGTGATTCGTTTGTAGGAAAATTCAAAATTATGATCGGTGTCAGAGAGTAAATAAACGTGCATGCTCATGTAATCGTAGAAAAAACTTTGTGCTTCAATATTACCCCTGAGTAACTGAGCGAGTTGTTTCTCTTGTTCTACCGTTGCTGATTTTGTTCCTATCGCATCAGCAATCTCACGAATAGCGGCGAACTTTTCACTTCTGATCATTTTCCAGCTCCGCTATATTTTTTTTCAACACAATCAAATAGCTTTTTGCGTATTTTATGTATGGCCTTACGTATGGCGTAAATAGAACGTCCAGAGTTTTCGGCAATGTCTTGTGCCTGTAAATTATGATTGTAAAAATAGTTGTAGACTTCTTGCATTGTACGGGGCAGTTGTGTGCGGCAATGCTCTAAATGGCGCCACTTTACCTCCTGAGAGGTAGGGCTGGTTTCAATAGTAGGGAGGTTATTACTAAATTCTTGCAATAGATCATCGTCTAAACCTAACTGATATTTATTTTGGGTGCGTCGAAATGCCCTAATACGATTGAAAGCAATACAGGTTGCCCACTTTGAAAAATCGCTTCCCGGTTCAAAGTTTGAAAATTCATTCCATAAGGTTAAGCTGGTGTCTTGAAAAATATCGTCAGCTGCTGCGCTATCCCAAACAGACACGTAAATATATCGGTATAGTCTATTTTTGTTAGGTTCAAACAGCTGTGCAAAACCCTCAGCGAGATTTTGTTCATTTTTGTGGTGGGAGGATAGCTGCGGGTTAATACTGGTTTTAGGAGAAGACAAGTGAGCACCTTTTAAAACTGAATGGTAAATTTACTTACCAATGCTTTGAACTGACGCATAGTTATAAAATTCATGAGGAATACTAGCCTATTATCTGTCTGTTAAACAAGCCTATTGAAGCTATGGCGCCTACAATTTAAAAAGCAAAAAAGCTTGAGTCAGGGAGTGGTGACTCAAGCTAGTGTTATAAAGGTGATGTGCTAATTAAATCGCATCAGAGCATAAATAAATTCATACTCAGTTATTTTTTATCGATAACGATGTAAACACCTTTAATATTTTGGCTGCGAAATTCAATGGTAGCAGGGGAGTTTTCATCAGGTACAAACTCGATTGACGCAACACCGCTTGCCATTTCAATAATACTGCTGCGTGTAGGTGTGCCATAGTGTTCGAGTAGTTCGCCATGTCCTTCTAGGTTAGAAAAATAAGCGCGCTCTGAATAATCCAGTACTCGATTGCCTTTGCTATCTTGAGCTTCTGCGGTGATTAACATATTACCATTTGATAACGGTGTTGACGTTAACGAAATATGATCATATTTACCATGTTTGCCAGTTAGGTAGGTAATGGCTAAGGTGTCTTGAGCCACGTTGTTCTTGCCATTAAAGCCGGTAACTTCAAGGGTATTTTTACCTGAAATAAAGGGTACTTTCCAAACTAACCCTCCGGCTGGAAAAATACTTTTGTCATTGGTTTTCACCCCTAATGATTTACCGTTTAATGATAATTCAGCTTGTTCAGTGTTACAGTATACATTGACGTTTCTACCTTCTTTTGGACCATTTCTGTGCGTCCATGTTTTTGATTCAATATAACAAAACGGTTCTTTGCTCCAATAACTTTTAAATACGTAATAGGCGTCTTTTGGTTTACCTGAAGCATCGACTAACCCTTTTTGATTCATAAACGGAATTGGGTTTAAAGGACGAAGTGGCGTGCCAAAGTCTTTGAACGCCCATTGCGCATTACCGGCAAAATTTGGCATTTGTTCAGAGGCACGTAAATGCCAATCAAATAGATCAACCATGTAATTTTCGTTCCAGTCAGAATCTTTGGCGACACTTTTCACTATGGCTTGGTTCATAGCTTCAGAAACCGATACTTGTCCACCAGCAATACCAGATGAACTAATAGGTGTTTCTGTATGTCGACCGACATGACTAGAACCGCCATATTCCATATGCAAGAAGGTTGGGTATTTCTTCATTGACGTTGTTAGTGCTTCTTCATATTGATCATAAGCACCGCCATACCAACCGGCCCAAATAGAAGGAGAAAAAGCGTCGACTAGTGTTGCACTTGGGTAGTATTTTCTAATGGTGGTTAAGCGAGTTGGGTCAAGCTGTTTTACTAAGCTATTAAGTTTTGTTAAATAAGGCATGATCACTTCGTCGCGACCGCCACCAACAAAATCTTCTTCCCAATAAATTTCATTGCCAAGCGACCAAAATGCTATGCTTGGGTGGTTAATATTTTGTTTAATTTGTGCTCTAAGCAAACGTTCGGTATTTTGTTCCCACTCATGACCACCTTTGCCTCCTCGACACCAAGGAAGTTCATCCCATAATACTAAACCCAGTTCATTTGCGGCTTTGTATACTTCAGGATCTTGTGGGTAATGAGCTAAACGAACAAAATTTGCGCCCATCTCCTTAATTTGTTCCATGTCTTTTCGGTGCTGTTCATTCGACAGTGCCGCACCTAAGCCAGCGTGCTCTTCATGGCGATGAGTTCCGCGTATCAGTACACGTTCACCATTAATGAAAAAACCCTTGTTGGCGCGCATTTCAAACCAACGGTAGCCAATGTTTTCAGTGATGGCATGTTGTAATTGCTTATTTTTAAATAATTTTACGCTGACTTGATACAGGTTTGGGTGATCGGGTGACCATAGCTTAGGAGCTGATAACGTTGAAAATTCAACCGTCATATTTTCAACACCGAGTTGAGATAACTTTTTAGTCTCGATCAATGTCTTATCTGGAGCATATAACGAAGCGATGACTTCATAATCGGCGCTAGTTGGCAAGGTATTGGTACTAAATGTGACTGTGGTATTAGCTTGTTGGTGCGAAACCTTAGGGGTTTTTACCACCAGATCTTGCAAATAAACGTCGGGGTATTGTTTTAGCCAAACATCGCGAGTAATACCGCCATGTAAAAAGAAGTCTGCTTTTTGAGAAGGAATGAGGTTCTTATTATAAGCATTGGAAACTCTAACCAATATTTCATTTTCACCAGCAGTAACATATTCTGAAATATCAAACTCGAAACCAAGGTAGCCGCCAATATGTTCACCAACCAGTTTTTGATTGACATATAACTTGGTTTCAAAGTTAGCACCTTCGAAATAAAGAATAGTTTTTTTTGCTTTAATTTTGGCTAAGGTTAAGTGTCGTTTATACCAACTTGCGCTTCGTCGGTATCCGGGCACACTGTCTAATGTATCTTTGCTGTTCCAAGAGTGCGGTAAAGTCACTGGTTGCCAGTTTTTTTCCTTGTTCACAGCGCCAACATCTTGTAAATCCTGCTCAAGATAAAGCCATTGTTGGTTGATCATTTGCTGATAAGCGACACCCGTTTCTTGGGTGTTATTAGATGATAACGCATTGAATGGAATGAATAATAATAAAAATAAAAGCGCAGGGTTATGCCCTTGTTTGATTGATTTTAGTAATAATATTATGTGCATCATGTTATTTTGATTTTGGTAAACTGGTAATGCCAATTTATAACTCAATCTTAATTATGTCAATCTTTATAGCAATGTTGTGCGTTTTTTACCCGTATCAGGCGATATTTTTGCTACTAGACATTACTCATAAGATTCTGTAGCATTTAATTTATTGTTTGGTAAGGCCACTTGTCCTGTGTGCCATAAAGGAATAAGAAAGTATGAATAGAATTTTCTCTGTGTCTATTGTTGTTAGTGCATTATTAGTGGGTTGCACAGACACGCAGCAGCCTCAAGACAAGGGTCAGGCGGCAGTAATAGCAGATGATAAAAAATCGCAGACTTTTTCAGTGGCCGATGCTAAAAATAATTTACGTTTTAGTAAAGACCAATATTTAAAGTTGATTGAAAATATAAATAATAACAACAATCTAATGTTTGCAGAGCGCTGTAAGCAAGAGCCAGTTTTGTGTTTTCCTCGTTCAGAAGAGCACGGACAACTCTTTATGGAAAAGCCAGAGAAGTGGACCAATGGTTTTTACCCTGGTCTATTGTGGAAACTCTTATCGGTAAGTGATCGTATCGACGGGTTTAGTAATGAACAGCAACAAGTTATCGCTGAAACAGCAAGCCATTATCAACAGGCACTAAAAAGTGAATCTAAGCGCGGCACTACACACGATTTAGGGTTTATTTTATATGATTCTTACGGGGAAGCTCTTGACTATTCTGGTCTTAACCTTAAGCAACGTCAACAATATCAGCAAATTCTTAATGACGGCCGAGATACCTTATCTACACGATTTTCTACTGAATATGGTGTGATTAAGTCGTGGGATTTTCTGCCAACATTACCGACGAAATATTTGCAAAATGGCGAAGTGAAATCCGCTGCGTTTGACTTGGCAAATCCTTGGTCGTATCCGGTGATTGTTGATAATATGATGAACCTTGATTTTCTGTTTGCTAGCGATAATCAGCAGTATCAAACATTAGCTTTCACCCATGCCGAAACTACGCGCAAAAATCATTACTTTTATACGCCAGAAGATGTTAATAAAGAAAGACCATTGTCTTATCACTTAATTGATTATGGCACGATGAAACCGGGTAATTGGCAGGGATTAGGCAGTATTTCTGCATGGGCACGTGGCCAAGCATGGTCGCTGTATGGTTTTGTTACTGTTGTAGAAGCGGCCAATAGACTTGGCATCTCTGAACAAGAACGCAACACCTTTGAAAAGCACCTTGATAGTTTATATGAGTCGATGAATTATCGATTAAGTGAGAGTCCTGTGCCGTATTGGGACTTTTTAGCGGATCAAGATGATGCCTATCTTTTGGCTGAAAACATGGAAAAGAGTACCAATTATTACTCGAGAATATTAGATTTATGTGATCATGAAATTCCAAAAGAAACGCTACCTTATGTCGGTTATCGCCCCATTTCCATCGATAGCGCTTTATTAACTGAGTCGGCGTTAGCGTCGTTAAGTCAATTGACTTCAGTTACCGGCGAAAGCTTTATTGTAAACGGCAAAATTGCTCCTTGCGGCACCCAAGCCTATGATTTAAATGGACGCACTATTCCTAGAGACACATCTGCGGCTGCAATTATGGCATCGGCATTATATCGTTATGCCCAAACGTCGAGTGATCAAACTAAGGCTGATAAATATGTCGTGCTAGCAGATAAAATTATGTTGGAATTAACGCAGCATTACCTAAGCGATAAAGAAAAAGGTAGCAGTTATGAACTTGGCTTTGTATTAACACAAGCAACAGGTAACTTACCTAATACTAGTGAAATAAATACCGCCATTATGTATGCAGATTTTTATTTCGTTGAAGCGAACATAAGAAAAATGCAATTGGCGACACAGTAACAAGCCAATACTTACCTTAGCGCTAACAATGTTTAATAAGTGTTAGCGCTAATTTACAACTTCAGATCGCTTTTCTTCGTGGTCATTTTAAAGAAAATGCCAGTTTCTTGTTATACGGCGTCCCCGTGAATTTTATTTTTTGTTGATCAAAACTTTGTTTGCCTTGTCGCCTGAAAAGTAATTTAACTCATTGTTATTAATTGTATTTATACTTTATTTCTTGCGATTTTATTTATTAAGTGACCTTTTATTATCTCGACAACATTCTACTCATTCTGTTAATTCAATATTGGTAAGGCCACTTGACGGCAATGATGTTTTCGGAGTAGTATTTAAACAAGATTACAGTTTAATACTCCGTGTAACGGATTTGGTGATGTTTGCAACATGAATAAAGTGACCAATAAGTTAGATCAAACAAGTTTAGCCTTACTGCCTGCTACCGATAGTTTACAGCGTGCTATTTTACCTAGTTATGACCGCGATGCCCTTGGTATTGGCATTGTTCACTTAGGCCTTGGCGCTTTTCATCGTTCTCATCAAGCTATTTTTACTGAACAATTTTTAAATGCTCATGGTGAAGGTGATTGGGGTATATGTGGGGTAAGTTTTAGAAACGAAGCGCTACAAGCGCAAATGCAACAGCAAGACTGTTTATACACTTGTGCAACGCTAGATGTGCAAGACCGTTTTCAAATTGTTGGCGCGATGAAAGAAGTTTTAGTCGTTAAAAATCAATTAGCCGATGTTTTAGCGCGTATGGCGGCTGAAACAACTAAAATTATATCACTTACCGTGACAGAAAAAGGCTATTGCTTAACGGCTGATGGTTATTTAGATGAAAATTTACCTGACATTGAGCATGACATTGCCAACCCATCGAGCCCATGCACAGCCATTGGCTTATTAGTTGAAGCCAGCCGTTTACGTTTTAATGCCGGTATTCAAAGTTTTAATGTTATTGCCTGTGATAATTTGCCCGATAACGGTGAAAAACTAAAATCTGCTGTCATTCAATTCTCTAGAAAAATCTCACCAGAACTTGCTCGTTGGATTGAACATAATACCCAATTCCCAAATACCATGGTGGATTGCATAACGCCAAAAACAGAGCAAGCGACGGTTGAGCTGATTGAACAAGCGTTAGGTGTATGTGACAGCGCGCCTGTGCAACGTGAAAACTTTTCACAATGGGTGATTGAAAGCTGCTCATTCGATCGCCCTGCCTGGGAAAACGTTGGCGTTATTTTTACCGATAATGTTGCCGTGTTTGAAAAAGCAAAATTACGCGTGCTTAACGGTTTGCACTCAGCGCTTGCCTATATTGGTTCGTTAAAAGGTTATGAAAGTGTTTATCAAGCGGTTTCAGATCCAACGATAAAATCGTTTTTAGTCGACTTACTTGAAAAAGAAATTATTCCAACACTAGAACCTATTGATGGTTTAAACATCGAGCAATACGCGCTCGACATTCTTACCCGTTTTGAAAACCCTAAAATTAAACATTTACTGGCGCAAATTGCTTGCGACGGTTCGATGAAAATTCCGGTTCGCATACTGGCACCATTAGCTGAAAATGTTGCTCAAGGTCTCAGTACCAAAGGCTTATCGATTGTCGTAGCTGCATGGCTTCACTTTCTTGTAAACAGTGTTGACAACAGTATTGTTATTAATGATCCGCGCGCTAATGAGTTTGTTGCTGCGTTAAAAAAAGGAGAAGGCGAACCAACTGATACGGTGGCGGCGCTGCTCTCTATCTCAGGTCTTATTCCTGAAACCTTGAGCGAAGATAGCGCATTTATCGACAATGTCAGCCAAGCATATATTAATACCATGGCGTTTTTTCAAAATAGCAATGAACGTGCATTATCAATTTATGCCTAAACGATGCGAGGATCCAATGAACGTAAACCATACTCCTTATACTTTACATCCTGATCGCTTATTTAGTAGCGATAGTAAAGAGCGTGACATTAGCCGTCAGTTATATAACAGCGTTAAAGCATTGCCTATTATTAGTCCACACGGGCATACCGATCCTAAATGGTTTGCTAGCGACGCGCCTTTTAAAAATGCGACTGAGTTGTTAATTATTCCAGATCACTATGTTTTTCGTATGCTTTACAGCCAAGGTATCAACCTTGATCAATTAGGTATCGCCCGTTTAGATGGTAGTACTGAAAACGTTGATTATTTAGCGGTGTGGAAAATTTTCGCTAGCCACTATTACCTTTTTCATGGCACACCTTCGCGCATTTGGATGGATTATGTATTTTGCGAAGTGTTTGGTTTTGATGTTGAACTTAACGCCGACAATGCTGAATACTTTTATGACACTATTAATCAAGCGCTTGCTACGCCTGCGTTTCGCCCAAGAGCACTGCTTAAACGATTTAACATTGAATTACTTGCTACAACAGAAGGCGCCACTAATGACTTGGCACATCACCAACAAATAAAATCCCTAGGATTTAACGATCAGGTCATCACTACGTTTAGACCTGATGATGTGGTTGACCCGCAAATAAAAGGCTTTGAAAAAAATATTCAGCGCTTAAGTGAGTTAACCGGTGAAGACACCCATTCGTGGGACGGCTACTTGAACGCACTTCGCAATAGACGTGAATTTTTTAGAGCGCACGGCGCGACAGCTACAGATCATGGTCATGCAACTGCCCGCACAGCTGATTTGTCTAAAGCTGAATGCAACGCACTGTTTGCAAAAATAATGAGTCAAGCTGCGACCGTGCAAGAACAAGAGCTATTTCGTGCACAAATGCTAACCGAAATGGCAGGGATGAGTATTGACGACGGCATGGTGATGCAATTGCATCCGGGAGTGCATAGAAACCACAACACCTCAATATTTAACACTTATGGCGCAGACAAAGGCTGTGATATTCCGGTCAGCTCTGAGTATGTTAATAATTTAAAACCGTTATTGTCAAAATACGGTAATGAAAAAAATCTTCGCCTAATTCTATTCACACTCGATGAAGACACATATACACGCGAACTGGCGCCGTTGGCTGGACATTACCCGTCATTAAAATTAGGACCTGCTTGGTGGTTTAATGACTCACCAGAAGGTATGTTACGTTTTCGTCATCAAGTTACTGAAACCGCCGGTTTTTATAATACGGTTGGCTTTAACGACGATACCCGCGCCTTTTTATCCATACCGGCTCGCCATGACGTGGCGAGAAGAATTGATTGCCGCTTTTTGGCACAGTTAGTTTGCCAACATCGAATTAGCGAAAGTGCTGCCTTTGAATTAGCACATGACTTGTCATACCGCTTGGCGAAAAACGCCTATCAAAACTGCTTAACCTAGTAGTAAAACAGACAACTTTATACAGAAATTAATTGGAATACTTATGAACGACGCACATAACACATCATTTTCATTAGTCGGTAAAACCGCCTTAGTCACTGGCGCAAGTCGAGGTTTAGGACAAGCGATTGCTGTTGGTTTAGCAAAAGCTGGTGCCGTGGTTATTTGCTGTGCATCACGTGCTGGTGGCACTGATAAAACACAGGAGCTTATTGAAAGTGAGGGTGGTAAATCGTTTGGCTTAGCGGCCGATTTATCAGACGAACAAGCCGTTGCTAGGCTCTATCAAGAAGCCGTTTCATTGACTGGGCAAATTGATATTCTGGTTAATAACGGTGGCACCATTTCACGTTTTCCGGCTGACGAGTACCCAATGGATGAATTTCGTAAAGTCATCGATGTTAATTTAAATGGTTTATTTCAATTAAGCCAACTTGCCGGTAAAGACATGTTGAAACGCAAAGCCGGAAAAATTATCAATATTGCCTCAATGCTTTCTTATTCAGGTGGTATGACAGTGCCGGCTTATACAGCGAGTAAACATGCTGTTGCCGGTATTACGAAAGCCTTAGCTAACGAATGGGCGATTAATAATATTCAAGTGAATGCTATCGCACCGGGATATTTTAGAACTGACAATACTCAAGCTTTACAAGATAACCCAGAGCGCTGCGCAGATATTCAAAAGCGTATTCCAGCAGGCGAGTGGGGCATGCCAGAGCAACTTGCAGGCGCTGCTGTTTTCTTAGCGTCATCGGCTAGCGATTATGTTAACGGCCATGTATTGGCGGTTGATGGTGGTTGGTTAGCACGTTAATTTTTATGAGGTAGTGAAAGCCATTCGCTACCTTTTTACCTTATTAGGGCTGACGAGTCGCCCACATTATAAAACACATTCGGAGTTAGCATGAGCACACAATATACAACACGTTATGCCATTGGTCGCAATGAAGTAAAAACCTTTACTACTGAGCAATTACGCGCAGAATTTTTAATGGCAGATATCATGCAAGAAGATGAGATCACTTTGGTTTATACCCATTATGATCGTTTCATTGTTGGTGGTGTTATTCCTAAAAAACAACAGTTAACGCTGGCAACAATTGACGCGTTAAAGTCTGAACACTTTTTAGATCGCCGTGAACTCGGTATTATTAATGTGGGCAGTACTGGCGTTGTTTCAGTAGACGGTGTTGACTATACCCTAGAAAACAAAGAAGCCTTGTACGTTGGCCAAGGTGCTAAAACCGTTATTTTTAGTAGCTCTAATGCTGATCAGCCTGCACACTTTTATATTAATTCAGCACCGGCTCACAAAGCATTTCCTACCACTAAAATTGGTATGGCAGAAGCGAATATATTGTCTTTGGGCTCTCAAGAAACGGCAAATGAACGTAAAATTCATCAACTAATCGTTAATGGCGTAGTTGAAACTTGCCAATTACAAATGGGTGTAACTTGCCTACAACCGGGCAGTGTTTGGAATACCATGCCAGCGCATCAGCATGATCGCCGCATGGAAGCTTATTTCTACTTTGATGTGAATCCGAGCCAAGCGGTTTGTCACTTTATGGGGGAGCCTACCGAAACACGTCATTTATGGGTACATAACGAACAAGCCGTTATTTCACCACCTTGGTCAATTCACAGTGGTTCAGGTACATCAAATTACTCATTTGTCTGGGGGATGGCAGGGGAAAATCTGGCATATGATGATATGGACACTTATACCGCGACTGAACTTCGTTAAATCGTCAGTATTTATCGAGGATATTCCAGATGAAAATATTACGACTCGTGTTACCGGGGTTACTTTTTTGCTTAGCCATAACTGGCTGCAGGCAAGAAACTGAGGTGACCACTTTACGTATTGGCCATGCACTTGATGTTGAACATAGTGTGCATAAAGCCATGCTGCATATGGCCAAACAATTGGCGCACTATTCAAACAATACCATGCAACTTAAAGTCTACCCTAGCGCTCAATTAGGCAAAGAGCGTGAAATGGTGGAGTTACTGCAAATAGGCAGTTTGGCGATGACGAAAGTATCAGCAGCAGCGATTGAAGGTTTTGTGCCAGAAATGAAGCTTTATGGTGTGCCTTATCTTTTTGAAAATCGCGATCATAAATGGCGCGTATTGCACGGGGAAGTCGGTCAAGAGCTATTAAGTCATACTCAAAAAGCACACTTGGTTGGTCTTGGCTATTACGACTCGGGTAGTCGTAGTTTTTACATGACCGACAAAAAAGTGGAAACGCCTGTTGATTTAGATGGCCAGAAAATTCGTGTAATGCAAAGCCCAAGCGCGGTTGCCATGGTTAATACACTTGGAGGCTCTGCAACGCCAATTTCTTTTGGTGAGCTATATGCCGCATTGCAACAAGGAGTTGTTGATGGTGCTGAAAATAATCCACCGTCGTTTTACTTATCGCGTCACTACGAAATTTCTAAATATTATGTATTAGATGAACATACCTCCGTGCCGGATGTCATTATTGCCAGTAAACATATTATTGACTCTTTGACTGAGCAACAACGAACATGGTTAAAGGCCGCAGTTCAAGACTCAATTGAGCTGCAAAAAACCTTGTGGCTTGCACTGGAAGAAAAGTCATTGATGGAAGTCAAAAAACATGGGGTAGAAGTGATATACCCAGATAAACAACCTTTTATCGATGCTTTAGCGCCTTTATATGAAAGCTTAAATGGCACCAATATTGGTGATTATGTTGAGCGGATCAATGCGTTGAAAACGCAGGGAGCGGCACATGAATAAGTTGTATTTGCATATGATTAGTGCCCTAAAATTAACGGTAATTATTTTGTCGTTTGCCATTGTTGCCGTGGTTACGTTGCAGGTGTTTTCTCGGTTTATATTGCAATCGCCCAGTTCGTTTACTGAAGAGCTCGCGCGTTTTTTATTGATTTGGATAGGTTTGCTTGGTGGAGCCTACGGATATCATTCTAATGCGCATTTAGGTTTAGATATTTTGACCACTCGTTTTAATCAAAAAATGCAGCAATGTGTGTGCATTGTTGGTCATCTTTTGATTATGTTTTTTGCGGTAACTGTGATGATTGTTGGTGGCATCTCGTTAGTATTATTAGCGTTTGAACCACCGCAAGTTTCAGCAGCACTTGAAATACAAATGGGTTATATCTACGCCGTGGTACCACTATCCGGTGTACTTATTGTCTATATTTCCTGTATGAAAATTTCTGCGTTGATATGCGCACTCAATCACAAAAATCATAGCGAGGTCGCGTAATCATGGAATTTTCAGGTGTTATTTTACTCGTGGTTTTCTTTGGCTTATTGCTTATCAATATTCCAATTTCATTTAGTATCGGTTTAGCAACTTTTGCCACCATGTTGTACAGCATAGATTTTGTGCCAGCGGCAACAACTATTGCTCAGCGCTTAGCAGGTGGTATTAATAGTTTTGCCTTGCTCGCAATTCCATTTTTTGTGCTCTCGGGTTTAATTATGGGCCAAGGTGGCATTGCCAAAAGGTTAATTGAATGCGCTATGGCACTCATTGGTATGTTACCTGGCGGCTTAGCATTGGTGAATGTTTTATCGTGTACGTTGTTTGGGGCGATTTCAGGCTCTGCGGTTGCAGCCACGAGTGCAATTGGTAGCTTTATGATCCCAGAGATGGAGAAGAAAGGTTACAGTCGAGAGTTTAGTGCCGCGGTAACTGGCGCAGCAGCCACCACAGGTATGTTAATTCCGCCAAGCAATATCTTAATTATTTATGCAATTGCTAGTGGTGGTGTATCGATTGCGGCACTCTTTGTTGCTGGCTACTTACCGGGCATATTAGTGGCGTTGGCCTTGATGTTAGTTTGTGCCGGATATGCAAAATTAAATGGCTACCCTACCGAAGCACGCGTACCGTTTAAAGTGATGGCGGAAAAACTGATCGCAGCATTACCTAGCCTATTTCTTATTTTTATCATTATTGGTGGCATTATCGGTGGCATATTTACGCCAACTGAAGCAGGCGCGATCGCAGTGTTGTATTCATTGTTATTATCGGTTGTGGTTTACAAAGAAGTTAAATTACCTCAGTTACCAGCAATATTATTAAAAGCGGGTGAAACAACTGCTATTGTCATGTTACTGATCGGCGCGTCATCAGGTATGTCGTGGATCCTTTCTTACGAAAATATTCCGCAAACCATTACTAATTTCTTGTTAATGTTGAGCGAAAATCCGCTGCTTATTTTGTTAATTATCAACCTAACATTATTAGCAGTCGGCGCCTTTATGGATATGACGCCAGCGGTACTTATTTTCACGCCAATATTCTTACCGGTCGCGGTTGAACTAGGCATGTCGCCGTTGCATTTTGGCATAATGATCGTACTTAACTTATCTATCGGTCTTTGTTCACCACCGGTCGGCTCGGTATTATTTGTTAGCTGTGCGGTAGCAAAAACGACGATAGGTAAAATTATTCGCCCCTTAATGCCGTTATATATCGCGATGTTTTGTATTTTAATGTTGGTGACGTATGTGCCAGCAATTAGTGAATTTTTCCCACAACTGTTTGGCTTGTATTAGCCTAATAGCGAATGTTGATTGTTAAGAGGTAAATATGATTTATATCGTTATGGGCGTTAGCGGTTGTGGAAAATCAACCATAGGTCAATTGCTTGCGCAAGAATTGTCTTTACCTTTTTACGATGCTGATGATTTTCATTCATCGGCATCGGTTGAAAAAATGGCAAATGGCACGCCATTAACCGACGATGACCGCAAGCCTTGGTTAACATTGTTGGCTAATAACATCGTAGCTTGGCAAGCAAAAGGCGGCGCGGTATTGGCTTGCTCTGCACTGAAAGAAAGCTATCGTGATCTTTTAAGTGCTACGACTGATAATGTCGTGCAATTTGTTTATCTAAAAGGTGACAAAGCACTATTGGCGCAGCGTTTAAGTGAGCGAGAGGCACATTTTATGTCGGCAGATTTATTACAAAGCCAACTAGATACACTTGAGCCTCCTAAGCAAGCAATTACTGTGTTACTCGAGCACAGTCCTCAGGTTATTATTTCTCAAATTGTAGAGGCTATTAAAGAATGACTTATCCAATTCACCATGTTGATACTGAACACACTATTTCGGATGAAGATTTAAAAGGCATTATTGATAGCTTTATTGCGCAAAAAGCCCAAAATGCAAAAAAAATACTGATCTTACCGCCTGATATTACGCGTTTTTATTCAAAAGCAGGCTTTATTTCTACCTATTTGTATGAACAGCTAAGCCCGCGTGCCGAGGTGTTTTTTCTACCGGCTTTAGGTACGCATGAACCTATGTCTGAGGCAGAAATAGATGCAATGTTTGGCAGCGACATTCCAAAAGAAAAGTTTTTACCACACTTTTGGCGAACCGACGTACAAGTATTAGGCGAAATTTCACGAGAGCGTATAAGTGAGTTGTCTGAAGCTAAACTCGATTGCACTATGGAAGTTGCAGTGAATAAACTCTTACTGGATAAATCATGGGATCTGATCATTTCCGTTGGCCAAATTGTTCCTCATGAAGTGATTGGTATGGCCAATTACACCAAAAACGTACTTATTGGTGTTGGCGGCGAAGACACTATTCATAAATCCCATTATTTAGGCGCGGTTTATGGCATGGAACGCATTATGGGGCGCACTTCTACTCCGGTGAGAAAAGCATTAAATGAAGGGTTTGATCAGTTTTTACGCCACCTACCGATCGAGTTTATTTTGACGGTATTGGGTAAAAAATCAGGAAAATTAGCCTTACAAGGCGTGTATTGCGGTAACCAAGATGATACCTATGAAGCGGCTTGTGAGTTAAGTCAGCAGCTTAATTTGAATTTACTGGAAAAGCCGATAAAAAAAGCCATAGTGTATTTAGAACCCGCGGAATTTAAAACCACATGGTTGGGCAATAAAGCCATTTATCGAACACGTATGGCAATGGCCGATGACGGTGAATTAATTGTGCTTGCGCCCGGGTTAATTCGCTTTGGTGAAGATATGGGCATCGACCAACTTATTCGCACCTACGGGTACAAAACCACGGATGAAACGCTCGTCGCGGTGAAAAACAACCCTGAATTGGCAAGTAATTTATCGGCGGCAGCGCACCTTATTCACGGTACAACTAACAATCGCTTTAAAGTGACATATTGTCCAAGCGACGGTTTAAGCAAAGAAGAAGTGGAGTCGGTAAATTATCAATATTGTCACTACAACGATATGATAAAACGCTACCCACTCGAAAAGTTAACCAATGGTTGGAACACGTTAGAAAATGGTGAGGAAGTCTTCTATGTTAGTAATCCGGCATTGGGTTTATGGGCTACTGAAGAAAACTTTAAAAAGTAATCGTTTACGCATTCACTCGATGACAGAGTAGGTAATAATTATGAATACGACATTAAAGCAATCGCACATTCACCTAGATATTGTTGGAGGTATTGCCGGCGATATGTTTGTTAGCGCTATGCTTAATGCGTTTGAATCGTTGCAGCCGAGCGTGCTTTCAGCCATTGCACAAGTATTGCCTGAGCACGCAGGGCAGGCGAAGATATCAGCGGGCTTGAATTCAGGGATCAGTGGTTTACGCTTTACGCTAATACCTGCCAACGGTGCGACAAGCAAAGATGATCACTCTCATCATCACAGCCATCAACATCATCATGCACACGATCATTCTCATGACCATGATCACAGCCATGTTCACCACCATGATCATAATGATGAAACCACTTATCGGCATTTATGCCAGCTACTAAAGCAAAGCCCGTTACCAGAACAGATCACAAAAATTGCGGTTGAACTACTGACAATTATTGCCATAGCAGAAGCTAAAATTCATAACAAAACCTTAGACGATGTGCATTTTCATGAATTAGCGGATTGGGATTCGTTGATGGATGTTGTTGCCGCAGCGGTTATTTTGGATGCCCTGTCTGCCAGTTTTTGGAGTATTTCAAAACTGCCGTTAGGTAGTGGATTAGTGAATACTCAACATGGCCTAATTCCTGTTCCGGCACCAGCTACGGCAGAGATTCTGTTAGGTTTTGAATTTTTTAACGACAACATTCCCGGCGAGCGCATTACGCCAACAGGTGCTGCGATATTAAAATACCTTAAACAAAACGATTTGCTTCGCGAGCAACCACAGGCCACATTAGTGACCACAGGTTATGGTTTAGGAAGTAAAACTTTTCACGGAATGCCCAATATTTTGCGGGCACTGCATTTTGATAAACAATATGCTGGTCAAGATTCACATGCGGCCGTGGTAGTTATTGAGTTTGATGTCGACGATATGACCGGAGAAGAACTGGCCTTGTCGCTTGATATTTTACGTGCGAAAACCGGTGTTATTGACGTTACTGTGCAAACGGCGCGTAGCAAAAAAAATCGCGCAACAGAAGCCGTTCGATTATTAGCGGGTACCGACAATTACCAATCAGTTATTGATGAATGTTTTAACCAAACGACGACCATAGGTTTACGCTATCGCTTTGAAACTAGAAAGTTTTTAGCAAGAGAACATCATCAAATATCATCAAAGAATGTTAAAAGTGTTAAGCGCCCAAACGGAGAAATAACCGATAAAATTGAACATGACGAACTAACGGATGTTGGCTCGTTACAGCAACGTCGAGCTCTGAAGCAGCAAGTCGAATTTTCTGGTAAAGAGGGCGCTAAGTGATGACCAAAACACAGCAACTTGTCGATTTTTTTGATCAGTTTGAGCAATTCTCTATTGCGGTAAGTGGTGGCATCGACAGCATGTTATTGGCCTATATCGCGAATGGTTACGCTAAAGCACAAGTGAATATCGTACACGCTTATTCGCCTGCCGTACCAGAAAGTGCCTTAGTACGGGTTAAAAACTATGCCAAGAAATACACTTGGCAACTTAAGGTAATAGATGCGTTAGAATTTCAAGACGATAACTACTTAGATAACCCTGTAGATCGTTGTTATTATTGTAAAAGTAATTTATATACTCGTATCGCTGAACATGGCGTTGGCCCGATATTTTCAGGAACTAATCTTGACGATTTAGGCGATGTACGCCCTGGACTTACCGCAGCGAAAGAACAAAATGTACTCCATCCTTATGTAGAAGTGGGTATGAATAAAGCCGATATTTACCAACTCGCAGCACATTATGGTTTAGAAGAAATACACAGCTTACCGGCACAACCTTGTTTAGCAAGCCGTGTGGAGACTGGCATTAAAATTAAACCTGTTGATATGCAATTTATAGATAAGGTTGAGCAAAAAGTAAGAAAATCGTTACCCAGCTTAAAAAATATTCGGTGTCGCATTTCTCATCAAGGCATTTTTATTGAACTTGACCAACTGCCCGAGCAAGCGCTATTTGATCGTTTGTCAGCACGTTTAAGCCAATATTGCGCAGAGCAAGGAAGAATTTTTTCTGGCATGAAGCTCTACCAAAAGGGTTCAGCTTTTCTTAATGGGGTAAACCATGGATAATTTTGTTTGGGATAAAGATCGTCAATCGAGAACAGGGGTTGCCGAAGCTGTGTTTTGTGCCCATAAAAGTGACCAAGATCTGCGTGCAATTATTGAATTTAGCCAAAGTAATGAAGCGCCTGTATTGTTAACACGGCTAAACTTAGATCAATATCAACGCCTTCCAGTAAAGTTACAACAAATACTCGATTACGATACCACTTCCTCCACGGCGATTATTAATGAACCACCAACAATAGTCAGCTGTAACGACATTTGCATTGTTACTGCAGGTACTTCTGATCTTAACATTGCTGCTGAAGCACAACGCACCTTAGCGTTTAATGGCTACAAGGCACCTATTTTTTCAGATGTTGGCGTTGCTGGACTGTGGCGTTTAATGGAAAAAATAGATCATATTCGTCAATACAAAATTATTATTGCGCTAGCGGGAATGGAAGGTGCGTTATTTAGTGTGCTGGCTGGTTTAGTTAGAGCACCGATCATTGCCGTACCAACTTCAGTTGGTTATGGCGTTTCCCAAGATGGCAAAGTAGCGTTAGATAGCGCCTTAGCTTCATGTTCTCCGGGTATATTAGCGGTAAATATTGATAATGGTTTTGGTGGTGCTAATGCAGCAATTAAAATTATTAACCAATTCAGTGAGCGATAATGATGATTGAACAGAGTTATTTAGCACTATTAGCAACCGGTATGTTCTTTGGTGTTATCCATGCCTTTGACGCTGACCATATTATGGCAATGGCGTCATTTTCAGGGCAGCACCGAGATAAAAAATCGATCCTAACCCATACCTTAAAGTGGGGAATGGGGCATGGTGGTGTTTTAGTTATTTTAGGTTTGCTCCTTATTTTTGTGGGCTTTCAGTTACCGCAGTGGTTTGTTCATTATGCAGAAATACTTGTTGGTGTTGTCTTGATTTACTTAGGACTAAAATTAATATTGTTTTTACATCACTCAGGTGTTTTTAACTTACAGTCGCAATTAAGCAAAATAAAAATTTTTACCGGTAAGCATGATCACACATCGCTATTTATTGGCATGTTACATGGCGTAGCTGGTAGTGCGCCATTATTAGTTATTATGCCAAACATGCAACAAGCCGAGTTCATATTACACATTTCACTTTTTTCATTAGGCTGCTTAGTGGGGATGTTTTGTTTTGGCTATGCGTTTAGCTTATATCAGACGCAGTTGAAAAACATCACCAACAAGGTCGCCAATATTTTCACTAAACTGCTTGGCCTTAGTTCAATTGGTTTAGGCACGTTTTGGATTGTAAATTAATCTAACTTAAGTCATTGCAAAACAATAAACCTGACTTTGGCTAAATAATGTCACTTGTCAAAATTTATTTGTCACAACATACCAAAGTTGACTATTGAAAAAGCAGGCCGCAATCACTGAGTGTTACTAAACCACAACATAGGTTGCGAAATTTTTAGCGTGTGAAACTAACGTGTTTTTTAAGTATCACTAAATTCAAAGGTAGCAGCGGACTTGTTCGTGCGTCATGTTTTTATTAAATCGTGGTATGTTGTGACAAAAGGTGAGTACGATTAACATAACTGACCAATGTATATTAAAAAGAATAATTGAAACTTAACTATGCCAATATCACTATCAATCAACAGTAAACGCTATGTCCGATACTGAATGGTATCGGATTTAGCGTCGGTAATGGCCCGTCGCTGACTAAGCCTATACTATTGCTAAATATTTTGATTCACTGCTTAAAGATGTCATGGATAAGGTTAAATAATAGCATGCGTTAACGCAGCATTTTTCGCTTCATTTTCATCGCTTAAATCGTATATTTGAGTGGTACTAATATCAGAGTGCCCTAGTAACTTTTGGACTGTTTGTATCGGTGTGCCGCTCATTAATTGTTTTGTCGCATAGCTACCACGAAGATCGTGTGGCTTAAATTTGTCTAAGCCCGCCAATGCGATACCACGCTTTTTTAAAATATAATTAACAGAATCTGGCGCTAAGCAACAAGACATGTCGTTTTTTAAATACTGTAGACTAATTTCATCATTAATCGCATATTTTAAAATAAGTGGCCCTGGCGCCATCGTTCTTATCTCTTGAATGTAAGCATCAAGATACTCTTTTGCTAATTGTGGCATCCATACTTTGCGTTGCTTATTACCTTTACCATTAATAATAATTTCACAAGTGGCAAAATTAATATCCTCAATCATTATTTTAACAACCTCTGCGCGACGTAGACCGCAGCCGATCATCAATAAAAATATTACCGCATCTCTTAAGCCCATAAACGAGTTATCATCGCACGCTTTAAGGTATTGCTGAATTTCTGCAGTGGTAATGATGCGTTGCGTTCTTACTCGCTTACCTTTTACTCGCTCGACTAATTTAATTTTTTCATAACTATCAGCACTCATCAGTGAAATACGAAATGCCGCCTTACAAACCTGCTTAATTGCTGTTATTTTTAAATTAATGGCTGACGGTGCAGAATTTGTGTTTATTAACGTTGTACGAATAGCACACACCGATTCATAGGTGAGATGTTCCCATGCCATATTGATATGGTTGTCGACACCAAAAAAACGCGCAACAAAATTGAGGCAACTGGCCATCGTTTTGCGACTACCCGCTGAATCAAGCGAAATTAAATAAAGGTACGATGGTGATAACGAATTTGACCGTCGTCGGATATAGGGTTTAAACGGAATAAGGTCTGACGATAACTTTTCATTATCAACTGAAACTAAACTATTATCCAAATTTTCTCCCATTCAAAGCACACTACACTGTATATTCATACAGCTCATAATATTATAACTCTGCGTGAAATAAAAGCCCAACAACCCACAAAATCAATTTTAGTGAAACAATACTTAGTAAAACATACATTTAACTAAGTAGTTGCTTTAGTGTTCAGAACATAAAATTATAGGATAGCAAAATGAAGATTTAAGGTTTTCATGAAAATGTATACAGATTGATTAACCTCTAATTTATCAATGGCAACCGGTTTTGTATCTGGAAATAGTCAGTTATATAGCTTTAACAAAGTAATAAGCCGATGACTGTGTAGAGTAAAAATCGGTAAATCAAAGTTAATATATTTCTATAAAAGACCTTTAAGCTTATTTTTAAGCAAGACGCCAAAAAAAGTGGGTAAGCTAGATTCAGCAATTAAGGCCCAGTTTAAGAAGAAGCTCATTGAAAGGGTAGATCTTCCCAGAGTTGAATCTTGTCGATTGAGTGATATGAAAGACGACTACAAGATCAAATTACGTAGCACAGGGTTTAGATTAGTATATCAAGTGAGCGATAGTGACATTTAAATTGCAATAGTTGTTGTTGGAAAGCGTGACCGTAATCAGGTCTATAAAATAGCAGTAAAACGAATTTAGCTAAGTGGTTTCAACTTGAACTGATGAATATAAAACAGGTTTTTAATTGGAAGTTAGACGTCTACAAATTGGCAGTAGATCACACATCTAAATAACTTTTGGGCCAACCATAAATACCTCCAATCATATTTTTTACTGTTAAAACACGTTTTAATCATACTGAAAGCCATACTATTTATCCACCTAAAATAAGCTTCAATGGTAGATGTTGTAAGGACTAAAAGTTATTAAAATAAATTGGTTTCCGACCTAAGTACATCGATATAAAGATATCTTTGAACCATCTAAGTTAACGAAAACAACTGCGAATCTGCCAAGAAATTCAGAATCAGCACAACACAATGGTAAGGTATCAAAACGGAAGTGTTGCTGTCGGTAGCGGCTTTGACGTTAAGTTGAGCACTTATCTGAACAATAAAACACAAATATCTCGACATCAATGGAACTACGCCCAATAAAAACAATATTCAAACACTTTCCCCTCTATTCGTTAATTGTTGGTAAAAATCCATTATTAAACGGTGTTTAAAAACGTTATTAAACAGTGTTTATGTTTGCACAGTAACGTGGGGAGCAGGTTATAACAACACGTTTATTTGCGCGTTTAAGTAAAATAAACTCCCCCTTTTCTTCCTCATAAAAATTTACTGTTCATTAATGTTAAAAGCCTACTCTACACAATGTATCAATTCGCATCTATTGTAGCATTCTGCTACAATAGATGCGTTTAGCAAAAAACTAGGAATTTATTATGGCTACTGCAAGCGTGCGTATTGACCAAGAACTTTTTGAAAAAGCAGCTATCATGGCTAAAGCACTAAATCGTACAACCCCAAAACAGATTGAACATTGGGCCAAAATTGGCGAAATGATGGAAGATAATCCTGACTTACCTTACGAATTTGTAAAACAAGCTATTATTGCTAAAGCGGAAAAAGAGGCAGGTAAGTTAGAGGCTTATAGCTTTGATTAAAATAAACCATATTTTACAAACACCAACTTTTAAAAAAGCTGTAAAGAAATTGCATAAGAACCAAAAAGCGGATCTTGACGATGCAATTAGGCAACTTATTCAAGATCCCTATTTAGGGGTGCAAAAAAAAGGTGATTTAGCATTTTTACGAGTATACAAATTTAAAATGGTAAAACAACTCACCTTGCTAGGTTACAGCTATAAAGATGGAACTGTAACACTTGAACTTATTACATTGGCTTCGCATGAAAATTTTTATCGAGATATCAAAAAAGTATAACAGCCTACTGAGAATGTGGTTGAAGCTATAAAATCAGAAAAGAAGACACATAAGGATGGTGTTGTACGCACACTAACACTGTTAATGTGCGTGAAGTAACGGGGGGTTGGCTCAAAACACTTCGTTTTTAGCGCTATTAGCTAATAACGATTCATGCAATTAAGATCCATAAAACTTTTTTCAAGGCGTTTAACCATGCTCTCTTCTCCTTTGCGTAACCAAACTCGCGGATCATAGAATTTTTTATTAGGTTTATCTGCGCCTTCTGGATTACCTATTTGCCGAGTTAAATAAGCGTTATTGTCGTTATAAAAATTTAAGACACCTTGCCAAGTCGCCCATTGCGTGTCGGTATCGATATTCATTTTTATCGTGCCATACGAAATCGCTTCTTTTATATCACCAACATCTGATCCTGAACCGCCATGAAAGACAAAGCTTAAACTGTGATGAGGTAAATCAAATTTGTCAGAAACATAAGCTTGTGACTGTTTTAAGATCATTGGCTTTAACAAAACATTGCCCGGCTGATAAACACCATGCACATTACCAAACGATGCCGCGACAATAAAACGATGGCTAATTTCACTCAGTTTTTCATAAGCATACGCAACATCTTCAGGTTGGGTATAAAGTTTTGTACTGTCGATATCGGTGTTGTCAACGCCATCTTCTTCGCCACCAGTACAACCTAATTCAATTTCTAAAGTCATGCCCATTGCTGACATGCGTTTCAAATACTTAGCACAAGTGCCAATATTATCAGCAAGACTTTCTTCAGAAAGGTCGATCATATGAGAGCTAAACAGTGGTTCACCGGTTTGCTCGTAATAGCGCTCGCTTTCATCTAAAAGTCCGTCAATCCAAGGGAGTAATTTGCGCGATGCATGATCGGTATGCAAAATAACTGGCACGCCGTAACTTTTTGAAACTGAACGAATATAGTGAGCTGCTGCTATTGCGCCAGCAATCGCCTTGTCCATTGTCGCTTGCTTATTGTCGCCAATAAAAAATGCTGCGCCGCTATATGATAACTGCAAAATAACGGGAGAGTTTACTTTCGCAGCGGCTTCAAGTGTCGCATTCACCGAGTTTGTTCCCACAACGTTTACAGCGGGGTAAGCAAACTGATATTGCTTGGCCGTTTCAATCAATGTGGTGACCTGTTCACCGGTAACCACACCGGCGGGTATTTGCGTTGATAGGTTTGTCATGCTCATGCCATCCTTTTCAGTTATCAATCAATATTTTTAAAATGAATTCCGTTACCCCGACACCTATCGGGGCAACGTTAGCAACCCGTTGCTCGCTTCAAGGTAAGGTTCACGGACCTAATTAATCAGCAAACTGTCTTACTAAATTACCCAAAGTTTCTTTGGCATCACCAAAAATCATTCGGCAATTGTCTTTGAAAAATAATGGATTATCGACGCCAGCAAAACCTGTCGCCATACCACGTTTAAGCACAAAAACATTCTTGGCAAGATCAGCATTAATTACTGGCATACCATAAATTGGACTGCCGGCCATTTCGCGTGCGGCTGGGTTTACAACGTCGTTTGCGCCAATAACAATTGCCACATCAAAGTTTTCAATACGTGGGTTAACTTCATCCATTTCATAAAGTTGCTCGTATGACACATCGGCTTCAGCCAGCAATACATTCATATGTCCCGGCATTCTTCCAGCAACAGGGTGAATCGCATAAACAACTTCAGCGCCATTATGTTCAAGTAATTCTTGCAGCTCTTTCATTGTGTGTTGCGCCTGTGCTACCGCCATGCCATAACCTGGAATAACTAGCACTGATTGCGATGCTTCTAACACATAAAAAGCATCTTCTGGTGTGAGTGGTTTTATTTCACCCTCTATTTTCATATCGCTACTAACAACGGCTTGAAACCCAGAGGTGAGCACATTGACCAACGAACGATTCATTGCCTTACACATGATGTTGGTAAGAATGATGCCGCTGGCACCAACGAGTGCACCGGCCACAATTAACAAGTTGTTTTCAATAGCAAAACCTGCAGCACATGCGGCTAAACCTGAATAACTATTAAGTAATGAGATAACCACAGGCATGTCAGCACCGCCAATTGGAATAACTAACATAATGCCAATAATTAACGACAGCGCTATTGCCACATAATGCCAAGTACTCACATTAGGTTGCGTAACAATCAAAGTGCCAACTGCAATAATGGCAGCTAAAAGCAGGATATTGGTTGTTACCTGCCCTTTGAACACAATCGGGCGCCCCACTATACGTTCACTGAGTTTTGCCCAAGCAACGATACTGCCTGAAAAAGTAATTGCGCCAATAAATAACGCTAGAAAGCTAACAATGAGATTGAAGGTAGACAGCGGCTCTTTGCCCACGAACATGGCATAGGCAACTGCTAAACTTGCTAAACCACCAATACCGTTAAACAATGAGACCAACTCAGGCATTGACGTCATTTCAACTTTTTTAGCGGCAATAACACCGATAAATGATCCAACAACCACACTCGCGGCTATCACTTCAAACGAGATAATGTGTTTGTCTAACAAGGTCACGATCACGGCAATTAACATTGCGGTGGCCGATAATAAGTTACCTTTTCTTGCCGTTAATGGGTGGCTCAATAGTTTTAAACCGAAAATAAATAAGGTTGCCGACAGGACATAGACAAAATTAATTAATAATGAATAATCGCTCATACGTATTCCCTAACGCCCTTTAAACATGGCTAGCATACGGTCGGTTACCATGTAACCACCAACAACATTTATTGTTGCTAAAGCAACAGCAATAGCGCCAAGCCAGGTACTCCACTGGCTATGCTCGCCACCAGCAAGGCTTAATGCGCCAAGCACGGTAATGCCTGAAATGGCATTGGCACCCGACATTAATGGGGTATGCAATGTCGCTGGCACTTTGCGAATAAGCTCAAAGCCAACAAATATGGCAAGCATCAAAATAAAAATTAGATAGACAGCAGTCATTACGTATTCTCCACTAGCAGCATTGATTCAACCTTGTCATTGCTGGCGACTTTAATTTCTTTTGGGGCGATATTTGAATTTTCATATATCGTGCGAATGGTTTCATTGGTGATGAAGCCATCATGAGTGATCACCGCGCTTTTTTGAATGTCATCATCAAGATCAACAACAAACGCTTTATCTTCTTTATGCCAAAATTCACTGACCAAATTAAAAACATTATTGGCATACATTTGTGAGGCATTTTGTGCAACTTCATTAGCCCAATTGCCTGTGCCAATAACAGTAACACCATTGATAACGACATTTTCACCCGCCACTGAACCTTCTACATTGCCGCCATTTTCAGCCGCCATATCAACAATAACTGCGCCAGGCTTCATCGAAGCGATCGTCTCTTTATTGATAAGTACCGGTGGCTTGCGGCCAAACAGTTGCGCTGTCGTGATAACAATATCGGAATCAGCAATGCACTTACCTTGTGCTTCTTGTTGAATGGCAATTTGTTCAGGTGTTAACGCTTGTGCATACCCTTGCGCGGTTTGCCCTGTTTCACCTAAATCAATTTCTAAAAACTTCGCGCCAAGAGACTGCACTTGCTCTGCGACAACTGAGCGCGTATCAAATGCCGTTACTGCTGCTCCTAAACGTTTAGCTGTCGCGATAGCTTGTAGCCCCGCAACACCAGCGCCGATAATAAAAACTTTTGCCGGCTTAATTGTGCCTGCTGCAGTCATCATCATAGGTAAAATGGTTTTAAGGGCATTAATTGCTTTAAGCACCATGACATAACCCGCTAAACTCGCTTGAGAACTTTGCGCGTCCATTTTTTGGCAACGTGTTGAACGTGGGATCATTTCCATGCTTAAACTGGTCACTTGTTGCTGACAAAGCGCTTGTACGTAGTCTCCGCCATTAAATGGGTCCAAAAAGCTGATCACAACTTTATCGGCTAACAAGGCTAAATCGTCAACCGGCAGTTTATGCAGAGTTAGCACTACATCTGCAAACGCCAGTAATTTATTTCGGTTGGCAATAACTTTTGCGCCAGCCGCTTCATACTGTTTATCGTCAATGTGAAGACTTTCTCCTAAGCCTGATTCAATATGAACTTCAGCTCCCATCAGTAAGTACGCTTTCACATTACTTGGCAATAAAGTGCACCGATTTTCTCCAGTGACTGTTTCCTTAGGAAACGCAATTATCGACATAATAATTCCTAAATTTAGGGTAATAAAATCCTGCTATGCAATAACAGCACAGCAAGATATTTTAATGAGTACACTCGGTTGTTAAACGAGAATTAAATGAACAGCTAGCGAACGCGAATCACGTAAAATAACTGCTACTTATTTAGCGCGGTCTTATTTCAAATCAGCGACCTTGATATGGTCCATATCGTCAAACTCTTGATTTTCACCGCCCATTGCCCAAACAAAGGTATAGTTTGTGGTACCTACACCGCTATGAATAGACCAATTTGGTGATGCAATCGCTACCTCACTTTCTAGTGGTAACGTGCGAACTTCTGACGGTTCCCCCATTAAATGAAACACCTTTTCATCTTCAGGTAAGTCGAAATACATGTAGATTTCAGTACGTCTAAAATGAGTATGTGGTGGTTTGGTGTTCCAAACACTTCCGGTTTTTAATTCGGTGATCCCCATAACAAGCTGACAACTGTCAACAATACCAGGGCGAATAGATTGAAAGATTGTTCGTTCATTCGACGTATCTTGTGAGCCTAGCTCAACGGTTTGCGCCTTATTTTTGGGTACGTGCACAGTTTTAGTCACACGATGCGCAGGATACGAAACTAAATAGAACTTAGCCGGGTTGCTTGCATCAATAGAGAAAAACTCGACTTCTTTGCTTTCTTTAGCAATATAAAGGCTGTCTTTTTTCGCCATCGCGTATTTTTCGCCATCAACGGTAATATAGCCTTCACCGCCAATATTGATGACACCCGCTTCACGGCGTTGACAAAAGTAGTCAGCAGCAAGCTCTTTATGGGTTGGTAATTTAATCGAAGTGGCCGTTGGCATAATACCGCCAACAACACCACGATCAACATCAGTGTAAGTTAAGCTAATTTGACCGGCTGAAAATAGCGGTGCGGTAACAAATGCTTCGCGTAACTCAGCGTTGCGCATATCTTTATAGCTTCGAATGTCAGCAGAAAATAAAAAGTCCATGAAACTTCCTTAATATAGATAAGTTAAAATATCAGCACGAATTAACGCGCCATCCAGCCACCGTCAACTAACATGACATGCCCATTCATATAATTTGATGCTCTGCTTGATAAAAATACCGTAGCACCCGCTAAGTCTTCTGGTTTGCCCCATTCACCACTAGGGATCCTTGCAGTGATACTGGCATAGCGTTCTTCGTCTTGACGCAGGTTATAGGTATTATCTGTTTCAAAATAACCGGGTGCGATAGCATTAACTTGAATACCTGCATTTGCCCATTCATTGGCAAGTGCTTTAGTTATTTGTGCAACACCACCTTTGCTAGCCGCATAGGCTGGCACGGTAATGCCACCTGAAAAACTTAACAGTGAGGCGATATTGATAATTTTGCCGCTACCTTGCTTTAACATCTGTTTACCGACTTCACGACAAAACTTAAACACACCATTAAGATTTACGTTAATCACTTCATTCCAATCGTCGTCGCTAAACTCATGTGCTGGCGCACGTTTAATGGTGCCAGCATTATTAACAAGAATATCTATTTTTCCATAAGCTGACATGGTGTCGGCAACAACAGCGGATATTTCTTCACCATTTGCTTGGTTGCAACCTAACGCTAAACATTCGATATTTTTGGCTTTCAACAGTGAAATGGTATTGGCAACATTTTCAGGTTTTGAACCTACTGCAACAATCGTTGCTCCGGCTTCACCTAATGCGATAGCCATTGCTTGACCTAAGCCACGGCTTGCGCCAGTTACAATGGCAACTTTATTTGTTAAACCAAATTGTTTAGATAAATATTCTTGCATGTGCTGTATCCCAAATTTAGCAGTGGTTTTTAGTGACACAAATCGTTTAAACGTCATTGTTGTACTAACCACTATATTATTTATTGTGCTTTTTTAACTGATGATTATCTGTAATCAAACGCCAATCTGTTAACCGTAAGCGACTTTTATGAGCAACTTAAAGTAATAAACAGCATAATCATAATAAAAAATGATTATATACACGCACCAAATGATTGTAAATGATTAAATAAGACTAAAGTTGATAGGGTCATGATGATTAATCGCATCAAATATATTTAATTGTAAACGCTAATGTTGAATTTTTTGATTAACATCAAGGAATTTAAAGAAATATTAATGATAAATAAATGAGAAATGGCTATCAGTTAGCCACCTTTAATAATAAGCACATTTACTCACAAACTTTCTTTATCGCTCAAAATATGTTAAATTATCTTATAATTGTATCTACTAAAAATTGCCTATAGAATATGAATCCTAATAAAAACGACAGCGTTACCACAGAAAAGGTTTTACCTATGTTAGAAAAACACAGGCAACAACTGATCAAAGATATTTTGGATCAGCAGCAATTTGCAAGCGTCAGGAATTTAACTGAAAAACTTAATGCTTCAGAAGCCACAATACGACGTGACATTACCAAAATGTCTAAGCGTGGTGAAATTACCAAAATCCGTGGTGGTGCTGAATCAATTAATGGTGTTCCTAAAAAGAAGCACATTTCTAGCTCGGCGTTTATAGTAGATAAAACCAAACATTCTGAAACGAAAAAGTTAATTGCCAAGCGCGCAGTCGAACTTTGTAGTGATGGTGATTCAATTATTATTAATGGTGGTAGTTCTACATATATGATGGGTGAATACTTATCAGATATGCACTTAAATATTTTAACTAACTCCTTTGTGCTCGCGAACTATATTACTGAAAACAGTGACAACCAAGTGTCGCTACCCGGCGGTGAAATATACCGAGAGCAAGGTATTATTCTTAGCTCTTACGAAAAAGACAGTACCGAATATTATCACGGCACTATGATGTTTATGGGTAGCCCAGGTATTGGTAAGTTTGGTGTTATGGAGTCTGACCCATTACTGATCCGTTCAGAGCAAAAACTTAAAAAGCAAACTGAAAAATTAGTCATATTGGCTGACAGCTCAAAACTCGGTAAGCGCAGTAACTTTATTTTTTGCCCATTAAACGAAGTTGATATTTTGATCACTGACTCTAATGCCGATCCTGAATTAATCAGTCATTTTGAAGCAAGTGGTATTGAAGTAATAACTGTAGAAGCCGTGAACGAATAATTTGTCGTTATTATTCAAAACCTTTTATATGCTATAAATTAAAAAGGCGATTTAAAACCAAATACATTGGCTTTAAATCGCCTTAATTTTTTGTGTTTTCCTGTCGTGCTTTCCTGCCTTAAAAAACCCTATAACAACCGCATTACAGCCATGTCGTTACATTCGCTTTTCAATCAAGTTAAGCCATTTATTTTTGTATGCATCTAGTTGCTTAATTTCACTGGTCTGGGCGAGCTGCGTTTCAATATTGGCTTGTGCACTTTGCCAATGGGTTAAACACGCTGCACCTAATACCGTGCCGGTTTCATCTAACGATAAGTAAACATCTTGTTGCGATCGCAATTGATTTAATAACGCACACATCAATGGATTTTTCAGAAAGGCGCCTTCAATGAAAATATCACCTTTGGCAGCGAGTTTTGTCAATTGATAGTCAATCATTAATGCGCAGTAAACCGTCGCTAACGCCATTGGATTAACATGTTCAAACTCACCAATAAGTTCACTTTGCTGACCACCAAATGGCCCACTACCATCACTAAAGTCAGGTAAAGCAAATACCTCTTGCTCGATAAGTGAAGTAATATCTTGCATTCTAAATTGTTCGCCAACGACTCCACCTGCTTGAGTGCAAACAGCTTCAAACTCTCGACCCCCCATAAAACGAGCACACGCGATCGGCGTGCCTAAAGCGTCGACATTAGCGAGCATATCTTTACTGGCATCAAGATTGGCTAAAGGCACTTGTGACGCCATTAAAATCGTCCACGTGCCTGTTGAAACTACCGTAAACGGATTGTCTTTTTGTGTCATGCGATAACGCAAAAAGCTTGCATTACTGTCGTGTAAACCATTATAAAAACGACAGTTTTTATCTAACCCTAGTTGTTCACAGATGGCAGCTGAAACTTCACCACAGTTGTGCCAAGCGGGTTTCATTGGCGGAAATAGTTCACGACAATCTAATTCATCAACCAAACTTGAATAATCGTTTTGTTCAATTGACCATAAATCTGTATGACAACCTAACGATGTGATTTCAGAATAACATTGCCCAGTGAAGCGCCAAGCCCAATATTGTGGGTACATTAAAATATCGGTAGCAGAGCTAAAGGCCTGATCAAAGGTTTCTTTTAGCCAAAATAATTGTCGACCTAGATTTAAACCTGCTGGCAAGTTTGGTGAATAGGTTTGATTAAACTGCGGTCGAATTTGGTCATAATCAGGTGATTGCTGATAAATATTTGCAAATTCATAATCAAGCACAGGCAACACCAAGCCATTGCCACCGGTGACATTACGGTCAATCAGTGCAGCTGTTGCGCCATGTGTGGTTATGGTAATACTACTGATAGGGTATTGAGGCGTTACAGATTTGATGGTATCGCATAACCATTGCCAAATATCATCGACACAAGCACACGGATAAATGCCTGAAGTATCCACCGTATTGCTCATTTGTTTCGCAAACAAAGGTTGGTCATCTTTATCTAATACATGGAGTTTGATATTGGTTTTACCGATATCAATGATCACGGTATTATTTTTATTTGTGTTCGTCATTACGTTTCTTTTTCAATTAATTAACAAAACGTGCTTAGCCATTTAAATTAAACGCTAAGATTTATTTACAGCCCTTATTTTATAAGACGGTATACACCAAAAGAGCATATAGTGCGGTGGTAGCATGCTTGTAAAACAAAACAACCGGTGCCATCAACATTGCTTTTTTGATATGGCAGTACACATTAATGGCAATGTGTACTGCCAATTAAATGGTTAGGTTGCGCTGTTTAAATTGGCTGCTACGGCTTTTTCTTCACTGCTCGGTTGTGCTAAATACGCATAAGTTGCGGTGACGAAATAAACGAGTGTCGGCACTATTAACCAAGCCCTAATAGTTTCAATATCTTGATTAATATAAGACATTAAGCCCATATAAGCACAGCTTGCTAACGCCGCCCAAGAAATGTACTTAGCAGCTTTGGCCAACGCTGGTAGTTGTTGATTAGCTGACTGCATTTTTGATTCAGGAGAGTTTAAATAGGCCACTTCAGCTTCTTTTCTCAAACGTTCGGCTTCTTCAGCTTCTTTAGCTTCAGGGTAAGTGTCTTTAGCGCCCATCATTGACGCCATAACAATGTACATTGCCGTTGCGAATGTCCATAAAGGCACCAAAATAAAGAACAAGTGCATAACGCCAAGCTTATCGAGGGCAACACCAACCACCATAGATACAATCCAAGTGATAAAAGCGGCCATATTCGTGGTATTGCCTTTATACGATGACCAATAACGCGTTAAGCCGATACGTGGAAATAGCCAATGTTCGGCGACAATAATCGCACCAACGGGTGCCAGTAATAGCCCCATATAACCAACAAAACCAAGCAAGCCGGAAAAGACAAATGGCGAACAGGCAATAATGGTCGTGATCACACCAACCACAATCGTTACCTTAGTGCGTCCCCAAGTATGGTTTAAAGAGCTAAAAGCTAAGCCAGCTCGGTAGATTGTTGGGTTTGACGTTGTCCAACCAGCAATAATTACCGCTAAAATACCTGAAGCCCCCAATGCTTGATACGCTACAGAACCGGGGTCGATTGCCGTAATACTCGTTTTCAGTATAATTGCAGCACCTGCGCCCATAATACCGGCACAAATCCATGCCATGTAATGACCAATGAACATACCAAGTGCAGAGAAATAACCATATTTTGCGCTTTTAGCAAAACGTAATAAGGTCATATCCCCTAAGCTACCGTGCATAGCAAGGTTAGCGACCCAAGCAAATGCGACAACATGCCAAATACCAATTGCACCATCGCTGTCTTTCCAAATAGATTCACTGGCAACAGTTAAAAAGTCAGCAAAGCTGTTAATGCTATCAACGCCAGCGGTTGCACCAACCGTTGTAGGCATCATGACAAAAGCGCCCACTAAAAACATTAAAATCATCCATGGCGCACAGACTTCGGCAAAGGCTGCAAGTTTTTCAAAGCCTTTTACCGCCATATAAACGACAACGGCGCCGACGCCAAGTACAACGAGTACAAATCGTAAATCAGTGGGAAAATAGCCAACTTGATCAGGAATACCAAATAAAATTCTTACCGCGGAAGCCGAAACGGTGATCATTGCCCCTGCCAGTACGCAAAATAAAATACCATTAACAACACTGTATAATTTAATTGTGCCTGGACCGGCAATTTTTTCTAGGTAGGCATACAGGGTTAAACGCGTATCGGTTGCGATTGGGGCAGTGATTAAACCCCAAGTTAATACCGCTAATAAATTACCTAATAATAAACCAAGCAATACATCTACCGCGCCAACCCCCCAAGATACAAATAAAGCACCGATGACAAATTCAGTGCCTGCAACATGTTCGCCTGCGTAGCTTGCGGCGAAGGTTTTTGCACCTTGCAGCTTTTGTGGTGATATTGGTTTGGTTTCAAATTCTTCTGCTGTTGTTGTCATTATTTACTCCGTGTTTACCAATGCTTCGTTTGTGAATGTCGTTGGTAGAACATGTTATTTTTTTATTATATTATTATTTTTTGGTCTTTTTCAGCGACCACAGTACTGACTCATTGATTTTTATAGAGATATCAGAACATATTTACTGTATTAAAACACATGAAGATGCCTAAGCATCTCCATGAAATTTTTAATATTTGTACAAATATACGTACATAGGTTTGGCTTTAAACGATACCTGAACCATTGCCACCACTGTTTGGACGTTCAATACCCGCTTGCGCACGGTAACCCGATTTACGGTAAACCGCGATTGGGTCAATAGCACCGCCTTTACGTAAGCGAGCCATCGCTAAAATCGGTGAAACATCTGTAGTGAACGCATGCTTTAAGGTATTGCTACACATTAGTGCATCGTTATCATTTTGATAACCAGACAATTTTTCACGATCAACAATTAATGCTGAAACATATGAACGCTGCACACTGGCTGCTGAATTCACCAAACTTTCAATTGGGTCGGTAACGTTATGCGATTGATCTAGCATGTAGTTAGGACCAAAACCTTCTTGGTTACGGTACTCAGCATCAACTAATTCATTGAAAATTAGGAATTGTTGATACGGGTGCAAACTACCGCTATCTAAGTCATCATCACCGTATTTAGAATCGTTAAAGTGGAATCCACCTAACTTCTTAAATTGAATTAAACGAGAAACAATCATTTCGATGTTTACGTTTGGTGCGTGGTGACCTAAATCAACCAAAGACTTAGCTTGTGGACCTAATTCCATCGCCGCTAAGATATTGCTACCCCAGTCTTGAATAATAGTTGAGTAAAAAGCAGGCTCGAACATTTTATGTTCAATATGCAATTCCCAATCAGACGGAAGTCCCGCGTAAATTTGTTTCATGCTTTCTAGGTAACGTTCAAACGCACCTTGGAAATGTTGTTGTCCCGGATGGTTAGAGCCGTCACCAACCCATACCGTTAGCGTTTTTGAATCAAGCGCCTTGCCGTATTCAATACAGTCAAGGTTATGCTGAATGGCTAAATCACGTGAGGCTTGGCTAGTATTACTTAGGCTACCAAATTTAAAGCTATGCTCTTGGCCTGGTTGATCTTGGAAAGTGTTCGAGTTAATCGAATCCCATTTCAAGTTTAAGCTGTCAGAAGTTTGCTTAAGTTCACTAAAGTCATCCACTTTATCCCACGGGAAATGCGGCGATACACGCTCAGTACATTGTGACAAGTCGTTAATCACAGCGCTATCTTCTAATTTTTCCCAAATATTACGTGGTTCACCTTCACCAGGAAAACGCGCAAAACGCGTACCACCGGTACCTGTACCCCATGAAGGCACAGCAATTTGGAACTCTTCTGCTTTAGCAGTAATATCGTCGATGTTAATATCTTCGCGAGCAAGTTTAGCACCGAGTGCTTCATAATCTTCTTTCAAATAAGCTTCTAACTTTGCATTTTCTTCTGCAATAAGCGCTTTATCGATACGTTGTGTCATAGTTATTCCCTAATATCGTTTTTATAATAATGGTTGCTTAGCGTAAAAACGCTTCGTGTAAACCACCATCTACACTAATAATTTGACCGGTTGTTTTACTTAGCTGACCTGAAACCATTAAATAAGCTGCTTCAGCTTGATCTGCTGGTGTAATAGGTTGTTTCGTTAAGGTACGCTGCGCGTAGAACATCGCCAGTTTGTCGCGAAGTTCATCATCTGAATCGGCGTCAGAAAAATCAACATTGTACTTAGTTAACGAAGCAATCACTCGGTCGCGAGGAAACATAGTACTGCCTTTAACAACTGTAGCAGGCGCTAAGCCATTAACATTCACTAATGGTGAAAGTTCTACCGCCAACTCTCGTACTAAATGATTTGCAGCAGCTTTAGAGGTGTCGTAAGCCAAAGAGCCCTTTTTCGATACCGCTGCGTTTACGCTAGTCGTTAATACCATTGCGCCTGGTAAATTTTGCGCAGTCCAAATTTTGTTTGCTTCAGTGCCAACAATGTAACCACCTTTAACGTTTACCGCAAAACTTACGTCAAACTGTTGGTCATCACTCATGCCTGATTGGCCCGGTGCTAAAAAGACACCAGCAGTAACGATAACTTTATCAATACCACCGTAGGCTAAAATGACTTGTTCAAACATTTTTTGCACGCTTTCACGGTCAGTAATATTAACTTCTTGTGCAATCGCAGGTCCACAGCCAGAAATACCTGTACCTGCTACACCAATACCTTGGCCATATATTTCAGCTAATTCGTCTGATGTTTTTTGCGCCGCTGCTAAACGTAAATCAGCACAAACAACATGAGCACCTTCTCTGGCAACACGAAATGCGGTTTCTTTACCGATACCGTCGCCAGCACCAATAACCACAACAACGTCACGCGCTAGTGGCGCTTCTTTAGGCATACGCTGTAATTTGGCTTCTTCTAATGCCCAGTATTCAATATCGAATGCTTCTTGTTGAGGTAAAGCGGTATATTCGCTAATCGCTTCTGCGCCGCGCATTACTTCAATGGCACAGTTGTAGAATTCAGTGGTAACACGTGATTCAGACTTGTTTTTACCCCAACCAATAATACCAACACCAGGAATTAAGATAACGGTAGGGCTAGGATCACGCATTGCTGGTGAGTCATCACGCTTACAAGCATCGTAGTAGGCTTTGTATTCAACACGGTATTGTTCAATACCGGCATTAAGTTTTTCAACTAATGTATCAAAGCTATCTTCTTGTGGGTTGAAATCAATGTAAAGCGGTTGAATTTTAGTGCGTAAGAAGTGATCAGGACACGAGGTACCTAATTTTGCTAAACGAGGTGCATCAACGCTGTTAACAAAACGCAGTGCTGTTTCGTCTGATTGCACAGTACCAATAAATTTCACTTTATTAGACAATATTCCACGTGCAACTGGTAAGAATTTAGCAAGTAATTCAGTGCGCGCTTGTTCAGACAAACTGGCTACTTTCGCGCCACCAAAGGTCATCTCGCCTTTGTCGTGCTCTTCAATATAACGTGCTGCTGTTTCGATTACCCATAACGAGGTTTCATAACAGCTTTTACTTTCGCTTTCCCAGTTAGTGTGACCATGTTGACCTAATAAAATCCCGACACTGTCAGGTTTAGCTGCGTAAGCATCTTCACATACTTTCGCTGCTTCCCAACCAGGACGCATCCAAGGTACATAAGCCATCTTACCGCCCCAAACGGTTTCAGTAAGAGCTTCTTGGTCTTTACATGAGGCAATCGCAATAACGGCATTTGGATGTAAATGATCAACGTGTTTGTCAGCGATCATCGAGTGTAATGGCGTATCGATTGATGATGCACGAGGGTTTAAGCAAAAGTTACAATGCTTATACATGCCGATCATGGCATCTTCGCCTGCTTGTTTGTAACCTTTATCATCGCGTGCTTGGTAAGTTGCATCTAAAGCATTTAATTTACCTTGATATAAAGAAGAAAAGTTTTCTACTTTAGCTGTACGTAAATCACCGCCTGAGCCTTTTACCCACAAAACTTCAACCTGCTCACCGGTAAGCGGGTCAGTTTCAATTAACTTAGCCGACGTATTACCGCCACCAGTATTAGTAATTCGTTGGTCAGCCCCTAACATATTTGAACGGTAAACCAAGTTCTCTACCGGGCTTAGTTTATCAGCTACGGCATCGTCCCAATTATAATCTACATGACGAAATTCATTTTTCTTATTTGACATCTGCTATGTCTCTCCCACTTAGCGTGAACTAAATCTATTTACATTAAAACAATAGTAGCCATATTACAGCCTAAACAAACACAGTCAAGCACTTTAAATCATTTTCAATCACGAAGTGTATTATTGAGCGATTAAAAGAATTGAAAAATAACACAAAGAAATGAATTGAATAAATTTGACTATTTTAGCTAAACACTCGATAAAGCAGCTGTAAAATAAAATTTAACTAGCAAACAATTGCTGACTGTCGGTATGTTGTCCCCAGCGAATAAACACAGATAAAAAATAGGTTAGCCTATATCTAGCTAACCTACTTTCTCAGCTTAATCGTCCTTTTCTTGCCTTAGTTAACCGATCTTATTTAACTTCATGTAATAGCATTACGCTTGGCGGCGATATGGTTTCATGGGCACGGTCTCTATTACCCGGTTGACTAAACCAAGACAAGTAATACTGACCTCCATCGGCGCTGCGGTCACCTTTACCAACAAATACATGGTGTTCAAGCTGATCACTTTTGCTGCTAGTAATTGCTTGGTTAGACGCCAATGTTTTGGCTTCAATTAGTTGTGGATATAAGCTCGCTGGCATGGTCTTTTTAACAGTCAATGACTTAGCATCGATATAAAATCGCATCACCTCATCATTTTTTCTCACCATCACCCCAATGGTATTTTCATCAATAACTTCAGGCGCATAAGGTTTAATCGGAAAACGTCCTAAAGAACCAGCGCCGCCAAAGTCCCACCGAAAGTTTTGCCACTGGCTTACTTGCACGCTATGCCAACTTTGGCCTTGTTTGCGAGCAACATAAAGTTGTGTATTACCGTTTTCATCGTATTTATGATAGGAAATTATCGGATTTTGTTGTTGGTCAAAGCCTAATTTCACATTGCCATTTATCATACCCGCACCAGGTGGAACCGGGTCGACCACTTCAGTTTTAGCTAAGGTTAAAGGCAATGGTAGCGGCTTGCCATTTGAGTCTTGCCACTTTACCAAGTCGAGACTTTTTGCATACGATAAGCTGTGATTTGTTGCAGCATTTGGTGTATTTCGCCAGACCCAAATTAAATGAAAGTAACCGTCAGGTCCTTTTGTTGGCCCTTCAAAATAACCACTCATTTTGCCTTCCCCATCAAGAAACTGATTGGCATGTAAACGAGACCAGGTTTGGGAGTCTGTATCGTAAATGTTATAAATTTCGTTACCGTTGCCACTGCCGCCGTCTCGATATTTAACCAACAAGGCGTTATTTTTATCTCGCATAAAAATAGGATAGGTCATACGTTGCTCTAAGGCGTTATCAACCATTACAGGTACGCGTTTTAACGTTCGAACACTTAATGGCTGCGTCGATCTAAAATATTCCATCGGATCGGCATGCATGTTACCCATCACGTGAATATAACCTTTGTCATCAATTTCAAGCGTGACATAGTTATGGCTGTCCCAGCCTAACCAGCTATCCACTTTATAGTAACGCCACACTTTACCGAGTCTGCGGTGTGCAATGGTCATTTGGCGATTAGCATCAAAATAGGCAACAAATTGGTCTTGACCGCGAGTTAGCAAATAAGGCTTTATGCGATGCCCAGACCACACATGATCAATAGCGAGGCTATTTATCTCGTTAGGTTCACTTTTCACGGGAAGACTAATACAGGCTAATAACGTCAGCATGCTCATGGCGATGGTAAAAACTTTCCCACAAATCGATAATCCTTTTTTTATTACCTGCATTTTATCAACTATCAATTTACTCATTTGGTTGGTTTTCCTTCATTAATTTGGCTTGGCGCTATCAAAATAAGTCCTAATTAAAACGAATAAACGCTAACGACAAAGCCATGATAAATCATTTTAAGTCATATTGGGTCGAAAGCAATCCTATTAGATAGATGATTTAAATTCAATAAAATCCTAAAAACAACACGTAATAATGCAACAAGCGCAGCAACGCATTTACTCAATCACAATAAAGTACGCCAAGTAACAACGCCCTGCGCTTATTTAGCTTTCAGTTAATGATTTTAGCGCGATTAAGGCTGCTACCCTTTTATCTATGTCGCCATAAGTATCATCCGCAAGCCACTGTAATTGCGTGATCAATTGCTCTTTTTGTCCGCGCGAAAAATAATACTGAAGATTCGTGGCGCTATGTTGAAGAAGATCTAACGCTAATTGACTGCCTTGGCCTTGATCAGACAATAATGACGTTATTGCCCGATCAACAAAGTCAGGGTCGACAGGTTCAACGACAAGCAAAGTGCGTAAAGCAAGCATTTGATTCTCATACGACGCCCCATATAAAGCAATACTTTCAATACCTTGCATACAAGCTGCGAGCAAGTTAGCGTCGCCTGATGCTTTAAGGTGGTGAAGCAATTCATTGATCACAAAAGGTGATGGTGAAGTTTGCAAGAGGTCGATAATGTGCGATGTTTTAAGGGCTAAATCTTGTACTTGCATTAACACAAGTATGCCAGAGGCTTTATCAACATCTCGTTCAGACGCAAGTAATATCTGGGCAGACTCATTGAGCTTAGCGTCGCCCATCAAGGTTACCATTTTGAGTAAAAACGCTCGTTGCTCGCTTTTATCAAATTGCATTATTTTGTTTAACACACGGGTAAACAGCATCTCGTTATTGCTAATTTGCTCAACAACTTTTAGTGATGTCACCTCAGAAAATGCCATTAACTCCGCATCTGATAACGACTCAGTAAGTAATTTTTGCCAATTATGCTCAACGTATAAGGTCGCATCAGATATTTGCATGGCTGAATGTGCGCTAAGGTGTTGCGCTTGCTCATTATCGCCAATTGGTGATTCCTTTATACGTACATGCTCAAACGCATTATGCAATCTAATTTGCGGAACATTTTGCGTTACATGTGGATTGTTAAGATCAGAACTTGTGGGCGGCAAAGACTTTTCAATCAACCAATTAAAGGCTGCAATAAAAAGCCCTCCGACCATGAGTCCCAAAATAAATGAAAATTTTCTAAATATAACGTTCATAATCAAAGTGACCTTTATTAAACGGTTAGTAAACAGCTAAATAGAGCAGCAAAACCCATCAATAACGCCCGATAACAATCGGACTAAGAGAGTGATCAAATAGCGATAATTCATTGATCCACAGAGTATTGCTGCTCGCTAAAACTAAAGACGTTTAACCCACTTGTCTAATTTAGAAAATGTATTATTTGTGATGGTCTCACCTGTTGTTTGACGGCCATCTTCCGCTCGGGTAACCACGCCCCAAGTGGTTGTTTGACCTTCTCGGCTGCCTGTTACACCCGAAACACTATTGCCGGTAACCGTATTAGTGCCTTGCACCCCATTTAGCGCGATACCTTCATACTGACTACCATAAATATTGGTTGCCGTGCTCGAACCCGCAACAACAGCGCCTAATTGTGAAATAGTATTTCCCGTAATCGTGACGTTATTGGCACGTTCAACACTTATTGGTCTAACTGAACTTGTCACCGTATTATTTTTAATTTTTACATTGGTTGCAGTCCAACCGTCATAAACACGCTTGATACTTAAACCTACTACCACATCTTCCATCGTATTGTTTTCCATACGAATATTATCCGCGCCACGTTTACTTGTTATACCGTCGTACGCACGTTCAACGTAATTTCCAGTCATAGTGAAATGATCACCAAACTGCCCGGTATTACCGCCAGCAGATACATAAATAGCGGCATCTCTCACACCATAAAAGTTGCTATTTTTAATCGTCGCTTTGGTGGTACCTGTCATTAAAATACCACTATCACCACCGGCTAAATAATAAGGATCAGCGCTATTTTTTGTACCGGTAAAACTAATATTTTCAATCAATAACTCGCCAACTTTATTAGTATTGTTGCTATTGTTTGCACCTCGAATTGAAAGTGCATCGGCAGTCGATTGTGTGCCTTCACGCCCTGCTGGGGTTTTAGAGGTAAGCGGCACTACTTTCGAGACTTTTGCATTAGCCATATTGAAATCACCACCTTTCCAAGTAAAGTTTGCCAATACGCCTGCGCTATTACACTCATTCGACTTAGTGGTATGCGCATCAAAGCTAAACATATCGCCATCTAAACTTGAGGTCGCAATAAATTTGGCACCGGTTGCATTTACGACCAAATCTTTCTTCAAATACACTTTCATATCAGCGCTTATATAGTAAGTGCCTGTTATTGTGAGCGCTTGTCCCGTATTAGTCGCTTGTTGAAGTGCATCTTTTAGTTTACTGGCATTGCCTGCTGGGTTTACCGGCGTACTAGTACAGTCAACGGCATGGCTTATGTTCGCTACGAGCATCAATGGTAGGGCAACAAAGGTGGTTAATAGTTTTTTAGGCATGTTGAACATTTATTATTCCTTATTTTATTTTTTTATTTATGAGGTTTTTTATTTTTAGTGTTCGTTTTTCGAACGACAATATCTGTCATTAAAAATCATTTATCAACACTTTTGTTTCAAAATAAGTCACTAAAAAATATAAACCACTGAAAATAAAAAATAAAAAACCTAAAGAAATACATGACAAAACTTATACACGCGACTTGCTGTCGATCACATTCACCGAGAAAAATAAAAAATCGTTCTAAAAATGAAACAAATAAGAGAAATGAAGAGGTAAATAGTGGAGTGAGCTAGAACTAACTCACCCAATAGAAATAGTCATAAGTAATTGTTTATAAATATATTTTTATTTAGATGCTTTATCGCTTAGCTGCTTGAAGTATGCGTTCCCCTCATAATATGAAACCGCTGACCACTTTTCGTTCTCTTGAGGTAAATGTGCCTTTAGCGATGCTATTACCTCTTGATAGTCAACATCGCCTGCTAAATTTTGCCATTCTTGCTGATCATTTTGGTGATCATATAACTCTTCAGAGCCATCTTCATAGCGAATATAACGATAGCGCTCGGTTTTCACGGCATGATTATTCGGGCCATAGGTAGTCAGTGCGGCATGTTGCCACGGTGCATTGGGGTTGGTAATTAATGGCGTTATGTCGTTCCCCTGATTGGCAGGATTAGCTGGCAAACCGCACATTTTAACTAACGTAGGATACAAATCTAACAAACTCACCGGGCGATCACTCACCTTTGCACTGCTCGATTTTGGCGGTTTAATAATTAGCGGTGTGCGCGTTGCCGTTTCCCATAATGCCATTTTGGCAAATTTGCTTTTTTCACCTATTTGATAACCATGATCTCCCCACAAGACAACCGCAGTATTATTCGCATAGTCACTGGCTTCCAACGCATCTAATACGGTACCAATACAAGCATCAACAAAAGATACGCTAGCTAAATAACCTTGCACCATATTTCGCCATTCGCCGTTTTCAAGCGCCCATTCGGTAGTTGGCATCATGGGTAATTCGGTAACGCGTTTAGCAATGTCTGGCACATCATCTAAATCGTTTTTTAGATAAGGCGGTAAGGTCAGTGTTTCCACCGGATGCAGATCAAACCATTTTTTCGGTACCATCCAAGGCACATGCGGCCTTAAAAATCCGCCGACCATAAAAAATGGTTTATCGTGTTGTTGTTTTAGTTGATTAGCTAACCATTGCGCCGAGTCGTAGTCTGGCATCTGTTCGTCTTTTTCAGGAAAAGGGCCCCAGTCGGTATTAGTGCGTTTATCGTGCCATTTAAAACGTTTTTCAGGATAAGGGCCAAAGCCTTTAACGCGCCCACCGTAAACATCAAAACTGCCATCAGCGACACGTTGATGAAAAATTTTACCAACGCCTGCGGTATGGTAACCATGCTGCTTAAAATACTCACTTAAGAAAATAGACTGTGCGGCTTTGTCGTTGGCCGATTTAATATCATTATCGCGAACATGCCCATATATGCCGGTTGCTGAAGGTGCAAGCCCGGTCATAATACTTGCGCGAGAAGGACCACACAAAGGTGCAGGCGCATGAGCATTAGTAAACACAGTACCTTGAGCAGCAAGGCGATCAATATTCGGTGTTTTAGTATTGGGATGACCACCAAGTGGCCCTATCCAATCATTTAAATCGTCGACAATAAGCATTAATACATTCGGATATTCTTTTTTCAGCTCGGTTAACCAGTCAAACTTATACGCGGCTGAAGCAGCTAAAACCCCAGCTCCACCTAAAATAAAATTACGTCTATTTATCATTATTCTTCTCTATTATTAACACCCTGCCAATGGTCATGACTGAAAACCCACATCATAATTGCACTTTCAATCACAATAATGCATTATCTGTCACCAATGAACAATACAATAAAACAAACGCTTTGTGATCAAAATATCAGGAAAGATGAAATGAAACTCTCTAGCTTAACTTTAACATCAGCGCTGTTGTGCTTGGGCACATCAATGACTTTATTAGGCTGCTCAAATGCTAAGCACATCGAAGCTGTGACAGATAAAGATGCTTCTGCACAGCCAAAAGTCATGGCGTTTGCGCGATTTGTTCCAGAGCGCAGAGACGATTTTGCTTGGGAAAACGACAAAGTTGCTTTTAGGGTTTATGGGCCTGCTGCACCGTTAAAAGGACATTCTAGTGGCGTAGATGCTTGGCTGAAAAAAGTTGATTATTCTATTATTGATAAGTGGTATTTAGGCCATGTTAACGGCATTTCATACCATAAAGACAAAGGTGAAGGTTACGACCCGTACCATACAGGAATTAGCCGTGGCGTGGGTGGTTCTGCCATTTGGGTAGATAATAAAGCCTATGCTGCCCATACCTATAAAAGTTATAGCGTGATCGAAAGCGGCGGTGATCAGCTTAAATTCAATTTACAGTACGAATGGCAAACGCCACTAGGTTTAGTTAACGAAAGTAAGACTGTTTCACTCGCCTTGGGCTCACAGCTGTATCAAGTTAATTCAACATTCACCTTAAATGGTCAACCCGCCAAACTGCCAATTGCTATCGGATTAGCCACACATGATGAAAAAGCAGCTGTGTCGTTTAATAAAAGCGCCGGAAGAATTTCCGCATGGGAAGTCATTGATGATTTAGGTTTAGGTACAGGCGTTGTTATCGCGCCTGAGCGAGTCAGTGCGATAAAGCACCTGCCAAGCGATGTAAAAGATGAAAGCCATATTTGGTTATTTACAGAAACCACTGACTATGGCGCATTAGCTTATAGCGCAGGTTTTGCATGGCAAGGCGCTGGAGAAATAACCTCGATTAAAGGCTGGCATTCATACTTAGACAATTACCTTGCAAAGTAAATCGCTAGTTATGGAAAGGCAAAACAGCTTAGCTTAACCAATTGCCTTGATCATTATTTTAAGTGATGAATACATGTGTAGTTTACCCAACAAACTACACTTAACTCATATTTTTAAAACCATTAAACAGTTTAAATTGAGAGAGTAAAATGGAAAAAATAGCGTTTGTGATGACCTTGCTGCCAGGCAATGAAGCAGAATACGAAAAAAGACACGATGAAATTTGGCCAGAACTGGTTACCGCTTTAAAAGCAGCTGGCGTGTCTGATTATTCAATATTTCACGAAAAATCGTCAAACAAACTATTTGCGGTATTAAAACGCACCAACAACCACACGATGGACCACTTACCGTTAGCGCCCATCGTGAAAAAGTGGTGGGCGTTTATGGCCGACATTATGGAAACCAATGACGATAACTCCCCTGTTGTTACACCAATCGATTGTGTTTTTCATTTGGAATAAGACGCTGTAGCAAATTTTAGCAAACAACACTGAAAACCACTTGATAAATATAATTACGAGAAAAGGTTCCCCATATGCTACGTATTATTTTCTTAACCATACTCTCTGTTTTAATCATTGCGACTAGCTTCACAGCGCTTAGTGCAACTCCGATAAAACATGGATTACGCGACAAAGACGGCCGCCACATGATCCCACGCGGTTATGTTATCAATACCAATGATCACGCTGGCGCAGTTGACTTTAATGCAGAAGATTATTTACGCATGGTGCGTATGGGCGCGAACGTACAAGTAATACGTCTTGAAATGGGTCGTTTGAGCGAATTTGGTCAGTCTACATTTGAACCTGAATATTTAGCACGTATTAAACGCGCCACTAAACTGGGCCGAGAAGCAGGTATAAAAACCGTTTTTAAAATGACAGTTTACGGCGCAAGAGGATTTTCATGGCAAGCGCTTTACCTTGATAAAAATAATGAGCAACAAACCTATATTAACGCGTGGCGTCATATTTGGGATGCATTTAAAAATAACGACGCAGTTATCGGCTACGATTTAGTTAACGAACCTCGTAAAAAAACGATGGATATTTCATATGACGATTTAACCAATCAATATTTGATCCCGTTTTACGAAAAAATTATCGATGCCGCGCTACCATATAGCGACAATAAACAGTTTCTTATTCAAACCATTTTCATGAACAAAGGTGAAGCAATTGATAAGAATCAATACGCAGAAATTAAACAAAAAATTAATCGCAAAAACATTGTATTTGCGCCACATATTTATCAAGAACATATAGACTATATTGCCCCTACCATGGAACGCTTTGATAAAGAGTCTGACTTATTAAACGCCCCTATTTTAATTGGCGAATGGGGATTCCCAACCTTTGTCACCACCGACAACTCAGTCAAAGAGCAATTAAACTATATTGAATTTTATATAAAAACGGCGGAAATATTCGACCAAATGGGCGTGGGTTCAATTAAAGCCTGGTTCCTTGGTAACCGCAGTTATCAAAATTTTTTACCCGGTGGCGAGTCGACTTGGGCAATTTTTAGCGACAAACAAGCCATCGGCACTGTTGAGCGAAAATACATTACCGACATTATTGCCCGCCCTTACCCACAATTGATTGCTGGCGACATCAATAATTTTCTTTTTAATTTTGCCACTAGAACCTTAGATATCAATATTATCAGTGATAATAGCAAAGGTGCATCACGCATTTTTATCGCTGCTGATCGTCATTACCCCGATGGTTTTTCGGTGCACGTTGGTGACGATTTAATTCTTGCAAAAAGCCCTATTTCGAAAGGATTCCTTGTTAAACACGCTGCCAACAATACTACGCCTCATGACATTGTTTGGGACGAAGACCGACAACAATTGGTGATATTGGCATGGCCAAAAAACAAAGCCGAGATCAATATCAAAATAAAACCCGGTGTCTACCAACACCCAGATCCGGCAGCTAAAAATAATGACTGAACTTTACATTCAGCACGCTCGCCACATCAGCTATTTAGGCAAATAAAACGTGAAAACAGCTAAACTATTATTACTCGTCATGATTTACATGACGAGTTCTTGCACCACAAGCAACCCGAAAAACAATCAGCTTGCCCAGCAGCTCAACAATTTGACGAGCATTAGCGTTAACGCCGACTTTACTGATCCTAGCAGTCAACTGGGTAACATATATGATTTCTTCGACGTGTCGGTGCGCACTGAAACTGGCAATCCAAAAGGTGTTCCTGCGCATTTTGGTCGTAAAAAGCTAGTATCAACGGTACGTATGCTCGGCGGCTGGCGTAATCAAGACTTAAACGGTGATACCTATTTATGGAATGGTGAAAAATACGTTTATAATTTTTCAGCGGCAACCAAACGTATTGATGCTTGGCTGGCACAGGATTGGGATATTTTTCAGATCGTTTTAGACAATCCGCCATGGGCGTTTCAACGTGGCTATACTTTTGTTAATAAAGCCGATGGACAACATTATTTAGCTAAAGATCGTGTTGGCGTTTATGGCAACGGTTTGCCCCCTAACGATGCGTTAGCGTGGCAGAAATACATGCAGGCATTTATCCGCCATTTGGTTAACAGATATGGCAAAGAGCAGGTACTTGCTTGGCGCTTTCGGGTAGGCTCAGAAATAGACACCCGTCCGCAACATTGGGCCGGTACTCAACAACAGTTTTTCGACCATTATCAAAATACCGTTGCTGCTGTTCATGCCGTATTGCCCAAGGCAAAAATAGGCGCTCATTTTCGTGAAGGCTCATTTAAAAGCCAGTATTTAGATTACACCAAGAATAAAGAAAACAGCTATGCGGTACCTTTTGTTGAATGGGCAAAACAACATAATGTGCATTACGATTTTATCGCAATCTCGTATTACCCTCATATTACTAAAAGCCATGAACTCGATTTAACACATGTATATCAATACGATATTGCACCAATAAAACATCACCCCGATTTTAACCCTAACGCCGGCTTTGAAATTCATGAATTTAAATTTATTTCGGCGATGCTTAAAGCGGGATTTGTTAGCGTATCAACCTCTCATGCGTCATCATTTTTTGCGATGTTCGCTAAGATGATGCTCGAAAATAACATCCGAGAAGTTTTTCAGTGGGGCAATCATACTAACGGTCATTATAGCGCTGACGCCATGACGCAATTGGCCTTACATTCAATGTTGGGCAATCAACATTTTAACAGTTACACACAAGGCATAAGTAACATCGCCGGCAATCAAATTGGTGGCATATTTAGCCAAAGCGTTTCACAAAACAATATCGATATTTTGCTGTACAACTTCAACAAAGAAAATACCGCCTACCTCGCGCCAGAGGTAGTATCAGTAGCCGCTAAAGTTAGTCAGCCTATAGGAACAGAGTTTAGCTATCGTATTGGCAAGATTAATCGATTCAATAATACCCTTGACCAGTTTTACGCTGAATTTCCACAGAGCCAACAACTTGAAAAAAATGGCGGTTGGCGGCTTGAAAACATTCACCCAAGCGCGTCAGCGAATAAACTGCTTAATCGCAGTGGGCAGCAAGTATTTGCTAACCATCAGCACAAATACGGGAAACAAAACGCACTTAATTGGAGTCAATGGCAACAAGCAAAAGTGGTAAAAGATGAAAACGGCAACGCTAGCATTTTACTCAATACTGCGATGGAATCTTTTGGTGTGCAAAAACTCGAGATCAGATTCGAATAAAAAGGTTGAAGAGAGAACATGAGCAATAAAAACTTAACGCACCTATTTTTTATATTATTAGCACTTGGCTTAATAAGCTGTACTCAATCAGCAACAGAGCAAACCAACACAGCATCTGCTAACAATCTACCGCCAAATATTATTTTTTACCTAGCAGACGATCAAGACATTACCGATTATGGTGTCTACGGCAATGAAAAAGTACATACCCCTGCGATAGACCGACTCGCCAATGAAGGCATGTTATTTAAAAATGCTTTCACCGCACAGGCAATTTGTGCACCGAGTAGAACACAGCTTTTTACCGGTAAATATCCGTTAAAAAACGGTGCTTTTGCCAATCACACCCCCACACGCCCTGATATTAAGTCGGTTACCAAACAAATGCGTGCCTTAGGCTATGAAGTTGTATTGGCCGGTAAAAGCCATGTAAAACCACCGAGTGTTTACGATTGGGATCAAGAATGGCAACCTGTGCCTAAAAAGGGCGTGCCGCGCGACTATATTCCGCTGGCAGACATCGAGCAATATTTCCAAACCGCCTCCAAACCGTTTGTGATGTTTATTACCTCAAAATATCCGCACGGGAAGTACTTCGACGTTCAAAACCCTGATGTTGATCAGTTGAAGTTTCACCCGTTCGACCAACACTTAAAGGACGATAACGCCTACATTAAGAAAAAAGCCGGCTATTACCGCAGCATTAAAGAAGACAATACACAGCTTGAACATGTACTGAACATGGTTGATAACCACTTAACCGACAATACGCTTTTCATCTATAGTGCAGATCATGGTGTTTCAGGTAAATTTAGCCTAAAAGACATTGGCCTGAATGTGCCTTTTGTGGTGCGTTGGCCTGCGATGATCAAGCCCAAGAGTCATTCCGCACAACTTATTCATTACACTGATGTATTGCCAACATTTATCGATATTGCTGGCGGAACAGCATCTGAAGATTTCGACGGAAAAAGCTTTTTACCGATTCTTAAAGGCTACAATCAGCCGATTCATCAATACGTTTATGGCGTGCGTACCAATCAAAATATTATTAATGCACATATCTTCCCTTCACGCATGATCAGAGATACCCGTTACAAATATATTCGCAACTTTAATGCACTTGAAGTACTCGACAAAAACTTAACCGATAATGAGCATATCAATGCCTTTTTACGCCAAGGTGCAATGAAACATAAGAATGAATCATTTGAAGAACTGTACGATTTGCAAAACGATCCGTTTGAACAGCACAACTTAATTAACCGTCCAGAATTAGCTTCAACTCAACAGCGATTAAAGAAACAATTGTTTGTTTGGATGCGTGAACAAGGCGATTTTTTAACTGAGAATTTTGGCAATATACCGGTGATCACAGCACCAGCATTTAAGTTGGATCAAAACAAACCACCAAGACGAACTAGCGTACCTAAAGCACTGCAGAACACCTTAACCACTGAAGACTATTTCGTGATTGAACACTGGTAAAGCCGGTAAACACTTCTGCCCCAACAAACAAGAAAAATCACCTGTTTTAGCGAATATTGCTGAAATAGGTGAGCCTAAAGACTAGTCGATAACTAACGTCGACAACACGCACATATGCAGATTTTGCACATTGCTAAACTATGTAGATCGTCCGTGGATTACTCTTAGTTGTGCTTCGCAAAAGGCGTCGTTGAGTGATTAGACACTTTTTTGTTGAGCAACCAAACGAAAAGGCTCATTTCATTACGAAGCAACCTAAGTTAACCGTAATAAATTGTCTGAAGTTTATGAGGCTTCCCACCCTTCGGCAGAAGGTTTATGCGTTCGTATAAATAATAGTGGAATATTTAATTTTTTCTTCTTATTTATGCGTTCGTATAAAATTGTTGTACTAGAGATGTTTTATGCTAGTATTTATGTGTTCGCATAAATAAGGTGGTTCTAATGCACGTTAATATTAAAGTGAAAAACATAAAGCTGCTAGGAGTTGTATCTAAGCTTGTCAGACAAAGTCAATCGCTTGATCAAGAAACCGCAGGGCTATTATCAGGAAATGGCTTAACTTTTATCAGCCAATTTGAAAATGGAAAAGAGACCGTGGAAATTGGTCGGGTGCTAAATCTATTGGAGCAATTAGGCATAGAGCTTGAAATAAATTTACCTCCAAACCTACCTGAAAAAACAATCAATAAGCTAAAGCAATTGCAAACTACGGATGTAGGGTAAATAAATGCGAAAGTTAAATATTTTCATTAACCAATTAAAGGTAGGCACATTATTCGAAGAGGATGATATATGGGCTTTTCAATATGATGATATGTGGCTTAACTGTCTAGAAAAGCATCCTATTTGCCCTCAAATTCCACTAAAAGCTGAGAAGCAGGTCGACGGTTCGACAAAGCGATATATTCAATGGTTTTTTGATAATTTATTACCTGAAGAAGGTGCAAGAACGTTATTAGCAAAAGACATAAAAATCAATGAAGCCGATTCGTTTGGTATTTTAGCGATTACTGGTGCTGAGTCTGCTGGTGCAATTACATTAGTTGAATCGGAAAATGATAATGCTGAAAAAGGTGTTATTGAATTAGCTTATTCTGAGTTAAATTCTCGAATTAAAAGTCTTCCGGATATTCCATTAAATAATCAAAAAAGTAAAAGAATGTCTATTGCTGGGGCACAGCATAAAATGTTGATTATTAAACATGGAGATAAATTTTTAGAGCCTGTAGGTGCATCACCTTCTTCACATATCTTAAAACCAGAACACTCAAAACCAGATCTTTATTGGCAAACGGTAAGAAATGAATGGTTCGTGATGAATTTAGCTAAAGCTGTTGGCTTGGATGTGCCTCATACAGAGGTTTGTTACCTTCCTGAGCCTGTATATATTATTGAAAGGTTTGATAGAAAAAATGTATTTCCTGATCAGCTTAGGATGCATGCTTTAGATGGATGCCAATTACTGGGCTTAAGTCGTTCACTTAAATATGCGCAAAGTAATGTAGAACAATTAAATCAGTTTACAGAGGCTTTAAGGGGCAAAGGTAAGGCAAAAATTACAGTTTTTAAGTGGGCAATTTTTAACGCCATCGTAGGAAATACTGATGCACATTTAAAAAATCTGTCTTGCTTGGTAACTCCTGATGGAATGGTGCTATCGCCGATGTACGACCTTATTAGTACAGCTATATACGACGATGAAGGTCGCCATTTGCTCGCGGAATTATCTCAACCAATGGGAAATGCAAAAGTACTAGGTGAGCTTACGCGTAATGATGTATTAGCATTTGGTGAAGGGCTGGGTTTAAACAAAACTATCACTCAACGTGAACTTGATAAAATGCTGAAAATAATTGAAATAGCAGCAGATAAAATTATTGAGAAAGTCACTGAGCTTGAAGGTATAACCAATAAGGCTGGCGAACTTCATATGCTAAGAGAGATCCGCTACAAAATGATCCAAGAAATGGTGACAAGACTACAGCCTTGATTATTCGACTTATTTAGAATATCGAGAATACTCTCATTCTCGAAGTTTTTCGAAACTTAACGGAGTAAAACCATAGGCTTGCTTGAAAAAGTGATTAAAATACTTCGCGGTGTTAAAACAACCTTATTATTCTGCTATTTCCCTTTCTTAACATTTAGGGATGTCCCTTTTTAACCCGATGTTTTAAGCAAATAACCATTGGCGATAATAAGCTCGAAACTAACACTCCAATAACTTGACTTAACCGCTAATTAACCACACGAACTACACAATAACAGCTATTTTTCTTGTGTAGCGCCAGTAAATTAACCATTATAATCATACTCTACTTTACTGACTTACCTAATAATGTCTTTCAATATCAATGTACGCGCACGAAATAACGTTAAAGTAACCGGCAACGGGAAAACTACACTTATGCTTGCCCACGGCTTTGGTTGTGATCAAAATATGTGGCGATTTATGCTGCCGCTATTAGAGTCGACATATAAAGTTGTTGTATTTGATTATGTCGGCTGTGGCCAATCAGACACCGCTTATTTTGATCGCAAACGCTACGAAACACTTGACGGCTATGCCGAAGACGTTATTGAAATTTGTGACGAATTAGCACTTGAAAATATAGTGTTTATTGGACATTCGGTGAGCAGCATAATTGGCATGCTCGCGGCGTTAAAATCACCCGCCCTATTTGCCAAAATCGTCATGGTTTGCCCTTCCCCTTGTTTTATGAACTTTCCACCAGATTATTTTGGTGGTTTTGAGAAAGGAGATTTAGAAGAGCTGATCAACTTAATGGACAAAAACTATATTGGCTGGGCCAACTATCTAGCGCCATTAGTAATGGGACAAAACAATGGCTCTGAACTGATTAAAGAGCTAGAAGACAGTTTTTGTTCGACCGATCCTACTTACGCCAAATCTTTTGCCAAAGCGACGTTTTTCTCGGACGACAGAGCCAAGCTAACTAGGCTGCTCGTACCAACAATGATCTTGCAAAGTAGTGACGACAATTTAGCCTCGGTAGATATCGGCCAATACATGCATGAAAAAATCCCCAACTCAGTGCTCAAGGTAGTTGACTCACAAGGGCATTGTTTACACATGACCGCGCCTGACGTCGTCTTTCAAGCGATAAAACTATTTTTAGCATGATAAAACCAACCCTCGACTGCTTTCCATGCATACTGCTTACAACCGATATGCAGAGCAACAGACTCGAATATTGCAATAAGTATGCAAAAGACGTATTAGCGTTAACTGCTGATGAAATCACCGAATATAGTCTGTTTGATATTATTTCTAAGGCAAGTGCTATTTTCTTTGAAAGTTATATACGCCCTACGCTGGTAAGTTCAGGCTCATGCCAAGAAATCCAAATTTCGTTAATGTTACCTGCAAACGAAAAAATTGCCGCTGTCGCCAACCTTCAGTTAGTCGACACAAAGATTTTCTGGTCGATATACATCGCTGTCGCCCGTGACAAACTCTATCAAGAGCTTTTAGCGGCAAGAGAACATTTAGAAATTAAAACCGAAGAGTTAACCTTATTAACAAGAGTTGATCCGCTAACAAACTTACTTAATCGACGCGCCGCAATTGATGACTTTACCAAAGTCCTTAATCAACTAAACCGTAATTTTGTTGCAACCTCATTTCTGCTCATCGACATTGACTGGTTTAAAAAAATTAATGACACCTACGGGCATAACAGAGGTGATGATATTTTGGTAGAGCTTGCTAATGTATTAAAAAAAATGACGCGCTCTAGCGATATTGTTGCCCGTTGGGGAGGCGAAGAATTTTTAATGGTGTTATATAATTCAGACCTAAAAAATACACATTTATTCTGTCAACGACTGCATCAAGAAGTTAATGCCATTACCATTGCTCAAGATAAAAAATTATCGATTAGTGTTGGCGCTGCGGCGTTAAACGCCAATGATTTAACCTCTGATGATGTCATTGAAAAATATGTAAAATGCGCAGACATCGCTTTGTATCAAGCGAAAGTTAACGGGCGCAATAGAACTGAAATTTTTGATGACAACATTTAAAAACCTGCGCAATGCAGCGTAGGACAAAAAAACTCGATACCTTATCAAGCTATCGAGTTTTATTGACTAAAAATACGGTCAAAAAGCTTATTTTACCGAGCTCAGTTTATTCAGTTATTAGGCAAATAACGCTCGCTATTGGCAATAAATTTCGCCAGTTTCGCCGATAACAACGCAATGTCTTTTTGATAAGCCACATCATTTACCACATTGGTTGTTTCTTCTGGATCTTTGGCTAAATCAAATAGCATTTTTTCTTGGCGACCATCTTTGGTTTGATACTCGGTATAAATCAAATTATCACTTATCACGGTATCGCCTTGTTTAAAACGAGAATAAACAAACTCGTCTCCACTAGGTTTTAAATTTGCTAATAATGGCGCTAAACTGCGCCCAACCATTTGCTGTGTTAGTGGCTCATCTGCCGTTAAACCAGCAAGGTCAATTAAGGTTGGGAAAACATCCACTAAACTCACCAAGGTGTCAGACGTTAACCCAGATTGCGCTTTGGGATCGTCAATTATCAACGGAATATGCAGCGCTTTATTGAGCATGTTGTGCTTGCCCCAAAAATTGTGTTCACCTAAATTAAAGCCATGATCACTGGTTAACACTACGATAGTATTGTCGCGCAATCCTAACTGCTCAAGGGTCACTAGAATGTCGCCAACTTGTTGATCAATAAAACTAACAGCCGCGTAATAACCGCGCAGAGACAGTCGGTGAAATTCATCTGAATTGTACGTGTGGTTTTTAAAGTGATAGACATTGATCTCGCCCGAGCCTTTTAAAGATTCAGGGGCATTGACCGGTTTATCGCGCAGTACTGACGGTTGAAAGTCGGTATTTTTATATAAATCAAAATACTTTTGCGGCGCATTAAACGGTAAATGTGGTCGACGAAAACCAGCAGCTAAGAAAAAAGGTTGGTTTTGTTGTGCCAAACGCTTTAGATCGCTGACCGTTTTTTGTTTTACTTGTCCGTCGTAATAGGCTTCATCTGGCATATCGGCACTTTCATACCATGGGCCTCTATGACCAAAACGCTTGGTAGGTTTAAGGTATTTTTTCGAGTCGTCATTATAATAAGCTGGGCCTTTTGCTGTTGGCTCCCACGCCGATTCACTCCAACTTTTTTCATTTGAGTCAGTGCGGCTATGAAACACTTTGCCATTAGAGACCGTGTAGTAACCCGAGTTTTTGAAAAATTCACCTAGGGTTGTTGCCTGCGGCACTTCACGTTCAGCATTGGCCAAATAATCAATAAACCGAGTTTTATGCGGATAAACGCTGGTCATCATACTTGCGCGAGATGCGCCACATACAGGTACATTGGCGTAGGCACGATTAAATAGCATTCCTTGAGATGCGAGTTTATCAAGATTAGGCGTGATCGCTTTTTTATCGCCCATCGCACCCATTGCAACTCGATAATCATCGACCATTATTAATAAAACATTGGGATTTTTTTGTTCAGCAAAGGTGTTTTGTTGAACTGTATGTTGGTGAACTGGGTTTTGCTGAACTTGCTCTTCGAGAACCGACGCCTGTTGGCAACCGGCTAACACAAGCATTACGCTGCAAAGCCCGATGATTTTATGCAGCATGAGCAGCCTCTTGGTTGATGTTTTGAGTACTCTGTTCACCATAGCGTTTGTGGTACATGGCGGTAATTATCGGAACTAGAATTGAGGTAACAATAACGCTAGTTGCTATTAGTGCTGTAGCGCTTTGCGCCGCAAGCGCAAATTTTGGTTCAATCGCAGCAATGGCAGCTGGGTTAGCAATAGCCGCCCCCGCGGTTGACGATGCAGCAACGCCCGCTGTGCCATTGCCTTTTCCTATCCAGCGATCAGCAAATATTAATGGGATCCCCGTAATAACAATAACGGCAAGCCCTAACATAATACCCAATAACCCCGTGTCTAAGATCACCGCTAAATTGATAGTATTACCTAAGGCAAAACCGACAAAGGGGATCATTACAGCGCTTGCTCGGCTGAAAAATTCACGCAAACTTACATCTAAGTTACCCAAAATAAATCCTGCAAGAAACGGTAGTACCGCGCCAATAAAATGATGCAATTCAAATGAAGCCGCGCCAACCGAGCCTAAAATAAGCATGGTCATTAATGGCCCAGATTCTAACGACATTAAAATAAACGCGCCCGACTCTTCTTTAGAGCCGTATTGATTCATTAAACTTGCGTACAAACCACCGTTGGTCATATCCATAGCCGATACAAGCGCTAGCGTAGATAAGCCTGCAAATAGTCCAGCTTCAATGCCGTGCTCGGGCAAAAGCGCGGCAGCAACAACCGCAACAACCCACGCCGTTGCAACTTTAGTGATAACTAAAGTGCCTGATTTGCGCAATACTGTACCTGTTGATCGTAGATCTATACTTGCACCAATACAAAAAAACCACACCGCTAAAATGGGTAAGATCCCTGTCATTATGCCTTTGGTAAAACCACCAAAATAGTCTGCTGACTCTGGTGCTAAAGTATTGATCACCGCCCCTAGAAATAAAGGCACCAACATCATGCCACCAGGGACTCGTTCAATATTTTGCTTAATCTTCATCGCTGTCTCTTTTTTGATTTTCTTGTGTTTTTGCCACTAGCTTGCCCAGCACGCGCTTTTGATGAAACGAAGGCGCGTTGGTTGGAAATTGATGATCTAACAATTGTTTCAAGCGTTTTTCATCAGCTTGGAATTGAATTTGGCCAGCAACGTTTGCGCTTGCCACAGGGCTTGTATCATGCAAATACAGTTCTTTAAAGAACAGCGCTTGCGTTTCACCGTTACGCCATTCGGTGTAACGCCATGTTCCGTCGGTGACGGTAACGCCCATATATTTTTTGCCACGTGCAAATAAACTATAGGCAGCGCTATCCCATGGTAGTTCAGGGTTATCTAATAGAGGCAGTAAACTTTTACCATCCATAGGCGGCGCTTGTAAGCCAGCAGCTTGGGCAATGGTTGGCAATACATCAATGTTTTCAACTAATGCCGATGAGCTAACATTTACTTTGCTGAGGGTATAGCGGCCTTCTCTGCTAATAATAAGCGGAACACGTGTATCTAATTCCATATTTGAATGTTTGTTCCACGTGCCATACTCGCCAAGTTTATAGCCATGGTCGCTCATAAAAACCACTAAGGTATTATCGCGCAGCTTCATTTCATCAAGTGCCGACATTACCCGGCCAACTTGCGCGTCCATATAACTCACGCTGGCATAATAGGCATGGTTTAAGGTTTTGGTTAATTCATCATCAACATCCCCTTGCTTTGGAATACCGCCATACATACGCAGTTCCCCCCACTTGCTCAGTGCTAGCTTATAGATGTTGTTAGGCTTTTTGCGACTTGGTACGACAAATTGGTTGCGATCGTACAAATCCCAATATTTTTTAGGTGCGTTAAACGGCAAATGAGGTTTACTTAAGCCAACGACCATTAAGAACTTATCGTCTTTAATTTCGTTTAAGGTTTTAATGGCGTCGCGAGCTACTTGACCATCTTTGTAAAAATCGTCATCAACGTCACCCGCTTCATAAGCAAACTTCGCTTCTTTATTACCAGCAATAGCATAAAAATTTGGTAGTTTTTTAATGTGTGTCGTCCAGCTTTCCTGATCGTCAGTCACACTATGATATACCTTGCCAATGCTAATAGTTTTATAGCCGTTTTCTTTAAAAAGTTGTGGCATCGACACCACGTCAGGATGGTTTGAACGTAACCGGCCACTGCGATCTATGGTGTATAAACCTAACGTTTCTGGGCGTAAACCCGTTAATAAACTAACCCTCGACGGGCCACATATCGCCTGTTGTGCGTAGGCCTTGGTAAATTTAACGCCTTGTTTAGCAAGCGCGTCAATATGTGGCGTTTGGATCTGTTGATTACCATATGTGCCAAGGTCCGCGCGTAAGTCATCAACTAAAAACACCACGACATTAAGCGGTTTTTGTTGTGCTGTTGCTTGTTCAGGCTGTAATAAGCAAGCAATAGATACAAATAGCAAAATATAATAGTAAACCCTCATTATGGCTGTACTCTCGCTGACTCATCAAAATTCTTTGCAGCATCGTGAGTTAGCGGATCATTGGTCATAATAAAACGGTCAATAACATGATGCTTTGAACGACCTGAAATTTGCACGGTATACGTACCAGCCTGGCTAAAATCAGCATAAATCGCATGTGGATCTCTATCAGAGGTACTGGTTGACCAAATAAATTGGGCAACATCACCACCAGAGCGATACACTTTAAACCAGCCCTCTTTACTACTGCCTTCTGGTAATTCACCCACACATGAATTTACCGCGCTATCAATTTCTTTAGGACAAACGGTGGAATTATCTTTTAAGCCGTAAAATTTATCGCTTTGAATTTTCAGCCAAGAATCATTAGCTTCTGTAGTAGAATTTCCTTCTCCGATGAGCGTTAACCAATCAAAACGGTAGGTGCCAGGGTTAGTAATTTGCACCGCAATATTAATCACTCCTATGCCGGGTTGGTTAAATAAATCGTCCCCCGTCCATTCAATTGCTTGCCCACCTGAAGCTGATGTCTCCGCTTTTAACTGCCAGCTTGAGCCACTAAAGTCGGTTGACTCCATTTCTACGACTAGCACACCATTTTCTTCAATAAAAGCACCTACAACAGGTGTTGGTTCTGGATCTGGTGCAGGAGAAGGTGCAGGCGGCGTAGTTTCGGGTTTTGGATCAGCTGTAACAACAGGCTCTGAGCCTGAGCCACCGCATGCGGTTAATAGACCGAATAACATTAAACTCATGACTCTTTTACAACATTGAATACTCATTACATCCCCTTCAAATTTTGCGTTCTTGCGCAATTTTTCTTATTTATTATTTTTAGTTGCTAGTGATCAAAGCACCGTTATTTATCGAACAGTAAATCAACAACAATAGTGGAATTTATCAGTATTAGCACCTAAAACGCAAGAGTTAAAATGACTCATTATGAATAAACTCGCACGAAAAAGACTTAAATTAATCAATAAATGTCATTCAAAAAAATTATAAAAACTCACAATAAACACTATAACCACCTGTCTTAAAAAGAATTAAACAAAATCACTTAAATTAAGCATTTAATTAAAGTTAAAATTACAGTAATTAAAAACAACATTAATGATTGGAAATGACTAATTAAGAATTTATCATGTACACCAACGAACCTAAAACACACATTAAAGGCAAAATATGACTAACAAATTGGTGATCGGTAACTGGAAGATGAACGGCGACATTTTAACAAATGCTGCGCTCGTTCAAGCATTGTTAAAGTTCAACGCAAATGAGACGGATATTGTGATTTGTCCACCCGCTATTTATTTGTCTCAAGTACAGTTGTTAATAGAAAAAAGCGATATTAGCTTAGGCGCTCAAAATGTAAGTAGTGAAAGTAAAGGCGCATTTACCGGGGAAAACGCTGCAAATATGCTTAAAGATATCGGCTGTAATTATTGTTTGGTCGGCCACTCGGAAAGACGCGCACTTTTTCATGAAACCAGCGAAGATATCGCGCAAAAAATCACACAGCTTCTTAGCCATAATATGACTCCGGTATTTTGCATTGGAGAGTCGTTAGCTCAGCGTGAAAATAATGAAACTAAAGACGTGATTATTACGCAAATACAAAGTGTTTTAGCCTTGGTTGGCCAACAAGAATTTGCCTCTGTTGTTATTGCTTATGAACCGATTTGGGCGATTGGTACCGGAAAAACCGCCAGTGCTGCACAAGCACAAGAAATACATCAGGTGATACGTGATTATTTGAATTCACTCGATAATAAAGCATTTTCAGGTACACAAATACTTTATGGCGGTAGCGTTAATGAGGGCAACGCGAACGAGTTAATTGCACAGCCAGATATTGACGGTTTCTTAGTCGGCGGCGCTTCGTTAAAAGCACAATCATTTGAAAAAATATGTCAGTGCTAATGCTAGTGCTTTAGGTAGTGTATGTTGATGAAATAAACATCTGGTTAATTTCATCAACATCAACACATAAATAGTAGCCTCAACATACTAACCATGTAGAGGCTAACTATTCACTTAATAACTAATCTTGCCACTTAACCATTTCAGACGCGGCTAATAAAACGGCGCCAACACCATAAAGTTGTGAATCGGTCTTTTTCACAGGATCAGGCGACTTGCCAACATGCTGAACCCAATTAACGCGACCATCAGCATCAACGGTAGTTGCTAATGCCGCCCAACCTTTTTCAACCGCTTCTTTGCTTGCCGCATCATTTAAAATACCGTTATTAACACCCCAAGCTAAACCAAAGGTGATAAAACCTGTACCGCTCACCTCAGGCGTTTTTACAATATCAGGATCTTTAAGTGATACTGGCCAGAAGCCATTTTCACGTTGCAGTTTGAGTAAACCGGCAGCGTTTTTCTTATAAAGTTCGATGTAACGTGCTTTCGATGGATGGTCTTGCGGTAACTCGTCAATAATCAATGGGATGGCTGCAAATACCCAACCATTTCCACGTCCCCAAAATACCGGATTACCATTTTCATTTTTCATATCGAAATAGCGGCTATCTCTAAAAAACAAGCCGTGTTCGTCAGAAAATAAATAATCAGCGCTTGCCCAAAATTCTTTGTCGGCGTACTCAAAGTATTTAGCATCGCCGGTAACATTTGACATTTGCAACCATGCACGTGGCGCCATAAATAGCGCATCTGCCCAACACCAACGTGTTTGGCAATTACCTTCTAAATGCACTTCTCCATGACCTGATGCGGTTGAATCTAACATTGCCAATCCAACATTAGGTTGGTTAGCTAAAATCATATCAAATACAGCTTGCGTTGGTTTAATTGCTGCCTTATTTCCGGTTTGCTCTGCTAACCATAGGTAAGTTTGCGCAATTGTATGGTCGTCAGCATGGTAAGGTCGATCTAATAACAATTCGTAGTTTTCAGCGGCAGACACTTTTTCTAAGTGCTGCATAAATTCTTGGTTATCGGTGGTTTCAGTCCAGCGAGTTAAACCAATATAGAGTGACGCTTGGATCCAAAACTTTACGTTTTCAGACTTAGCGCGATGCGACTCAGGAATATAATGTAAATTATCGAGTTGCGCGATTTGCCACTTCGCACTGCGATCAGCAATATCTTTGGCTGAAGCTTGTATGTCCGCAGCAGTTAGCTGGCTCGTTTCGTTAGTCACCGCTGGTTGCGCTGATACAGCTGCTGTCGTGCTCTCTTCTTGGCCGCAACCAAATAACATTAAGCTCACTGCTAGTGGCAGCAAAGCAAATTTTTTATTAAGAATTTTCATTTTCTGTCCTAATGCATTTAACGCTAAATATTTACTGCCTTAAACCATGTGCCAGTTGCTGTTATCAGCTTTTTCATACGGTTATTTGCACGATTTAAGGCGTAATAAAATAAAAAAGGCTCGTTGACTAATCTTCACAATCAAGAATTACATAGCTGTCAACAAGCCAAGGTGGGGAAGCTAGTTTTTATACTGTTCAAATAAGTCATAAAACTCTTTGGTTAAGCTTTTGTGCTTAGCCGAAATATCTTTTGACTCACCCGGATCTTTGATGATGTTATAAAGCTCGACTTTGCCTTGTACGGTATAACGAACCGCTTTGAAGTCGCCTTTACGAGCGGCTTGGAAAGTATCACCTATTACGCCAGAATTTGGATCGCCCACTTGCTTTGCAAATTCCCAATACAACATACGTTCGTCCATTGGTTGGGGTTGGTCATTGAGTAAACCATTAATTGACTTACCATTGGTTCTTACGCGCGGTACTGTGTTTAAGTCAACACCCGCGATATCGGCCACGGTAGGTAAAACATCAGCAAACAACCATGGCGTATTATCAACACGGGCTTGTTTAATTTTTGCCGGCCAGTGCACAATCATAGGTACGTGAATACCACCGTCATAAAGATCGCGTTTTTGTCCTTTATAAGGCGCTGAAGCTTTGAAGAAATCAGGATTGGCCCCACCTTCATCATGAGGACCATTATCAGAAGTAAAGAAAATTAGCGTATTATCTAGCATGCCTTTGCTTTCTAATACGTCAACAATTTGTCCCATGTAATCATCAAGCGCTGTCACCATACCTGCTAAAACCGCGTTCGGGTTTTCAACCGCTTCTGGGTAATAAGCCGCGTATTTATCGCTTGGCTTACCAGTAGACATACCAGTGTAAGGTGTTTCTTCTAACTGGTATTGATCGCTGTATTTTGATGGTACACCCAACTCAGCATGTGGAGATGAGAACGTAAGCATCATGAAGAATGGGTTGTCGCGATCTTCTTCGATGTAGTTAATGGCTTCTTCGGTGAATAACTCTTGAGCATAAGCGCCTTTTCGACCACCTTCATTTTCTTTAAGTCGAATTTTTTGACCATCGCGCCATACAATTTGCGGATACTGTCTGTGACCTTCTAAAATAGAGTAAAAGCCATACCAAGTATCAAAACCCATCGCTAACGGATCGGTAACCCCCATTTGCGAGCCAATTGAATATTTGCCAAATAAAGCGGTATCGTAATCTGCATGTTTAAGTACGTGTGCTAAGGTAATATCAATTTCTTGTAATTGCACAGTATTAGAATTGTTACTCATATAACGACCATCACGGCCGGTAAATAAAGAGACTCGAGAAGGCGAACAAACCGTGTTACCAGCATACGCTTGGTCAAAACGAATACCTTGACTGGCCATTTTGTCTAAATTAGGTGTTTTTATTGGTGTATTACCGTAAGCACCAATTTGGTTAAAACCTAAATCATCTGTTAATACAAAAATAATATTGGGTTTCTCTGCGGCACTCACTCCAGCAGAAAGACTTAATAGTAGACTCCCGACTACACCAACCCACTTGCAACTGTTTTTTTTCATTTTATCTTCCTTCTCACTGCTCAATACCTAACTGTATAGGCAGTTGTGTTTATTATGACTGTGCTTTTAATCGACAATATTTGGCTCGCTGCTGACAGCAAAACGCTGTCATTAAATCCAAATACTGTAACTTAATGTAGTGCACATTTCAGTGATACTAACAGATTAAAACAGCCACAAAAAGACTTAAAATGATTTAATTTGACTATTTGCAGTGATTATATAAACTAGGTAGAAATTAAAAAAACAATAAATTGAATAGCATTCGCACAATTTGAAGAGTCAATAATACAATGAAAAAATATGGGTTAAGCGCACTATTACTGTTGGCATCACTACAAATAATGGCAAATAATTATGTAGAAAAAAATGGCATAGTTACGATTGAAGCCGAAGATTTTAGCACGCAAATAAAAGACGACAAAAGACGTTGGTATAAATTCTCAGCGTCAACACCACCACACAATCTAACCGACAGTGACCAACCACACAGCTACAATGCAAGCCAAGGTGGTTACATCGAGCTACTGCCTGATACGCGTGCGAATCATAGCCATGCACTTATTCGCGGCGAAAACTTTACTAATAAAGCTGGCTCAATGGCAGTGCTCAGTTACCCAGTGTATTTCAATACACCCGGCACCTATTATGTGTGGGCGCGCGCCTACAGCACTGGCAGCGAAGATAATGGCCTTCATCTTGGTATCAATAACACTTGGCCTGCCTCGGCAAAACGCTTACAGCTGTGTAAACATAAGCATAGGTGGACATGGTCTTCAGCACAACGAACCAAAGAAAACCATTGCGGTGTGCCTAATACCATTACCTTAAAAGTACCGTCTGCGGGGATGCACACGATTATGGTGTCGATGCGTGAAGATGGCTTTGAACTCGATAAGCTTTTATTAACCACCGACAAAGATTATCAGCCCAAAGGCATTGATTTACTGTAAGTAAAGTTATGTGGCTGCATACTGCTTTAAATTAACGATATACTAGCATCTTCATTTTTGTAGAGTAATTGCCGTGACATTTTTTCAGCTTCTTAATGCAGCCTTGCAAGTAACCACCCCCTTATTGATAATTTTAGTCATAGGAATAACATTCAAGCGAATAGGTTTTGTCGATCAAAATTTTGTTGCGATTGGCAACAAGCTTGTCTTTAAAGTAGCGTTACCGGCATTACTTTTTTTAAGTGTCGCAAATGGTTCAGCAGACCAAACGATAAATTTTTCGTTGATTTACTACGCCATGATCGCAACGGTAGTCAGTGTGGCATTGGTTTGGTTGATTTGCTCGTTGTTTCTTGAACCATCAAAACGTGGCGTTTTTACCCAATGCGCCTTTCGAGGCAATATGGGCATTGTCGGCTTTGTTTTATGCGTAAACGCCTACGGCGAATCGGTATTAGTACAAGCCTCAATTTACCTAGGCTGTTTAACTATTTTATATAATGTGTTGTCCGTTATTTTATTAAGTAACTCCAAACAGGCGATTATTAATAATTTAACGCGAAATCCGCTGATATGGGCCATAGTTTCTGGCTTTTTATGGTCGTTTACTCATCAGCCTTTGCCGGTAATTATTGATACTTCTATCGGTTACTTAGCCAAATTAACACTGCCATTAGCATTAATATGCATCGGCGCAAGCCTCGACTGGTCAAGTCTAAAGTCAAACCACAGTATTGCCATTTGGTGCAGCAGCGCCAAGCTCGTTATTCTGCCGGCGCTTGTTTGCGCCATTGCCATTATGTTGGGCATTACCGGCCAATCTTTAGGGATCTTATTTTTAATGATGTCATCGCCAACAGCGGCCGCGGCGTATGTTATGACACAACAAATGACATCTCATGGAAAATTTGCCGCTGAAGTTATTACCTTATCGACCATATTAAGCCCGATCTCGGTTACGTTGGGCTTAGTACTCTTAAAACATCAGGGCTATATGTAACAACTAACCTATAACGTACGTTAGGTATTTTGTGATGACTCCTGAAACACCACTGAAAGATAAGTGTTGTTATTGTTTTAAGCGATAACGTTAATTGTAAACAGATAAATACCGCTATCAAGACAACAGGTCTCAACACAAACGGAGTCGTTATGTACCATTTACCCGCAGCTTGTTTAAGCCGCGTTAGCAAAACATCATTGTCCACTATAGCCTTGCTTGTATGCACGAGTAATGCGCTTGCACAAAATGAATATAAAGTTAATGAGTCATTTGAACAAGGTGGTTGGAACGCGGCCAGCCCATTAGATTTTACACCTGGGTTAAAAAAAGACATCACGCCAAACTTTATGTTTAATCAACTGCAATCACCCGACGCTTTTGTACTTGAAGACAATATAGTTCGCAGTGGCAAATATTCAGCCAAACTGGTGTGGAAACACAAAAATGCCGCAGCTTTCAATGGCGATAAAAACAAATGGGATAACGTTGACAGAAAAGCGATGTTTCATGGTTTTAAAACCGACAAAGTGATGGGCGCCGAAGCCTGGTTTGGCTTTAGCTTTTATTTTCCTAGCGATGGTACAGCAACAGAGCAAAACAACTGGCTATTTTTCCAAATTCACGGCAGTGCCGACAAGCGTCTTAAAGAGCATTCAAGAAACCCTCCTTTTAGTCTAACCCTAAGAAAAGATGGCCTTGGCGGTAGTTGGAAATGGGACCCCGATGAAAACAGCAAAACTCGCCAAGGCAAAGGTACACAGCCCTATTCAATTGCAGGCACCAAAGCCGATTATCTCGATAGATGGGTGGATTTTGTTTTACATGTAAAAGTAGATTACTCAAGCGAAAAAACAGGTTTACTCGAGCTCTGGGTTGATGGGGAAAAAGTACTAAACCAGCACAATATCCAGTTTGGTTACAATGACGACAAAGGTATATATCCGTCGTGGGGCATGTACTTTAATGGCGATTTAAATGTGATGGAAAATGATCATTACTTATACTTAGATGAGGTTAAAATGGCCGACTTTGCCAACGCAGGTTACCATGATGTCGCGCCAGGTAATCACAAAAAATAAGTTAAGTGCCTAATCAAACAGATTATTCAGCACCTACAATAGCGATCCTTGTAGGTGCTGATTTTTACAATCGGTAAACTAGCAATGAAAACCCGCTAATACAGGGCCTTAGTCTAGGCCTAAATCAACGGTTTGAACCGCAGTTAAACTTACCGGCCCCAATAAACCTGAATCAACTAACGGATCATCTGCTTTGACAAACTTATAAGTCGTAAAGGTGCGACGATGTCCTTTTTTACCAAAGTTTGGCAGTGGCTCATTGTTGGTGTACCAATCAGGCATTACTGGCACGTGCACGTTATTTTCTTGCCAGTACTGTGAGCTATCTGGCAAGCTTTCATCGGTAATTAAACGGTTACTCCATGAGTTAGCGACTTTCACCGTTAATTGGTTTTCACCTAGCTGCAAAAAGGCACTAACATCTAACGTGAATGGTGAAAGCCAAGCGGTAGCCACTTCGTTACCATTAATAAACACTTGCGCGCTGTCACTGACTTTACCCAAATCTAAGATCACTTCCTGATCGTTTGCCAGTAAATCAGCGCCAACAGTGAAGGATTTCTGATAAGTCGCTATACCTGAATAAGCGCGAATTTCTGGATGAGTTGAGTCTTTCCAGTTGGTCAGTTTTTCAAAGGTAAAGCTTTTGTTCAGACCATACTCTTGTTCAAACGTCACTTGCCAGCTGCCAGTTAAGGTTTGCGTCGCTGGCATGCCGTTAAGCACAACCTGTTTAAGTTGACCGTTAACATCAACGCTGAATTTTTGATTGTTTGCACTAACAAATTCAATCGCACCTTGCTCATTATAAAGCGCTTCAACATCGTTATTTCTCACCACTTGTGGGTTCAGCTTTACTTTACCTGCAGCATCATCATTAAATACCACAAATGTAGACTCGTTTGGCGCTAAACGAAAAGCCACCTTCGTAACACCATTGTGACTACTATACGCGGCAACTTTTTTAATTTTACCAGTATTGGCGTCCCACAACTCTGGCACCTTGCCAGTAACTTCAAAGCTAGCATCAAATAATTTACGCTTGCCACTGTCGTTATAAACAAAGTAAATATCTTGGGTGTCGGTTTGTCTATGGGTAAAGAATAAATCTTGAGTGTCTTTAATACGCAAATCGAAATTAAAGCCATGTTGTTGATAAAGTTGTTCCCAATCAGCTTCATTTTTTACGCTTAAGTGCGTGGTCGGTTGCGACCAAATAACCTCAACCATTTGCTCAAATTGTGCTTGTTGCTCGGCAGTGATATTGCGGCCAGCCAACTGCTGAATAGGCTCACCAATAATCACGCCGCCTTGCTTTGCAAACTGGTGAATTTTTTGCACCGAATCAAACGATAAGGTATCGTGATTTTTCAGCACCAGCACTTTATATTTAAGGCCGTGATTTAACTGGTAGCGACCGTCTTGATAAACCAGTTCATTGAGTTTTTCTGTGTTCAAACAGTCGTAATTTATATACGTTGGTACATGTTTGCTTTCACGCTGGCGTCTATCAGGGCAGCCTGTTGGTGCCACTTCACCAAGATACCAAGCAACATCAGAAACCGGTTGGCCTTGACGCAATAAATATTGACCGCGAGCGAGATAGTCAAACCACGCTTTACCGGCGGTATCAAACCAAGGTTGGGTAGCGTCAATATGCGCGCCCCAACGATCCATGGTCATCCCCGGCACAACATGAGTATTGGCTTGATGAACAAAACGGTGGAAAACATATTCATTAACCCCTAATGCCCACGTTTTATCGCCGTCAAATTTGGCGTAGGCAGGATTAAACTTCCAGTTATGATCAACTGTCGCGGTAAACGCTTCAGCAGAAATGATATTACGGTTGTAAATGTGACCAACAGAAATTGCTGACGCTAACATATAGATATCGCGTTTTAACCAGAATTCTCCCATCGGAATGTCGACTTTGCTACCGGCGTCTAATTCATTAAACGGACCATGACCATATGGTTCAGTGTAGGTTTTCATGCCATCGGCATGGGCTAATTCGGTAAAATATTGGTAGTAGTTTTCAGTAATTAACTTATTGCTGAAACCACGAATATCCCAGGTCACGTCTTCAGTGGTGGCGACCGAATCAACAAATTTACCGGCAAAAAGCGGTAAAAATGGCGTTAACTCATAACCTGCGTGCTGCTTAAATTGTGTATCGTAACCTTGAGTCCAATTTTGACCACCGACTTCGTAGCTATCAATTTCCAAATATTGCATTACACCCGGCGCAACGTCTTTGACTTTATTGATCACATTGGTCACGTATGCGTCGTAATGGTTTTTAAAAGCGGCCCGGCTAAATTTATCAACTTCTAAACCGCGGCCTTCATCGGTTGGCGGAATATTGGTAGTGCCTTTAGCGGTGTAACCAAAACGCATAATCGTCCAGTCACCTGCTGGCAATGTTGCCGTTAACTGGCCATTTTTTGATAAATTATCGGTTAAATTAATGATCTTGCTTGAATCAATAATATGCGCTTGTTCTGGCTCGCCAATCGGCGGCAGTTGATGATAATTGGTATGTGTCGCTAGTGTTCTGCCTAAATAGTTGCCCATTCTTGGCGTTGACGCTAAGTTCGCTTCAAATATATTTAAGGTTTTGTCAGCAACAATGCGAAAGTATTTAGCCGTTATCCCTTCAAACGCCGCGTCAAGTGCCCAACGTACACGGCCCGGGCGGTTAATGCGCATATCAACATGTTTTTTAAAGTGTTTACCGTCGTTTGAATACTGCAATTGGTATTTAATATGTTTACCCCAATTAATATCGACACTGGCAAAACGTATGGTTACCGGTTGTTCATAAGCAAATTGTAACCATACTGGTTGGCCGTTTTTAGACTTAATCGACGACACGGTATCTACTTCGATATTGTTGACGACAGTGACATCAAATTCAGGATCAGACGATGTGATGGTTGGCGTTAATTCAGCGTCAACCAATTCGGTTGGCAGTGATGGATAAGCCAAAACAGCGATATCATGGTAATAATCGAGCATGGTCATTGGTTGTGCCAATTGTACCTGCAATTTTTTACCGTCACTTTTTACCACGGTTTCATTCCAAGTCACTTGTTTCATACCATGTTCAGGTTTATTCCACGGACCACCACTTGATGACCAACCGTCGGCATTGTGAATACCAAAACTTAAACCAAGACGTTTTGCTTCAGAGGCCATATGCCCAATCAGATCAATATGCTCTTTGGTATTAAACAAGATATTGCCTTTAGAAATATTGCGACCAAGGTTAAAGTACAATACGCCGCCAATGCCCGCTTTCGACATGGCTTCAAAATCTTTAGTAATACCAATCGCTGACATGTTGCTATTCATCACGTGATACCAAGTGAGAGGTTTCGCCTCTTTTGGCGGCGCTTTAAAGCTTTGCACCAATGACTGATAACTGCTGGCTAGCTCACCTTTTTGTGCTGTTAGCGACTCAGTATTATTTAATGATGACTGAGATTGAATTGGGCTTTCTTGCTCGCCGCAGCTGAACAGGCCAACTGCCGCCGTTAACATAATTATGCATGACTTTTTATTAAAATTATTCATACTAAAATGTACTCTTGTTAAGTGCTTTGCTAGGGTCTTTAAAAACCTTATTTCACGCTAAGTTCATTGATCAATTTTTGATTAAACGTGTGGTCATATTTAGGGTTAAGCTTTATCGGTATATCTGCGCCAATTTGTTGCTGCCACGCATGCAATTTTGCTTTTAATTCGTTGACCTTAGCCGGTAATTGATTAGCAAGATTGACTTGCTCGCTAATATCACTTTTCAGGTTGTATAATTCGTATTCATTATTTTCAAAATACTGAATGAGCTTCCAATCACCGCTACGAATAGCGCTACCGGGGCGCGTTCTAAAAATAGGATCTTGCCCTTGGTCGGTGGCGGCATGATGAGCTTGTAAATAAACAGGGAAGTGCCAAAATAAATCGCGAGTATCAATACTTTCTTGACCTAATAAAAGCGGACTCAAGTCGATACCGTCTAGCACTTGTGCCGGCTGTTTAGCGTCAGCAAAGCTTAATAAGGTTGGGTAAAAATCGGCATTGATAACAGGTGTCGCATCAAGTCCTGGTTGTATTTTCCCTGGTAAACGCACGAGTAAAGGTACTTTCAAACCGCCATCATAATATGATCCTTTGCCTGCACGCAGCGGTGTAGGAAACGACGACATACGATAGCCACCATTGTCAGAGGTAAAAATAACGAGGGTATTTTCTGCTAAGTTTTCAGCAGCTAACATGGTTAAAATTCGGCCAACGTTTTCATCCATTAACTCAACCATTGCCGCGTAAGTTGCTTCCTTTTTATCTTTGATGCCTTTGTTATGGTATTTTTCAACTTTATCAACAGCAGCTTGCAGTGGCGTATGCACAGTGTAATAAGGAATGTAGGCAAAAAATGGCGTGTCTTTGCTTGACTGCATCCAGTCGATTGCCTCCGACGTTAAGCGATTCGTTAAATATTCACCTGTTGGCCCATCTTCTATATTAGGCAAGTTGTAAGGGCTAAAGTAATGAAACGTCATGCCTTGATGACTTCCCGCAACATTAACATCAAAACCTTGTTCATCAGGATCGGCACCTAAATGCCATTTGCCAAAAGTACCCGTTGCATAACCGGCAGCTTTTAACGATTCCGCTAACGTAATAACGTTTGTTTTTAATCCGCGCTGATTGACGATTGGAATTAGCTTGCGGTTTTTTTCATTACCACGCGCCGAAGGCGATACGGTATAAACACCATGACGAGGCCCGTATTGCCCTGACATTAAAACCGCACGACTGGGCGCACAATTTGCCGCGCCAGCATAGGCATTATCAAAACGTAAACTTTGCTGAGCCAATTTGTCGATATTCGGGGTTTCAAATAACTGCGTAGTTTGATTGTAACCCACGTCTGACCAGCCTAAATCATCAATCACAATCATAATAATATTGGGCTGAGAGTTTATTGAGTCAGGTGTTGAGCGCGTATCTAACGGGTCTACTGTAGCGGTTGGGCTTTTTACGCAACCGCCAATAGCGACGCACAATAACAATAGTGAATGGTGTAATCTCATCTAGTTTCCTGTCTTTATCGTTTTATCTTTAAACACATTAGCTAACCCGAACTTTTCTTAACATTAGGTATGGAGGCCAAATTCAACACCCTGTGTAAACAATGTTTACATGGCTAGCTAAGCTATTAATTCGAGTTATTAATTTGAGCTATTTGCTCGCTTTCGCTAATACCACATACATTCTGGCATTTTCAGGCACATCACCATCTGAATTGCCTGCCATAATAATGCTAGTACCGGCTTTTACACGACGTTCAAAAATCGACATAACATTTTTGCCTAATTTAAAGTTGTCGCCAGTATCTTTATAGTCTTCAAGAAATTGTGGGCGAGGCACAGTATCGTCATGCCCAACCCAAATAATCATGTCTTTACCCGCAATAAACTGCAGTTGGTCACGAGCCCAATACGCTTTGTCGGCATTGGGTAAGCGAACATATTCAGCACCCACTAAGTAACGAGGTATTCTAAGATAGTTAATTTCTTGATCGATATACGCCTTTTTACCCCAGTACGCATTAGTACGTAGCACCGCTTTTTCTAAGCCGGTGTAACTAAATTGGCTAAAGAGTTCACTACGTTGTTCGGTATTAATCGGCAATGGCGGTTGCGGCGGCAAATAAGCGGGCAATGGTTGTGCAGTGACTAAATTTTGCGGATAGCTTTGCGGTAATGTGGTAGTTAAACCATTTTTTAAATCAATGGCCTGCGAATTAACTTGAAGAGTAACGTCAGCAAAACCTTCGCGTTTGGCTGTTATAGTTACTGTACCGGCTTCAAGTGTTGAACGAATAGCTAGACGATTAATACCTGACTCAGTTTCTAAGTACATATTATTAGTACTTTTTTCTTTACCACTATTGTAACCACCACGCCAAGTTGCCGGGCCTTCAATGCTAAAGTGCACCATGCTTTGATCAAGTGGATAACGGCGCCCTTGTTCATCAACAGCTTCAAAATCAATTAATAAGTAGTCAGCGCCATTTGCTAACCAGCCTTTTGGCCCAGTAATAGGGGTAAGCTTTAACGCTACTGGTTTATTGATCGTTTCTTTGACTTGCGTCGCTTTAAGTTTATTGTCGATATAGACTTGAGCTTTAATGGTGCCAGCTTCAAATTTCACCTTTGGAAACTTAAAGCTATAGCCATGCTCAGGATTGCTATTGATACCAACTAACTTATTATTAACATAAAGTTTCACCATTTGGCCGTTAGCAACAACGTAGATATCTTTCACGGTATCTTTTTCATAATTCCAATGGCCAACGATATGCGCTTGTGTTTCAGGGCGCCACATCGCTTTAGTGGTATAAAATGCTTCTTTGGGTAAACGTACTGCGTCTACTTCACCACTAGCGCGGGTATTTTCGGTAGGATTTCGACCACCATGTGGGCCATCAGAGAATATCCAATTAGCGCCACCACTGTGGTAGGGTTTTTTACCCATTTTTTGCCACCAATGCTCTACTTGGCGCACCGCAAACTGTTCCGAGGCAAACTTATAAACATTCTTTTTAAAATTATCACTGCTAAAAAAGCTGTTGTCTGGCGAATATTTATCCCAAACGCGTCGCGGCCCTTCATCTCGGTTATATTCGCTTTCAATAAGCGGTAAATGCGCATACTCACGCTCCCAACCTTCTGTGCCAATTTCAATAGACACATAGTCCTTTGACGATAATTTAACATCTGCGCGGCGGTTACCCATCAAGCGCTTACCTTTAGGGTCAAACTCCTTAATTGCAGCGACTATGTCTTGATAATTTTGATGAGACTCTGCCCAGTTGCCACCTTCCCAAATAAAAATGCTTGGATGATTACGGTAATATACTAAGGTGTCTTTAAATGCGGCATAGCGAATATCCCAAGTTTCGCCTGAGTCTTCAGACTCACCCGATACTCCGGGCATTAAGGTCACAAAACCGTATTTATCACCCATCGCAATTTCAGCCGGCGCACCAGCGGCATGGCCCCAACGAATAAAGTTACCACCCGCTTCATCCATTAATCTAAAGGTATATTCACGCATCCAATCGGGCATTGCAGCACCTAAGCCCGCCCAAGCGCCCGTTGGCTTTTGTCCCCAACCGGTTAATTTAACTTGTGCTCCGTTTAGCCAAAAACCGCTGTCTTTATTAAATTCAAAATCACGAATACCTAACGGAGTTTCATAACTATCAACCACCTTGCCGGCGATTTTCACTTTAGTTAAAACTTTATATAGGTATGGATAACGGGTTGACCAAAGCTGCGGCTTGTTAACCTTGCCGGCAACTTCAAAAGTAAACATCGAATTGGCCGCTAATACTGACACTGTGTTAAACGATGAAACAACGTGGCCGTCGTTATCAACAATATCTGCAATTAATTCAATCTCTTGATCTGTCGCTAGTGAATTTTCTACTTGCGCTTGCACACTCACATCAGCACTGTTTTTGCTGACGTTTTCGGCATAAACATAAGTACCAACGGTTTTTAAATTATCGTATAAAGGCAGGGTAATATGCACAGGGTTCATCGCGTGCAAATAAACGTTGCGGTATATACCACCGTGAGTTGGGTGCCAATGTTCATGGTTCCAAACTAACGGAAAATTATCGCGAAAATTATCACCACGATCATTATTTACTTTCACCGCTAAAACGTTTGCTGAGCCATCTTGAGTTAAATATGGCGTTAAGTCATAACCAAACGGAATGAAACCCGTTTGATTTTTACCTAAGTGCACACCGTTGAGATAAACATCAGCAATTTGGCGCACCGATTCAAATTCAATAAAGACCTTTTTCGCTTGTTGCTCAATAGGCAGTGTAAAATGTTTACGATACCAAACCGTACCCCGCCATTGATTTAACTCGCCTTTATGTTTACCTAGGCTGAATTCATCAAAGGTATCAATGTCGTTAAAAGTATGTGGCGTGCTAACGGTTTGCCAATTTGAATCGTCGAAATCGACCTTGTGCGCATTGGCTGGATTATCTTTTAAAAACTTCCAATCAGGATTGAAGTTATAGGTAACACGCTCACTTTGCGCTACAGATAGCGGCTTATTGGATACGCCTGTATCTGTAAAGGCAGTACCGGTAAAGTTAGTACAAGCACCGACGATTAACAGCAATGACGAACAAATAAAAATTGCTCGCATAGGTGATTTAAAAAATAACATGAAATAGCCCTACGCTTTGTTGTATGCACTTAATTTAGTGCTTTATTTTTTGGTTATATGGCCTTACCAATTAAATCATTATAAAGCAAAATCAATCAATTTCAGCTAAAATATTTTATTTTCGATTAAAAAATGGCTTAAAGCCGGTCTTGTTGGGATGTAGAAAAATACATGTTATTTTTGAAGTTTGGTGATTAACACCTGTTTTTGAGCAGCTAAGTGGTATTTTGCTGAAGTTAAAAACGGTTTTTGAGTCGCTTATTATTAGACTCAAAGACCGTTTACAATGCGTTATTTCGACTTAATTTCTAAACTATAACTTCCTGAGGTATATAACTTTTTGGCTTTATTTGGCAAGCTTACCCAAGCACTTGAGTTAAGCGGAATCTCAAACTGCCAGTTAACCGTTTGGCCATTACGTTGCCAACGACTGACAATTTTTCCGTAGCCGGTTTCAAAGCTAACATCAACATTATCTAGCGCCTTTACAAATACAGGTTTCAGTTCAAACTCTTGAAAACCTGGGCTATTTTCAAGTGGTCGAATGCCACCTAAACCTTGATAAAACCAGCCATCGTAGCCGCTATGAAATGGATGATTCAACGAACGCCCGGGGGCATTTCTGCGCTCTGGATCAAGCTCAGGATCAAGCACGCCCTTACGCTCCCATAAGGTGGTGGCGTTAAGCTTTTCAAATTGGTACGAATATCCAGGGTAGCCTTTAGCTGTAAATATATTAAACGCAGTATCGCCATAGCCATAATCGCTAAGCGCTAAATACAAATATGTTTGCCCAAGCGCACCTACCGAGCCATGGCCGCGCCATTTTTCAACAACATCCTTATTTAATGAATCAGCAATGCTTTGACGCAAATGCAACGGTGCTATGCCAAAGCGAAGTGCCATAGCATCGGCAGTTTGACTGCCATAATGACCGTTTTTTTCATCATAAAATTCTTGGTTAAACTGAGTGCTTATCGACTGGAACAATTGACTAAAACGTTCTGAATTTTGCTGTTCGCCAAGCAAGGTAGAAATTTTACTCATTAAATCAGCGCCATGAGCTAACAAAGCTGAGCTGGTAATGGTTGGCGTTGTGTATTGAGGATTACAACGTTTACGTCCCATGCCCGGTTTTAACACCGGATCACACCAGTCGCCATAACCAATGCGCAATAACCCCTTGTCTAATTTGGCCTCGGCAAATTTCATGTATTCAAGCATGCTGGCATACTGATTTTTCAGTACTTGCTTATCACCATGATGACGATAATGCTCCCAAGCAATAATCACTTCGGCAACCGCCCAGTCATACGTGCCACCATGGGTACGTTTACCCGGCACAACCGCAGGCGCTTGAAACGATGCGGTCGTAAAATCGCCCAAATACTTCGGCCAAAAATTAGCCATATTAAAATTATAGTTACCTGTTATTAATGCGGCATGTGCGTCACCTGTCCAACCAGCACGTTCACGAATAGGACAGTCCATCGGCACCGCCATTAAGTTACTTTCATAGCTCCACAGCGCCATATCATGGATACGGTTCACCAAATCGTTTGAGCTTTTAAATGTGCCAGCAATGGCAACATCGCTTCTCACTAAATGCGCAGTGATCGCATCAAGTGCAGGTGCTTGGTTAATGCCGGTGATCTCTAAATAACGAAAACCGTGCCACGTAAATTCAGGCGTCCACGTTCCTTGTTCATCACCTGATGCAATATAACCGTCAACTTGTTTTAATAACGGCGCACCGCCGCCCGTTTTTTGACTGATGTTGCCGTCGACATCCGCCCATTCAGCATAACGAAGATAGATCGCTTGGCCTTGGGTTAGCCCTAATTTATCAAGATTTACCGTTGGCACACCGGTAAAGTTTTGGCCAAAATCAAGTACCCAAACATTCTTTGCAGGTTGATATAATTTTTGCGCCACCATGGCTTTTATTGGTCTTATCGGTGGTAATAATTGCGGCTCTAACTTTTCTGTTGGCCACGTTTTTAGTACTTCAACAGCCTGCCAGTTGGCTAAATTCGAGGCATCAGTATTACTGTGCCAATCATTAATACCTTGGTTAGCGTCAAATAATTCACCAGAAAAAATGCCTTCTTTTAACACCGGCGACGCATGGCTTAACCATTGGTTATTTGAAGTGACCAATTGACGAGAGCCATCGTCATAAATAAGTTCAAGTTGCGCGATAAATTTAGGCTGTCCATAAGATAAGGTTTTGCTTAATTCTCTTGAGGCACCGTCAGGGTTTTTCCAACGACTAAAAGCGATATTTTCATCATACCAACCACTACCAAGATGCACAGCAATGGTGTTTTTTCCAGAAAACAGCAAAGAGGAAACTTCATCAGTATTATACAAAATACGTTTGTCAAAATCGGTTTGGCCCGGATCCATTATGCGATCAGAAACACGTTGACCATTAAGGTAAATTTCGTAATACCCTGCAGCTGTACTGTGTAATTTAGCGCGCAGCAACGTTTTAGTTGGCTCAGCTATAAAGCTATGACGAAACATACTGGCTTTTGGCTGATTCTTTACCTGCTCAAGAACTAGCTTTTGCGTTTTTATTTTATGTGCCGGTAAGGTTTTTAGCGCTTGCGCATGAGTATCGGTCGCATAATGCGCCCATTGACTCACTGCCGGGGTAACTTGTGCAACATCGCGTTTGGCCACTTGTAGCCATTTAGCTTGCCAGTCGTTTTGAGTAAGCAAGCCCATTTCCCATGCGCCAGTTTCACTCCAATCGCTTGGCTGTTCGCTACCTTGCTGCCAAACACGAACACGCCAAAACGCACCGTCATTCGCATTTAATGCTGCGCCATTATAAGCAATATTTAATGACTGCTTACCTTGAACCTTGCCACTGTCCCACAGCAAAGCACTACCCGTTTCAAAAGCGCGTTGTTTGCTGACTTGAATTTGATAATGAGATTGGCTGTGCACATTTGCACGCCATGACAAACGCGGCTTTATATTGTGCACGTTAAGTGGTTGCGCTTTACCTTCAACCAACAAGGTATTTGGACGTTTTTTGCTGTTATCCTTACTATTATCTAGGTGGTTAGCGCTATTATCGATACTGGTGTCGTAACTGCAGCCAACGCCTGATATTAAACACAAGAGTATGAGGAATTTTTTTATCATTTTAATTTATTTTCCTGTTATCGCTTTAATTTGAGTTTTTTACCAACAATCAGTTACGCCAAATTCACGTTTACTGATCGTTATAGTTGCTAGCCCTTAGTGACTAACTGACATTTTTTGTCGCAAGCCAAACAACAGAGTTAATCCAAGAATAACTGCGCCGCCAAAACTGCCACTTGATGAACTGCCATCTTTCGAGCTTTCGCCTGTTGGGCTATCACCTGATACGTTACCGTCTGGTGTAGAAGTTGGGCTAGGTGCAACTGCGCCTATATCAAGATCAATGACTTGAACGTACAGTGGTTGCGCGGTGCCTGATTTTTTCTCCATCAAATAGTAATAAAGCTTGCCGTTATTTATGTGCACTCGCCCGTGGTCAAATCGCTTGCCGTCGGTTGCTTCATATACGCGGGTAAAACCATTAGTGCCACCGATAGCCTTTTCAACATAAGGGAAACCAGTCGGAGTTAAGCCAATAATGTAAATATTGTCACCCGAGGTATAAATATTTGAGGCACCAGCAAATTCTGTTGTATGCGTAAACTCGTTATCACCTGCGGGTTTATATGAATGAATGTAAATTTCTTGATAATCAGCACGATTACGATCGGAGGAATACACTTTACTGATAATATGAATGTCGCCACGCTCGGTAACGGTCCAGTCGAACGAGCCAACAATGTGTACAGAGTTTGCTTCGCGATGCTCGATGTAATCGCCGGGCTCAAATACTTTAATTTCGTCAGCATTAACTAACGGAAACGTCATGCTTTCACCGCGATGATTTTTCCAGTCGCCAGCACCTTCACTATGATCTGAATAGGCGTAATACACGCCATTTTGATAGGTATATTTGTCGTTATTGTTTGCGCTACGCTGCTGAAATCCTACGCGCAGTTTGCCATTAACATATTTCATGTGGCCATAAAGACCCCAGTTATAAGCATTGCCGAAAAGCGTTTGGTCTTTTTCGTTAAATTGCGTGAAAGTAGACCATTTTTGCTCTGCCGCGTTATATCGATTAAAAACATAAGCGCCATTATTATTGCCACCTAAGCGCATATATAACAGCAAAGTACCGTCAACATTAGTGAAAAATGTTGGGTAAGTGAGTCGGGCAAAATTACTTTTATCCGCCAGTTCTCCCGTCATCACTAGGTGTTTATAATCATCTGCACCTTGGCTAACGCTACTGGTGTCTTTAACAAATTGCGCTAAAGTAAATGCGTCATCTTCTACTTCAGCCGCACCGACAACAGAGTATGAATAGCGAAAATAGTCGTTTTTAAACTTACCGCTATGATTGGTATCGTCATAAGCGTGCATATCGTAAAGTAAGTGAATAGTGCCATTTATCGGGCTTATCGCCACCGCGATGGTATTGTGAGATTCGCCCACGAGCGGATCACCGCGAAAGCCAGTATGCTGATGAGGAAATTCAATCGATTTAACAACGCCTGTTTTTTTATTGTAGCGCGACAACATAACATGACGGTCGTATTTGCCACCGCGATACCAGGTAGTAAAAATATAATCTTTGTAGGCTTTAACACTGTCGCCGTGCGCTGAGATATTCGGCCCGAAAAAATAATCGTATTTATCGCTCGTGCTGTCGGGCGAGTTAAAATTACCAAAATCAAGGTTTCGGCCATCAAAGTGCAACGCACCATCGGTAATTTTTATTTCATTTTCTAAGCTAACATTTGCTAACGCGTGACCAGCATTAAACAGTAAAGCTAATGTGCAAAACGACGCAACTAACCTACCACTATTTGCAAGCTTACCAGTTAACACCCTGTAATTTATCTTCATTCTTGTTTCCTAAATCAAATATTCACTAATGCCCACTCTTCATATTAAGTGCTATACCAACACCTATGAGCATATTAGACCAAAAAAGACTGATAATGATTCATTATTGCATAATATGATTTTATTTAAATAATTTTTTAGCAGAAATAAAAAAGCGCACTCATTAGCGCGCCTTCACTTACAGTTTTTAAATTAATAACAAGGCGTTATAAAAAATCGCCGTGAATTTCGTACTTACCTGGCGGTAATTCAGACAGCTGTTTATTAGCCATTGCCACGCCATTAAAGGTGATTTTTGATAACTTCACACTAGGTAAAACCAAATTAGCAACGGTATTTTTAGGCACAGTAACCGACATTGCTAGCTGTTGATTTTCTGTTTGCCAACTCACCGAAACTTTTCCTTGCGGCGTGGTGTAACTGCCACTTGCTTGGTTTAGTTGGTGACCAAATTGCGGAGCAATAGTAATCGCTTCAAAGCCCGGTTTTGCAGCTTTTATACCTAAGATCCCTTCATAGAACCAACGCGATATTGTGCCGTATGCGTAATGGTTTAGTGAGTTCATGCCTTGCGAATTAAAACCGTCTTCAAGCGAGTATGAATTCCAACGCTCCCAAGTGGTGGTTGCGCCATTGTTAATTGAATAAAACCATGACGGATACGTTTCTTTAAACAGAAGTTGGTATATAACATCACTTCGACCAGCATCTTGTAGCACTTGTGTTAATAAAGGTGTACCTAAAAAGCCGGTACGTAAATGTGAGTCAGCCGCGTTGATCAAAGCAATCAGTTTATTCACCGCAAGCTCCTGCTTTTGCGGTGGAAATAAACCGTACGCTAAGCCCAATAAATAGGTAGTTTGTGTTTCAATACCGTTTTTAAGATTTAATTCGTGGTCAAAAAAGTGCTGCTCAAAGGCTTGTTTGATTTGCTGATGCAACTTGGCGTAGGCTTTTTCATCGTCGGTTTTACCTAACACAGCTGCGCTTTTCATGGTCAGTTCAACCGAGCGGGCAAAATAGGCAGTGCCAATTAAATTGAAATCGGTATTACCACGGTTGCCATTGTCACCTTCTTTTAAGTTGCTCGGAAAAGGTTGCAACCAATCACCAAACGTCATCATGTTCGAAATAAGGTTTTGGCTTTTTTTCTGATGGTATTTTACCCAACCTTGCATCATTGCATAGTTGTCAGCCAAAATAGTTTTATCGCCGGTTACCTGATAAAGCTCCCACGGAATAATAGTGACCACATCGCCCCAACCTGACGAAGTCCATTGAATTTTCCAGTCAACAAAAGGAATATACAGAGGAATTTTTCCGTCACTTTTTTGCTCTTCGCGAATACTTTGCAGCCATGCTGACCAAAAGCCGTAAACATCGGCCATGTACATTGACGGTGTGGCAAATACTTGCGCATCTCCAGTCCAACCAAGACGTTCATCTCGCTGTGGGCAATCAAGTGGAATATCATAAAAATTACTTCTTAAACCCCAAACAATATTTTGCGAGAGCTTGTTCAATTTTGTGTGTGAACTTTCAAAGCTAGCATGAATATCAACGTCGGAGTGTTGAACCATTGCCGTTGCCCACGATTTTTCGGGCTTTTGACTCTCATCAAAACCTGAAATTTCGATATAACGATAGCCATGATAAGTATAGGTAGGCTGGTACTCAATGTTGCCGCTAGCACTTGGGTAATAATAGTCGGTTGAATGGGCAGTACGGTAGTTTTCAGTGTAAAACTCACCTTTGTGCAATGCTTCAGCAAATCGTATTTTAACTTCCTTGCCAGCAACAACCGGAATGTTAATTTTGGGAACACCCACCATGTTTTGGCCAAAATCAAAAATCACGGATTGGTTATCGGCACGTACAATTTCTTGCACAGCAAGTTGCTCGGTTATGCGAATAGGCGCATGACGTTTAGGGGTAAGCGCAACACCTGTATCAAGCGCTTCTTCTTTAGCCGATTGCCACTGACTTGCGTCAAAATTCGCTTGCGCCCAACCCGGCATTTCTAACGACTGTTGGTAGCGTTCACCATCATAAATACTGGCAAAACGAATCGGGCCATTTTGTGTCACCGACCAAGTGTTGTCAGTTGCGACAATTTCTTTTTTGCCGTTAGCATAGCTAATTTCTAACTGGGCTAATAAACGCGCCGGCTTTTTATGATCTTTCTCAAACTGATCAAACGCACGTCCTGCATACCAACCACCAGCAATGCTTGCACCAATGACATTTTCTCCTTGAACAATAGTATCGGTAACATCATAAGTTAAAGATTCAATGCGCTTGTCATAAGGCGTCCAACCTGGTGTCATTACATCATTTTCGGCCACTTGCGCACCATTGATATATGGCTTAAATAATCCCTTTGCAGTGATATATAGCTTAACGCTGCTAACATCACCTTCAACAATAAAGCTTTTACGCAAATATTGTGGCGTGGCGAGTAACTCAGGCGTTGGCGCTTTTTGTAGATCAGTATCTGGGTGCCCTATCCACTTTGCTTGCCAGTCTTGTTGAGATAATAAACCCAACTCCAGTGACTGTATTGCGCTCCATGCAGATCTTTGCTGGTTTTCATCCCATACGCGAACACGCCAATAGACTTTTTGTCGAGAATTTAACGCCACGCCTTGGTAATGAACCCAAGAGGTCTGCGCCGAGATAATTTTACCTGAATCCCAAAGATCCGGGCTGTTATCAAAGCGCTGTTTTGTACTCGCCGCTTGAAGTTGATAAGCCGATTGAAATTTTGCGCTGCTATTAGCAGCCAGTTGCCATGAAAAGCGTGGGGCTTGTTCGTAATAGCCAAGCGGATTTTCAAAACCTTCACCAACAACCAGTTTCACTGGGCTTTTCGGTAAAACAGTTTGCTGCTTATCTGTGCTACAGCCAGTTAATGACATGCATAAAAACAAACCTATAATGCATGTATAAGTAAAGCTTAATGGTTTACCAATGAGTTTGTTGGCGGTGCTGTTAGGTAAATGTTTTTTACTAAACATTTGTTGAATCGACATATATCATCCCTCGAATATCACTTTCATTCGAATACTTGTTTATAGTTATTTTATTCTTGTTATCAGCTCGTTGCTGAACTTCTACACTTAATTTGACTCGTTTAGCAAAACGCTTTAGTGATTTGTTGATAGCTCTGTTATATAGATATTACGAAAACGCACAAGATTTTGCGTTGCGCCTGTCGCTTTTAGCACTTTACTGCCATGATGTTGAAAGCCAATAAAGCCTTGCTGTGCTTTGTTATCGAGCACATGCGTTGTTAAAACGTCGTTAACAAAAATTTTAATTTCATTGCCCCGACATTCAATACGATAAGTATTCCACGCTAAGTGCTGATAGGCATTGGCCATTTCTGGCGTCCACTGCGGCAAATAATTCATCATAAAATCTTCATCAGGGTGAGAGCGTGTTTTATGTAATGGATGCAGCCACTTGCGACGACCTTGATCATAAAAGCCACCACTCCATTGACGTGCGCTCGGGTCAACTTCCGCTTGATACCCCATCGCTGCTGTACCTTTAGGCGTTTCAACTGCCTGACCTCGAAACATAATGCCCGAATTACTGTATTCACCAACATCTGGCATTTTAATGTCTGCGGTTAATACAAAGTCTCGATAAGTCTTTTTCGTGGTAAAAAACCAATTATCGGTCGACTTAAGTATAAGCTCGCCATTGTTATAAACCGCTTCACCATGCGGATAAATGTTGTGAAATTGACTTAAATCTTTATCTAATAAACTGATTGCTGGGCTAGGTGAATTAGATGCGCAACCAACGAGCAAGACGAAGAAAGTCGATAGCGTCAGTATTTTTTGTAAAAAATGCATTAACATTCCTCATGAAATAATCAACAACCTCATAAAATGATCACCAATGAGCGTTAATGACAAAAGATAACAGGATATTTGTATAATATGCAACAATTTAAGCTAGATTGATACACGCAAATTCGCCAGTTTTTGACACTAAATGCCGTATAAACATCAAAAAAACACCACTAAAAATACAATTATAACCATTATTTTCATAGAGTTAGAGTGAGAGCACCCAATAAAAAACAAGTGTGACGTCGAAATTAGTCAATTAATAGTCACAGTGACGAATTTAATGAAAATTAAATTGTGAAATCCCCCTTCCATCCACAAAAACAAAATAAAATACTTAATAACAACAACTTAAATAATACAAACCAACCCGTAATCGGTAAAATTCCCCTTAATAACCAGGCAAAAATACCTACTATCACCTAAATAAATGTGTAAAAAGCAATCATATTGTTGCTTTATACGTGTGTTTATGTTTAATATTGACCATTAGTGTTTGATTATGACACTTACTGAAAGTTTGTGTTTCATAATGTAACGTTATAGTTTTATCGATATGAGATATAACAGGGTTTAGTAACTACAATAAAAAATAGAAAGTTAAGAGAGAGATATAATGACAACTACTCTAAAGAATCAAAAACAGAATAATCGGGGCTTAGTGTACGGTGCAGCGGGTTTATTGATGGCAATCAGTTCTCCTACAATCGTCGCTCAAGAAGTTCAAACAGCATTAGCTAAACAAGCACAAAAAGAACGTGAAGTAGAAGTTATTGAAGTAACTGGAGTACGTAGTTCTTTAGAATCAGCACTACTAACTAAGCGAGATGCGAATTCAATTGTAGATGCTATTTCAGCAACAGATATCGATGCTCTACCAGCATTAGATTTAGGTGAAGCATTACAAGTTATACCAGGTGTACAAATTGAACGCTCTGGTGAAGGTCGTCAATCTGAAATTAGTTTACGTGGTTTAAGTGGCGGTTTTGTTAAAACAACAGCTTTTGGTCAAGGTTTTGCAACTCCTAGTCGTAGTTACAGTGACGTTGGTTCATCAAATCCATTTTCGTCATTTGAATCAAGTGTTTTTGACGGTGTTACAGTAATTAAGTCGCCAACGGCAGACATGCAGGCAGGCGGTATTGCCGGTACTGTTGATAAAAAAATGCAGCAAGCGTTAAGCAAAAAAGATGGCCTTTTCAATATTAGTATGGGTTCTCGTTATGAAGAGCTAACTAAAAACTGGGATCCAACAATAAAACTTTCAGGCACTAAGCACATTATTGAAGATAAACTTGCTGTCGCTTTTAAAGCCGCAGGTTCAGGACAAACTTTCCGCCGAGATACCGCTAACTTTACCGACTGGGAAACGATTGGTCTTGAGCACCCACGTGGCGGAACACGTGGCAGTAACTCAGACACAATTGACGCTTACAAAGCAAAATGGAATATTCCAGACGAAGCCGAAGTACGCGGTGTAGCACAAGCCCGAAATGTTACAGAATACAGTGAAGGTGACCGAATCTCGTTTACCGGTAACATTGAATGGCGCCCGATTGAAGATTTAAAACTAGGTGCTCACCTTTTATATACAAAACGTGATCTAGATAGCGGCACAAAACAAGATGCGGCTTTTTCTTCAGGTATGAATGCACGAAACGCGCGTAATAACGATATGTTTCATAAAATCGAACCTGATATGGATACAGCACCTTTCCTATACGACACCAATGAAGACGGTCAAGATGTATACGGTGTTACCAAAACCCACATCACTGACGGTTCATGGCAAATTACTAACCGTGAAACAACTTTCCTAGAAGAGTCTAAAGGTATCTTCTTATACGGTGACTATATTACGGATAACTGGGCATTTAACAGTGTTGTAACTCATTCAAAATCTGAAAACCAATTCATGAACGTTGGTTTAGATTTTCGTGTGCAAGGTCATCACAGCCCAGCGCAAGGTGGTTCTCCTGTGATCCCAACGGGAATTGATGCCACAATTGATGCAGCTTATGGTGATATTAATAGTGCGTCAGTAGTCGGTACTGGTTTTGAAGATATCAACTTCTCTATTCCTTGGTCAGTAACTGACAACTTAAGTGCCAGTTGTTTATCACAAAGAGATGTATTGAATGACTATAGAAAGCTAACTTTCTGTTTAACCGGTCGTGTTGACAACCCAGTTCGCGAAGTTTCAAGTGCTGAATTTAACGCACAGCGCTACGTTGATATTGGTTTTGGCGATGTATTACGCTTTGAATCATTCAAGTTTGGTGTACGCCACAGTATTGAATCATTAGATAACCGAGATCAGCAAATCACGTTAGGTGGTGCTAACCTTGCCAATATCAATAACGCGACAGTAGAAGGCAACCCATTAGTATCAAGCGGTCAGTCTAGCTTCTTTAACGGTGAATACGATGGCGCATTTGGTGTTGACGGTGGCTGGTTAACTGTTGATAACTTAGATTTACGCGCGGATTTGCAAGACGGCTTAGCAGATATTGAAGATGGTGTAATTGCTGATCCAAGTGGTTTTTATGAACGTAAAGTTGGCCCTCATTCACAGCGCTATGCAACAAACTTTTCTGCAGAGCAAAATATCAGTGCCGCATACATAATGACTGATTTTGCCGGTGAACTTGGAGACGTACCGTATTCAGGTAACCTTGGTTTACGTTATGTTTATACAGACAATGAATTTGATGGTTTCAAACGTGACCGAAACAACCCAGAAGGTGACATTCTTGTCGCAACAACAATACAAGATGATTACGATCACTTGTTACCATCAGCTAACTTCAGTTTTGAGTTGCACGATGATGTTGTATTACGTGCTGCCTATAGTGAAGGGTTTGTACGTCCAAACTTACGTATTTTAACACCAACAACAGACTTACGTAGTGGTAACGAAACGGCAACCGTAACTTTACCATCGGCACTTGTTAAGCCCTACGACGCACAGAACATCGATTTATCTTTAGAGTGGTATAACCGTGACGGTAGTGCGATATCTGTAGGCGTTTTCCAAAAAGTAATTACAGGTTTCTTCTACACAGACAACGAATCATGTCCTGAAGGCGACCCAGTAATTATTGATGCACTTGCCAGTGATATTACCTATACCCAAACGGGTCCAGAATCATTTACCTGTACTCAAAACGAGCCGCATTTAGATGCCAACGGTGAATTGCAAATTCGTGATGTTACTGTTAATCAAAGAAAGAACAGTGACAGCGATATTACCTTGACTGGTGTAGAAATTGCTATCCAACAAAAATTAGACTTCTTACCTTACCCATGGAATGGTTTTGGTGGTGTATTTAACTACACCTACATTGACCAAGAAGCTGAAGAAGAAGTTGGCGATGCAAATAACAAACTATACAAGGTTGCGCCACAGTCGTTTAACATTGTTGGTTATTACGAAAATGACGGTTACTCTTTCCGCTTAGCCTATAACTGGAAAGATGATTCTTTGTTACAAGCAACAAATACGTACTTAGGTTTGCTTCCACGCACGCAGCAAGCAACCGGACGTTTAGATGCATCAGCAGCGTATAAATTTAACAAAAACCTTAAAGTATTCTTACGTGGTTACAACTTAACTGATGAAAAACGTAAAGAGTCATGGGGTTACGATGATAGAGCAATATCACGTGTTGATTATACAGGACGTATTTTTGAAGCTAGCATGAGCTACAACTTCTAAAAATCTTGATATAGAAAAGTCATCACTTTTCATTTGATTAAAGCTTAACAATGCTGAATTTCCCCATTCACCCATTGTTAAGCTTTTTTTATATGCTCTTAACAGGATTTTGGTCATGAAAACTCGCTTTTACTTTATTGTTTTAGGCTTGATACATTGCTGTATTTATTCGCAGAGCTTGGCAAGCACCAACTCGAACAATCTAGAGAAGCCGCTTTACGGTAAACAACAAGCAAACATTATTATTATTGTCGCAGACCAAATGCGTCGCGCGTCAATGGGCTTTTGGCAACAAAGTCGGTTTAAACACGCGCTTAATGGCAAGAGTGATTATGTCATCACCCCAAATTTAGACAATCTCGCTAATCAAGGGGTTGTTTTTAATCACGCGATTTCTAACTACCCTTTATGTAGTCCCTTTAGAGGCATGTTATTGTCGGGCTTATTTCCACACAAAAATGGTGTCACCAATAATACTCGTACCGATAGACCCAATACTGGTTTAAAAACCGAGGTAAGAACACTGACCAATGTGTTAGCCAATGAAGGTTATAACACCGCTTTGGTAGGAAAAGGCCATTGGCACAATAATCACCCACTTTTTGATGGGCAAAGTAATTACGTTGGAAAAGCAACCGCGCCAGGCGGGCATTTTTTTAAAGGCACCCGTTACGACACCTATATTCCTCCAGGTCCGGCGCGACAAAGCATCGAATATTGGTACCAATCAATAGGGCATAACCATAACAATCCGGTGGTGTATACCAATGATAAAAAAATAAGCAATAAAAACGACGGACAACCCTTTTACCCAAAACGTTACTCGGCAGTAGACCAAGCCAATGTCATTATTGATTACATTAATAATAGCCACGAGCAACGCAACCAAAACAAACCGTTTGCGTTATTGTGGACGATGGATCCCCCCCATAGCCCATACAAAAACCTAACAGATACTGACGAGCAAATTTATAACCAGTTTTACAAAGATGTTGCCATTGAAACGCTGTTAAACCGCAGTAATGTCAACATTGCAACCGCTGAAAAATATGCTCGCTTTCACTTTTCAATGATCACCTTAATTGATCGAGAAATTGGCCGAGTGATGGCAAGCCTTCAAAACCAAGGCTTAGATGAAAATACGCTAGTGATTTTTACCGCTGATCATGGAGAGATGATGGGTAGCCACAGCAAAATGTCTAAAAACAGCTATTATGAAGAGTCGCTCAGCATTCCATTAATTATCAGCTACCCAAAAAAGCTTAAGCCTCATCTTAATGATTTGCTTATCAGTGTGCCTGATTTTATGCCAACTATATTGGCTTTAGTTGACCTAAAAGAAAAAATTCCAAACAATTTAGACGGCATAGATCGTAGTGAACTATTAATAAGCCAAAGTCGAAAAAATAATGCCGCGCCTAACGCCAGTTTATATTACGGTAAAGCCAATGAAATTGGCGTACGTACACATCAATATACCTACGTACTCAATGCCAATGGTCAGTTAATTGCCTTATTTGACAACAAAAAAGATCCGTATCAACTGCAATCGCTAACGCTTGAACAAATCCCTGAACAAGACAGCAAAATGCTCAAGCAAGCATTAGGCATGCTACTAAGCAATATTGACCACCCTTGGGCAGTACAACAGAAATACCCTTCAATGGTGACATATCCCTAATTTACAACAAAAAGCGTTTGTTGGCTTAATAACTAAGACAATAAAACCATAAAAAATAAGCGAATAAAAACAAAAGGTTAAGTTTTAAATGATTAAAAAAATTATATTACCACTTTTTATTTCAGCCCTATTTGCGGGTGCACTATTTCCAAAAGTGGTCAGTGCACAGAATCAACTCGCACCTGATTCTCAAGTGCCGGCAACAGATATAAACTATCCTGATGCTAAGCAAACCATGCAATACATGGAGCAAGTGGCGAACTGGCAGCTACCGCGCCTTTTTAAAGCCGATTACGCAACTCGTGGTCGCAAACCTTCAGAAAATCCGAAACAATGGATCCAAGGGGCATTTTATGTCGGGTTGGCTGCCATAGCAGAACGCTCTAATAACCCAACCTATGCAAAATGGATTGGCATGATCGGCCAACAAGAAAAATGGCAACTAGCCAATCGACTTTTTCACGCCGACGATCATATTATTGGCCAAACCTACCTTTGGTATTATCAAAATCATCAAAACAATGAGCAACTATTAGCTCATACCCGCTCGCAATTTGACAAAATTTTGGCTGCTGACCCACAGGTTGATTTAGCTTTTATCGGCAAAAAAACTAACCTAAACAAATCAGACTGTCAGCAACGTTGGTGCTGGGCCGATGCGCTATTTATGTCGCCGCCAACATGGTTTGCACTAGCAAATGCCACTGGTGAGAAAAAATACGCTGACTACGCGCATAAAGAGTTTAAAGCCACCTTAGATTATTTATACGACACCAAAACACATTTAGTTTTTCGCGACAGTCGCTACTTTGACCTGAAAGGCGAATTTGGCGAACAAATTTTCTGGTCGCGCGGCATGGGATGGGTAATTGCAGGTTTAGCCAATAGCATTAAGTTGTTAGACAAAAATGACCCAAACCGTGCTTATTACACCAAGCACTTTATCGAAATGGCGTACGCGATTAAAAAGCTACAAAAGCAAGACGGAACCTGGTCTTCATCACTACTCGCCCATGAAAAAATGACCAACAAAGAAGCCAGTGGCACTGCCTTTTTTACCTATGCCTTTGCATGGGGAATTAAAAACGGATTGTTAAGCGCCCAAGACTTTTGGCCAAGCACCGAAAAAGCATGGTCAGCGCTGACCTCGTTTATCCACCCTGATGGCAAATTAGGGCATGTGCAGCAAATTGGCGATAAGCCTGGCGAATCTGCCTACGACAGCACACAAATATATGGCGCTGGTGCCTTTTTATTAGCTGGCGCAATGATTTATGACTTAGCGTCTGAAAAATAATGCGTGAACTTATGAAAACAAAACCAATAACAAAGCGAAGCACTAATGGCGACAACAAAATTTAGTTAATGAGTTTATATTTAAATGATGAAACAAGTAAAAAATTACATAATAGCAGCGTTGCTTACTACACTATGTTTAACGTCTGCACAGGCAACGATGAGCGAGCAAACCTTCTTTGAAAAAAGAGCGGCGTTGATCATTAAGCATTCACATCACGACGCCACATTTGCCATGCTGAAAAAAGAACAAGCACAGCAAACTTTGTACAGCAATGAATATTGGCGCTGGCGAATAGATCAATACCTTTATGGCCAATATGTTGAATTTCAGCCCATTTATGATGCATTTACTCAAGGTAAAAAGTTCAACCAAATATATAACCTACCACCAGAAGATCTAGGAAAAAAATGGGTAAAACCAAGTAATCTACCTAAGCTTCCTGCCAATGCGTTTACCGAAAACCTTGCTGGCAATGCCAATACCGGTTGGCATAAGCTAGATGGTGATACGCTTTATATTACCTATCAAGGCCACTTAACAGATCCTTATGTCGCAAGCTATAACCTGAAAACTCAGCAGTGGGACGGCGCTTATAAAGCCGGTCATAGCACACTTTCAAAGGGTGAACGTAAAATTGATAGCCACGGCAGACCGATCATTGAAGTTGATGACCAAGGTTATATTCACATTGTGTTTGGCGGCCATGGCGGTGAACGAGAAGACGGCTTAAACCCTTTTTCTATCGATACCCCTCACGCAGGCGGTCGAATGAAACATGTGGTGTCGACTCAACCATACGATCTTAGTGAATTTGTTGAAAAACAAGATATTTCACCCTTTGCCTCTTATACACGCAGTTACAAAATGGCAAATGGTGATATTTATTTCTTCACCCGTGCTGGCACACATAAATCACCTTGGGTTTATTATAAAATGAAAAGTGGCTCACAAACCTTCGAGCCACCCGTTGTTATTACCTGGCCGACACCGCAAAAATCAGATCCGATCAATGTTGATACGCAATACATTAACCCGCTTAAAATTTCTGATACGGAAATCGCCATTACCTCACTTTGGCATGCCTGTAATTTTAACGAGAGCCACCCAAAACCTCTTTATAACCGTCTAAACCTTTATTACATGACCTTAGATACCCGTGACGACAGCTTTTATAACGCCAATAAAGAAAAGCTAACTTTGCCGTTAACCCAACACGCATTTAATCAACAAACCCTAGTTTATGACTCTGAAAAAGCCAATGAAACCACTTTTCATACCAAGCCACTGATACTTGATGATGGCACGCCAGCCGCCGCTTATGAAGCGCGAACCTTGGCCTATAGAGAATGGCGTATGGCAAAGTTTGACAAAGGCCAATGGCAAACAGGATTACCTATGCCTGGCACCACAAATCGCATAGTGAAAACGATTGCTGGCAAACAGATAAACACGGTATTTTCATTTGAACATTTAGCCAACCCAAGTAAACAAGATAGAAAAAACATCGCCGCACTGAGCTATGAAAATAGCGACAGAGAAACGGTATTTGCTATCGCAAAATTAGTTTCAACGTCAAAAGACAACAAAAAAATTTGGCAAATTGAACAAAACTACTTTGCCATTGCCAAGGGAAAAATACAGATGCGAGCAGTGAAAAATGACCAAGGAGAATCAGTTGCATTAATTATTAATGTGCGAAAAGGTAAAGCGCAACAATTGTACTTATGGCATGACGGTCAGTTCAGAGCGAACAAAGTCTAAGTTTTCACTTGCTAGTTTCGCGTCAACATCAGCTCAGTGAAGCAATGTACGCTTATTGGCTAGCATGAAAGACAGGACAGCTTCGCAGTTGTCCTTAACTTAGCTCAACGATCAGCGCTATGTTCAGGCCAATGATATGAGCAAAAATTAAACCTTGAAAAAACCAAAAAAAATCGAAAAGGCAAAGCGCAGCCAACTATCAACATAAGGGACGTAACAATTATGCGACCAACAACCTACTTAATCATTACCGTATTGATAACCAGCCTATTATGTAGTGCCAGCCTAATGGCAAAAGCAATGCAAACGCCATTAGTGAGTGTTCAACTGCACTCAGTAAAAAACGCGATCACGCAAGACTTTAACGGCACCCTAACCGCGCTCGCGCATATGGGCTTTACCGGCGTTGAATTTGCAGGCAGGTACGGACCCTATAAAGACGACCCTACTGCGCTAAAACAATTTTTAACTTCGATAGGATTGCAAGCCAGTGGCGCGCATATTAGTGTAAAACAATTGCGCGGTGAGCAAGGCGCAAAACATTTCGCATTCTTTAAGGCGCTCGGGGCAAAACTCATCTTTATTCCACATGACGAGCGTATTGACGACCCAAAGCAAATGCCAGCGCTGTTTGCAGAGCTAACAATGCTTTCAGAGCTAGCAAATCAATACGGCTTAACCTTAGGCTATCATAATCACGCCAAAGAATTCTCCCGTTTTCAAGGGGAAACATTTTGGGATCATCTCGCCAAAAATACGCCGAAAAATTTTGCGCTGCAGTTAGATGTTGGTTGGGCAAACTTTGCTGGTGTAGATCCCTTAACCTACGTTAATCGTTACCCCAATCGCACGTTAGCCGCTCATATAAAAATAAGAACGACAGCCGATAAAAAGCTAATGGCTAAAATTCCCAATAACGTGCCAGTGGTGATTGGCCAAGACAATTACGATTGGGCGCGGTTAGTTAATGCGCTGCATACCAAAGGTGGCACACAGTGGTTAGTGATTGAACAAGAAGAAACCCATGTAGGTAAAACACGTTTAGAAACGGTGCAGCAATCACTTAAAGGTTTACAAAAAGTACTTAACGACACATTTAGATAATGTCGCTCAGATAAAGTAGTTTAGATAAAACAAAAACACACAAAATAGCGGTTAGAAAATAGGTGATTAGCACGCAAATAAAAAGGGAAATACATTGATCTATTTAGGTCTATAAACTATCTATAAGACTATGTTAATAAAAAAATTACTCTTGATATGTTTAATAACTTAAGTATAAAAATTAAATACGCAATACCTTTGGTTGTCGCTTTAATCGCCCTTGTTACTGTGACCTATGCAAATTTCTTACTAACAAGTAAGTTAGAAAGCGATGCCAACGTATTTCCTGAAAAATTTATGCCCGCCATTAATGCCGTATTAAATGCCGATCGAGATTTATATCAAGCAAGAGTTGCTGAAATTCAACTGGCAAACTCAAGTTCAGGTGCAGCGAGTTTTCTTAGCGATATTGACGAAAACGCAAAACAAGCAAAAGAACGTTTTAATAAATACCGCCAATTAATGAAAGATTACCCAGACGTGTTAAATGCCTTAAAAACCTTTGATGAACGTTATCAGTTATGGCTTAACGAAGTGGGAAAAGTTATCACGGCCAAAAATAATAGTGGCAACGAGGCCGCTATTGCTATCGTTAATACTAGCTCTGAACAACATTTTTCTGCATTAAGAAAAATTTATGATCAGGCTGGCGAGCGCGCCTTTAACAAAGCCGAATTATTAAAAAGCGAAATTGCTGCGTCAAATAGTCAGTTTAAAACAATCACCATAGTACTCGCCTTCATTATTATTATTGTCACGGTAATTACGTCCATCTATAGCCAAAAACTCTTGCTGCAACGACTCAACGAAATAAAAGAAGGTATTAATGATATTACCTCTGGTGGCGGCGATTTAACCAATAAAATCAGAACCAAACAAAATGATGAAATAGGCCACCTCGGACAAGCCTTTAATGAGTTTGTTGAAAGCTTAAAAGGGTTGATTATTAGCTTACGTGATGACGTAAGCCATTTATCGGAAAGTAGTACAACATTAAAAGTATCTGCTAAAAAAGGACAAAAAGTTGCTGAAACGCAAAATACCGCCTCAGACATGATCGTAAGTGCAGTTCATGAAATGAGTATGTCGACAAAAGAATTAGCAAATATTGCCTTAAAAACAGCTGACGAAACCAAAAAAGCGATGACCTTTTCGAAAGAAGGTGTCACTAAAATTGGTGAATCGGTCACGCAAATAGAACAGCTTTATACAACCATTGAAGAAGCTTCTACAGGTACCAAACAATTGTCTGAAGACTCGTTAAACATCTCAAGTGTGCTCGATGTTATTAGAGGCATTGCTGATCAAACAAATCTATTAGCACTTAATGCCGCCATAGAAGCGGCCAGAGCTGGTGAGCAAGGTCGAGGTTTTGCTGTTGTTGCTGATGAAGTACGCTCGCTTGCTCAGAAAACTCAAGAGTCTACTGACAGTATTCAGAAAATGATCGAATCATTACAGTCAGGAGTATCTAATGTGGTAAAACAAATAGACGACGGCTTTAGCAAGGTAGCAAGTACCGTTGAATTATCTAAAGAAACAGAGTTATCGTTAGAAAGCATTTTAGGTAGCGTAACCACAGTAAGCGATATGTCTATTCAAACAGCAACAGCGACTGAAGAGCAAACGGCCGTCACCGATGAAATTAATCGCAATTTACATGATTTAAATGAACAAATTATCATCACTAAAGAAATTTCGTCAGAAACAAATAACGCATCAAGCCAAATGCAATTGTTAACACAAAATATTGAAGCCGGAATTGATAGGTTTAAAGTGGAATGAAGTATTTAGTCACCTATATATTCACTTTTTTATTGGCAACATATGCAACAGCAAATACCCTTCCCTCTTTATTGCTTGGTAGCTATAACTCGCCTCCTTATGTGCAGGTAGAAGATAATAGTATTCAAGGTATTTCAATTAATACTATTGAATGTATTTTTAACCAATTAGACATGGAGGTTGCTTTTGCTATTTACCCGCTCAAACGGGCGCTAGTTGAATTAGATAAAAATACCATTGATGGTGTGTTTCCGGTTAATTTTGCAGAAAGTCAAAAGTCGACGAGAACGTTACCAGTTTCAATTAAAAAGTGGTTTTGGCTATCCAATTACAAATTAACAGACAGCACTGAGATTTCAGACAAAAAGCACATTGGCGCAGTACGAGGTAGCCCAGAACATTTTTGGCTATTAGCAAATAACTATTCCGTCAACACCTTAGTAACAACACAAAAACAGCTGTTGGAAATGTTCAAAGCCGGCAGAGTCGACATCATCATAGTTGATAAAAACCTAACCAATGAAAGCCTTGAATTTCAAGATATTCTAAATGCGACAAACAACTACTGGCTGTTTTTAAAGTATGAATCACAACACCTAGCATTTTCAGATAATGTATTAACTCAACATGCCAATTTAATTCATCATTTCAACCAGTCTATTTCTGCTTGCGCTCCCCTGTCGTTAAGACTTACTAATGATGAAAAAATTATGTTAAAAGATTATTCCCAGTCGTATTTAACAAAAGTTGTCGACTACTTACGCTTACACCCTGCTCAGTCACTTTTACAAAATGAAATTACGCAAAGTTATAGTGAAAAAATAGATAACCAATGGCGCAGTGAAGTAAGCAATGGGGCCGGTGATCTTTATGAGCTGATAATGAATTCTGAATTCAGTAAGTTTTTATTTGAACAGCAACTTAGCGCTAACCAAACTATTACCGAGATTTTAGCAATAGATACTGATGGCTATGCTATCGCTATGAGCCAAGCGACGACAGATTTATATCAAGGAGATGAGCCAAAGTTCATTAATACTCATGGCATTGATAAAGTACACGTTAGCGACATTGTCTTTGACCAATCAACGAAAACCTATCAAAGCCAAATTAGCTTTTCTTTGCCAAAATCAATGTATCCGATCAGCGTATTAACTTTTGGTGTCGATATAAAAAAAATATATCAGCAAAAAAACTAGGGGCTGTTCTCTTTCAGCAAGCAATAATATTAAGCCATTGGGCGACATACATATTGCTCTACTGAAAGAGAATAATAACAAAACTATCGCTTAGCGCGATAACTTCGCCGCTTTAGGGCCGTCGTAATCGTAAGTAAACCAGTCAACATCAATATATCCGGCATCTTGGTCAGTTTTTTCATTCCATGAGAAGAAACCTAAGCGATCACCTGTCCATTTACCAAATGCGATGGTAAACGTTGGACCAAATGCTTTAAAGCTTTTGCCGTCAAAACTATATTCATAAGTAGCTTGGTTACGGGCATTCGATGTACGCACATATAAGTCGTTGCCCGTTATTTCAGGGCCAAGGGTTTTATTACTCATTGGGTCCATATAAAACAAATGTTTCTTGCCTTGCTCATTCATTTGCACACCAAGTAGGTTAAATACGCCGCCGTAACGAACAAAACCCGCTAGCTGATTAGGCTGCATGCCTGAAATATCAAACTTAGCAACGGCAGTACCTGTGGTGATCCCCATTATACGTTGACTTAAGGTATTGCTAGCACGCCAAAAATCAGAGTCTGAGCCGTCATTATTGGTCCACTCATTAATTTTTGGTCCGTAACCTTTTTCATTAGGTAGCACTTTGCTCGCCGTTAAGCGCAACCAACCGGGTCTTTTAGTTAATGACCAATGGCTGTCTCTTGGATTATGATTCCATTCCCATTGGAAACCTAATTGTTCAGCAGAAAAATCGTCATCTGAACTTGGCGCAGCAATCGGGTAACCGTCAATCGGCTTTTTGTGTCGCTTAACAGGCTCACCAATACCATCATTGTCTTCATCAAAACCAATAATCGGCCAACCGTCTACCCAAGTCACAGGATCAAGTACTTGTGGTCTACCTTGGAAAGGAATATCGTCATTTTGAATAAGCTGATGCATGTACCACCAAGAGCCATCGGGTGCTTGCATTAGCCCGCCTTGACTCGCACTGCGATTGTTAAATTCTTTACCTTTTTCTAATACCGTTTTGACTTCATAAGGGCCGTAAATACTTTCTTTTGAACGAAGCACGAGTTGTTTACGGTCATTTTTAGGATTTTTAACGCCAGGCTTGGTAGATTTATCTCCCATGGTCCATTGCGCCATAAAAATATACCAAGTACCGTCAATCTTATAAATTTTAGCCGCTTCTGCACCCATGCCGGTATAAACAAGTTTGCCTTCATCTAAAATTTTAGTACCGTCCCAACTCATTTCATAAATGCGATTTTCATTACCTTCAATCGTATTTTCAGGGCCTTTATGCTTAGTACCGGTATTGATGATAACGTAAGCTTTATGCGTTTCGTGATCCCAAAAAACGCCTGGGTCATCTAACACTTCAGCATGAGGTAACATCATGATAGGTTCACTCCACGGGCCGCGAATATCATCAGCGGTGGTCACCATCAAACCATGTTGATAATCAATTTGATACACATACCATTTGCCTTCGTGGTAAGCGATATCACCTGCCCAAGTACCAAATGAATAGCCATTCATACGATCAGCATTATATTCTGGCGCCCACGATAATTTAGGAAACGCATGACCAACGTTAGTCCAATTGACCATGTCTTTAGATTCCAAAATAGGCATCCCCGGAGACATATGCTGCTTAGAGGTGATCATGTAATAAGTGTCGCCGACTTGTTCAATGTCTGAATCGGGATAATCAGCATTCAAAATAGGATTAATATATGTGCCATCCCCTTGATCACCAAAACTACCGGTTTTAGCTTCTTGTAGCACTACGGTCGGTAACGTTTTTGTTGTCGAGTTATCAATGGTGCAACCTGTGGCAGCAAATAGTAGTGGCAAACTACATACCCCAATCGCCTTGTTTTTAGCAAACGTCATTTACATTATTCCTGTTGTGTAACAATTGTTTTAAGTGCAAAACATTGTTAATTAATAATCATTATGATTAACAATGTACCACAAAAAATCAAATCCAATCAACAGCGTTCAATTCAAACAATTTAGCTGACCAGTAACTGAAACTAGAATAACCACAGAAAAATAATAACTTACTGACCGATCAACTTATTAAAAATGCTATAAACCAAGACAACAAAAATCATTTACTTGCATAATAAATCACACTAGCTCATTATTGTGTGCTAAATAAAATCCGACAAACCGCTGCCGGATGCGTAAAAAATAAAATAAAACAATATATAACAACCAGTTAAATGACTAAACGGCTTAGCATCGATGAGTCACTAAGCATTTAACGTAATTACAATAAAAACAACTTTATTAATGGGAATATTGCATGAACACAGCCCTTACACAGGACACCGAAAACCTTCGCTTTATCATACTGATAAGCTGCGTTGCCACTATAGGTGGTTTCCTTTTTGGTTTTGACAGCGGTGTAATTAACGGCACAGTTGCAGGCCTGCAAGTCGCTTTTAATTCAGACGCTGCCGGTACCGGATTTAATGTCGCATCTATGCTACTTGGTTGCGCTTTGGGTGCCGCTGCTGCCGGTCGATTAGCAGATCTTTATGGTCGTAGAACAATGCTAATTATTGCCGCGATACTATTTGTTATTTCAGCTTGGGGCTCAGGTATTTCTACCAGTTCAGCTGAATTTATCATCTACCGAATCGTGGGTGGTTTAGCTGTTGGCGCGGCAAGTGTGATGACCCCTGCTTATATTAGTGAAGTTGCACCCGCATCTTATCGCGGCCGTTTATCTTCTATTCAACAGGTAGCCATCATCATTGGTTTAACCTCGGCTTTTTTAAGTAATTATTTATTAGCTGAAATTTCAGGATCAGCATTAAATACACTATGGCTGGGTTTTGAAACATGGCGTTGGATGTTTTGGGTTGAGCTTGTCCCTGCCATTATCTTTTTAGTTGCGTTGTTTTTCATTCCTGAAAGTCCTCGCTTTCAAGTGGTTAAAGGTAATAAAGAAAACGCCTTAGTCGTTTTGAAAAAGCTATATGGCAATACCCAAGGTCAGAAGAAACTCACCGAAATTGACGCCTCTTTAGCATCAGATCACCATAAACCTAAAATGTCTGATTTAATTGATAAAACCACTAGGAAAATACGCCCAATTGTTTGGGTTGGTATCGGCTTAGCAACTTTCCAGCAACTGGTAGGCATTAATGTTGTGTTTTACTACGGCGCAGTATTGTGGCAATCGGTTGGCTTTACAGAAAGTGATGCGTTGTTTATCAATACAGTGTCGGGACTAGTCAGTATTTTCGCTTGTGTTGTCGCGCTATTACTCGTTGATAAAATAGGACGTAAACCCTTACTGGTTTTTGGCTCTATTGGCATGGCAATAACATTAGCATTAACGGCATTTGCATTTTCAACCAGCTCACTCGATGCTACTGGCGCTGTATCATTATCAGACTCAATGGGCACCTTGGCATTGGTTGCAGCTAACCTTTACGTCATATTCTTTAATATGTCGTGGGGACCAGTTATGTGGGTTATGTTAGGCGAAATGTTCCCGAATCAAATTCGAGGTTCAGGCCTTGCTGTTGCAGGTTTCTTCCAGTGGTTTAGTAACTTTTTAATCACCATGAGTTTCCCATTACTGCTGAGTTCACTAGGCCTAGCAAGTGCTTACGGTATTTACGCGCTATGTGCCGCTATTTCGATTATTTTTGTGATCAAGTATGTACATGAAACGAAAGGCGTTGAATTGGAAGACATGCAAGGTTTTTCCAAAGAAACTAATTAATACTGCAAACAAAATTTATAACCAAGTCTGTCAGGTTTAGTAAAGAGCGTTCAACTAAACCTGACTATTTCTTGCCAACCAAAGCTAGCAGTTACAACTTAGTTTGAAAAGATAACGACTGACACATTACTGACCTTAGCTAATAAATACCCAAATTATAAACTAAAAGCACTCATGGGCTTGTTATGTGTTTTATTCGCCAAGCCACTTAAATTTGGCTTCTTTGATTATTCGATTGAATTCAGCCTGACTGATTTTGCCGTGAGCTAAATCATCTTCTGCTGACCAAGCAACCTTTTGATATTCGTATTCTATAGCAGCAAGAATATAACCGAGTTTTCTTTCGCTGATACATCCCTTATGGAAGTGGTGCAACGCCATGCAAAGCCTCATTCCACTGCTTGCCTTCAGGAAGTTGTGGTAACGTAAAATCAAGAGTAAGAAGCCTTTCATCTGATATTAAGAAACCTTTAGCTATTGAATCTTTGGCACACTCATAGAGCATATAATCAATAGAGTCTTGCAGGCCATAAATATGCCAATCAAAACCGGCATTACAACCGCCGACGATCTTCCCTTCATTATCAGTAATATTTATTACTCTTTCAGCGCAACCTGTAAGGAAAAATAAGGCTACGATTATCTTTAACCAATTTCGAAACATCAATTAACTCTTCTAAACAAACGCTATTAGAGGCAAATAATAGTTTGCTAAAATGTCTAGCGAATCAAAACCAAGCAAACTATTTTTCATAAAAATTAGCAAGGCACGAGTAAAAAACCAGCTGTTTTTTGTCCTGATTTAATGACTTGTTAGAATCGGTACCCTAAACTAACGAATAACGCTGCGCTCTGCGGCAAATTTGTAGCACAGCGGAAAATTTGTCCGACAGCAGCGCCTTGTTATGCCATCTTGCGGGCCTCATCATTTTTTAGGGTCTTCAAACATCATCTTACCAATCCACCAAATTGACCGCCCAACATTGGAAATCAATTGTTGCCCTTGCCTTAAATACGAATTTTCAGTGTCAATTCCGGCAAGCTCTAAGGCTTCTCCGATTTTTGAACTTGTCGGGTGTGCATCACCTACTCGCATATCATAAGCACCCACAATTGGACCAAAGACTTTACGAGCAGCATCATCTCCAACCTTCTGGGATAGTATGTCTTGAAGTAGTTTATTTGAGCCAAGTTTATCCTTATTCGCATGTACTGATAACGCCCGCAACTCTTTGACATTAAGCCGGTCAGAGAAAACGCGTACAATTTCTTTTGCTAGCCTTAGCAATGACGCCTGATCTTTACTTTCGAATCTGGATATTTTCTTTAAGGCTTCTTCACGGTCTATATCATGTGAGAAAAGAGAAACATTAAACTCTTGCTTAAATCCATTCTCCAGCATGCGCATTACTTCGAAAAGTAACTCCTCTACTGCATGTGTGGATGCGGGTTGAGCCTTAACTTGAGAATCTAACAACTCACTGGAAACCTTGCCCTCTGGGACTGCATTATGTGCGGCCCATAAGTGCTGTTCCCATGAAGGCAGACGGGCGATGTCATAAGCATATACAGTAATGAAATCCGCTGAGTTTACTCCAAAGTGAATTCGATAACCGGACGTTGAGTGAATAGAACCTGTTTCGGCTGTATACCATTCAAGTGAGAAGCCTCGAAGCCCCAACAGCTCATTTACAATACTTGAACGAAACCACAGCCACCTTCCAACGTCTTCATTGTTTAGCTCAGCTGATGCGATACGAGTACTATCAGTTTCGACTATGAATTGAGGTAGATTTGTATCAGCGTCCCCTCTAACGCGTTTGCTTATGCCTTGGTGTTCAACCCATTCATCCCGCCAAAATTCTCCTTCCACCCGTACACCATCATAACCGGACTTGTTTCCTTCAGACTTTTCATAATCAGTATTTTCGTTTGTTTCGGGCCCCATTACAGGAGCGTCTTCCTCTTCGTCTACATCTGTACGCCAAGCACGAAACATTGCCCAACTACCGCCAAATACATCATTCACATTGCGAATAAGTAGTTCATATCGGCCGCCATCCCTTTCTTCTTGGTGGTCTTTCAGGTCAGCATATTCGCTGTTTTCAAGTGTCGGTACGTTTTCAACTCTTTGTCGATAGTACGATAGCTTTAGAGATAAATTTCTAGCCGCTAAATAGTCGAGAAGAAACTCTCTTTTTATTTCGATGAGGCGCTGTTCCCCTTTGTCATCGAGAACCTCCCGAGCTACTACTACAAAATTCTCTTCTGGCCTTACCCAGTTACTTCCCTCTTTAATAAGACGAAGCGCTACTACTAAGTCAGGATTCAATATCCATAAACTTCCGCCAACTACAGGTTGAGGGTGCTCAAATATAAGATGGATTCCGATTGGTTCTTTGTCATTCCATTGGTACTGTTCAATTGTAGAATAATAGCCATCTTCATAGGCATAAGGTTGAGGAGTACAACCAATACCAATGTCACTCCAGCTAGCTTTTTCTGCTATTTCTCTGTGCTCTGGAGGAAATGCTACAGAACCACAACCAAAGTACTCGCCAACGTGCCCTATATATTTGCAGTTTCCTTTTTCATCGTTAATTGATGCTCTCAAAGGCACCCAAGTAGACTTTGAAAAAGTCCGACGTGTTTCCTTTTTTTGAAGAATCCAATCTTGATTCATTGATCGTCAGTTCCTTTGGGCATAGACATAATGACTCCCCACGAGGCTAGCCTCCATTCGTGGGTTAACTTAAAAAGACAGAGCCATAATTAGTTTGT